>JAFYIE010000011.1 GCA_017538795.1 Bacteroidales bacterium | reverse complement strand
TTATCATCTACATACCAGTCAACGGAAGATACATCGTGACATTCGTTTTACCAAATGGCGATGAATATTACGGAGAATTTGAAGTAACAGATTAAATTCATTATTAATTAACTAAATTTTTACAATTATGAAAAAACACATATGAAAAAACACATGAAATTAGTCGCTACAGTGGCAACATTGCTAATCGCAGCAGCAGGCGTAATCACTTTCGAAGCCTGCAACAAGAAAAATGAAGTCACGAACAACATTCCTGAATTGAATGTTGTCGAGCTTTCAGACATGGATAAGGAAATGATTCTTTTCGGTGAAAAGATGAAGGCTGCACAAAAAGGCGGCGAAATCATGCAGCTTGAAGAAGCCATCAGATACCTCAGTAACTACGAGAACTTCAAGATGTGCGACGCAAGCAGATATTCCACCGATATGGAACGTCTTACAATTGAATCTATAATACCTGTAACAGAAGGTAATGTTTATTTGTCTGACATTAATGCCATTTATGAGTCGAACAAAAAACAAATCAAGGATAAATTGGCATCTATTGAAAGCGACGACAAGACTGTTTATTGTATTTTCAGCAGAATTGATGAAAACAGCAAAGATGGTGAAAACGCTAGAGTTGTAACGGATGCAATAATATTAAGGGGTTTGGGTCTAGATATACCATCACCGTATTATTTTGACGAAGAACAATGCTGGCAAGGTGTATATGGCTATTGCAACAGTTGTACTGGTGGAAATGCTGTGGATGTTTTGAGTGATAGACTGAATCAAATAAGTATAGTCGGATATGTGTGTATGCCTGGTTACACAACATATTTTTATGACCATGTTGATACATGTTTGTATGCAGAAGATTTTCCTGATCCAAATAGTCCTAATGGTCAATATGGACTAATACACGATGACTATGAGCCTCTTTGTTTGTATGCAGACGATATGAGATATTATTTAAATAATATGGTTAATGTAGTCACAGCATGGAATGCAGAACAACTTTTAAATGAAAAAGTGTTGTCATTTATTATGTATGTGGACTTTAATAATTCACTACTATGGGGAACATATAGTAACGTTGGTTGCACTCATGTCGGTTTTGACGACTAACATTATTTTCAAAAACAAATTACTATGAAAAAACTATCACTGCTTTTATTGGGTTTGTTTATCACCCTATCCGGCATGTCGCAGAAAGGTTTTGAGACTATCATTCCGACGGAAGACGGTGTTTTTCGTGACGCCCACCATGTGGTTGAGACAGACAATCACGGCTTCATAGTGAGTTGCCGCTCAAAAGACGTTTACGATAACGACATGCTCTTGAGCCTGTCGCCTGAAGGAGAGGTCAACCACAGTCTCATCTTCCAGATAGACGACAAAAACATAAAGTATTGCGGATTGTATAAGGATACCGAACGAGAGGATGAGTATATAGCAATAGCCATTCTAAGTAGTGGATACACCATTTCATCATATATTCAGAATGAAATCGCAATTCTGAGGATTGATGCCAATCTGGATATAAAAAGCCAAAGTCTGTGCAGCCTTGGAGATGATATCATCAACATGTCTTCATGGCAACTAAGAGACTTGCCAAGATTTGTGCGAGAAGATGATGGCAACTTTTTCATGGTAGCACGTTGCCAGAAAACTGACTGTTATTGTCGCCTATATATCAGGATAACTCCTGAAGGTGAAATTGTTAAAATAAAGGAAGACTATTCTAACAACACGCAAGCAGATCGCCTTATGGATTTGTTCTTAATAAATAGGGCAAAAATGAACTATGGCATGATAATGACTCAAAATGATGGTGAATATTATTACAGAATTGATTCAACTTTTAATAGCATATGTGTAGCCAGATTGACAAGTTTAAAAATCAAGACTGTAAAAACAAATCCACTGCAACAATATCCGGATACTACATTTAGTTATGGACCGAGAGGTGGCAAGGGATTGTCATTTGATGACGATTCATTTTTTATAACAAGTACAGGATACTATTTTAAACATAGTAACGGTAAAGTTGGATGGTGCCATTTTCTGGCAAGAATAAACGACGACATGACAGTGCTTGATTCTCTGACATGGGATTGCTCAATGGCATCTAACAGCATCCCTATAAACAGATTGGCGGCTACTGTTAAAGCTTTGAGCATGGGCCCTGACGGCGCCATCTTTCATTGTGGGATAGATGGTCTGCAAGACCCCAATCAGGGTTATATGAGTCCAACATCATCCCATATAGTCATAAGCAAGTTTGATAATGATTTGAATCTGCTGTGGCGTAGATATTATGGCGTAAATGACAATTTATACAATATCAATGGTATACAGTCAACAAACGACGGCGGATGTATTTTGACTGGATATCATGCCAAAGCTCCCGGATACCCCACTTATTATTCCTATATCTTAAAAGTCGATGAAGATGGCTACGATGCAATCGGCGAGAACGAGGAAAGCCTCGCAAAGCCATATTTTTGCTATCCGAACCCTGCAAAAGATAACATTTACATCGAGTTTTCACCGGATGTCAATTGCCAATCGGTTGTGATATACACCCTCGACGGGCACATTATTGAGACGTTTCAGGAAACGTCTCTACAGAACAACACAATCGATATTTCGAATCTGAATTCGGGTGTTTATCTCATGAAAATCAGAATGACAGACGGCAAGGAATTCTCGGAAAAGATTATAAAGGAGTAACTTTTAAAGCAAATTCCCTATTATTTGTTCAATGCTAATTCCTTCAGCTTGAGCGGTGTAGTTACGAACAAGGCGGTGGCGGAGTACCGGCACCGCTACTTTTTTCACGTCTTCGATGTCGGGTGAGAACTTGCCGCTCATCAAAGCGTTGGCTTTGGCGCCGATGATGAGATACTGCGAGGCACGCGGTCCCGCTCCCCAGCTGAGGTATTTATTTGCCAACTCGCTACCACGCTCAGTGTTCGGACGTGTCTTGGAAACAAGATTAACCGCATATTCGTAAACGTTGTCAGGCACAGGAACGCGGCGTACCAACTGCTGGAAATACAAAATTTCCTCGGCATTCATCACAGCCTCCACCTTATTATTAATAGCGGCAGTGGTGTTTTTCACGACAGCGATTTCCTCTTCGTAGGAAGGATAATCGAGCATGAGGTTGAACATGAAACGGTCGAGCTGCGCCTCAGGAAGCGGATATGTCCCTTCTTGTTCGATAGGATTTTGGGTCGCAAGCACGAAGAAAGGCTCGCTCAGCTTGTAGGTCTTACCCGAAACAGTGACATTCTTCTCCTGCATGGCTTCGAGCAAAGCCGCCTGAGTCTTGGGAGGAGTACGGTTAATCTCGTCGGCGAGGATGATGTTGGCGAAAACCGGGCCTTTCACGAACTTAAACTGACGCGACTCGTCCAAAATCTCGGTTCCGACGATATCCGACGGCATCAGGTCGGGAGTGAATTGTATACGGTTGAAACTCAAACCTAAAGCTTGTCCTATTGTATTGATTAACAGCGTCTTGGCAAGGCCGGGAACGCCAACCAGCAAAACATGTCCTTGACAAAATATCGACAAAATGGTATCGTGAATCACCTCGTTTTGTCCGATGATGACCTTTCCAATTTCTTTTTTTAACAGTTCATATTTATTTACAAGGGCTTTTGCGCCTTCAACATCATTATTATACATAGTTATTCAGTTGTTCAGTTGTTCAGTTAATCATGATTAACTGACTAACTATTTGTTAGTTTTCCAATCAAATTGAAAATCGCAGTCGCAATAATCGTCGCTGATTTTCACGTATGCTTTCTTCGATTTTGTCTCAATCCATTTGTTAATGGCTTCCTGACGCAGCTTTTGCATCGTCCATTGCTGAATCAAGGCGTAATCGTCTTTAAGGTTCGCCTTGTGAGGCGTCGTTTTTCTCTTGATAATCAGCAACCTGTACGCGTCTTTGTCGTTTTTTGTCTTCATTGGCACCGGGTTACTGACCTCTCCCACTTGAAGTCTGTTGACAACCACCGAAATCTGTTGGTCGAGGTCTTCCGCCGAGAACAAAGTGCTTCCGGTGTTAGGATTCACAAGATATCCGCCGTTCACCTTGTCGTCTTCGTCGCTGAACTTAACCACCGCCTCATCGAATGTGATGCTGTCGTTTCTGATGAGTTTCGCTATTGAATCGAGCTGATAATAAGCCTTTTCGAGAGCGTCTGTCGACACTTTCACCTGAAGCAGGATATGACGCACGTTGACGTAATCGCCGCGGCGTTCGATCAGCTGTATGATATGAAAACCGTATTCTGTTTCAACTACTTCCGAGATCTCGCCATCTTTCAAGGCGAACGCCGCGGCTTCAAACTCCGGCACCAGCTCGCCTCTACCCTTGAAACCGAGCTCTCCGCCTTTCTTGGCTGAACCCGGGTCTTCGGAATAGAGCAGCGCCAAGGTCGAGAAACGCTCACCTTTCAGGATACGGCTGCGCAGACCATAGAGACGGTCTTTCACAGCAAGTTTCTCGTCGAAAGTGATTGGCGGCTTCTTCACCAGCTCCGCTATTTCGTACTGCGCGCTCACAAGCGGGATAGAGTCGCTCGGTATGTTCTCAAAAAATTGACGCACATCGCTTGGCGTGGCACTGACACCGTCCACGATCTTACGTTGCACCTCGTCAATGAGTTTCTGGTCTTTTATAATAGTACGAAGCTCGTTTTTTATCTCCTTCATCGACTTGTTATAATATTTCTCAAGCTTTTCCTGAGATCCAAGCTGATTAACAAAATAACGGATTCGATATTCCATTTCCTGCTCTATCTGGTCGTCGGTAATCTCAATACTGTCGAGTTCGGCCTGATTAAGCATCAGTTTACGGAAAAGCTGGTCTTCAAGAATTTCGCAACGAATCGACGAAGCGCTACCTTTTATTCCTCCTTGAAGTCTGTACTGCATATATTGCTCTTCGATATCCGACTGCATTATAATATTGCTTCCAACTACCGCGACAACTTTATCAACAACCTGCGACTGCTGTGCATAAATAGCTGAAGAACAGATTGTTACAAAAGTAATTAAAGCAAAAAACCTTTTTAGCTTCATAATATTAATGTTAATAAATTTCAAAAACCCTTTCTTTTACCGCCTTGTTATAAAGGCTGTTGTTCATCCTCTCGATAAGCTCTTTCTTCCTCATATTCAATATGATATAGCGAATAGCGGTCGTGTCAATCTCTATCAGTGAGTTGTCTTCAATATATTTCGCTATCTCATTATCTGAGACGACAGTGTCGAGGTTTTGCTCAATCAGCATCGACTCGTATTTGTAGATTATCAATGAAGTGCGGTAATCTTCAATCTGTCTTGAGAAATCGAGTTCCGATTCGGCTAAGTTGTTTTCCGCCTGATGAATCAACAGCTGACGGCGAATCCAGTTATCAATGAAAGATTTTGTACGGATGAGGCTGTCGTTGACACTGATTCCGTCATACAGAACGCTTTGCAAATCAGATTGATACAAAGTCTTGTCATAAATGGTAGCGACAACCTTGTCGTTGTTGCCGTTTTTTGTGTTCTGACACGAAATCAATGCCAGAAAACATATCAATCCGATCGCAAATCTGATTCTCATTGATAAATTTTCTTGACTTTCTCTAAAATCTTATCGTTAACAGAAACCGGATATTTCTCGTTCAAAACCTTCAGCCAATCCTGTTCGAGTTTCGATTGATAAGCCGATGTGATGACGCCTCTCGCCTCTTTGTAAGTCTTCGGCTCAGGCTCGCGAACCTCCAAAATCTTGATGATTTTTGTTGTTTTGTCAACAGTTGAAGGGATGACTTTTACTGTTCCGGCCACCCATTCCATTTCGTCGACATCAACATTGTCTCCCTGTTGGAAATAAGGCGATTTAATTGTCAAGCCTTTGACACCTTCGTTTTTAACGACTGCTTTTATACTGTCGTAGCCGATATCTTGTTTGAGAAGTTCCTCAGCTCTTGCGACGCTTTCCTCGTTATATGAAGTTATCACGATGGTTTTCACGCGTTTGCCCCACATATAATCGTTCTTGTTTTCTTCGTAGAAAGATTTTATTCCGGCTGTGTCGAGTTCGGCTTTTTTCCAAACCTGTTTATCCATCAAATCGAAGAGAAGGATGCCGTCGTGATACTCCTGCACGAGAAGTCTAAAATCGGGATATTTTTCCTCGAGATGAGCGTCCTCGTAAGCGAAAGCCGACTCTTTCAGTAATTCATCATAAAGCTGGTAAGCGTATGAAGCTGCCGACATGAACGGCTGCGCCTTTTGGTGAGCGTTGATATACTCGACGAAATCAGCGATTCTGTATTCTTGTTTTTTGAATTTGAAAAGAACTTTCGTTGTATCGACACCTTCGGCGACAACGTATTTTCCTTCTTTCAAAGTGCTGTCGACAGTAGCGATAAATCCGTCCTTAACTTTGATGTTTTCCTTGAATTTATTTTCTTTGAGGATACGTTTCAGCACCATCTCGTCGCTCAACTTCGAGCGGCCGTCTTTCTCGACACGCTTTGTGATATTTTCTTTCTCGTCTTCAAGACTTCTGACACCTGATTTTGAGATAAGTTTGATGATATGATAGCCGTAGTTGGTCTTGACCGGCTCCGAGAATTCGTTGGTATTCAACTTCTTAACCTCAGCGATGAACTCAGGAACTATCTGGCTGACTTTAAATGGATTCAGGATCCCGCCATGTGGGACGCTGCCTTTGTCGTCGGAATATTTTTTAACGATGACGTCCCAATTTGAGCCGTCTTTTGCTATCTCGTTATAGATATTCTCGGCTTTTGCCTTAACAACGGAGTCAGTCTTCATCGGGTCGTTTTCGTCGACAGCCAGGAAGATGTGAGCGGCTTTTATCATACCGCAAGCCGGAGTCTTAGAGTTGACTTTTATGATATGATATCCGAAGTCGGAGCGAACAGGCATTGAAACCTCACCTTCTTTGGTGTTGTATGCTCCGCTTTCAAACGGATAAACCATATCGAAAACCGTGAAATAGCCAAGGTTTCCTTTGTTTCCTTTATAAGAGCGCTTGCCAATGACGGTATCGCGTGCCGACGGGTCGTTTGACACTTCAAAAGCCACATCGCCGAAGTCCTCGCCATTCATGACGCGTTTACGGATCGATAAAGCTTTGTTGTAAGCCGCAAGCGTATCGGCCGGAACAGCGTGAGGGTCACATTTCACCAAAATATGCGAAGCGTTGACATCCCACTGCATCCTTTCGTAAGCCTCCTCGACAAGCTTTTCAGTAGCCGCGTCGTTCGAAAAATAAGGCTTTGCGAGTTGTTTTCTGTATCCGTTATATTCCTTCACAAATTTCGGCAATGTATCCATCTTAAGGTTCTCAGCCTCAACGACTTTCAACTTAAAATTGATATACATCTCGAGATAATCGTCGACGTTTTTCTTGTCGATAACATCACTTTTGACGTTGTTTTTCTCGTATATCTCCATGAACTCCCCGGCGGAGATGTTTCTATCGCCAATAGTTACCAAAGTCTTTGATTTCCAACCCTGTGCAAAAAGCAGAGCTGGCATCATTACTGCTAAAAGAACTAATACTTTTTTCATTTTATTACTATTAACTTCTAACTACTAACTTCAAATTCCTAACTTTTATTATGCCTTACGGCTGTAATTCGGTGATTCCTGCGTGATTGTGATGTCGTGCGGATGGCTCTCGTTCATGCCCGATGCGGTGATCTTGATGAAGCGGGCGTTGTGCAGCTCGTCGATGGTGTGCGAGCCGGTGTAGCCCATACCAGCGCGGAGACCGCCGACCATCTGATAGACCACTTCCGAGAGGCTTCCTTTGTAAGGAACACGGCCGACGATGCCTTCCGGCACAAGTTTCTTGATGTCGTCTTCCATATCCTGGAAGTAACGGTCTTTCGAACCGTGTTGCATAGCCTCGAGTGAGCCCATTCCGCGGTATGTCTTGTATTTACGGCCTTCGAAGATGATGGTGTCGCCTGGTGACTCGTTCACGCCTGCAAACAGTGAGCCTGCCATGATGGTTGAAGCACCAGCTGCGATAGCCTTCACGATGTCTCCAGTGTAACGGATGCCGCCATCAGCTATGACAGGGATGCCGGTGTCTTTAAGAGCTTCAGAGACATTGTAAACTGCTGTCAGCTGAGGAACGCCGATACCTGCGATGATACGAGTGGTGCAGATCGAGCCAGGTCCGATACCGACTTTGATAGCGTCGACATCGAGTTTTGCGAGGTCGCGGGCTGCCTCGGCTGTTGCGATATTACCGATTACGAGGTCGATGTTAGGGAATGCCTTGCGGAGTTCTTTTGTGACGTTGAACACGTTCTTTGAGTGGCCGTGTGCGGTGTCGACGACGATGGCGTCTACGCCAGCGTCGACGAGAGCCTGAGCGCGTTCCATGGTGTTGTAGGTGATACCCACAGCGGCGGCGACTCTCAAGCGGCCGTGTTCGTCTTTCGAAGCGTTCGGGCGAGCCTTGATTTTAATGATATCTTTGTAAGTGATAAGACCGATGAGATGATTATGTTTGTCGACGACAGGCAGTTTCTCGATTTTATGCTCCTGAAGGATGTCCTCGGCTGTAGCAAAATCGGTGAACTCTGTCGTAGTGATGAGGTTGTCTTTTGTCATCACTTCCGAGATCGGGCGGTCGGTCTTGCGCTCGAAACGAAGGTCACGGTTTGTGACGATGCCCACGAGCACGTTGTCGTCATTGACTACTGGGATGCCGCCGATATGATACTCGTTCATGATTTTGAGCGCGTCGCGGACGAGGGCGCCTTCTTTGATGGTCACCGGATTGATGATCATGCCGTTTTCAGCACGTTTAACCTTAGTCACCTCGGCTGCCTGCTGTTCGATTGTCATGTTTTTGTGGAGCACGCCGATGCCGCCTTCCTGAGCGATAGCGATAGCCATCGGGGCTTCGGTGACGGTGTCCATGCCAGCGGTGACGATTGGGATATTCAGCCTAATGCGGCGAGAGAAATTGGTTCTCAAATCGGCGTCGCGAGGGATGATGTCGCTATAAGCCGGGATTAAAAGCACGTCGTCGTAAGTCAAGCCTTCTTCGACAAATTTTTCATTTTTTAACATAATATGAAGTTTTTAATTTTATTCGTTTAATTAATCTGCAAAAATACGAAATTTTCTTTAATGTCAGGAAAAGAATTTTCAAAATTTGAATATGTGCTAACAGCAGTCTGGATATGCTTCGCATACCGCAAGGCCTGCTTTTTAGCACATATTCAAATTTTCGAATGGTATTTCTGTGAAATTTGTGTGAGAAAAAGAAAAAATCATTATCTTTGCACCGATAAATCATAAAATTTTAAAGAAACAGAAAAAGTTAAAAGGATTTAGAGACATATAAAAAGGCGTTTTCGCTTTTCTTTAAAAACTCGAAACCTAGGAAATTTCGTTAGTAACATCAAAAGAAAGTTGAAACGCTCGCGGGTAATTACCGTGGGCTTTCTTGTTGATGTTACAGGTACTCCTAGGACCTCGAGTTTAACAAAAAGTTTCACGGTTTTTTTTATTGTCAAAAATTAAGGAATCATTAAATTAATTTAAAACTAATAACAAAATGAAGAAGGTTTTTATACTTATTGTGGGCTTGATGCTGACAATGACGGCATTTGCCCAAAAAACAGTGGCTGTTTATGTCACTGCAAGTGAATCCGTTTCACAAGATGCTCAAAATATTTTAAGCAGTCAGCTTGTGTCGGCTATAACAAAAAGTCCTGATTATATTGCACTTGAAAGAACGTCAGATTTTTTGGAACAAATCTCTGTGGAAAAAGGTAAATATGACAATATTGATGATAATAAGTTGTTTGACATAGGCGAGAGATATGGGGCAAGTAATGTTTGTGTGGCAAATATAACAAAGTTAGATAATGAATATTATATAGAAGCTCGACTTTTAGATATCAAAACGTCAAAAGTTTGGAAAACTGCAGAAGAATACTGTTCTTCGATTAAAGAGTTTGTTGCGGCCTCGAAATCATTGGCAAATATTCTTTTCGGAAGAAAAAAAGAATTTTCGACATATGCCTACGGAGATAATATAGATAATAAAAGTTTTATCATAAAAATAGAAAATAGAGAAAATTTCACTATAGTTACATTAAAATATGTTACCGTGGACTCACAACACCAATTAGGCATTCGTAGCGACACTTATATTGAGGATATGTCAACTCATCGAAAATATCAGTTAATCGACGCCACAAATATCATTAAATTAGATCAAAACCATAATGTTGGTAAAAAGATAAGCGGCATATGGGAATATCATTTGTCTTTTGAAAGAATTCCGGAAGATGTTCAAAATATTATGATAGTTGAGCCCAACGGCTGTAAATATAACAACATAGTTTTGAGACCGTACGGTGAAGATAATGTTTTTGTTTTTGAAGACAACACCCAACAAATATATGACAATATGCTTAAAGAGCTTGAGGAAGAACAACAGAGGATTCTAAGTGAAAAAATATTTATACATAAAAATGGCAGTAGTTATTATTTTGGTGATAAACGGTTGTCACGACGGGAGTATAAAGATATCATAGAAGATTGTCCGGAAGCTTGGGCTAAGTACAAAAAAGGTAAAACATGGAATACTGTCGGATGGGCATGCGCATTGGGTGGTGTGGCTATTTTTGTCGTGTCACTAAATGAAAATGGATATGGCGGTGATACTTCCCTTGACAAATTTGAAAAACAAAGGGCTATGATAAGATTTACCGCTGTTGGTTTTTGTTTAATATCAATACCACAGTTTATTATCGGTAATTATAATAAGCGCGAAGCCTATAAAGAATACAACAAACACTGCGCTCAACCGGCAAAATTAAGTATGGGAGTAACTGGCAATGGCTTAGGTATTGTTTATTATTTCTAAAAGAATAAATGCTTGCTATAAACCGCCTTCATATTCAGGAGGCGGTTTTTCTTTTTATATCTCCACACTAATATTCTCCGTTATCTCTCCGTTTCTGGATCGCATTATATCCTATTTCCGGTAATGGAGTTTGTTGCTCTCCAATTTGACTGAGAGCTTCATAAACTTGTTCCAAATCTTGCTGCGATTCTTCAAGCGCCCTAACTCGTTGTTTTAAATCTTCAACATCTCTTTGCGTTGCAATAAGCGGTAATGCATGACGAATAGCCACAAAAGCTCGAGTAATTTTAATGCTCATGTCAACAGCAATCGAACTGTGCAAAACGCTTGACAACATAAGTGCACCATGCTCTGTAAACGCCATAGGTAACGCTGATTTCGGACGTTTTGTTCTTGATGTCATCACAAAATGTGATGAGATACCTGCCCATTCTTTTTCAGTAATCTTGAACATAAAATCATCAGGAAAACGTTTAATATTACGCTTTACAGCTTGATTTAGAGAACGAGTTTCAACTCTGTACAAATCTGCTAAATCAAAATCAAGCATTACACGTAGCCCACGCAATTCAAAAATCTTTTGTTTAATAGCCTCTAACCCATCATTTGGATTACCATCATTTTCGTAAAATTCATTTTTTGACATACTTCTAATTTTTATTTGTTAAACAATAAATAACCTCTTCGCAATCTTGCGAATTCTCATCCCTTAAATAAATTATACGATGCTCTTATTTTTGGCTCAAATACAATTGCAAATATACAAAATTTATTTTAATAATCACTTTTTTATTTTCGTAACCATTTTAATACCATTAAATTTTTATTATTTTTGCGGTATGAAAACTCCTAATTATCTGAAAAAAGGCTCTAAGATTGCGCTCGTTGCGCCGGCAAGGAAGATTGGGCGTGATGAGATCGCTGCAGCAGTGAAGTGGATCGAAGAAAAAGGCTTTGTCGCTGTTTATGACGACCGCTTATTTGCTGAGTATCACCAACTTGCAGGTGATGACGACTTCCGTGCAAGCGTGCTGCAAGATTATCTCGACAGAGACGATATCGACGCGATTTTGTGCGTTCGTGGTGGCTATGGAACCATCCGTATTGTCGATAAACTCGACTTCACAAAGTTTGAGAAACATCCGAAATGGATTGTCGGATACAGCGACGTGACGGTGCTGCACGCTAAGATGCAACAGCTTGGTTATCAAAGCATTCATGGGACGATGGCAATAAATTTTCCAACTAATACACCAGAAGCGTTGGAATCGTTGTATAATGCATTAACAGGAAAATGGCACACCGTAGAGACACGCCATGGCACGTCTCTACAATCGTTCGATGGCACACCAATCGTCGGCGGAAACCTTTCTGTTTTATATTCGATGTTGGGTTCAGACCTGTTTCCGGAAACGGATGGAAAAATCTTGTTTATAGAGGATTTAGACGAGTATCTTTATCACATCGACCGAATGATGATGGCGCTGAAACGCGCGGGAAAACTTGCTAATTTGAAGGCTTTGCTGGTTGGGGCGTTCACCGATATGCACGACAATACGATTTCGTTCGGCATGACCGCCAAAGAAATCATTTTTGAGAAAGTGAAAGAATACGGATATCCTGTAATTTGGGATTATCCGGCGGGACATATTGATAATAACCTCGTACTTATATTAGGCTAACTTCTAACTAAAATAACTCCTTAAAGAGTTGTCCTATCGTCGCTACCGGCACCACTTTTATTTTGTATTTGCTGGTGTCGAGGCCTTTAGCGCTGTATTTCGAGACGAAAATCTTGTCGAAACCGAGTTTGTCGGCCTCAGCGATGCGAGCCTCTACCCTGTTGACAGCGCGTACCTCGCCCGAAAGTCCTACCTCAGCCGCAAAAGCGCATCTGCCGTCTATCGCAACGTCCTCACTCGACGACAGAACTGCCGCCACAACTGCCAAATCCATTGCCGGATCATCGACACGAAGGCCGCCAGCGATGTTCAGAAACACGTCTTTTGCACCGAGACGGAAACCTGCGCGTTTTTCGAGAACCGCCAGAAGCATGTTCAAACGACGGATATCGAAGCCTGTGCTCGACCTTTGAGGCGTTCCGTAGGCGGCAGAGCTCACCAGAGCTTGCGTCTCGACAAGCATCGGGCGTAGACCTTCAACCATAGCCGCTATTGCGATACCGCTGACAGCTGTCTCACGTTGCGAAAGCAAGATTTCACTAGGATTCTTAACCTCACGTAAGCCGTCGGCGTTCATCTCGAATATACCGAGCTCCGACGACGAGCCGAAACGGTTTTTCACGGTTCTTAATATGCGGAAACCATAATGGCGGTCGCCTTCAAACTGCAGCACCGTGTCGACAATATGCTCCAAAATCTTAGGTCCGGCGATGGTGCCGTCCTTTGTGATATGACCGATTAGAAACACTGGCACATGGAATGTCTTCGCTATCTTATTCATTTCCGCGGCCGTCTCCCGAATCTGACTGATGCTGCCTGCCGTTGCATCTACCGAAGGCGATTCCAACGTCTGAATCGAGTCGATAATCATGATATCGGGCTGAACATCTTTGAAATGCTTCAAGATTTGTTGCGTGTCAGTCTCGTTGAGTACCAGACAGTTGTCGTTTTTTATCCCGATTCTGTCGGCACGCATTTTTATCTGTTGCTGGCTTTCCTCACCCGACACATAAAGCACCTTTTTATTTATCAGAAGCGCCATTTGCAGCAACAAAGTAGATTTTCCGATGCCAGGCTCACCGCCGAGAAGCACCAGAGAACCTGGGACGAGACCGCCGCCGAGCACACGATTCAGCTCTTCGTAACCCGAATCGATACGCTCTTCTTGTGCGCTTGTGACCTCACGAATTGGGGTCGGCTTGCTTTTAAAGTTTTGAAAATCAACATCTTTTGAAACGGATTTACTGTCTTTTCCTGTCACTACCGTCTCTTCAACATAGCTATTCCACGCTCCACACGCAGGGCAATGGCCCATCCATTTTGGCGATTCATTGCCACATTCTTTGCAAAAAAATACCGTTTTAACTTTGGCCATAATTTTAATTTTTGCAAAAATACTAAAATTTTTGACATTACGAAACAATTCTTTAGTCATCATTTTTCGGCTGCCACCTTCCTTCGGAAGCTGAAGGCCTTCAAAATTGATGACTAAAGAATTTATATAGAAATTTTGTGATATTGGCAAACTTGTAGTTTTCCGTCGCCGTCTCGAAGATGGAAGCCGTTGCCGAGGCAGTAGCGCCACATTTTGCAATCGGCGCATTGCCCGGTTTTCATCCATTTTCGGTCACGATATTTTTCAAATCTGTTTTGCCAAACGTTCCAGAAGCTGTCTTGATAGATATTTCCCTGATGATAATCGCTGCGGATGCTCAGGCAGCCCGAGATGGAGCCGTCGGCGAGCACCGATGCGATATTGATTCCAGCGCTACACGAATAATAATGGTTTCGCACCTCGCCTTCGTATGGTCCGAGGAAGCCGTCACATCCATAGTCGGCACGGATTTTACCTTCGTGGCGTGTTTGCTTGATAAATTCAAGCATTTCCACAAACTGTTCATTCGACAGCTGTAAATCGGGCTCGCCTGCGGCTCGCCCGAACGGAAACACTGTGAACAAACGCCATCTTTTTACTCCAAGAGAAACAAGAAAATCTCGAAATTCAGGCAGATATTTTATGGTTCTTTGGTTCACACAAGTTATCACATCCCACGTCAAACCAGGATGCTGTTTCATTGCTTCTATGGCGACAAGCACATTTTTGTAACTTGAGGTGTTGCCTCGCATCCAATTGTGGTCGTCTTCGAAGCCGTCGAAGCTCACGGCGATAGATTTCAGGCCGTTTTCAACAAATTCATCGAGTTTTTCAGGTGTGAGAAGCATACCGTTTGTCACCATGCCCCACATGAAGCCGCGTTTTGATATCTCGCTTCCGCAAAATGCAAGGTCACGACGCATCATCGGCTCGCCTCCTGTGGTTATCACCACAACTTTCGACGGGTCTTGGTGTTGTTTTATCTCGTCTAAAACTTTCAGAAAATCGTCGAGCGGCATGTCGTTCTGCTCGGAAAGCACACGGCAGTCGCTGCCACAATGACGGCAGTTGAGGTTACATCTTAAAGTACATTCCCAAAAAAGCTGATGCAATTCGTGTTCGTCAACCCGTTGTTTCAATGCAGTACGGTTGATTTCAAGCTGAAGTCTCTTATAAAAACCGAGTTTATTTAGGCTCATCTTCGCCTAAACGCTGGTTGATGGAATCGAGTTGATGACGAAGTCGTTGAGTCTCAGCGCCAAAAGCCTGAATCACCTCTGGTGGACCGTAAACGCAAGCGCCTTCGCGTCTGTTGAGGATTTCCTGGATGGAGTCGCGTTCCCTCACGAGTTTTGCTTTCTCGGTCTTGGTTAAGCCTTTGCTCGACACGCAAGCCACCAGAAACGCCACCACAGACAGCATGGCAATCCAAATCGTTCGAACAGATTTTTTCATTTTAAAAATGTTATTACGCTGCAAAGATAATAAATTTCTGAAAGATAAAAGAATTTTTTATTTTTATACCTTTGCGATAATAACCATAATGTTGTTGACAAACATATTGACAGCTATCGCCAACAATATCACACCGAAGAATTTTCGTAAGATGAAGATGAGATTTTGTCCCAAGATTCTTTGAATCATGTCGAGGCGGCGAATCACTATGTAATCGAGGATGATGTTCAACAACAAACCTATCAAAATGTTGATGATTGCGTAGTCGGCACGCAGCGAAAGAAGACCTGTCAGGGCACCAGGACCGGCAATCAATGGAAACGCTACAGGAACGATGCTCGCTCCGCCACTATTGTTCTCATTTTTGATAATCTCGCGACCGAGAATCATTTCGACAGCAAGAACAAACAGCACAAACGAACCAGCCACGGCAAACGATTCCTTGTCGATGCCGAAAAGTCTTAAAAGTCCGTCGCCAGCGAAGAAAAACGCCAAAAACAAAGCCAATGCCACAAGACAAGCCTGTCCCGCCTTGATGACTTTGTTCTGCTCCTTCATGCTCACGAAAATCGGAATGGAGCCGAAGATATCGATAATGGCTGCCATCACGAAGAAAGCTCCAAAGATTTCTACAAAATTGATCATTTTCTTTAAGTTAGAAGTTAGTAGTACTACTAACTATTTTACATGTTTCTGCAAATATAATGATAATGCGGACCGAAGCGTTTGAATGCAGCCTCGTCGAGCTCTTCCTGATATTTCGGGTGAGCGACGGAGATGATGAGACGCGCGCGTTCCTGCAGGGAGCGACCGTAGAGGTTCACCGCACCGTATTCCGTGATAAACCAATGGATGTGGTTACGCGTAGTGACAGCGCCAGATCCTAAATCGAGTGCCGGCACAATCTTGTTGATGCCTTTTCTTGTTGTCGAAGGCATAGCAATGATAGCCTTGCCGCCTTGTGCACGCGATGAGCCGTAGACGTAGTCAATCTGACCGCCCACGCCCGAGTAAATTTTGTCGCCCAACGAGTCGGCACACACCTGACCCGAGAGGTCAATTTGAATCGCCGAGTTGATGGATGTCATCTTAGGCTGCTGCGCGATGATGAACGGATCGTTGGTGTATTCCACGTCTTTCAGCAAAACCTCATGGTTGCCGTCGATGAAGTCATAGATTTTTTTCGAACCCATCACGAAAGTGGAGACGATCTTGCCCTTGTCGAGTTTCTTGTTGTCGCCCGTGATGATGCCTTTCTTTACCAACGGAAGGATGCCGTCGGAGAACATCTCGGTGTGGATGCCGATGTTTTTATGGTTGTGGAGGCACGACAAAATCGCGTTCGGGATGCTGCCGATACCCATCTGGAGGCAGGCGCCGTCTTCGATGAGCTCAGCGCAGTAACGGCCGATGGTTTTCTCCACCTCGTTCGGCTCAGGCATATCGACAGTGAGCAAAGGCGTGTCGTCTTCAACGAAGACGTTGATACTGCTGATGTGGACGAGCGCGTCGCCGAAAGTGCGAGGCACGTGTTTGTTAACCACAGCGATAACAAACTCAGCGTTCTCCATGGCTGCCAAAGTTGCGTCGACAGACGAGCCCAACGACACGTAACCGAACTTATCAGGCGGGCACACCTGGATCATCGCCACGTTGCATTTTATATATTTCTCGCGGTAAAGTTTCGAGGTCTCGCCCAGGAACACCGGGATGTAATCGGCCAAACCTTTCTGCACGCTTTCGCGGACGTTGGCGCCGACAAAGAAAGCGTTGTGCTGGAAAATGCCTTCAAACTCAGGGTTGACATAAGGAGCTGCTCCTTCGGTGTGGAGGTGGTGGATATAAACATTTTTCAACTCTCCCGCGCGGCCACGGTCGCAGAGGGCTTTCACGAGACATTGCGGCACGCTCGACACCGAGCTGATATGAACATGGTCGCCGGATTTTATGACTTTAACAGCATCAGCCGCTGAAACTGCTTGATATTGCTTTTTCATGACGTTGTTATTTTATAACAATTCTTTCAATAAATTTATGATTTTCAGTGAAAATCGAAATGAAATAAACACCTTTTTCAATGTTGCTCAGATCAAGACGCAGCTCGCTGCTTTGCTTCATTCCATTCATCACATTTTGTCCCATCATGTTGTAAATCTGATAGTTGAAATGTGAAGCGTTTTCTATGTTGATGTTTATTTCGCCGTTCGTAGGATTCGGGTAAATCGCCACATTGAAGCTGTTTTCATCAACGCCATCCGGAACAAAATTCATTATGACATGGATATTGAAATCAACGTGTTGTCCGTCGCTTGTAGCACGCATAACGAGGTCTGCAGCGGACTCTTCTCTCGAAAGACGAGTCAGATTCAGAATTTTGCCTTCCATTGTTGCAGAAAGCTCATCTACGTTTGAATTTGAAACGATGCTGTATTCAATCAAATCGTCGTCATCATCAGGATCGGTAGCAACGCCGTTCAAATAGAGTTGAATTGTCTGAGGATAGCCTTCAAATACCACATCTCCAACTGGATTCAGTATATATGGAGGCAAATCTTGCGGTTGTACCGGAGCCTCTCCGTTGAAGTCGTCGATGCAGAAATAAGCAGGTGTCAGCATGCCGTATTGATTGCCTTTTGTTGATGAAAGACTGAATGAGATGGTGTGAACTGCACCAAGAGGACTAAGGTCGAACCATTCCCAGGTGTCGACGACGTAGTCTTCATCGTTGTTGTCGAAACGATAGTCGGCAAGGTAGAAATCGAGGGTTCCGACGGTCTGACCGCTGGCGTTTTTACCTGTCGCCGTGAGTTTGAACCAGTCAGGATCGTTGCCACTTGTGCCGCCGAAAGGTGTCGAGCTGTAGTCGCCTTCCGTGATGCTCTGATAAGCCCAGAGGTTGTTTGTGACATAACATCCACTGACGGTATGTACGGCTCCGTCGGAAGCATAGACGTCTGTCTGTGCACCATATGTGTAAGCTACTCCGTATTGTGCCGAACCATTGTAGCCACCAGCTGTGATAGCTGTGTATTGTGCATCCATGCCAGTTTGTGTCAAATCGGTGTGGTTCGAGGCTGTAAAGCCGCCCCAGAATGAATATGCCTGTGAGTAATAGTTGGTGAACATCCAGCCACCGCTGAACATCTCGTTATCGCCTTCCTCGCCAGTCCAGTAGCCGGTTGAACCAAGAGTAACATCGTCGAAAGTAGCTGTTCCAACGGTCACTGTGACTTCGTTACCCGACACGCTGACATTCATATCGACATGTTTGCCATTGCTTGTGGCGCGGATGACTAAAGTCTTGTTGGTGAAAGCGTTGGCCGTATTTCTGCTGACGTGAAGCACATCTTCATCATCAACTGTAGCTGTGATTTCTGACGGGCAGCTTTGCACCGTGATAACGATAAAGTCGTTGTTGTTGTCGGGGTCATCGAAGGTGTTGCTGAGGTCGAAAGTCAGCGTCTGAGGATAGCTCGTGAAGTTGATTGGAGCGAGCTGGTTTGCCACGACAGGAGGCAAGTCTTCGGCGATGCATTCAACCGAGAACGAGGTCTGCACCGACTGGCCTGCGCTTTCGGCATTGAGCGTGATATTTGCTGTTCCGCCGGTGCTTGCAAGACGCGTAACTGTCAAAGTTTTGTTGTTCAAAGTAGTTGACACAAGTGTCGGATTGCTGTTCGAAGCAACGGTAATCACGATATTCTCATTTGGGTCGTCAGGGTCGTTGAAGGTGTTGTTTAGGTTGACTGTCTGACTTGCCGGATATGTGTTGAAAGTGATGTTGCTGACTGGGTTTGCCACTACCGGAGGCAGGTTTGCACCGCTTGCCAGTTCGTCGGCTCCCGCACATGGTGCTGTGGTTGAACGATTCTGTCCGTCGATGTCGGTGGTGACGTATGAAAGCGGATTTGCTACTGTCAAACCTGTTGCATCGGTGATGTGTAAGTCGTTAGTTCCCACAAAGTTAGGCGTGCACATCGTCGAATGTGAATCGAAGCCGGTAGCCGTTGTCCAGTCGCTCAACGTGGCACAGTCGGTAGAAGTGAATCTTCCAATATGGCTGCCTGAATATTGAATTCTGTTGTAATCGCTCATGCGGCTGGCAACGTCGTTGTTGAAGCGGAAGACGTATCCGTTTGTGGTATTTACAAGCAAATTGTTGTAAAAATTCAAGTTTGTACCGTTTTTCTGCACGAAGATGTTGATATTCTCGCCTGTTCCGGTGCATTTCAAAGTGTTATGTGCAAAATCGACGTATGCGCAGTCGTTGTAGTCGATGGCGAAAGCATAGCTGTTGGAGTTTGCCTGAAGGTTAACGATGTTGTTTCTAATAATCACATGATTGTCGGCTGTTCCCACCAAAGGACGGATTCTAAACACAGTGGTGTAGCTCGTCGTGCGGGTCACATTCATCACGTTATTTTCGATGATGGCGCCATTGTAGCATTGGAAAATGTCGATGGCGTTGTAATCTGTCTTGAAGTCGTTGGCGTTGACGATATTGTTGCCACGAATCACGATATTGTGATAGAAGGTAGGATAAATCGACTTAAACTGCTGGTTTTCAAAGTAGCAGTTTTCGACAAGAAGACCTTCATTAAACTGGCTCATGTTCTTGCCTTGGACATACAAAGCGATGCAGCCGTTGATGAACTGGCATCCGACAAATTGCGCGTCGTGGTTGATGATGCCGTCGCCGTTGTTCATGTGGACGAGGTTTTTGTCGTTATCGCTTGAGTTTGAAGGCACCTCAACCCCTACGAAACGCACATTCTGGAAGAGAGTGTAGTCGCACTGGCCGTCGAATACCAACAAACGAGCTTTGCCAGTCGACGTTGTCGTCACCGTCATGTTTTCGAAAGTGACATAGTCGGCACCGTTGAGTTTGAGAGTGCTGTTGTCGGTGTAGCCAGCGTTGCTGGTCACCACAACTTGCTGATTGTCGGCGCCCATGCCTCTGAAAATCACACGGTTAGTTGCCGATGCTCCGTTGATTTGGTTGATTGTCACATACTCCTCGTAGGTTCCCGGGGCGATTTCAAAAATCACCTGACCTGACACGCCCGCCGACAATGCCGAAGCTGCCGCACTCAGAGAAGTGTAGTTAGGATTTTGAGAAGCGTTACTGTTGATTGTGTAAGTGCCTGATAATTGGGCATTTACGATTGTCGCGATAAAAAGCGACATGATTAAAAAGAAACATTTTTTCATAATAACTTAATTTAATTCCCGAACTAATTATTAAACCATGCTCTGGGAGGTCTTCTGACTCGCCCGAGTCTGTCGCCTTCCCATCTTACGACAGTGGCTTGATTGACAGACCGTTACGTGCGGACTCACAGCAGCGGGTACTGTTGCCGATTTGCACGGCATTCCCTTTTCCAAAGCGGCTGCAAAGATAGTAAATTTAGATTAAAGATTAGAGATAAAAGAATTTTTATTAATTTTGCCTCAAATAATTCATTATGAAAAAACGTCTTTGGCTCTCGATACCGCTGATTCTCATTTTGAGCGTAGTGTTTTTGTATATTTTCCCCGTTTCCGGAGATATGCCGCTGTGGCTCTCGATAGTGCCGCCAATGGTTGCCATCGTGATGGCGCTGGTGGTGAAAGAAGTGATTTCGTCGCTGTTTTTCGGTGTTCTGGTTGGCGCTTTCATCATGGCGCTGTATGGCGGACACAGTCCCGTCGAGGCACTCGGTGGCGGACTGTTGCGCACGGTTGACACTTACGTCGTGGGCGCGTTGTTCGAATACGAACACATTCAAATTGTAGTGTTCACATTGGTTATCGGAGGCATGGTGCGCCTCATCACCGCCAACGGAGGCATGCGCGGCGTGGTGAACTGGCTGTCTCGACGCGCCAAAGGTGCACGCTCAGGTCAACTGATGACGTTCATCATGGATCTCTGCGTGTTTTTCGATGATTATTCTAACACTCTTGTAGTCGGAAATACCATGCGGCCGATAGCCGACAAACTCAAGATTTCGCGAGAGAAACTGTCGTATATCGTCGACTCGACTTCAGCTCCGGTGGTGGCAATAGCGTTTGTCACCACGTGGATTGGCGCTGAGCTGAGTTACATACAGGACGGACTCGACGTTATCGGACTTGAGACTTCAGCTTATTCGGTGTTCGTCCACTCGCTCGCATACAGTTTTTACCCGATACTGACTCTCGGTTTTGTTTTGATGATAATCTATTCAGGCCGCGATTTCGGTCCGATGTTGCGCGCTGAGCGCAATGCAAGAATTTCAACATCAAATAATTCCGATAACACTGATAATCAATCTGATAGCGCTCATCTAATCGATGCCTTGATACCTTTGCTGGTCTTGATTTTCGGAACTATAATAGGACTTTTTGCCACAGGTTATAAACCCGAGATTTGGCATGATTCGAGTCTCGGCTTCATGTCGAAACTCTCAGCAATCATTGGCGATGCCAACTCATATCTTGCCCTGTTGTGGTCGTCGCTTTTATCGCTTCTGACTGCCATCGTCATGACGCTTTTGCGTGGCAAGTTGAAGTTCCAAAAAATCATGGAAGAGATGGTCGAAGGCATCAAGACCATGTTCAATGCCGTTTTAATTCTCACCATGGCGTGGTCTATATCGTTGATAACCAAAGACATGCACACAGCGGAGTTTGTCTCGCAACTGTTACTGAAATGGTCGTTGTCACCAGTTTTAGTCCCGTTGCTGACCTTCATTTTAGCTGCTTTGATAGGCTTTTCAACAGGCACTTCATGGGGTACGATGGCAATACTTTACCCGTTGATTTTACCTGCTTCGTGGATGCTTTGCATCGATGATGGCATGAGTGTCGAAGCTACTATGCCGTTGTTTTACAATGTGGTGGCTTCTGTTTTAGCTGGAGCTGTAATGGGCGACCACTGCTCCCCTATTTCCGACACCACCATCATGAGCTCGCTTGCATCTGGTTGCGATCACCTGCAGCATGTCGGCACCCAGATGCCGTATGCCCTCACAGTAGGCACCGTCGCCGTATTGATAGGCGTACTGCCAACCTCACTCGGCTTACCATCTTGGGCAGCATTTCTGATGGGCTTGGTAGTGCTAGCGGTGGTTGTGAGGTTTGTCGGAAAGAAAGTTTAACGATACATTTTTTCTAATTCTTCGCGATATTTTTCAGCAATATCTTTTGCTATTGTAACGGCATCGCCTTGTGGTTCGGAATTGAAAGTGTGAAGGCGTTCACGCCACCACTGGCCTTCGTATTTGCAGATGCGATTGTGATATGCAACTTCATCAAAATCAACACCTTGCGCAACAGCGGCGTCCATATCTTTGAAGAACTCCTTCCAGCGATAGGCGTAGTATGTTTCTGTGAGTCCCGCCCAAGCACGGCTGGCGTATTCGTTCAACAAAGCGTCTTCCTCACCCCAAGTGGTGATGATATTACGTGCATTGCTTTCGAAATAATCCTTCTCTTCCTCAGTGTTTCCTATTGCTCGCGCGTCTTTAATCCATTTTCCGACAAGGAAAGCGGGTTCTGTGGCTAAAATACGCTCTGTGTCATCAAGAATTGAAACCATGGTCTTTTCGAGTTGCTGCATCTTTGCAAAATCGCTGTCTTTGTAGGCATTTACGTAATCGATATACAAATCGCTAAAGTAATTACCTAACAATTGTCTTGTAACATTCACAATATCAAAATGACGGGTTCTTGTATCGCAATCTGAAGCCAAAAGATTATCTAAAACATCTAGCAAAACGATATTACTGTATTTATACGTCGGCGCAATGTAATATTGCCTGTAATCCTTGATGTTTCCGGTTGTCGGGCGCTGGTTGATGCGCACACATTGACCTGGCGATGACACCTTGTTATAAACACTGTCGGCAAGCAGTCGCCATGCCTCACGCATGTGCTCGTCGGCTTTTCCTGCACGCTGGTCAGCAAGACATTCAACCCAAGCGTCGATGTCTTTTGTCAACGGGTTGTCCCAAGCTTTCTCGAACACGTATTCATACATGAACGGGTTGCAGTCGAAGCCTTCCAAAGTGGAACCGATGCCAACGAAGTTGTCGCCGCCAGCCTCGAAAGCGTGTTCAATTCTTTCATTTACAATGTTGAGATTGCCTGCCAGCATTGAGTTTCCGCCGAAATTGCCGAGGTAGCACCAGATGTATGGCACGCCATAATAAGCGTTGGTGCGCTCCCACACCGGCTGGCGCTCGCAGTAATAGTCGAGCATGATGTGACGGTCAATCGGCATTGAAGTGATGTACGCCTCGATGCGGTTGTCGACTTCCCAATATTGACGCTCGTTCCAGAAAAGCCAAGCCATCTCGAGCCATTTTGCATCAGGGTCGGCGGCCTCGAGCGACTCATAAACCTGACGGCTCACACGGGCGAGGTATTCAGGTTCCCAGCTCGGTGGAATCAACTCGTTGAAGATATCGATGCCATAGATATGGTCGGTGCCGTAAAACTCAGTCTGTTTTGCAATGAATTTTTTCTGAATCTCGGTGTAAAGCGGGTCGAGCGGATCGAGGAACTTGCACCAGCAGGTGCTGTCGAAACCTGCCCAATCGCCGAGCGATGCCAACGGAGCATCGGGATAGAGACGCGTGATGCAAGGTGGCACATGACCAGCAAAACCTGGCAAAACAGGCTTCATATTGAGTTCGCGTTCGCGCTTGACAATCTGTTTTTGCAGTTCTTTCTGATTCTCAAGCCACACTTTTGGAAGCGGTCCGCCCCAACGGTCGATATTCTGCATTCGGTGCCATGGCAAATGCGCCGGACCTGTGAAATAGCTGCGAATCTCCTCATCTGTCAAGCCGAAATCACGCCACACCTCATACCACACCGACTCCTGTCCCGTGATTGCGAGCGGCAGGTTGATGCCGTTGAGCGCCATCCAGTCGATGAAATGCTCCCATTGCGACCAGTCCCACCATGGCATGGTGTAGCCGAAGGTGCAGTAATTCAAGAAGAAACGGTCAGGGACGCGAGCGTTCAAACGCACTTTTGCATCAACTTTTGGCATTTTTGCCGGAATCTCAATTTTTTCGGTCTCAAACCACGAATATTGAGCCTTGCAATAATATTTAAGGTAATGGTTCAATCCCACCGCCATGCTGTTGGCGTCGTTGCCACGAATCACAAGGTTTTTGCCAACGGTTTCAATTTCAAAACAATCATTGTCGGCATCCGTAATCCTTTCAAGCACAATATGTTTCGAATATTCAGGCACTACACGCTCAACCAATCCGCGCATAGCGATTGCTTCAGAATCGGTCTCTTTTTTACCACAAGAAACGCAAATAATACAGCTTAAAAAAGCAATGAGAAATAACTTTTTCATAGTAAAAATTTATTTCCGCAAAGATAATATTTTTTTCTTTTAACAGTGTCATTAATCGTTAATTAAAGAGCCTCAGCGAGCGCAGCGAGATGCCAGCTCGATAATGACGATTAATGACATGTACAATCGATAAAGTCTTTAGTCATCAATTTTGAAGGCCTTCAGCTTTCGAAGAAAGGTGGCAGCCGAAAAATGATGACTAATGACTTATAAAAATTTAAACATGTGCAAATTTGCATATATTTAAATTTTTAAAAATTCTTTTCGAAGTATTATTTAAAAGTGTATTTTTGCAGCCGAAATCAAGGGGTGCTCCTTTGCGGGCTGAGATGATACCCTAAAACCTGATCCGGGTAATGCCGGCGTAGGGATGGATACTTCTAATTTTTCCCCTTCACATTTATTATTAACTAAAAGTTCAAAAAATGAAAAGAATTTTTATTTGTATCGCTGCGCTATTATTTGCAGCAAATGTGAATGCGCAGAATGAAAACGTGGTTTTCGACACCACAAATTTTGAAATGCTTCAGGAAGTGGTGGTCAGCGGCGTGAAAGTGCAGAAAAACGCTCCTTTCGCCGTGTCGAACATCAAGAAAACCGAACTCGACGAATTCTCAAAATCGGGACAAGAGCTGCCGTTTCTGTTTTCAAGAACTCCAGGCATCATCGCTTGGAGCGAAAACGGATTAGGCACCGGAACAAGCTACATGCGTATCCGTGGCGCCGGCGACTCGCGTATCAACGTGACACTCGACGGTGTACCGCTCAACTCACCTGAAGACCAGTGTGTGTTCTGGGCAAACATGAACAGCTACGGTTCATTGCTCGGTTCAGTACAAATACAACGCGGTGTAGGCACTTCAACAAATGGCGACGGCGCTTTCGGCGGAACAATAGCAATGACGTCGGCGACACCGTCGTTCAAACCAAGCGCTGAAATATCAGGCTCTCACGGATCTTTCAATACAACTAACTTCGGCGCAAAAGCATCCACCGGATTGCTTTGGAATAACTATATATTCGACTTTGCCTACCACGAGACAAGCACCGACGGTTTTATTCACGGAACAGAAGGACGCAGCGGCAGTTATTACGCCGGCGTCACATATATAAAGAATAACTTCCAGATTCGTTATAAAAATATCGGAAACTTCGAAAACACAGGCCAAGCTTGGAATGGTGTAACGGCAGGCGATGATTATTTGAGCATTATGGATAGCATTTACGGTGTGAATACCGGCATCCACACCTATGAAGATATGTATAAAGTTGGACTCGGCCATTATAACTCTCTTTATGAACATCTAGTGCATGTCGATCCAACCAATCCATATAGCGACTTTGTTATAGATGAAAATGGCAACTACATCACCGAACGCTACATGCTTAATAACGGAAAATATTGGGATAAGACTACCGACAATTTCTGGCAAGATCACAACATTCTTTCAGCATCTTGGGATATCGACCAACATTGGACAACATCGGCATCGCTTCATTATACTTACGGATATGGTTTTTACGAAGAGTTCAGATATCAGAACACCTTGGCCAAAAAATTTGGTATCAACGAATACGATGCTGAAGGTAACCGTATAGTTTCAGACGCAATTCGCAAAAAAGGTCTTCGTCAGGATACATACGGTTTCATTTGGAATGCCAATTACAAAAACTACAGATGGGATGTGATTGGCGGTGTCGCTCTGCAGAATTTCAAAGGAAACCATTTCGGTTATGTGACTTACATATCCAATGAAGAGGTGGCCAATAATTATCTTGCCAACGGCGATTACAAATATTACGATTCCGACGCCAGCAAACTCGATGGAAATGCCTTCATCAAAGCAGCTTTCAAAATCACCGACAGTTGGACTGTTTTCGGCGATGCGCAGTATCGTCATGTCGATTACAAGACAAACGGCATCAACGACAAATTTGTTAAAGATTTAAATGGAAACTACGTCAATCAGGAGCTCGATGTCAATGAAAAATACGATTTCTTCAATCCTAAAGGCGGTATTTCTTTTAATTTGAACAACCATCACGCCTACGCATCAGTGGCTATGAGTCACCGTGAACCGGAACGTAACAACTTCACCGACAACGGCTCATATCCAGCACCTAAACCAGAGCAACTTATTGATTATGAATTAGGTTACAACTATAATAGTAACATTTGGTCGGCTGGCGCTAACCTTTATTATATGGATTATATCGACCAGTTTGTGCAAACCGGAGCTGTTAGCGATATAGGAGAAGCACTTACAACAAACATCAAGAAATCGTACCGCATGGGTATTGAGCTTCAGGCAGGTATCAATGCCACAAAATGGTTAACATTAGAAGGTAACGCCGCTTTTAGCGAAAACAAAATCAAAGATTTCGACGAGGTTGTCGAAGATTGGGACAACGGATCGCAAACAATTCATTACGACGAGTCGACTTTAGCGTTCTCTCCTTCAACAATTTTGAACGGTTTTGTAACATTGCATCACAAAGGTTTTGAGGCCACATGGCACACCAATTACGTTTCACGCATGTACCTCGACAACACCGAAAACATCGATCGTTCGCTGCCGGCTTATTCAGTATCAAACATTGGTATAAGCTATACTTTAAATACAAATGATGTTGTGAAAATCTTCAAAATCAACTTCAACAATATTTTCGACAAACATTACGCCGCAAGCGGATGGGTTTACTCGGCAATTGCTGAAAGTTACGGACATTCTAACGACAATCGTTACTATCAAATCGGATATATTCCGATGGCAGGTTTCAACGTTATGGCTAGCTTAACATTTAAATTTTAAAATATGGATTTCTTAACCAAGCATTGGCTCGATATTGTCACAACCGTTCTCGGACTCGCTTATATTCTTTTCGAATATCGGGCTAGTGTTTGGATGTGGTTTGTGGGATTTTTAATGCAAACGCTCGGCATAGTGCTTTACTATCAAAAAGGCCTCTACGCCGACTGCGGCATGGAGTTCTACTATCTTTCGATGACTGTTTACGGCTATTGGCGCTGGGTTCACGGTTCTTCTGAAAAAAAAGAACTCAAAATCCGACATTTTCCTCGAAAATTATTACTGCCTTGGATTGGAGTTATTTTAGCCGTTTGGGGAGTAATTTATTGGTTATTGATAACTTTCACCAACAGTAACGTGCCAATAGCCGACAGCTTCACAACAGCGTTAAGCATAGTCGGAATATGGGCTTTGGCTCACAAATACCTCGAGCAATGGTTCATTTGGATTGCCGTCGATGTGGTAACCTGCGCACTTTATTTTTATAAAGAAATTCCATTCAAAGCAAGCCTCTACGCACTTTACGTGATAATCGCCATTTTCGGATATTTCAAATGGCGGAAAATGATTCAAAATCATTAGTCATCATTTTTCGGCTGCCACCTTCCTTCGGAAGCTGAAGGCCTTCAAAATTGATGACTAATGACTTTATTGATTGTACGTGTTATTAATCGTCAATTAGAGAGCCTCAGCGAGCGCAGCGAGGTGCCAGCTCGATAATGACGATTAATGACACTGTGAAAAGAAAAAAATATTATCTTTGCAAAAATTTAAATTTAATACTATGAAAAAAACTATCACCTTATTAACATTAGTATTGATTACAATGTTTGGATTTGCACAAAGTTTCGTAATGATAAACGTTGATAATCAGCAAGAAACAGAAAATCTGTTTAACAATTCAAATTTGAAAATTCATTATTACAACGACAATTTTGTGTTGGCGACAGCGAAAGTTGTGGATGGAAGTATGAAAGTGTTGGATTCTGAAGCGTTTTCAGGCAATGACGTTTATACATTGGTTTATTGTCCGCAAACTGAACAGCAAAACTATCTCGGTGATGGTGAAGCGTTATTACAAACTGACAATTTTGTGCTGTTGAAGGGCGCCGCCATGCCATATAAGAACGACGGTGCTGTGGCAATTTTCAACAAAGAGGCAAAAATGACTGTCGCTCATCGTGATTTTCCTGTAGTTACAGTTGAAAACCCGACTGTCCGTGAAATGATGAACCAGGTGAACATGGATTCGCTTGAAGCTACGGTGCAGCATTTGCAGGATTATCAGAGCCGTATGTGGAATTCAACCAACGCTTATGCAGCTTCCGATTGGATTGCCAGTCGAATGACAGCTCTCGGTCTTGAGGTTGAACAGCAGCCGTTTAATGTCAGTTCATGGGCAGGAAGCGGTGCAGCAGCTCCAAATGTAATTGGTATTCAGCGTGGTACAGTTTATCCAAACGTATATGTGGTTTGCGGAAGCCATTTCGATTCATTCTCATACGATGCATTATACAGTGGCGGTACTTGTCCTGGTGCTGATGACAATGCTACTGGTGTGGCAACGGTTCTTGAAACTGCAAGAATTATGTCACAGTATGAATTTGAGTATTCAATTGTTTACTGCACTTTTGGCTGCGAAGAATTGGGTCTTTACGGCAGCGAGGCTTACGCTACACGTTGCCAGCAGCAGGGCATGGATATTATAGGATATTTCAACAACGACATGAACGGTTATCTCTATGGCGATGTGATTCATATTCACTGCATCTATCCTAATTCAGTGGCTCCAATCGGTGATTATTACATGAATGTTGGTAGTGTTTATTTCCCGGAATTGCCTATTGAGCATAAAATTTTAACAGGTGGTGATAGCGACCATACTTCGTTTAACAATCATGGTTATATGGGAATCTTCCCATTTGAAGATGTTGATCACGATAGTCCTTACATTCATACACAAAACGATCTGATAGGTCCTAGTGTTAACAGTTTCGCTATGGTTCAGCAATTCTGCCAAATGAATATCGGATGCTTGGCTGAAATTGCAAATCCTGGTGGTTCGGTTTCTTGCAATCCGGTTAATGATTTTGCTGTTGAATACCCATTTATGGATGATTATGCATTGGTTAATTTGACATGGACTGAACCGACAGAAGGTTCATCTGGATCATTAGTTCGTTATGATGTTTATCGCGACAATGTTGTTGTTGCGGAAACTACTGGGTATGAGTATATTGATGAAATAACAGAGAATGTCGATGTTGATTATTTTGTGATGGCAGTTTATAGCGACGGTTGCAGTGCTCCTTCTGAAACTATAACAGTGCATAGCGTTTTGGATATTCCTGAAATTTCTGATTTAAATGAAGAAATTGTTCGTTATGATGTTTATGATTTAATGGGCCGCTTGATTTACACTGAAAAATCCGTATGGAAAAATATGGAAGAAATCCGTGTAAATGATTTAGAATCAGGTATTTATATGATTCGACTTTTTATGCGTAACGGAAATACAATAAATAAAAAAGTATTTATAAAATAGTATTTGGTTTTAATAGTCATTAGTCATCAATTTTGAAGGCCTTCAGCTTCCGAAGGAAGGTGGCAGCCGAAAAATGATGACTAATGATGACTATGATCATTCAATTTCATTAATATCTCGCCATATTTCTGAAAACGATTTTTCAGCAAATTTAGGAATTTCACGACGTGCTCCCCAAGTCTTCTTTATCAGCTGCTTCAACTCAAACCTGTTGATAAACTCCTTGGTTTTATCCATATCTTTACGGTTACCGACACGTTTTAAAATAAAATTGAAAAGACGTTTCTCACCAAGCAGCGAGCCATCATTTTTAGCTATCTCCACCTTGTTTCTGAAAATCAAATCGCTGATTTTTATTTTCATCGGGCAGTATTCCTCGCACTGATGACACGACATGCATAGTGTGGCAAGATGAGCGGCTTCTTCATAACCGTCGACTATCGATTTTATGGCGCCTACCGGACCCGGAAACGCATTCTCGTAAACATGTCCGCCTATTGTGTTGAAAATCGGGCAAATGCTATGGCACGCACCGCATTCGATACATGTGATTATACGGCGCTGCTGCTCCTTTTCGAGCATTTTTGAACGGTTGTTGTCGACTAAAATAACGTACAACTTCTGATTTCTAAACTCGTCCTTAGCCGGCTTGTTTAAAATGGTGTAAATCGACTTTGATTTATTTTTAGTCACCTCATACATCGACGAAAGCGGAAGCAGAACACTTATATCGTCAATGGAAGGAATAAGTTTGTCGATACCAACCAAAACAATATGAATATCGGTATTAGCTATAGATTTTAGGACATTTCCTTCATTTTCCGAAAAAATTATATCTCCTGTATCAGCCACAATAAAATCAGCGCCGGTGATGGCAGCGTCGGCATTTGAATATTTGTCATTCAACACCTTACGAGTCACCGTCATAAGCTGTTTAGCGTTTAAATTTTCTTTAACGCCAAATTTTTCGGAGTATATTTCGGCTATCTCGCTTCTTGACTTATGCGCCGCTGAATGATTTGGATCGGACGGTAACTCGTTGTACTGATAGCATATAAAATCACCGGTATCGGTTTCGGTGACATTAATTTTTTTCATCTCAAGAAACGGTATCAACTCTATTTCTTCAGATAAAATACTCTTTGTTTTTACAACATTTTTGGCTTTTTCATCATTTAAAATGGTATAAACCATATATTTTGCTTCATCCGCATCAAGTGCCCAGCGTACAGTTCCACCATTTTTTATGACATTAGTCTCAAAGTCAACTAAAAGCTTGTCGTAATATTTAAAAACCTTGTTTCTTATGTTAAAAGCTCGACTTTTCTCAAGCTCTATGTTAGCGTAATTATTGGCGCAATCTTTAGCCACACACATAAAGAAGTCGTAACGAGCCATCATCCTGTCGTGATGCTCCTTATTAAAAGCGACTTGCTTCACATTCTGACTAAATATCGCACCCTTTTCCGTCATACCAATTTAATTGTCATAAATCAATTTTTGCTATTCTTTTAGCGTGTCTTCCTCCCTCGAAATCAGTTGTCAAATACACCTTCACAATATCCCAAGCCAATTCATTGCTGATAAATCTTCCAGGCAAAGCCAAAATATTTGCGTCGTTATGCTGGCGAGCCAATTTTCCTAATTCAACATTCCAGCAAAGAGCGGCACGCACATGTGGATGATGGTTGGCTGTCATCTGAGCTCCGTTTCCACTTCCGCATAAAATAATTCCTAGCGGATATTTTCCGTCTTGAATGTCTTGTGCCAAAGGATGTATCATATCCGGATAATCGACACTTTCCGCCGAATAACAACCGTAATCTTTCACTTCATAACCGCTATCTTTCAGTCTATCAATGATATACTGTTTCATGGCAAATCCACCGTGGTCTGATGCTATAGGAATAATTTGATTCATATCACAAATGTTGAAAAATTTTTACAAAATTAAAAAAAATATTTTAACCCTGAACACCTTTTTTCTTAATTTTGAACAACTTATAAAAATGAAAAATTTTTAACTTTTTTATATCTGTTTGAAAATCAACTTTAATTAATTTATCAACAAAATTTATGTAAAAAGTGTTAATAAAATTTTGATAAAAAATGATAAAATTTTTATTGTGTTAAAAACTCAAAAAAATGAAAAGTTTTAAAAAGTTATTTGGCGTGTTTTGACAGTAAAATCAACATTTTTCAACAGCTTACCAAAATGATTTTTAAGCACTTAAAGAGTTATCAACATAGACTTAATTGTCTAATTTTTTATTAATTCTATTTTATTAATTATATACAAAAAATAAATAAAGGACATTTAGATGTTCAAGCAAAATTTTTGTTCCGATCAAAATCAAAATAACTCCTCCAACGATGCTTGCGGGCTTCGAATATTTCGATCCGAAAAAGTTTCCAATGGCGACTCCGACAAAACTGAAAATAAATGTCGTAACTCCTATTATTAATATAGCGCCCCAGATGCCGACTTGAAGAAAAGCAAATGTCACTCCAACAGCCAAAGCGTCGATACTTGTGGCAACTGCAAGCAAAAACATCGTTTTTACATCATTATTTGATGAATTTTTGTCGTTTTCTTCGCTAAAAGCTTCTCGAATCATGTTTGCGCCAATCAAAAACAGCAATCCGAACGCAATCCAGTGATCGATGCTTGTGATGAAACTTTCAAACTGAACTCCCAAAAAATATCCGATGACAGGCATCAAAGCCTGAAAGCCTCCAAACCAAATTCCGCATAACAAAGCGGTTTTTAATGAAAATTTTTTTGTAGTCAAGCCTTTACAGATGGAAACCGAAAAAGCATCCATTGAAAGTGCTATTGCCAAGCTCAATATGGTTAAAAAATCCATTTTATAAATGCTATTTTTCCACTCGTCATTTCGGCGCAAAAGTAAAAAATATTATCTTTGCAAAAAATAATGCCATGAAAAAAATATTTTTTACGTTTTTTACAATAATTGCTTGTAATTTGTGTCTTGCACAGATTCCGCATCTTTATCAACATACGTTTCCACAAATCAATTCACAGAATCCTAAAGTGTTGGAAATGCTTCAACAAGTTGATGAAAATCAAATAATTAGTGATGTTGAGCATTTATCTTCATATATAAACCGTCGTGCTGATGCCATTCATATTTATGCAGTAAAAGACTGGCTTGTCTCACAATATGAAAATATGAATGTTGACAGTGTCCAACAGCATGAATTTGAGTCAATTTCATATCATGGAGCAGCTCCTGCACTTATTGTTTCCGCGCCAAATGTTCTTGCCATTCAAGTTGGAAAGACAAGACCTGAAGAAATTGTAATTTGCGGTGCTCATTACGATTCTTATGTACACGATCCTATTGGTATGTTCGATCCGGATACTTTGGTTTCTCCTGGTGCAGACGATAATGCTACCGGTGTCGCTGGAATATTGACAACTGCAAGAATATTAAGCAATTACGAGTTTGAGCGCACAATAATTTACGCAAATTGGAATGCCGAGGAATTAGGTCTTTGCGGAAGTAAAGAATATGCCAAAGAATGTCATGCTGATAGTGTTGATATTGTCGCTTATTTCAATCTCGACATGACCGGTTATGTCCATCCGGGATTTGATATCCAAATTGATCTTCTATACACAGCTTGCGACAGTTTACTCGGAACATTTGTCCAACAAGTAAGTCATACTTATCTTCCAGACGTTTATATTCGTCATGCATGGCTTCCACATGGTGACACTGATTATTCGTCGTTTAACCGTAATGGATATCAGGCTATTTCACCAAGTGAAGAAGTGTATCATCTTTCGCCTTATATTCACACTGTCAACGACATAATTGGTTTAAGCGTCAATAATTTTGAACAGTGTGTTGTTTTTACAAAGCTTAATTTGGCTTGCGTGGCACATGCCGCTGGACTGATCTCAGAATCGGTCGATGAAATCGATGATTTAGATGAAGAAATTGAATATTTTGAGGTTTTTGATATTTTCGGAAGACTTGTCCGCAGTGAAAAATCGGTATGGAAAAATATGGAAGAAATCCGTGTAAATGATTTACAATCAGGATTTTACATCATTCGATTTTTCATGAAAAGTGGAAAATCGTCTTCTAAAAAAATATTCCTAAAATACTAATGGTTTTAGGGTTTTGGGAATTGACAAAACTTGTTGATACTCGTAAATTTGCAGTGAAAAATTGATAATATGAAGAAAGTTTTACTCTTTTTGTCGGCATTGATATTTTTATCCTGCGCTCGTGAGGATATTTTATCCGATTATCAGAAAAATATAAAACACCTTAACAATAAAGCTTTTAATGAGCGTCTTTATGATTCAAAGATGTCGTTGCACTATGCTGACTCAGCTTTAAAACTTCTTTACCTCGATTCAGTGAATCTTATCAAAAATAATCCTGATTTTTATTATGATAATGTTTCAAGAGCCTTAAACTCAATGGCTTACGAAAACTTTTTACTTTCTGATTTTGAAAAAGCAAATGAAAATATAAACAGTCTTTATAAGATAGATGAGTCGTATCCTAACAAAAATACAGAACATCTTATCGCTAAGATCATAAATGCCAAAATGATGATGCGTCTGCGTGTTTCGTGGAAGGCCGATGAACTTTTAAAAATTGATAAATATAGTTACAAACCTAACGATACATTGTATTTATGGGCTAAAAGTCAATATTATGTCACAAAATTGTTCTTAAATTGCTTTTATCGTGACGGAAAATATCAGTATAACGAGCTTGTTAAAACTCTCAACGAAATAGAGCAAGATAATGTAAATCAAAAGCTTATGGTTGACGAAACCCAGGCTTATACTCTTTATTACACCTTAACTGAATCATGCCAGAAACTCGCCCATATTTCCGATTTTTACCAAAATGAAGAAGGAAAAAAAGTTTTTTACATAAAAAAATCTGTCGATTATCTTAAGAAAAGTATATTGTTAATGGATGAAAATCAAAGAGTCAGTAACTATGATTTAGCGAATAACCTTCAAACTTTAGCGGGACTAATCAACGATATAAACAGAAATAAAGACTATAGTTCTATAAAAAACGATCTGGATGATATCATGCTTATTATAAATTGTAATTCCGAAAAATTTGGCGTGAATTACACTATTAATATAGGTATATACGATAATGAATTGAAGATGAATTTACTTCGTCATGCCGACAGTCTTTTCTATGAAATAAGAAATCCATATCAGATAATTGCCTCAAAATCAATGATTGCCGATTTCTATATCCGTGATTCGATGTTTATTGAAGCTCGTCCGTATCTTTTGTTCGCAAAAAATTTCATGGATTCGATAAATAAAAATGAACACGATGACATGCCGCCTGTTTATAAGTTTAAGAACACCACTTCAAAGATGGCTGAACGTGTTTATCTCGGACTTATCAAAACCAGAGCTTCAAATGACCCTGACGAATTGATGAAATGGTTTTCGTTGTATCAGAATGAATCAAACAAGGCTTTTGAAAAAGAAAAATTCGACTTCAATTATCTTGAATTACGTTCGGTGAATAATGAAAATAAAAAGAAAATGACATATATGTTATTGTCAATTATCTTGATTTTCATTGCGTTTGCCACAATTTTCGTCTTTTTCAAATATGCGCGCCGAAATAACAAACTTCTAAAAAAACAAAAACAGCTCGATCTTGAGCGTATCGCTAATGTTGAGACCTGTCTGTCGATTTTCCGTCACGATATGTCACCTTACATCATGTTTTTGCAGCGCGACAACATCCCTGATGAGATAAAACACGACGCTTTACAAAAACTTGTTGCCACTCTTAACAACACAATGAGATGGATAAATATCTCAACGCCTAACGGTTTGCCGTTCAAAAAGACCAGTTTTGTGCTTAATGACGCGTTTGATTCGGTGGCGAAAGGCATCACCAATCCAAACAACGTGAATCTCATTTTCAAAGATGCTCCGTGTGAGGTATGGGGAGATAAAAATCTCGTTGAAATAATGCTTAGAAACTTGATTAACAATGCATTACGTTATACAACAAAAGGTTATGTCAAGGTTAGCGCAAAAAAATACGAGAAAGATAATAAATTTGTGAAAATCACTGTTGAAGACACAGGTTGCGGAATTTCTAAAGAGCGTCTCGACGAGCTTTTCCGTTCGGACAAACTGATTGAAAACGAAAATTCAAACAGCACAGGACATCATGGTTTCGGCTTGATGCTCTGCGCTTACATCATAAAAAAACACGACGACGAGACCCGCCGCGGCTGCAAGATCTGGGTCGAGAGTGAAGTCAACAAAGGAACAAAAATACATTTCATATTATGCGCGACTATATAAACATAATTGTAATTGACGATGAGTCATTGATAAGAAAATCAATAGCTTACGAGTTTTCTCACAATAAGCAGGAGATAACTGTTGCTGCCAAAGACGACACTTTTTCGACCAAGGAGATACGTCTTCTCGGCACTTTCGGAACAAAAAGCGAACTCTTTGAGTTTCTTAACAATCCGGCTAACGAAAAACCAGATTACGCTTTGGTCGACATGCAGTTTCCAAGTCAGGCAGAGCCAACTGGAGGCATAACTCTCACTCGCGACATTCTTGAAGGCGGATATACCAATCAGGATGGCGGTGAGATAAAAATCGTCATCATCACCTCGCGTTTCGACTATCCCGCCGAAGACGAAATCAACCGTGACCAGAAAATCAAAGATATAAACAAGGTGATTGTCGATTCTTTGGTTGCCGGAGCTAAGGCTTTCGTGAGTAAAAACGCCACCGAAGGCTTTGAGATCGAGAATTTCACCCGTGCCATAGCGTGTCTGGAACGAGGTGAGCGCTACTACTTCAACCATCCAGTGCTGCAAACGCTTGTGGAGTCGGCATCCGACTACGTGCAACAGAATTTCTACAGCTTGAAACAATGCGTGCATTATGATATTTCTATGCGCGAACGTGAGCTTTTAATAGGACTTGCGCGCGGTGAAACCGCAATTCAGGTGGCAAACCGTATTTATGGCAAAGCCGACGACTCGCAAATAAAATCGATACAAAACCTGCAGCGCACCCTTTCAGAACGCATCAATAATGGTGATAACAAGGCCTCAGCTTTAGTTGCAAGAGCGATATTTTTAGGAATACTAACAGAAGATGATGTTTATAAGAAATGATTGATAACCCGTACGGAGAGGGCATGCCCTCTCCCTACATAAAAATAAACGCTATGAAAAAATTTCTACTTCTCATTGCGGCGCTCATGGCAGCGTTTGAAATGACAGCCCAATGGCATCCGGGGGCTGAAATTGACATCAACAATGTGAAGACCACATTGTACGGAACCGGAAACTTCTTCAGAATGAGAGGAGGTGAGAACACAGAACAAGGCTACTACGTGCCTTCAAACGACATTAAATCTACAATCTTCCAAAACACCCTGTGGATTGGCGGTCTCGATGCCGACGACAGCCTCCATCTGGCAGCGGTGCGATTCAACCAGGTGGGTGAAGACTTCTGGTCGGGTCCGCTGCGTGTCACCGACGCTTCAACAGATATCTTCAACGTGATGAATTATCACCATGTGTGGAAGGTGTCGCGTGCTGAGATAGAAGCGCTTATCGCAAATCCTGGCGGCGAAATCCCTGAGGATATACTCACTTGGCCGGCTCACGGTAACGTCGATGACGGATATGCCTCAAACCTTGCTCCATTCGTGGATGTCGACGGCGACGGAATCTATAATCCGCATAACGGCGATTATCCTGATATCCTTGGCGATATGGCTCTGTTCTGCATCTATAACGACAACTACGATTTTTATAACAATGGTTATGTTCATCATGGTGAGACTGGCGGTGCACCTCTCGGTATCGAAGTTCATTGCATGCTCTATGGCTTCAATGCCCCTGACGATGAGGTTTTGAACAATACCCTCTTCATGCGTCAGTGGATATTCAACCGCTCAGCAAATGATTATCATGACACATATGTCGGCTATTGGACCGACTACGATATTGGTTATGCTCGTGACGACTACAACGGCTGTAACGTTCAAAACGGCTATTATTACGCTTATAACGGAAGTCCTATCGACGGTTCTGGCGAACCTGAATCTTACGGTCCGAACCCTCCTTCACAGATTATTATGATTCTCGGCGGTCCGACAATGAACCCCGACGGTTTGGATAATCCAAAATATGATGGTGGTGGTAATCAGATTGTCGACGAAAGCATCAACGGACTCGGTTTTGGCGATGGAATCGTTGATAATGAACGACTTGGCATGACAGGTTTCGTTTATCATGAGAATTATAGTAGTATAGTCAATGGTGACCCTGTAACAGCACATAATTATTATAATTTCATGCAAGGCAAATGGAAAGACGGTTCTCCGATGATGTATGGAGGTGATGGTGTTGCTGGCCATCCGGGAGTTGTCGGTCCAGCTTGCAAGTTCATGTTCCCATACGATTCAGACCCATATAATTGGGGTACTGACCAAATTGTTCCCGGTGGTGGCTATACCCAGAACAATTTCTATTGGTGTGAACTTACTGGCGATAATGGTATGCCTAATCCTGTTGGCGACCGTCGCGGACTGGCATCATCGGGACCGTTCACATTAGTCAGCGGCTCGGTTCATGTGATTGATAGAGCATACATAACATGTTGGTTACCAGTAACTTTCAGTACCGTTGGAATGGATGAATGGGCAACATATATCAAAGAGTATTTTTTGAATAATTTGTATAACAAATAAAAACCTACAGCTATGAAAAAACTATCATATATATTGTTATTTCTCATCCTTGGGATGAACTTAACAGCCCAGAGTGTCTGGGATGGCAGTCGTGAAGCCATCAGCAGTGGTTCGGGTACCGAAAGCGACCCTTATCTCATCGAAAACGCTCAGCAATTAGCATGGCTGGTGTATCTCATCAATTGGGATTACTCACGTTGGACATCGGGCAAGTATTTCCTGCTGACTACTGATATTGAACTTAACGGAAGCGCTGACAACCAATGGATTCCGATAGGAGCTGGACCATCTGTATATTCCCATAAATACTTTGAAGGTGTTTTTGACGGTGGATTCCACAGTATCACCGGCATTTATATCGATGCTGACAATCCTATCAATAACAATAGCGACATGTGGGTGTCGTCGTATGCCGGATTTTTCACAGAACTTGGTGCCAATGCAGTAGTCAAGAATCTTTATTTGGAAGGTTCTGTTACAAGTGGAAGAAAAGCTGGTGGTTTTGCGGGTAGCAGTTACGGTGTTTTCGAATATTGTGTCTCAAATGTGAATGTCGAATCAACAGCTCAGACCGCTGCCGGTATTGTATCTTGGGGCAATGCTACTGTCAGATTTTGCGCTAATTTAGGCAATATCAAGGGAAAAAATGGTGCCGGAGGCATCGTTGCCTGGAATGGAACTGTTGAAAACTGTTATAACAAGGGCAATATTGAGGCTGAAGATTATATTGGCGGTATCGCTGGAAGATCAATGAGAATAAAGAACTGCTATAATATAGGTGATGTTCTTTATAGCTCAAATGCCACTCATGTGGGAGCTATCGTCGGAATCAAGCCGTCGGGCGGAAGTATCGACAATTGCTACTATCTCGATGGTTGCATCGCATCGACAAATGAATATGGTGTGCCTGAGACGGCAGATTTCATGCGTTCACAGGAATTTGTCAACATGCTTAACAACGGAATCACCATCTGGGCGATGGATACCGAAAATGTTAACGACGGCTACCCGGTTTTCGATGAGACATTTATGGATGTTTCGGAGATTGCCGAGAACCCCGATATGGTTGTTGTTTATCCTAACCCCGTTGTCGACAATGTGTATGTGGTTGGTGATGTCGCATCGTGTGATATTTACGACCTTGTCGGAAAACGTGTCACGGATGTCACATTCGATATCGACAAAATCGTCGTAACAGATTTACCATCAGGAATTTACATGATGCGATTTGTAACAAATAATGGTAGCGTTGTCACGAAAAAAATTATCAAAAAATAGATTATAGAGTACTCTTTACTCCCTACTCTGTGTAATGTAAAATCATTCGTTCAATGGCGCGTTCGCACACTGGGCAGAATTTGTCGCCATTGAACGTATTCATTAGGCAGTCTATCATCGGACGGTAGATGCCATGTAATTGATAACCAGCGCCTTCGTACACGCCGACGGTTTTCTCGTATTTTTTTTCGACAGGTGTAGGAACCGGCGTCTTCTTACCGAGCATGTCTTTCCATTTGCTGTCGAAATCTTTTAACGTGGTGATGTTAGGCTCCCACGGCTCGACATCCAAATTGTAGTTATCGGTGCCCTCGTAGGCATACTCATCTGCCAAGCCTGCGAATCCGTGCCCGAACTCATGAATAATGACATCCGAAGAATATGAGTTGCCGGTTGTGCTTACGCAGTATGAGTTAAAAATACCTCCTCCACCGTATTTCTTGGTGTTAGCGAGGATGTAAATCTGGTCGTAAGGCACCTGACCAGCAAGAGTTTTCATAGTCTCGTTATCATACGTCATGCAGTAACGTTCGCTGTCGAAGGTCCAGAAGCTGCAGCTCAAGGCGGTGTTGCGATAAAGTTTGTCACCAGGCATGGTGATGTCGGAATCTTGTGAAGGCACCATCACCGCACGGATGTTGAAACGGTCCTGATAACGGTTGTATGGAGCGTAACTGAACAGACTTTTCACGAAAAACTGGCAGTCCTGCACGAATTTTCCCATCTCTTTTTCAGTGTATCCGTCAGGAAGCAACACTATGTCGACAGCGTTTTCAACAGGATAGTCGCCGTAGACATTGTAAATGGAGTAAGGCAGTTTCGGTGCCGGCTTAATGAAATAATCGTTCGGGTCGACAGTGATTTTCATCTGCTCTATTGGTTCCAAATCGTAGTTTTTAGCGTAAAACGCAATTTCAACGGTCTCTTTCGGGAACGGAATCACCACCGATTCATGGAAACCTTTGCTGATTTTTGTCGCCTCATCCGTGGTCTGCCACTCGCCGAAAAGCAGACAATAACCATGCGAATAAAGCACAACATCAGAGTCGGGCAACGTGACTTCAATAAAATACATTCCGTAGTTCATGTTGTCAATGAGCTGAGCGCGCGGACCACCCCATTTAGGCTCTTTCACGAGTTTGTCGAGGGCGTATGAAACCGTATCGGAATTACCGAAAAGGTAATAATCAATTCTTAACTGGTTGTCAGTGAAATAATCGTTGTATTCCACCTGAGCTTTAGCTTCAAATCCTGCAAACATCAGGATTGTTGATAAAATTACAAACAAAGCCTTCTTCATTTTGATAAATTTTTTGCAAAAATAACATATTTTTTTTTATTTTTGCAAGTTATTAATGTCATGAAAAGCGAGAATACAACAACAAAACGCCGTCTTCAGGGTTCATATCTCATCTCTTTGATGAGTATCATGCTCGTTTTGTTCGTGTTAAGCCTGTTCTCGTCGCTGGTGCTTTTCGCTAACAGGATTTCCGATTATATCAAGGAAAATATCGGCTTTGAAGTGGTGATGAAAAAAGGTGTTAAAGAAAAAGACATCATTGATTTTCAGCATGTTTTGGATAAAAAAGAATATGTGAAATCAACAGAATACATTTCTCAACAGGAAGCCACACGCCGTTTGACTGAAGATTTGGGTGAAGATATTCTCGAATGGCTCGGCGACAACGAAAACCCGCTCCTGCCTTCGATTGACGTGAGGTTTAAGTCGGAATACGCCAATAACGACAGCATAGCGAAGATCGAGCAATGGGTGATGAAGAACAAAAACGTGAAAGAGGTGTATTTCCAAAAGTCGTTGATACATTCTATCGATAAAAATGTCAGAAAAATAGCAATAGTTATTTTAATAATTGGAATCGCATTGTTGATAATGGCTGTGACGCTCATCAGCCACACTGTGAGACTTTCGGTTTACTCGAAACGTTTCACCGTTAGAAGCATGCAGCTTGTTGGCGCGACGGAGAATTTTATCATCAAGCCGTTTATGAAATATTTTGTGATACAAGGTGTCATAGGCTCGTTGTTGGCTTTGGTCTTGCTCACAATCTTCCTTGTGACGATGATGAAAAATGTCCCGGAACTCGCCTCTTTGATTAACTTCGGCAACGTGGCTGTGATTTATGTCTCGATGATTGTTTTGGGCGTTTTGATCACCACTTTGTCAACATATTTTGCAATCAGAAAATATCTTCGCGCTGATGTCGACGAACTTTACGAATAAAATTAAAAATTACAGATATGGCAACAAAAAATGATGTAAAAACCACTGAAAAAGAAAAGAAACCGATGCCTTTCGGCCGTGACAACTACAAATGGGTGCTCATCGGACTGGCATTTCTTTTGGTTGGTTTTCTTTTGATGATTGGCGGTGGCTCCGACAACCCTGACGTCTTCAACGAAGGAATGTTCAGCTTCAGAAGAATAACTTTATCACCAATATTGATTTTAATCGGTTTCGGAATACAGTTCTATGCAATAATGAAAAAACCTAAATAATGGATTGGTTACAAGCTTTATTACTTGGAATTCTCCAAGGTTTGACGGAGTTTCTACCTGTTTCGAGCAGCGGACACCTCACAATATTATCAAACATCTTCGGGCTGAGCGGCGAGGAAAATTTGACGTTTAACGTGGTGTTGCACGTTGCGACAGTCTGTGCCACCTTAGCTGTTCTTTGGCAGGAAGTGGTGTGGATTTTCAAGGATTTGTTCACCAAACAGCAATGGAATTCATATAAAAACCTCAACGGAGGCACAAAATACGCCATCAACATCATCATCTCGATGATTCCGGTTGGCATCGTCGGCGTGTTTTTCAAAGACACTATCGAGGCTATCTTCGGTTCAGGTCTGTTGATTGTTGGAATCATGCTGTTGGTTACCGCCACTTTGCTGACATTCGCACATTTCGCCAAGCCACGTCAGCGTGAGGAGATTTCAGGTTTGCATGCATTCATCATCGGTATCGGTCAGGCCTGTGCCACCATGCCGGGTTTGTCACGCTCTGGGACGACCATCGCCACAGGTTTGTTGCTCGGCAACAAGAAGGAGAAACTCGCACAGTTCTCGTTTTTGATGGTTATTCCTCCGATTTTAGGAGAAGCTTTGCTTGACGCGAAAGATGTTCTTGAAGTTGGTTGGAGTGCAGCAATGGCTGGAATCTCACCGTTTGCGCTTATCATAGGTTTCTTGGCAGCATTCATCACAGGCTGCCTCGCCTGCAAATGGATGATTAGCATAGTGAAAAAAGGCAAACTCATTTATTTCGCAATCTACTGTGTGATTGTTGGTATTCTCGCAATTTGCTTCGCATGACATTTTTGAAGCCGGATATTACAAATGAAAATGATTGTAAGGGCGAAAAATGTTTCGCCCATACAGATTTTCATTTTGAAGAAGGCGAGGTATTCTTTATTGATAAACCTCTTGATTGGACATCATTCGATGTTGTCAATCTGATTCGTGCTGTCATCAAGAAATACCATCAGATTCGGAAACTGAAGGTCGGTCACGCCGGCACTTTAGATCCTTTGGCGACGGGTTTGTTGATACTTTGCACTGGTCGAATGACCAAGCAAATCGACAATTTCCAGGCGCAGGAGAAGGTTTATACCGGCACAATGCTGTTGGGACAGACCACACCGACTTTCGACCTTGAAAGCGAGCCTAATCAGTTTTTCCCGACGGACGGGATCAGCGCCGAGGCGTTAAACGAGGCGCGTAAAAAGTTCATCGGCGATATTATGCAGCGTCCACCGAAGTTTTCCGCAATCAAGATTCAGGGTAAGCGCGCTTTTGATTATGCCCGTTCCGATGAGGAGCTTGAGCTGAAGGAACGCCTCGTGCATATCGAGGATTTCCAAATAGATACAACAAATTTCCCGAAAGTCGATTTCATGGTGAAATGCTCCAAAGGAACATATATCCGTTCATTAGTCAACGATTTTGGTCAGGCTTTAGGTAACGGCGCCTGCTTAATCTCGCTTCGTCGCACAAAAATAGGCGACTTTGATGTGAAAGACGCCTGGAATTTAATGGAACTGAAGCAGAAGCTCATTGATACAGCTCCGGAAACTATTCTTTGATTTCCACTTCTTTAATCTTTAATAGATTTTGATTGTTTTTCACAAATTTTATTATTGCGATGATGCCAATTGCAAATGTGCCAATGATTGCGAAAAGCAATGCGGCTAAATATATCAGCACAAAAACCATAATTGCAATAAAGGCAAACATAACAATTCCGCCAACGGTGTAACCAAAGCCGGTTCCGACGACTCTGTACATCGTTCCGCCAATATTCTTAATAGCGAGGGTTGGGTTCAAAGCTTCACCAAGCATAGCCGGAAGAGCGATAAGAGTAGCGCCAATCACACCCATTATGATACTGAAAATAGACGCTGCCGAATCACCAATACTGCCCAAAACAGTGTTTCCAGCTTCTTTGTTTTGTGCAAGTTCTTCAGCGGTAGCCGGAACGAAAGCAACGATAGCGTAGCAAATGTAAAACACCACAGCCAATAAAATCAATACCAAAAGACCCCATTCAGGATGATATCCTTTTGTACCATCAAAAATTGGCATTACAAAGCCAATAAATAATGACGCGATGATACTGAACACAAGTATCCAAGCTACCCAATCTTTTCCGTTGTAAACATATCCGGCTATGTCAGGATTGTTGTTTTTAATTCTTTTGAAGACTGCGAAACCAGCCAATGTTGGTGCGCCAAGCATAGCAACAATGATGAGAATAGATAATAACATAATGATAGTTTTTTGTAATTGAACTTAATTTTAAACTCTGCGCTCCAAAATTAGAAATTATTTTAATTGCAATGAAAATTTTCTTCGACTAATTTTATAATTTTGCAATCTCAAACTGACGAATTAATGAAAAAACGCTATACTTTTTCTTCGGGAGATTCTTTTGAAGCTGATTTGGACGATTTAAAACGTCTTTTGGCCGAAAACCAGAAGTACGTCTCGAATTACGAAGAGGTCTTAAGTTCGCTATATGACGACGACTACGTCGCCCGCGGCAATGGCTTCTGCGACCGAAAATATAGCGACGATTTTGTTGAAAGCCAGTTGGAAAAATATCAAAAACGAGTTGAAGAACTGAAAAACTGGATTGAAAATGAATAGTTTTAAATCATTTTTGAAAAGAAAAAACGTCGATGTTTCGGCGAAGGCATATCTGCTTGATGCACTTGGCGCAATGGCGCTCGGTTTGTTTGCGTCGTTGCTGATAGGAACGATTTTCGACACCATCGGAAACCGTTTGAATATCCCGATGTTTGTTGAGTTTGCGAAATACTGCAAAATTGCGGCTGGTCCTGCTATGGGAGTGGCGATAGCGTATGCTTTGCATGCTCCTGCATTGGTTATGTTCAGCGCTGTTGCTGTCGGAGTTGCAGGTAACACATTGGGCGGCCCGGTCGGAGTGCTGGTTGCAGTGGTTATCAGCACCGAACTCGGTAAGATGGTGTCGAAAGAGACAAAAGTCGATATTCTCGTAACTCCTTCTGTAACAATAATTTCTGGTGTCTTGCTAGCAATGTTTGTAGGTCCTGGCATCAGCCGTTTCATGACAGCATTCGGCGATTTCATCATGTATGCTACCAATCTGCATCCGTTCGCGATGGGAATCATCGTTTCGGTTAGCATCGGAATGGCTTTGACATTACCGATTTCTAGTGCCGCTATCTGTATCGCTATCGGACTATCGGGAATTGCTGGAGGCGCAGCTACTGCCGGTTGTTGCGCCCAGATGGTCGGTTTCGCAGTGATGAGCTTCCGTGAAAACCGTTGGGGCGGCCTTATCTCACAGGGAATAGGCACTTCGATGCTGCAGATGCCTAACATTTTGCGTCATCCTTTGACTTGGATTCCACCGACATTAACCGCAGCAATTACCGGTCCTTTGGCAACTTGCGTGTTTCATTTGGAAAATGTGCCAATCGGCTCAGGCATGGGAACCTGCGGACTCGTAGGACCTCTTGGCGTAATCTCAGCAATGCCTGATGGTGGTGCTAACATGTGGTGGGGAATCCTGTTGATTTGCTTCGTGCTTCCGGCCGTTTTAACATGGCTTTTCGGATTCATATTCAGAAAGTTACAATGGATTAAAGACGGAGATTTGAAACTGGAACAATAAACCAACACCGTCATTTCGACCGACCGAAGGGAGCGGAGAAATCTCCTGCTAAAAGATATTGTGAATCATTATGTCGGAGATTTCTCGACTTCGCTTCGCTACGCTCGAAATGACGAGATAATCTATTGAATTTCAGTGTTTTACAACTTTTTTCTTGACAAAATTTTCATTTTGTTGTATATTTGCATTCCTTTTTTGAAAAATAGGTTAAAATTTAAAATATTTGAAATGAAACTATCACAGTTTAAGTTCAATTTACCGCACGACCTCATTGCGATGTATCCGCCGAAAGAGCGCGAAGACGCCCGCATGATGGTTCTGCATCGTGACACTCAAACCATCGAACACAAAACATTCCGCGACATCCTCAGCTACTGCAATCCTGGCGATTTGTTCGTGATCAACAACTCTCGCGTGTTCCCGGCTCGTCTCTACGGCGAAAAGGAGAAGACTGGCGCTAAGATTGAGGTGATGCTGCTTCGTGAGCTCGACCCTGAGAGCCGCCTCTGGGACGTCCTCGTCGATCCTGCACGTAAAATCCGTATCGGAAACAAGCTGTATTTCGGCGAAAACGACGAACTCGTGGCTGAAGTTATCGACAACACCACATCCCGTGGCCGTACGCTGCGTTTCCTGTTCGACGGTCCGCACGACGAGTTCAAGAAAGTCATCATGGGACTTGGCGAGACACCGCTTCCGAAAACCATCCAGCGCCCGGTGGAGCCAGATGACGAGTTCAACTACCAGACGGTTTACGCAACACAGGAAGGTTCTGTCGCCGCTCCTACCGCAGGCATGCATTTCAGCAAGATTTTGATGAAACGTATGGAGCTTCAGGATGTGAACTTCGCCGAGGTGACACTGCATACCGGAATGGGCAACTTCCGCGATATCGAAGTCGAAGATCTGACAAAACACAAGACCGACTCCGAGGAAATCAACATCTCGCAGGAGACTTGCGACCTGATTAACCAGACAAAAGAGGCAAAACATAAAGTTTTTGCCGTCGGAACCACCACTTTGAAGGTCATGGAGACTGTGGTAAGTATCACCGGCAAGCTGAAACCGCTGAAAGGCTGGACCAACAAGTTCATCTTCCCGCCTTACGACTTCAACACTGCCGACGCGCTCATCACCAACTTCCACCTCCCGAAATCACCGATGATGATGGAAGTGGCTGCATTTGCCGGTTACGATTTCTTAATGAAAGCCTATAAAGAAGCCGTCGCGGAGAAATACAACTTCTTCACTTATGGTGATGCTATGTTAATTCTTTAATACTCAATATAATGAACCAAGAAGAATTCTTTAAAAAAATAACTTCACACGCTAAAGAATACGGATTTATTTTTCCGTCCAGCGATATTTACGACGGACTGGCTGCCGTTTACGATTACGGCCAGAATGGTGTCGAACTTAAGAAAAACATCCGCGAATACTGGTGGAAGGCGATGGTGCAGATGCATGAGAACATCGTCGGACTGGACGCTGCAATCTTCATGCACCCGACAGTGTGGAAGGCTTCAGGCCACGTTGACGCTTTCAACGACCCGATGATCGACAACAAAGACAGCAAGAAACGTTACCGCGCCGACGTTTTGGTTGAGGATTACATGGCCAAAATCGAGGAAAAAATCAATAAGGAAGTTGAAAAAGCCCAAAAACGTTTCGGCGATGCTTTTAATAAAGAGCAGTTTGTCACAACAAACGCTCGCGTTCTTGAGTGGAAGAAGGAAATCGAGGAAATCAGCCACCGTCTTTACGGCGCGATGGAGAAAAACGACCTCGCCGACATCAAGAAACTCATCGAAGACCTCGGAATCGTGTGCCCAATCAGTGGAACACGCAACTGGACAGACGTCCGTCAGTTCAATTTGATGTTCGCCACACAGATCGGCTCGCTGGCAGAAGGCGCAAACACTATTTATCTGCGTCCTGAGACTGCACAGGGTATCTTCGTGAACTACCTCAACGTGCAGAAGACCGGCCGTATGAAAATTCCGTTTGGCATCGCACAAACAGGAAAGGCTTTCCGTAATGAAATCGTCGCCCGTCAGTTCATCTTCAGAATGAGAGAATTCGAGCAGATGGAAATGCAGTTCTTTGTACGCCCTGGCACCGAGATGGAATGGTTCAAGAAATGGAAGGAAGAACGTCTGAACTGGCACCTCTCATTGGGCATCCCAACTGAAAATTATCGTTTCCACGATCACGAGAAACTTGCTCACTACGCCAATGCCGCAACCGATATCGAGTTTAACTTCCCATTTGGTTTCAAAGAGTTGGAAGGCGTTCACAGCCGTACAGACTACGACCTCAGCCGTCACGCCGAGTTCTCAGGCAAGAAGCTGCAATACTTCGATCCGGAGACCAACGAGAGCTACACTCCATACGTCATCGAGACATCAATCGGTTTGGACCGTATGTTCCTCGCGATGTTCAGCTACGCTTACACAGAGGAGAAACTCGAAGACGGCAGCGAGCGTGTCGTGATGAAGCTTCCTCCGATTCTCGCACCTTATAAAGTTGCTATCTTGCCTCTCGTTAAAAAAGACGGACTTCCGGAGAAGGCTCGCGAAATCATGGACAGTCTGCAGTACGACTTCATGTGCCAGTACGAAGAGAAAGACTCTATCGGAAAACGTTACAGAAGACAGGATGCTATCGGTACTCCTCTCTGCGTTACCGTTGATAATCAGACACTTGAAGACAACACAGTGACAGTTCGCGACCGCGACACCATGGAGCAAATCCGTGTTAACGCCAACGAGTTGCACGAAATCATTAGAAAGAAAATTTCTCCAAAGAAATAAAAATGGACATTAGCGCTTTTCTCAATCCCGTAAAGGAAGAAGTCGTCGAAAATTGCCATTTGACGCATAAAAAACAGCTTGGCAACACGATTTCAATCTTCAAAAATGAAGAAGTTTTTCCGAATTTGGAAGATTTTCAGATGGCAATCCTTGGAGTTGAAGAAGAACGCTATGCCGTTGACAATGAAGGATGTAAGGCGGGTCCAGACGCTATTCGTCACGCCTTATATCCTTTGTTTAACCACTGGCCCGACTTGAAAATCGTCGACCTCGGCAATGTTAAGTCAGGCTTGCGTGTCGAAGATACCTACTACGCCTTGAGCGAGGTGTTTTTGACGCTTCTGAAGTATCACATTGTTCCCGTTATCTTGGGTGGAAGCCAGGATTTGACTTATCCTATTTATCAGGTTTATGAAAACACCGGTAAGTTGGTGAATATCACAGCAATAGACCCGCGTTTCGATATTGGCGAGGAAGGCGAGAACATCAATTCTGAGTCGTATCTGAGCCACATCATCTTGCATCAACCGAACTTTTTATTCAATTACACTAACATCGGTTATCAGACGTATTACATTGATAATGAGAATATTAACCTGATGAAACAGCTGCTGTTCGACATCTATCGCCTTGGAACGATAAAAAACCGCGCTGAACTGACAGAGCCGTTGCTTCGTAGTGCCGATATCGTCACCGTCGATGCGGCCGCTTTCTGTGCCGCCGATATGCCTGGAGTGAAACGCAGCTCTCCAAACGGATTCAGCAGCGAGGACGGCTGTAAGATGACCCGTTACGCAGGCTTGAACCCGAAACTGACATCGATAGGGTTCTTCAACTATAACCCAAGTTATGATGTTAACTATCAGAGTGCCAATAATTTAGCCGAGATGATTTGGTACTTCTTGGAAGGTTTTTCGTTAAGACAAAACGACGTTCCTACAACCGAAAACCGCGATGAGTTCACAAAATATATCGTAAAACTTGAAGATTACGATGAACTCATTTTCTTGTGCCACAAAACAACCGGAAAATGGTGGATGGAAATCTCCGAACATTTCATCCCATGCTCAAAATCTGACTACGACATGGCAATGCGAAACGAGCTTCCCGACCGCTGGTGGCAGTTTTATCAGAAATTAATGTAATTATTTCCACCTTACTTTTGAAAACAACCCCGAAATTGCCGTGAAAACGACATAAAACGGATATATGAACTCAAGAGGCAACATCCATTTCATGAGATGCTGCTGTCGCATGATTGTCGTTATTTTCTTCAAGATAGGCAAGTCGATGAGCGTTTTCATCAAGACGTAGAGCACGAAAAACAGCCATAAAATCTGGATGAAAAATCCTGCCACAAAGAAAAACGCTATGCTGAAGTTAAACAAAAACACTGTCAGAGCAGTGGCGATGATTTTCCAGTTGGTGTAAGCCCTCGTCTTCGACGCCCAACGTTTCCGCTGACGGAAAAACGACTTCAGATCAGGCATTGTGGAGGTCTTCACAACCGCCGCATTATCCATGATAAACTTCACCGAATCGCTGCCATAATGCTTGATAAACTGTTCCATAAGAAACATGTCATCGCCGGAAGCGATTTTCATGTCGGTGCGGTATTTTTCGACATTGAGAGCCGCTTGACGGTCATACATCATGTTGGCGCCGTTACACATTACCGGCATCCCGATGGCTGCAGAACCCGCTGTGCTGGCTATAAGACTCAGATGCTCAAGCACTTGCAGCTTCTCAAAAACAGTATTTGCAGGTGATAAAAGAACCGGTCCGAGTAACATTTTAAGTTCGTGATTCAAAAAATAATTTGCCATCGTCTCAATCCAACGCTTTGGAAGCTCACAATCGGCGTCGGTAACCATAATCAATTCATTTTCAGCAGCATGCAATGATTGCGAGATGGCTTGTTTTTTGCCGAAACCAGTCGCTTTCAGCACTTTGAGATTCATCTCAGGATGAAGACCCCGAAAATTCTCTGAGACCTCGAACGTATTGTCCGCTGAATGATCATCAACAAGAATTACCTCAAATTTATCTTTACTAAACGATTGATTATAAAGCGATTGCAATAATTTTTCGATGTTCTTGCCTTCGTTGCGTGCCGCTATTAAAACCGAGACTTTTCTGTAAGAATCTGGCATATTCGCAAAAAAATACGGATGTATAGCCGATGAATTTTTACGTTCAGTTTTAAACTTCATCATACCATAAGTAAATGCCCCGATGCAAACCAAATAGCATGCCGCGAAAACCATTATGATATTAACCAAAACATAAATCGTCTCAATGCTCATAACTCCTCCGCATAAATTTTAATTTTCGGATATAAAAAAGTCCGATAACAGCCGGAATCGCCAAATTATAAAGCCAAAGAATGGTGCTCGCCGAAACCACCATCAAGCTGAACGACGTGTTGATTCCGACTATTGTCAGCCAAGTGTCGAAAACAGAGATGCAAACGCCGCCGCGCACCGCAATCTCCATGATGGTAAGAAACGGTATCACCGTCATCAACATGTACGTCATCATGATGGGGATCATGGTGTTGACATAGCCAAGCGGAACGTCGAAAGCCCATATCAGGAGTACGAATTGGAACGAATAAACCACATATTTCGCGAAAGCGAGAAACAAAATCCGCGCCAAATCTTTTGTTGTGTAACTGTCAAAAATATCTATGTATTTCTCAATTCTTGGGCGCCATTTTATTGGAATCAATTTTTTGAAATAAATCACAACATGTATGTTGAAATAAAACAAAAAACCTAATGTTGTGATTATCAATAAGATAAGCATGATATACCAATAAGCCGACCATTTCAGAAAGAAGAAGCACGATAAAGCGCCGAGTGTCACTGTGACAAGCATTTGCGCTATGTTTCCAACGAATGTGAGCATTGCAGCTTTGATCCGGTTGCCGCTTTCGAGAATGAAAATCCTGCCAAGAAAATCGCCTGTTCGGTTAGGAAACAGCATTCCGGTTGTGACACCTGTAAAGATAGCCACAAACGCTTTTTTAAACGGCACTTTCTCGACTGGCAGCACTGATTTTTGCCATTTTATCGCTTCAAATGCCATGTTGACGGGCATCAAAAGAAGGGCGAGAACCATCAAAAAGACATTTTTCGGAGACGAGAACGAGAGTTTCATCGAGTTCCACATCTCTGTAATGTCTTGATTCTTAATAAGTTTTACATAAATAACCCAACATCCTGCAAGCACAATAATAATTTTTATCGCCATTTCAGCGATTTTCATTATTTTTGCATTATGTGAATTTGTACTCATTTTCGACTGCAAAGATAATAAATTTTGAAAACTGATCGCATAATATTAGGTATCGACCCGGGAACGATGGTGATGGGTTACGGTCTCATCCTTCAGAGAGGCAAGGAGCTGAGTATGATTCGCATGGGTGTTTTGAAGTTGAATAAACTTGAAAATCAAGCACTTAAGCTTCGGAAAATCTTTGAGCGTGTGCTTGAAATCATAGACGAATATCACCCCGACGAGCTCGCTATTGAGGCTCCATTCTTCGGAAAAAACGTGCAGTCGATGCTGAAACTCGGTCGCGCACAAGGTGTGGCGATGGCTGCGGCTTTGTATCGCGACATACCGATTTTTGAATATTCTCCGAGAAAAATCAAGCAGTCGATAACCGGAAACGGAGCCGCATCTAAGGAACAAGTCGCGGCGATGGTGCAGAAACTTTGCAATTTCACCGAGCATCCAGACTATCTCGACGCCACCGACGCCATGGCAGCGGCCGTTTGTCACTGTTTCCAAAACCAACTCAATATCGTCGGAGGCACAAGCGAATCGAAACTTCCTAAAATCCCGAAAGGAAAGAAATCATTCAACAGCTGGGAGGCGTTTTTGCAACAAAACCCAGAGAAAAAAATCAAGTAATATTTATTCTTTCACCATTTTTGATGGCAAAATCCTGTCAACAATCACGATATTTCTATAAACGTAAAAGAAAATACTCCATTTATGATTTCTTGTAATAAAAACTTTCTCTTTTTTACTGAACTTTTTCCCGGTTTTCCAATCGGAGATTTCAATAAAATCTGCTAAAAAAGTTAGGCTTTCAATTTCGGCATAAAGTTCTGTAGTATATTTAATCGCATGTTCGCGATTAGATTACTCGACGATGAAATCTTTTATTAGTTTAAGGTCTTTTTTGACACTTTTTCTTATTTGTATTTGATAGGTTTTCATAGTGCTCATTGATTTTTTGGTCTAATAAATCCTTAAACTCTTCTAAAGAAATGCAACTTTTCAGAGTTTCAGGGTACTTCTTTTGCTCAATTTTTGAAGTGCCCCGCGATCTTAAATTAACTGTTTGTGTTGATACATTATTCATTTTTATTCCTTTGTTTTTGAATCTGATTACTTTGTAAAGATACATAAAACTTCATATAAGCACCTTTTTTTCAAAAAGTTTTCAATAATTTCAAAAAATTTGTAATTTTGCCTTGTGATAATTAAAGAAGTATAAAAAGAATTAGAATTAAATTTAAAATAATTAATCAATAATTAAAACCGAAGAACCTGATGGGATATAACAAGGTGTTTTTCACATGAAAAAAAATCTGTTTTTATTGGTTGTCCTTTTTGCATTGGGAATCCAATTTGTTGCTGCTCAAACTTTTACACCAGCTGCTCAGACAAAAGACCCTAAATCAAACTTGTATCCTGTAATGAAGGATCAATCCTATTCAACCATCATCAACACAAATGCGTCAAAAGCTGATATGATGAAAACCATCAAAGATTATGTGTTGGAATATGAATTAGTATTCCCTGACATGCTTGAAGAAGTGGAGTTTGATGAAAACATGTCAGAATTAAGATTTCCAATAATTTATATGAAAGGTCAGTCAATAGCCAAAGGTATGATGGGCATGGCGTATGTAAACTGTCCTATTGTATTGAAAATGGATGCTATTTTCGATTTTAACAATGAAGGTCAGATGATGTTGACTTTGACTAACTTCAGCGGAGCTATTTACGCTTTTGTTGACGACAACAAGGTCATTAACAAAAGAAAAGAGTCAAGGAGTGTTAAAGAGTACGGAGAGTTAATCAACGAGTATGATAAAAAAATCACAGACGAGTATTCCACAATATTAACCCTTAACACCGGTATAGGCAAAGCTTTATTGACAGCCAATGGAATTAGCAAAGAAGAGATTGCAAACATGCACAAGGAATTTAACAGAAAAAGAGCTGATCAGTTTGAAATGTATCAACAAGCTGTACAAAAAGGCTCAACAGAGTTGATTACCGAAGAAAATATCGTAAACTATCATTCCGCTACAGAGAGCATGGGTAAAAATCAGAAAGAGATATGGATGGAACAAGCCAAGAACTATAATACAGGTAATTGGGTTCTTGGAATGAATCAATATCGTTGGAATAACGATTTCCAGGATTTCTTCAATATGGTATTTCGTGAGTTTGCCATCCTTCTGAATGGTGACATTGAAAGCATTGCCCTTGACGGCAACATCATGTATGAACAAGCAGACGGCAAAGTTTTACCTGTAGATCCAAAAGAGAGAAAGAAATGGATAAAGAAAGGCTATTCATTATAATATTCTTCTGTGTATTTTTATCCACAAATGTATTTGGACAAAGATTCAATTATAACAGTCAAAAGAAACAGAACTCTGAATATAATGAAGAGTTAGCCGTAGCGTTACGTAACAACGACAACGCAGCCATAGGAAGGATTCTAAAACAGGATCCTTCCTTGGCGAATGCGGCATCTGGTGTCATAGAAACATCAAAACGACTGAAAATAAAGACCACGGTGCCTTTGATTTGTGACGCTGTCCAAAAATGCCTTGCCGGGCAATGCTCTGTTCAGGTGGTTGAAACGATTTTAAGTTACAACCCGAACATTAGCATCAAGTTTGACGGTCTGCCGCCGTTTTATATGATTCTTAACTATTTATCTTGTCATAAGATAAAAGAATGTGGCAGAGCGGAGGAACTGTTTTTTGTCTTTTTAAACAAGTCAAATATCGATATTAGAGAGAAACCCGCGGATCTTCCATTGTCTTTTTCGTATTTGCTTACAGAGAATTACAATTATCTCAACAAACATTTTTCCAAAGACTATATCTCCCCGAAAATTATAAAAGCTTTTGTCGACAAAGGCGCGTCAATCAACACAAAAGACACCAACTCAAATAGTTTACTGTCGTTTGCGACACTAACACAAAACCAAGACCTTGTTGATTATTGCATTAAAAACGGTGCTGATTTGGCATCGAAGAACAAAGAAGGCAAAGACGCGTTCTATTATGCGGTTGCAAACAAAGACTATGCGACCACAAAAAACATTCTTGACAACGGATACCAATTGTCGTTGACAGGTTTGGTGTCAATGGATATGAAAAATATCACGATACAAGCAGGTAATGATATTCAAAACCTGTTATTCGACCGACTGAAAAACCAAACGATGAAAATTTCAGATATTCAAGCGTTATTCGAGTATTTTCCAAATCAAAAAAGCACATTTTTATCAACAGGATTCAAAAGATCCCAACTTGATATAACTAGAGACCAGTTGGCATCGGTGATTGACATGTACACTCCTGTCCAGCTTGATAAAACGGGTAAAAGCAATTTGGAATCTTTCAAAAAAGAATATATTGAAACAGCCACCAATCTGAAATCCTTTGATCAGGCTCTGAAAAAATACTCTACACATCAGTTAAATTACTCTGATAATTATTATGAAAAAGAAGCCACATATAACAGTTTATTATCCGAATTAAATGATATGAAACACTATTATTCTCCGGAATGTGTTGAAAAGCATTGTAAGGAAGCCAGGGAAAGACAACGCAAATTTGTTGAATCCGACTGGAAAGGCAATGCGGCTGTGGCAAAGAGAGTTGTTACCGGTTATCCAGAGTTATATAACAAAGTGGTGAATGAATTATATAGCAGTATTAACGCCATATACATCAGTAGCGTCAATTACGATTATGATAACACTGACCGTTATATGAACGCGGAATTGAGTGATATCAGCAGAGAAATTAGTATGTGTGACGCATTTATCAGAGAATTTGGCAACACATCTTATGCCGAAACAGCAAGGAGTAAAAGAGCCGCTTTGGTAAAAAGACAAAATTACGTCAGTTATACGCTTCACAATGGTTTTTACAGACGTTTGTCGGATGCAAGAGATAAATACTATCAATTAAAAAAATACATTCTTGAACAAGGCCCCACTCCTAATTATACAACGGAAGATTGGGACACTTATACTAATTTTTGGGGCGAAAAATTTGATAGTTATAATTGCGAGGTTGATTATGGCAGTTACAGTACTTTAAGTCTTTCAATCAAATATTGTCATGGTTTGAAAGGTCCTGGCGGCTATGAAATTAATAAGCGTACTTTTTTTGGTAGTTACGTCGGCACCTTCAAAAACTTAAATGAAGGCATAAGAAAAAGCGTTTGGGAAGAAAAACGCTATGATGACTATAATAACAATAGTGGCGATATCATTTATTTTGTCGAATTTCTTGAAAAGAACAAGAATGGTGCATGGTGGAAATATTCTAAATAATTATATTTTCATCATCGCCTCCACCAGGTTATAAGCGCCTTGATAAATATCTTTTAATGTTGCATCAAGCATAAAGCATGGTGTTGAAAACACTTTATTTTCCTTGTCGATTGCCACTCCACCGTGGGTCGTTTCGGTGTGCTTGCAGCCAATCATCTCGATTTCTTTTGCTTGATGGCATTTGCCACTTCCCATGGTGACGTTGACGTTTCCAAGAACCTTGGCAACCATCAATGGCGCGATGCACATGGCCCCAATCGGCTTGCCTTGGGCGTGAATGTCACAAATCGCCTTCTCAACGTCTTTGTTTACCTTGAAATTGATGCCGTCGTAGGCGTAGGTGAAGATGTTTTTGGCCGCGCCGAAACCACCTGGGAACAATAAAGCGTCGAAATCGTTAGCGTTAAACCTGCTTAATGGCAATATCTTTCCGCGAACAATACGCGCCGCTTCAACCATCATATTACGTTTCTCGTTAACAACCTGTCCTGTGATGTGATTGCAAACTTCATATTGATTTTCATCTGGCGCAAATGCCTGATATTCAACATTGTGCTGGTCTAAAGCCAACAACAATGTAACAGTCTCATTGATTTCTGAGCCGTCTTTTGCACCACAACCCGTTAAAACTACCGCTACTTTTTTCATATTACTTTATCGATTTTCTCAATCCAACCGTCTTTATTTTCATAAATCCATGTAGCCACTTTCTCCGATTGTTTATAAAGCACCGATTTTTCACAGGTTTCCTTGTTCAAAACATCTTTAATTCCAAAGAAATCGAGAAGTAAAATGCACACTCCCACAAGCAAAAAACCTTTCGCAACACCGAAGACAATACCGCCGATTTTGTCGATAAAACCAAGATTTAATTTTTCGATAAGACCTGCTATCAAACCTCCTAACCAGTTGATTAATAACGCTAAAGCGATGAAAACAATGATAAATGAAATCACCGACATCCATTCTGGACTTACATTAATTAAATTTCCAAGCCATTTTCCAACAATATCTGATAATTTTATGGCTCCGTAGATTCCTACAGCAAATGCCACGAGTGAAAAAGCCTCTCTGATGATGCCGTTTCTGAAACCACCTATTGCAAAGAGAATCAATAAGATAGCGATGATAATGTCTAAATAATTCATAGTTATTTTTGTTTAAAGTTATTATTCTACACGTTTTTGTGGGTGTAAAATTACAAATTTTTAAAAAAAATGCATTATTTTTTTGTAAAAATAATTATTTTTGCGGTTTAAATCTTTGAAAAATGGATCTTGAAGCTGAAAAAGAAGAAAAGAAATCGCTGAATTTCATTGAAGCGAAAGTTGAGGAAGATTTACGAAACGGCAAGAACGCCAAGCGAATCCAGACGCGTTTCCCTCCTGAGCCTAACGGCTACCTCCACATCGGTCACGCCAAGGCCATCTGCCTGGATTTCGGCATCGCCAAGAACTACGGCGGCGTTTGCAACCTGCGTTTCGACGATACTAACCCTACAAAGGAGAACATGGAATATGTGGATGCCATCAAGGAAGACATCCAATGGCTTGGTTATCAGTGGGGTAACGAATATTATGCTTCAGATTATTTCCAGCAGCTTTGGGATTTTGCTATCGAACTGATTAAACGCGGCAAAGCATATATTGACGAGCAGTCGTCGGAGGAAATCGCAGCACAGAAAGGCACTCCGACGCAGCCCGGCACCGAGAGTCCGTATCGTAACCGCCCTGTTGAGGAGTCATTAGAGCTCTTCAACAAGATGAACTCAGGCGAGATTGAAGAAGGCAAGATGGTGCTTCGCGCAAAAATCGATATGGCGAACCCTAACATGCACTTCCGTGATCCTATCATCTACCGCGTGGTGAAGACTCCGCATCATCGTACCGGCACGAAATGGAACGCCTACCCGATGTACGACTTCGCTCACGGTCAGAGCGACTACTTCGAGGGCGTGACACATTCACTTTGCACGCTGGAATTCGTGGTGCACCGTCCACTTTACGATTTGTTTGTCGACTGGCTCAAAGAAATCCGTGGTGAAGGTGACAACATGGATGACAACCGTCCGCGTCAGACTGAGTTCAATAAGTTGAACCTCAACTACACCCTGATGAGCAAGCGTAACCTGCTGATTTTGGTGAAAGAAGGCGTTGTCAACGGCTGGGACGATCCACGAATGCCTACGATTTGCGGCTTCCGTCGCCGTGGATACACTCCTGAGTCAATACATAAATTCATCGATAAGATTGGTTACACAACATACGACGCTTTGAACGATTTTGCTTTGCTCGAGAGTTCAATCCGTGAAGACTTGAACGCCCGCGCTACACGTGTGGCGGCGGTTGTAAATCCTGTTAAGTTGGTGATTACCAATTATCCTGAAGGTCAGACCGAGGAACTTGAGGCAATCAACAATCCTGAAGACGAGTCGGCAGGCAGCCATAAGATAGAGTTCAGCCGCGAGCTGTGGATTGAGAAGGAAGACTTCATGGAATGCCCGCCAAACAAATATTTCCGTCTAACTCCAGGCAAGGAAGTGCGTCTGAAAAACGCCTACATCGTGAAATGTACAGGCTGCAAGAAAGACGAAAACGGCGAAGTTGTTGAGGTTTACGCCGAATACGACCCGATGACACGCAGCGGCATGCCTGAGGCAAATCGTAAGGTGAAAGGCACCATCCACTGGGTCAGTCAGGCACACTGCATCAAAGCGGAAGTCAGACTTTATGACCGCTTATGGAATGTTGAAAACCCACGCGACGAATTAGCAAGATTGCAGGACGAGGGTAACACCCCAATCGAGGCAATGCGCAAGATGATGAATCCTAACTCATTGGAAATCAGAACTGAATGCTATGTTGAGAAATATCTCGCTAATGCAAAACCTCTCGACCATTTCCAGTTCCAGAGAATAGGATATTTCACTGTCGACAAAGACAGCACACCAGAACATCTGGTATTCAATAGAACAGTTGGTTTAAAAGATACCTGGTCAAAATCGAATTAATAAACCCGCGCAGAGAACGCATGCGTTTGCAAAATAAAAAATAAAAATATGAAAATAGAAAAAGATTTTATTGAAGGTTTATACGAGGCTTTGCCGGAAGAAACGCGGCATTACCTCGATATCGCTATTGAAAAGATAGTAGAAGCCAAGAAAAGAGGCGGCAAAGTGGTGGTTGTGACAGGCTCCGGCCCAAACATCCACGAAGGTGTCACCACCTTGATTGCCGAGTTCATCAACAAAGGCTTGATCGACGGTGTCACAACGAGTTCGGCTGTCGTCTCTCACGAGATGGGCGGCGTTCTCGATAAGGTGAAACGTATCAATATCCACGACGTCGGCGAGGAGTTCCTCGACTTCGAAAAAATGCCTCGTGGCGATATCTTTGAGCTCACCGAACTCACTGATGCTCAGTGGTCTGACCTCAAGAAAGAGATGATTATCGACGATGCTTTGGTGCAGCGTTGCAACGAAAAAGAAGGCACAGTCATCATCAAAGCTGCCGCTAATATGGCATACCCGATGGGCTTGCGCAATGAGACTTTTGCAGCGAGCATCATGGAGATTGCGCACACCAAGCACGTTCCATTTGAAGAAGTCGTCGGCTGGGGTTGCGATGAGCGTACAATGCTTGGCGCGGGTGTCCGCAACAACGTTCCGGTGCTCGTGAGTGTTCCGCAGCTTATCGGTGGTGGTCAGGTCGGCATCAGCATCGCCGACAGTATCCCGGTGAGCGACAGAACATTCCGCATCTCAAAGATGTTAGGCAGCGCTGATGTCATCATCGAATCGGCAGTGGCTCTGACACAGGAAATCCACGACGGTCCATTCGAGACTTACACAGGTCACGGCATCTGGGCAAGCTGGAACGGCTATCCGACATATAGCCTCAAAGACAAGACTTTGATTCGTTTCGACCTTGACGAAAACCTCAAGAAAGCTTGGGATCTCGATAAAAAATCAGGCGACGTTCAAGCCGCTATCGATAAGGGTTTGCCGAAGACCAAGATGTCAAAGATTCCATTCAGAATGGAGATGTCGGCATTCTCTCGTCTTGAGAAGTCAATCCCGGTCGTGGGCGATATCGGCGTGCTTTGGTCGGTGATGGCATTGAAGGTGTCGCAGGCGCTCAACATCGAGCTCGACTACATCAGCTATCCGCAGCAGACTGAGCCAGGCAAGGCAATGCGTGAGTGGATTGTCGATAACATCGATTATATGAAAATGGATAAAATTAAAGAATGGCTTAATAAATAAACTATGAATACTACAACATCAACAGTAAAGCTCTATAACCTTGATTTTGATCAGGTTAAGACATATTTGTTCGCGACATTGTTCGTGGCCGGCAACATCATTTTGCCACAACTTTGCCACCTCATCCCAAACGGCGGTCACATCTTCCTGCCGATTTATTTCTTCACGCTGATTGCGGCCTACAAATACGGCATGAAGGTCGGATTGATGACAGCGGTTTTGTCGCCAATCATCAACAGTCTGCTTTTCGGAATGCCTCCTGCGGCAGTTGTTCCAAGCATCCTCATCAAGTCGATTTTCCTCGCTGTCTCAGCGGCTTGGATTGCTGAAAAAACCAACAAAGTGTCGCTTTGGACCATTCTTTTGGTTGTCTTGGCATACCAAATCTTCGGCTGCATGGTTGAATGGCTCATCGAAGGTTCATTCATCGCAGGATTCAACGATTTCCGCCTCGGCATCCCAGGAATGCTGATTCAATGGATTGGTGGTTATTTGTTCGTGAAATACATTAAATAGCATCGTCATTTCGAGCGCAACGGAGTGAAGTCGAGAAATCTCCTGCAAACAGAGTAACTACTTAATTATAGGAGATTTCTCCATTTCGCTTCGCTCCAGTCGAAATGACAATTTCATTCCATGTTACCGTTAGAACAAGCAAAATCGTTATTGCTTTCCTCCGCGAGCACAATTGCTGTGGTCTCAAATGGAGAGATTTTCACTTCGCAGGAACGTGGTGTGAAGCCGCTTTTACATCTTCTTTCAGAGAAAAAAGGCTTTCTGAAAGGCGCTTCCGTTGCCGACAAAGTCATCGGAAAAGCTGCGGCGCTCCTCATGGTTTTAGGCGAAATTAAAGAAGTTCACACTTTGATAATATCAGAACCAGCAATCAAAGTGTTTGAAAAACATAATATCCCTTGTTTTTACGATAAAAAAGTCGACCGCATCGTTAACCGCACTGGCGATGGATTATGCCCAATGGAAACATTGTGTTTGGATGTTGAGGAACCAAAAGAAGCCTTCCAAAAAATCACTGATTTTATAAAAACAATGAAAAAATGATCATTTAATGTATGGACAAAAAATCCATATCATTTTATTTAAGTCATTGAATATCAATAAAACTAATTATTGAAACCACGAATTATAAGGACAAAACTTTTATCCAGTCCCAAAACCGCTTGACAAGTTTTGATTTTGCATAAATTTGCTTCGACAAACATCGATGTTTTTGCGAAGTAAAATTAATGCTTATGAAAACAAAAACTGTATTTTTAATTTTGTTTGCGGTCGCGCTCGGCTGTCTGACAACCTCTTGCGACTCGCAGGCTAAACGTCAGCGGCAGGCTCGCGCGCTTTATGAAAGAGGTGTGCAGCTGCGTGCTGAACGACTGTCGGAGCAGGCCGTCGAGTGTTTCCTTCAGGCACTACCACTGGCTGAAAGTGGCGATGATTTTGCATTGACAGCTAATATCAAAGACAACCTCGGTGCCATGTACAACAAACATCAATTGTTCGAGGAGGCACTATCCATGCACCGCTCAGCCATCGCCGATTTCAAGGAAATCAATGATTCCATCGGATTGATGACCGCTTGGCGCAACTGCGGACGTACCACAAAATCGCTGGAATTGTTCGCGCAGACGAAGGCTTACTATGACTCGGCTTTCCATGTCGCCACCTTGTTAATGGATACGGCGATGATTAACGACCTGTATCTCGAAATCGGGCGCGATTACTATATGGAAATCGGTAACTATCCAAAGGCTATTGAATGTGTTCAGAAGGCTATGGACGGCGGTCTGAAAGGCAACGATCTCGACATCGCCAACATGACCTTGGGAATCCTTTATTACTACGTCAACAGAGACGACGAAGCGAAGTTTTATCTCGAACAAGCTTTGCGCAGTGATAGGGCTGGTGTGAAGATGTCGGTTTACCAAACGCTTTACGGCATCGCGCTAAACGAACAAAACATCAATATGGTGATGGAGTATGAGGAGCGTTTCATTGAATATATGAAACTCGTCCAAAAAGAAAACAACAACGAGAACATCCTGCGTATCAGGGCGGAATACGAACTCAAGGCGCAGAAAAGTGAGATGGAAACACTGCACCGTACAAAGAGTTTCAAACTCTACCTCATTATCGCTGTTACGCTCAGTGTCGCACTCGTTATCTTGTTGATTGTCAGAAAGAGAATCAGTGACAACAAAATCGAGATGGAGAAATTCAGAGGTCAGGTGGAGCGCGACCAGAATCGCATCCACGAGCTTGTGAGCGACATGGAAAACCTCATCCGCACCAACGACGAGCTACGCCGTGACCATCAGACACTTTCGCAAAAAGAACTGCTAATGACCAACAAAATCATGTCGAGAAACAAGGTTTTCGTCACGGCGCAGGGATTGAGCGAGCATGTCACCGCCGACTCGCTGAATTTTAACCTCAGCGACGACGACTGGGCGGATTTTATCAGCCTCACCGACCTGGTTTATGACGGATTCTCGCAACGATTACTGTCGCTTTACCAGAAGCTCGGCAAATGGGACGTGCGCATCTGCTGTCTCTCGAAAAATGGATTTTCCAACCAGGTGATTTCCATCCTTCTCGACACGCAAACCGATTCGTATTACAAACGCAAAACGCGCATCAAACAAATGAAAATGAATCTCGTGGATGATAATAGAACATTTGAAGAAATAGTTAATGCAGTATAAATTTTAAACATTAAATATCATGAAAAAGAACATCTTATTATCAATTTTTCTCGCTTTCGCAATGTTTTGCGGAGCTCAGGTTTCGGTTTGGGACGGCACTGCCGAACCATGGACCAATGGCAGCGGTACACCAGAAAACCCTTATCTCATTGAGAATGCGCAACAGTTGGCGTATCTTGCACAGCAGGTCAATGCACCGAACATCCACAGCTCATACCACTATTGTATTTTCGCCGACACATATTTCCTGCTGACCTCAGATCTAGATTTGGGCGGAAAAAACGGGCTTTTGTGGACGCCTATAGGAAAATATGACGGCATCAACTTGGTTCAGTCGGCATTTGCAGGACACTTTGACGGAGACCATCACATTATACACAATATGCATGTCGAATCACCTGGAGATAAAAGCAATCTGGATTTTGGCTTATTCGGAATGGTCAGTGATGGCAGCATCAAAAACATTATAATGGATTCTGATTGTAATGTGGATATTAAATACGGAGTATTATCAGGAGAAACTGGAATGGCTATTGGTGGTATTATTGGCATGGGTTATAACGTATATTTGGAAAATTGCGTAAACAGGGCTAATGTAAGTGCTGATGTGGAATACACATATTTATCATTGAGTTGCGGAGGATTGTTCGGCAATTTGTATATCGGCAGCAGCGTTAAAAACTGTCATAATTCAGGAGATGTTTATTGCCGCGGATCCGTTGATTTTGGAAGCATAAGCCCTGCAGGCATTGTGTCTTATGCAACAGGATGTCACATTATCGGATGCACAAATAGCGGTAACATCACAGGAGTAAAAAATGAATGGGGTGAACAGGAGAAAGGTGAAGTGGCAGGAGGAATTGTCGGCTGCGCCAGCGGTGAGTGCAGCATCGAACAATGCTGTAATACCGGAACACTTCTCATGGATGAAGTATACACTTATAACGATGCTCCGGCATCATGCGGCGGAATAGTCGGATGCTCATTCACATTATCGTATTCAACTGATATTATTATAAAAAACTGCTACAATGTGGCTAATTTAAGCGCCGTGACAACTGACAACAACAAAAAGACCTACGCCGGTGGTATTTTCGGCACGTCATATGGCTACTGGAATAAACCCGTTCAACATAACATAACGATAGAAAACTGCTATGCCGCCGGCACAGTCACAGCCGACACAATCGGTGGTATAATTGCACATGAGGGTGGGATTGTTTATCCAAGATCAGTGATTATATCAAACTCTTACTACAGCAATGCCATTGAAAGCTGGAACGAATATGGCGAATCGTTATCCGATGATTATATGAGATCAGCGGAGTTTGTTAATGTCCTTAATGCCGCCGACATCGTGTTCACCATGGACGTATGCTATGTTAATAACGGATTTCCTGTTTTTATTAACAGTTCCACTCTTATTGGCTCTGAATGGTATTATGAAATAATAAATAATAATACAGGAAATATTTCATATCAATATCTGGCCTGTGTTGGCGATACTGTCATCAACCATAAGAATGTGAAAATCATAGTTAAAACGAATACTCTTTATGATAAAAAAATAGAAAAATCACGAGAATACATCTACGAATACAACGGCTGTGTTTATTGGTGGCATGATCCGCTGCAGGATTCAACAATGCTTTACAACTTCGCCGCAGAAGTCGGCGACGAATGGCAAATCAAAGTGGGTGAGAACAGTATCACGATGCATGTTGATGATGTCGGTCTTGTTGAATACAATGGTCAAGTGTTCCGTTCGCTCACTGTTAGCGATGCAAATGATATTTTCAGTGGCACAATAGTATGCGGTGTCGGTCATCTTACTAGCTTCTTCCCTGAAAAACTGCTAGAGAACAAAGGCGATTTCGAAGTTGATGGTTTTAGCTGTTATTGGGATGAGGGAGTCCTTATTTATCATGAAGGTGGCTTGGATTGCGATGAGATTTATAGCCAGTGGCATTTAGGTGTAAATGAGATTGTCACAGACAACGGATTAGATGTTTATCCTAACCCTTCACAGGGTATTCTATATGTAAAATCTGGTCTGATAAATTCGGAATACCTTATTGTAAATATGATGGGTCAAACCGTTGCTTCCAGTAAAATAGTTTCCGACAATCAACAAATTGACATATCGAATTTCCCCAATGGCGTTTATTTATTAAAAGCAAGTTTTGGTGACGGTTCAAAGGCAGCAACACGCATTGTAAAACAATAAATAGCATGAAAAGACTATATACATTTGTTATATCGTTGCTTTGTGGAATATTGGCAGTGAACGCTCAAGCAACGTTTACTGCCGGCAAATTGCTGTATTCCGTCAACGATGATGGCGTTTCGGTAACTGTCACCGGACATGTTGACGGCGACGAGGCGACGGGGTCGATCGATATCCCCGACTTTGTGTCACACAATGGAAACGACTATCCGGTCACTCGCATTGGATATCGTGCTTTCGCTAACACACATAGCCTTCATGGAACACTGACCATTGGCAACAATGTGACTGAAATAGGATATGCCGCTTTCGTAAAATGCGACAGTTTGTCAGGCAATTTGATCATCCCCAATTCTGTTGAGATAATAAGTGCTCATGCTTTCAACGGGTGTCATGGCTTTACAGGTTCTTTGACTATTCCTCCGTCGGTTACTAAAATCTACGGATGCGCTTTCATGTTTTGCATCGGATTCGATGGAACTCTGACAATTCCAAATTCTGTAGACTTCATAGGCTCACACGCTTTTGAGTTTTGTTCCAATTTCACGAAAGCTGTGTCACTGGCGGAAGAACCTCCAGCTTTAGGATACGATACCAACAACACTACTATTTTTCAGTTTGATGGGTTCGGCTGCTCAACTCTCATCGTTCCTTGTGGAAGCAAAACCAAATATGAAAACTCGCCATGGCATGATAGTTCCGGCGGTTTTTCAACGTTTATAGAAGACTGTGAAAATGTTCTGGAAGTGGATGATGAACCTATACCCGTTGTGATAGACATTTTTTCTTTAGACGGCCGATTTGTCAAATCGCAAAAAAACAACCTCAATACCATTGACATCTCAAGTCTTAATGCAGGCTTTTATGTAATTAAAGTGAAAATGTCCGACGGGAAAGAATTTTCAGAAAAGATTGTTGTGAAATAATGAAGACTCTGTGCGGAGCCAATTGGCTCCGCACAGCATTTTTTTCAATAAAAGTCTCACAATTTGAAAATATTTTGTATCTTTGTCATCGATTTAATACAAAAATCAAAGAGCATCATAAAATTTATTAACTGAAGATGAAATCGCTTGATGGCGAAAGGGAATAGGTACGTATAATAAATTTTATGAATATGGAAAATAATAATTTAGTGCCAAATGACGATATCGGGCGAAAGATTATAATAATTCGCAATCGTCAGGTGATGATAGACAGAGACTTAGCCGATATTTACGGCGTAAAAACAAGTCGTTTAAACGAACAGGTAAAGCGTAATAAAGAACGGTTTCCTGAAGATTTTTGCTTCCAGTTAACAAAGGAAGAGCAAAATAACTATGAACATAATAACAATGCAATTTCTTTGATATCGCAAAATGCGACATCAAAGAAAGGAGGTAATAGAAAATTATCTTATGCTTTCACCGAGCAAGGTGTAGCGATGCTTGCTTCGGTGTTGAAAACCAAGACCGCAGTAGAGGAAAGTGTCAAGATTATCAGGGCTTTCGTGGCAATGCGACATTTTATAGTCGATAATGCAAAAGTTTTCACTGAAATAGAGTCGTTAAAACATCATATGATTGAAACAGACTTACATGTTTTGGATAATGAACGAAGGATAAATGAGGTATTTTTATTGATGGACAAGGATAAAACCATTGAAACTCAAGGCATTTTTAATGATGGACAAATCTTTGATTCTTACGTTTTTATATCAAATCTGATTAAAAAAGCAGAAAAAGAGATTATTTTAATTGATAATTATATAGACGAAAATATTTTAACTATTTTGAATAAACGAAATGAAAATGTTTCGGCGACTATTTATACATCATCTATAACTAAAAACCTAAAATTGGATTTGACAAAGCATAATTCTCAATATCCGCCAATAAACATTAAGGTTTTAAAGAAATTTCACGACAGATTTCTAATCATTGATGACGATGTTTACCACATTGGAGCCTCAATAAAGGATTTGGGAAAGAGAGTTTTTGCATTTTCTAAAATGGAAATCGGAAAAGAAATAATTATGTTATTGTTGTAAAATAAACAAAAAAGAGACGGTTCGCAAACCGTCTCTACTTTAAACTCTACACTCTCAACTCTAAACTACTTCTTTCCTCTCTTCTTCGACGCATTATCCGGATTATTCACGATATCCAGGCAGTCCTGATAACTCAAATTGTTTGCGTCGTAGTTGCGTGGAATCTTGTAATTTGCTTTCTTGTAGGAAATGTAGATTCCGAAACGGCCGCGAAGAACCAACATATCTTTATCTTCTGGATAGGTGGTCACCACGTTGTCGGCATCCGATTTGCGCTTGCTCTCGATGATTTCGATGGCGCGTTGGAATGTCACCAATGACGGATCGTCGAGTTTCGAGAGGCTGTAGAAAGCGTTTTTGTGCTTCAAATACGGACCGAAACGACCGATTGCAACCTGAATCTCAGCGTCTTCGTACTCGCCCAATGAACGTGGGAATGCGAATAAATCCAAAACCTCGTCCAAAGTGATGGTCTCGATGCTCTGATCTTTGTGCAAACCTGCAAATTTAGGTTTCTCTTCCGATTCGGTGTCGCCAATCTGTGCAACCGGACCGAAACGACCGATTTTAACATACACGTTTTTGCCTGAGACAGGGTCAACGCCAAGGAGCTTCTCACCGCTGAATTTGCCTGAATTATCTGATGTTTCCGTAATTGTTTTGTGGAAGTCTTTGTAGAAATCCTTAATCATCTTGTTCCACTCGCAGCGACCTTCGGCAATCTTATCGAACTCCTTCTCCACGTTGGCGGTGAAGTTGTAATCAACGATAGTCTCGAAGTAGCTGATTAAGAACTTGTTAACCAAAATACCTATGTCAGTCGGAACGAGCTTTGCCTTTTCATAACCTATGTTTTCCTTGCCGGTCTTTTCGGTGATTTTGTTCTTTTTCAGAGTGTAAATCTTGTATGTGCGTGTCTCGCCTGCGATGTCTTTCTTTTCGACATATTCTCTCTTCTGAATTGTCGAAATTGTAGGAGCGTATGTTGAAGGACGGCCGATACCGAGTTCTTCCATTTTCTTCACCAAGCTGGCTTCAGTGTATCTGAAAGGCTTGCGTGCAAAACGCTGCTGTGCCTCCATCTTGTCCAAATCGAGTACCTGACCGACTCTCATTGGCGGCAGCATGCTGTTGACGTTTTCACCGTTCTCATCGTCGACACTTTCGATATAAACCTTGAGGAATCCGTCGAACAAAACCACCTCGCCTGATGCCACAAAGTCTTTGTCAGAATTAGAAACGTCGATGTTGACCAGTGTCTTTTCTATCTGAGCGTCAGCCATTTGCGATGCGATGGTACGTTTCCAGATGAGCTCGTAAAGCTTGCGCTCGTCGGCTGTACCTTTGATGGTCTGCTGGTCAAGATATGTCGGGCGGATAGCTTCGTGAGCTTCCTGCGCGCCCTTGGTCTTTGTTGTGAATTGTCTTGTTTTTACGTATTGTGCGCCGTACAAATTCTCGATTTCTTTCTTGGCCTGACCGAGTGCGAATGTTGAGAGGTTGACGCTATCGGTACGCATGTATGTGATCTTTCCTGATTCGTAGAGCTGCTGGGCGATACGCATAGTGTTGCTCACCGAGAAACCAAGCTTACGTCCCGCCTCTTGCTGCAATGTTGAGGTTGTGAACGGAGGTGCCGGGCATTTTGAAACAGGCTTCTTCTCCACCGCCTTGATGGTGTATCCCGCGCTCTTGCAGTCCTCAAGGAATTTATATGCTTCCTCTTCCTTCTCGAAACGTGTAGGAAGCTCGGCAAACAGCTGATATTCGTGGTTGTCGATGGTGAACGAAAAGTTCGCCGTTACGCGGTATGCGCTGCTGTTGACGAAGTTCTTGATTTCGTCTTCGCGCTCAACGATGAGGCGCACTGCCACACTCTGTACGCGACCTGCTGAAAGTGCTGGTTTCACCTTCTTCCAGAGAAGTGGTGAAAGCTCGTAACCTACAAGACGGTCGAGGACGCGGCGTGCCTGCTGAGCGGCTACAAGGTCCATGTCGATCTTACGCGGGTTGTCGATAGCATGCAAAATAGCCGGCTTTGTGATTTCGTGGAACACAATACGGCGGTATTTATCCTCGCTCAAGCCCAGTGTCTCAAACAGATGCCATGAAATTGATTCTCCCTCGCGGTCCTCATCGGATGCCAGCCACACCATCTCGGCGCCCGCTGACAATTTCTTCAATTCCGCAACAAGATGTTTTTTATCGTCTGGAACCTCATATTCGGGCTGGAAACCATGTTCCATGTCCAAACTCAAGGTCGATTTATTCAGGTCTCTTACGTGTCCGTAACTCGATTTCACCGTAAACTCTTTTCCCAAAAAGCCTTCTATCGTCTTAGCCTTAGCCGGAGACTCAACAATCACAAGATTCTTTACCATAATTCAATTTTTTTCGCGCTGCAAAATTACTACATTATTATTTTAAAAATGAAATAAATTTTTTAAAAAATTTTAATCATACTGATTTTCAATTGATTACGGCGCATAGTCTTTAGTCGTCATTATTCGAGCTGGCACCTCGCTGCGCTCGCTGAGGCTCTCTAATTGACGACCAAAGACTAACGACACTACGTCGTCAATCATCATTCTTTAGCTGCTACCTTCCTGCAAAAGTTGAATGCTGGAAAATAGTCATTAGTCGTCAATTAGAGAATCTTCAGCTTTCGAAGAAAGGTGGCAATTCGATAATGACGACTAATGACGTTAAATAAAATTTTGTATCTTTGCAGCATGATTATAATTGACAACGTTATAGTAACCGACGAGTTTCTCAATGCCCGTTTCTGCTGCCAGTTGGCACGCTGCAAGGGCGAATGCTGTGTGGCAGGCGACGCTGGCGCTCCACTTGAACCCGATGAAGTCGGCATTATTGAAGAGAATATTGAAAAAATCAAACCTTACATGCGCCCCGAAGGAATCAAAGCGATAGAGAAAAACGATGTTTACGACTACGACGACTTCGGCTACATGACCACGCAGCTCGTCAATGGAGAGGAATGCGCTTTTGTGTATTTTCATGAAAACGGAACTGCACTTTGCGCCATCGAAAAGGCTTATAAAGAATGCAAAATCGATTTTTGGAAACCTATCAGCTGCCATCTTTACCCGATAAGGCTGATGGAAAAAGACGGATTCACGTATATAATGTACCACGAGTGGAGCGTGTGCGTGCCCGCGAAGCGTTATGGCGAAAAAGAAGGCATTCCGTTATATAAATTTCTGAAAGATCCTTTGATTCGTAGGTTTGGTGAAGCTTGGTATGAGCGCCTGATAAAGCAAATACATTAATTTTTTCACTTTTTTTTGCATTATTCCAAAAAAATTGCTTAATTTTGTAAGTTAATTTTTGACTTAAAAAAATGAAGGTATTATTTATCCACCAAGAAATCACGCCGTATCTCAAAGAGACTCCGATGTCCTTGATTGGCAGATACTTACCGCAGGGGATTCAGGAAAAGGGAAAAGAAATCCGTATCTTCATGCCGCGATTCGGAAACATTAACGAATTTCGTAACCAACTGCATGAAGTGATACGTCTTTCGGGTATGAATATGATTATCAACGACACAGACCACCCGTTGATTATCAAAGTGGCTTCGATTCAAAAGGCCCGAATCCAGATTTATTTCATAGATAACGATGATTTGTTCACTAAGAGAAAGTCGACAATCGCTGACAAAGACGGCGTTTTGTTTGAGGATAACGACGACCGTACAGTGTTCTTCTCACGCGGTGTCATCGAGACGGTGAGAAAGCTCAACTGGCCACCTGATATCATTCATTGCCACGGCTGGATGACATCACTCGTGCCTCTTTACATCAAACGCGCGTTCAAAGACAACCCGCTGTTCAGCGACTCAAAAGTGATCTATTCTCTTTATAACGACGATTTTGAAGGCAGCTTCAACGAAAGCTATGAAAAGAAGCTAAAGATGCCAGGAATCGTGGCGAAAGAAATAAAATGGCTCAAAAACCCAGTGTATGCTAACATTCAGAAGTCGGCACTCGATTTCGCCGACGGCATAGTGATGGCAAGCCCGAATATCAATCCTGAGGTTGAAAAATACGCAAGATCTTTAAATAAACCGATTCTTGAATACCAAGGAGAAGAAAATTACGTTGATGCATACAACGAGTTTTATGATAAAATAAAGGAACTATGAAAATTCGTGCTCTGACACTTGTTTTAATAATAAGCCTGATAGGTTGTTTGTCTTGCAGAAAAACCACAAAAACAATAGGCAACAATTTGGAGCCTACAAATAATTATATCGTTGATACAATATGGTTTAACGACCAAGATAATATCACAACGAGCACATTTACCGTGCCTTCTTTGAGCACAAAACAGTTGGGATACGCTTTCATCGGTAACATGAATGACCCTGTTTTCGGTAACTCTAACTTCGATTTCTATACGCAACTCTCGTTAAGTACAAGTAGCTTGTCGTGGGGCGAAAACGCCGTTGCCGACTCTATTTATTTGGATATTTGTTATAACGGATATTATGGCGACACAACCGACAAACAGCTTACTTTAAGGATTTTTGAAATTGCGGAAGATATGTTTGCCGATTCGACATATAAGTCGAACATGGTGCTGCAGTGCGAATCGGAAAATTTAACAGAAGAAACAGATTTTACATTCGTTCCAAGACCTTTGACACCAGTCGACACAATCATCGACAGAGGCGTGCTTCATATTCCTATGTCAATGTCTCTGGCTGAAAAGCTTATGTCGAATGAATATGCGGCCGACACTGTCTTCAAGTCGTTTTTCAAAGGTTTGCATCTGGTGTGCGATAAAGACGATATTGCGGCTTCGGCGGTTTCCTTCAACCTTACCCATAGCTATTCATATCTTCGTCTTTATTATCACAACGAAGCCGATACCGTTATGAAATACGATTTCAAGGTGACTTCTTCGGATGTTAGATTTAACCACTACACCCACGATTATTCGAATTCAGAGATAACTTTCAATGATACCACGAGTAACCAGAAGTTGTATGTTCAAGGCGCTGCCGGAACCAGAGTTTGGGTTAAATTCCCGAATATTCAGCAATGGGCCGATACTTTGGACGGTAATGTCATCATAAACGAGGCGAAACTTGTTTTGAACGGTGCTGTTGACGCCGATACGAATTTTTACGCTCCGCCAACCAAATTGGTCGCCGCTGCCGCTAAATTTGATACAGACACCACATACGTGATTCTTCCCGACCAGCTTGTGAGCTCGGATTATTTTGGCGGATATTACAATAATACCGACAGAAATGTTTGGTTCAGAATCACTGAATATATCCAAAATTTAATACAGAACGGCACCTATGCCACCGACTGTAACGGTATTTTACTTTACGTCGACCAGGGTTCTTTGGTGCCTCATCGTTGGGCATTCCACGGACCAGGAAGCAATGGTGCCGACGACAGAATGAGCCTGCGAATTGTTTATTCGATAGTTAAAGATTAGAAAATATGAAGAAATTATTATTAATACTTTGCGTTTTTTTAGGTATGGCAACACAAGCACAAAACGAGACAAAAGTCTTGATCAAGACTTCTATGGGCGACATCACAGTGATGCTTTATGACGACACACCGTTGCACCGCGACAATTTTATCAAATTAGTTAACGAAGGATGGTATACCGGCTCTCCGTTCCATCGTGTCATCAAGAATTTCATGATTCAGGGCGGACAGAACGCCGACGGCCGTGTAGATCCGGGCTATCGCATCCCTGCAGAGATAAAAAAGAATCATTTTCATAAAAAAGGCGCTCTCGCCGCGGCTCGCCAAGCCGATCAGGTGAACCCTCAGAAGATGTCGAGCGGCTCACAATTCTATATCGTTCAAGGTCAAGTTCTCGACGAAGTAATGTTGAACAGATTTGAGCAATATTACGGCAAAGCATTCGGCGCAAAAGAACGTCAGGCTTATATGAGCATTGGCGGCACACCTCATCTCGACGGCGAATATACCGTTTTCGGCGAAGTGCTTGAAGGTCTCGACGTTGTCGACAAAATAGCTGCAGTGCAGACTCGTCCGGGTGATGTTCCGGTAAAACCAGTTTCAATAATCTCAATGGAAATTGTAAAATGATTGACAAAATAGAAAAAATATTAGCGGACATTAAGACATTCCAAGCCGAAAACAAAGAGGCTCTGGAGCAGTTCCGTATTGATTATCTTAGCAAGAAAGGCGTAATGACGGGGCTTTTCTCCGATTTCAAACAGGTGCCTCCTGAGTTGCGCAAAGAGATGGGAATGCTCCTCAATGATCTTAAAAACACCATTCAAGAGGTTATAGAAGAACAGCAGAAAAAGTTCTTGACAACTACAGAAAGCAAGAAAGACCTCGACCTTTCTCTTCCTGTACATGCCATGAACGGCTCTCGTCACCCGCTCTCAATAGTACGTAACGAAATCAACGATATCTTCAAACGCCTTGGCTTTGTGGTGGCCGAAGGTCCTGAAATTGAAGACGACTTCCATGTGTTCTCGGCTTTGAACTTCCCTCCTGACCATCCGGCGCGCGACATGCAGGATACTTTCTTTGTGACAAAATCTCCTGATGTGGTGCTGCGTACTCACACCTCAAGCGTTCAGGTACGTGTGATGGAACAGGGCAAGCTTCCTATCCGCATCATCGCTCCGGGTCGCGTCTTCCGTAACGAGGCTATCTCAGCGCGCGCTCACTGCATCTTCCATCAGATTGAGGGTCTTTACATCGATAAAAACGTGTCGTTTGCCGACTTGAAACAAACATTGTATCATTTTGTGCAGGAATACTTCGGCGAAGGCACAAAAGTGCGTTTCCGCCCGTCATATTTCCCGTTTACCGAGACATCGGCCGAGATGGATATCTCTTGCAACATCTGCGGCGGCGAAGGCTGCAACATATGCAAACACACAGGCTGGGTTGAGATTCTCGGATGCGGCATCTGCGACCCGAACATCCTTAAGGCTTGCAACATCGACCCTGAAGAATACACAGGTTTCGCATTTGGTATGGGTATCGAACGTATTGCAATGTTGAAATATCAAATCAACGACTTGAGAATGTTCTTCGAGAACGACTTAAGATTCTTGAAACAGTTCGAAAACGCGTAATTACCTTAAAAACCTTGATACTTCTGTACGATTGCCGTTAAGTATCAGCATGGTTTTCCAATTACTCTCGCCATAGAATTTCATTTCTATGGCTTTTTCTTTTTCCTGCTCCTCGTAATTGGTGGCGTCGTTGTCAGGATAATGATATAAACCCAACGAATTGCCTTGCAAATCAGAAGAATAGTACCATTCGTCATCTACAACGCCGTATTTGTTTCCATTCATGAAATAGGCGTATTTGCGTTTCTGCTTGAGTAAATCAATGCCAAAGGTGCTGTTGTTGTAATCTATGCCCAAAAGTCCCATAATAGTCGGGAAAACATCGATTTGTGACGATATTTGGGTGTTTATTTCCGGCTTAATGAGGCTTGGAGAATAAATTATGAGCGGAATGTGCACAAAATCTAATGAAATAGGATAAGGCGTGGCGCAATGTTTTCCGTGATCGCCCAAAAACACGAAAATGGTATTGTCAAACCATGGTTTTGTGGCGGCTTTTTTAAGAAAATATCCTATTGAAAAATCGGCGTATTCAATCTCTTTATCTTCATCGTCAAACTCAGGATCACGTGGTGTGAAAATATCAGGCACAATAAACGGAGCATGATTGCTGACTGTTAAGATGTTGATAAAGAATGGCTTATCACCCCCCCATGTAGTTGTAATTTCATCAATCAAATCGATGGAATGATCGAAAAGCAGATGGTCTGGGATACCCCAACTGTTGATGATTTCTTTTTTAGGATAATCTTCTTCAGAGAGGATTTTTTCAAAATCGTTGGCGAGAAAGAATCCGTAAATGTTGTCAAACTGCTTATCGTGCGGGATTATAGCTGCGGTCGAATATCCGTTTTCCTTCAGCACCGACGGCATGCTTTCGTATTTTCGCAAAGGAACTCCATACATCGGATTACCGGGATACATGGAAGGATATGACATCAAAGTGCTGAAAATTCCATAACAAGTTCTCGTGTTTTGCGCATAGAAATTGCTGAACAGCAACGACTTGTCGCAAAGTGAGTCGAGAACCGGTGTAAGATTGCGTTTGTTGCCAAAATGTGTCAAATTGTTCGATTTCATGCTTTCCATAAGCACGACAACAACATTGTAATTGTTTCGTTCTTTGTCGGCAACCACTCTTCTGCTTAACGGGAAATCTTTATCTTCGATTTCAATGCCAAGCTGTTTTTGAACTTCAGCGATGGCTTTTTCCGGTTCAACATTGGAAAAATAATCGTTTTCAACATCTTCCATCGCGCTTGTCAGAAGCACATAATTCGGGTTCAAACCAAGCTGATTCAGGAAATTGTTTGAACAGAAAAACGAGTCGTTAAGGCAGATAGGAACATTGTCAAGGTCAAGACGCCCCCTCATTCCAAAGAAGACAAGAACAACCAAAACAACGGTGCCTATTGATTTATTTTTATATCCGCCTTTTTCAAAATTTTTCGCCTCGTTGACGATTTTTTTGATCAGCCACACAAACAAAATCAACAAAACGATAACAGGGATGATGTAAAGGATGAATTTAGGCTCTCCAAAAATCATTTTTATCACTGTTCCCGCTTGCCCTAACTTCATGTTATTCAATGCTGAAATGTTGAAGCGGGTGATAAATTCATTATAATAAGGTATGTCGGCGCCGCACACTAAAAATGTGAGTGACGAAACGATGGAAAGAAACCATATTATGAAAATCCTGATGATATTTGGCATCTTTCCGCATAACTCAGTGATTACCAATAACAAAGCTGGCAATGCCATTATGTAACAAGCCGTGGTTGTGTCGAATTTTAGTCCGATCAAAAAAGCGTTGAAGATTTCGCCTCCGGTAGTGCCTTCTATTTTGTCAAGATTGACTAAAAACAATATTATTCTGAAAATGAAAAATATTGAAATTAGAAGACAATATATTTTAAAAGAAATTTTCAGACTTTTCATTTTTTCATGCTTGTTACAATGTCAATCTCATGCATTTCAATATCTTCGAGAAGTGCGTCGATTTTGCTGTTCATGTCCAAGTCAACAAGATAGGCAAGCTGAACGCCTTCGATATGTTTGATTTTATCAAGCAGTTTGGCAAGATTCTCATCGTTGATGAAGTTTCTGATGACGATGAGATAGTCGGTGGATGGTGAGAAATTTACCCATTTCGCTTCGGCGTTGGCAATCTCGACGAGGTTGTAAGTGTTGCAGTTCTCGCCGCCGTCGTAAAGATAGAAAGAAAATTCAAAACCGTCTTCGTTGACAATGTCCTGATACTTTATCAAATTGATATTCAACAACTTATTGATATGCCAAGCGAGCTTGTAATCCTCGAGATGCGTGCAAATACCTACGATTTTTATGTCATCGAAGGGCTCGACAACTAATTTTCTTTTTTTCTTAGTCATAATCTTATTGTTTTTATTGGTTTTGCTCTTCTTCTTCCATCAAACGCAGTGTTTTTTCCGCTGCCAGTTGTTCGGCGCCTTTGATTGAAAAATCTAAAGCTTTTCCATATTCTTTATCGTCGATAATCACTTGAACCTCATATAGTTTGTCGAATCCTTCGCCTTTGGTGCCGCCGAGTTTAAACTCCAGATGATGTTTTTCTTTCTGCGCCCATTCGAGGAGCCGGCTCTTGAAATTGACATCATTTTTCTCGATATCGTCGATGTCGAGATGGATTCTCATGATGCGGTCGACGATGATTTTTTTAGTGAAATTGTAGCCTTTGTCGAGAAAAAGCGCTCCGGTGAATGCTTCGAAGGCGTTGCCACCTATTGAACGGAATTTTGCGTGTTTGTCGTTCGATTTGGCGCACATCACCATGTTGTCGAAGCCGAGTTTTGTCGAAAGTTTGTTCAGCGACGAGCGGCTGACGATACGCGAGCGCATCTCCGTTAGGAAACCTTCCTGTTTTGTAGGATATTTTTTGAAGAGAAATTCCGCCACTATAGAGCTTAGGATGGCGTCGCCGAGATATTCAAGACGTTCGTTGCTTACGTTGACGCCGTTTATCTTTTCGTGGCTCATCGATTTATGGGTGAACGCAAGCTGGTATAATGAAATATTGTTCGGATGAAAGCCGAATACATTATTAATATATTTAGCCAAATCTTTTTCGGCCTTATTGCGATAACGAAAAAGACTAAACATTGTTAGAATTTCTTGAAGATGATACTTGCGTTGTGTCCACCGAATCCGAAAGCGTTGCTGATAGCGTAGTTGACGGTTCTTTTCTTAGCTTTCCAGAATGTGAAATCGATTTTTGGGTCGATGTTCGGGTCGTTGGTGAAATGGTTGATTGTTGGCGGAACGATGTCGTTTTTGCATGCCATGACTGTTGAAATCGCCTCGACAGCGCCTGCTCCGCCAAGAAGGTGTCCTGTCATTGATTTTCCTGAGTTGAGCGACATATCGTAAACATGTTCGCCGAACACTGATTTTATTCCTAGGATCTCAGGAATGTCGCCAACTGGTGTCGACGTGCCATGTGTGTTGATATGGTCGATGAGGTCAGGAGCGATGCCGGCTTCTTTTAAAGCTCTTGTCATGCTGAGCGCCGCGCCATGTCCTTCGGGGTGTGGTGCTGTGATGTGGTTGGCGTCGGCCGACTCGCCGCAGCCCACTATCTCGCCGTAGATCTTGGCGCCACGTGCGAGGGCGTGTTCGAGTTCTTCCAAGACGAGGCATCCGCCGCCTTCGCCCATGACGAAACCGTCGCGGTCGGCATCGAACGGACGTGACGCTGTCATCGGGTCGTCGTTACGCGTCGAGAGAGCTTTCATCGCCTCAAATCCCGCCACGCTTATAGCGCAGATAGGAGCCTCGGCACCACCCGCAATCATCACATCGTTACGTCCGTAGTGGATGTAACGGAAAGCATTGATTATGGCGTTTGCCGATGAGGCGCAAGCCGACACGGTGCAGTAGTTAGGCCCTTGGAATCCGTATTTTATCGAGATATTTCCTGCCGCAAGGTCTGGAAGAAGTTTTGGTATGGTAAAAGGACTCACGCGAGGAGTACCGTCGCCTCTTGCGTAGTCCACGTTTTCAAGGAAAAGGCTTTCTATGCCTCCGATACCAGACGCAAAGATAACTCCGACTTCAGAGAAATCGGTGTTATCTTTGTCGATGCCGGAATCTTTAATCGCTTCGTCCGCCGAAACCATGGCGAACTGTTCGAATAAATCAAGTTTTCGTGCCTCTTTTCTATCGAAAAACTGAGATGAGTCGAAATTTTTTATCTCGCAAGCAATGCGTGACTTGAATTTCTCCGCATCAAAACGTGTTATCATCCCGGCGCCGCAAACGCCTTTGCAAAGGCTATCCCAATAATCAGGGACATTATTGCCGATAGGCGTGATAGCTCCTAAGCCTGTGATGACTACACGCTTCAACTCCATAAGTTATGCTTTGTGTTCTTCGATGTATTTAATAGCGTCACCAACTGTTACGATGTTTTCTGTCTGATCGTCAGGAATTGATACGCCGAATTCTTTTTCGAAATCAAGAATCAATTCAACAGTGTCAAGTGAGTCGGCACCTAAATCTTGTGTAAAGTTTGCTGTTTCAACTACTTCTGATGGATCAACACCTAATTTGTCAACGATGATTGATACAACTTTTTCTTTAACTTCTGACATTTTCAATAATTTTTAATTAATAAATCTTTTTTCTGCTCTAAAGAAAACCTGTGCAAAGGTAATGCTTTTTTTTGAACGGGCAATGAAAAAAAAGCTTTATTTTGCCTTTAAAAACGTAAGTTGTTGAGGAATAGAGAGTTGTGGAATCGCTTTTTTGAAAGAAATTTTTCTGTTTTCAGAAATTTTTGCGATTTCTCATATTTTTAATGAAATATTGACATTTTTTTCCTAATTTTACACCTTATTAATATCGCTTGTTATGATTACAAAAAATACAGAAAAAATCTTCCTTTTAGATGCGTACGCGTTGATTTACAGAGCGTTTTTTGCTCTGAACAAGAATCCGCGAATGACATCGAAAGGTTTGAATACTTCAGCGATTATCGGTTTTTTAAACACGCTGTATGAGGTTTTGAAAAACGAGAAGCCGTCGCATATCGGCGTGGCTTTTGACCTTGGCGCCCCTACCCTGCGTACCGAAAACTTCTGTGATTACAAGGCAAACCGTGAGGAGATGCCGCCCGATTTGAGAGCCTCAATTCCTTATATTATTGAGATTATCAAAGGCTTCAACATCCCGATTTATGCTGCTGAAGGCTACGAAGCCGACGATGTTATCGGTACTTTGGCTAAAAAAGCCGAAAAAGCAGGTTTTCTGACATACATGATGACCCCTGACAAGGATTTCGGTCAGCTGGTTAGTGACAATATTTTCATTTACAAACCAGCGAAGTTCAACGACCCGGCTACTATCATGGGACCGAAGGAAGTATGCGAGAAATATGGCATAAATACTCCTACTCAACTTATTGATATTCTGGGACTTTGGGGCGATGCAAGCGATAATATCCCTGGAATTCCCGGTGTTGGCGAGAAAACGGCTTCGAAATTTGTGCAGGAATACGGCTCATTGGAAGGTTTACTTGAGCACACCGATGATTTGAAAGGCAAGATGAAGGAAAACGTCATCAATTTTGCTGAACAAGGCAGGATGTCGAAGATGCTCGCGACAATCAACACCAATGCGCCAGTGGAGTTTGACGCTGAGGAATTGAGGGTGAAACAACCGAATTTGCAGGCGCTGCTGAAGATTTTTGAGGAGCTGGAGTTTAGGACGATGGCAAAAAGGTTGACTGCTGATTATAAGGCGAATACGTCCAATGGGACTGATACGATTTATAAGAAGGAGCAGGAAACAAAAGCAGTTGCAAAAACGGAGCCTGCGAAAGAGCTTGATCTTTTTTCAGAGCTTTCCGAGAGCTCAGAAAGCTCAGAGTACTCCTTGTTCTCTTCAAAGGATTCAGCATCATCAGTGCAGCATGAATATCATTCGGTTTCAACTGAAAAAGAACTTGATGATTTGCTGAAAAAGCTTGAAAAAGCTGAGATTTACGCTGTTGATATCACAGCAAATGAGATTTCATTTGCGTTGAAAGCGCACGAAGCATACTCATGTCGAAATGACAAATTAATGCTATTTGAAAAGATATTTAATGATCCTTCAAAAACCATCATCGGTCACAACCTGAAATCGGTTATTGCTATTCTGCGAAAGCATGGTATCGAGCTGAAAAACAAGCTTTTCGACACCATGATTGCGCATTATCTCATTGAGCCTGAGCAGCGTCACACTATGGATTATCTCGCTGATGTGTATCTGAACTACACCGTGACTAATAATTCTGCCGAAAACGCCGATATCGCTTATCAGCTTTATGAAAAATTCAAACCAATTCTTATTGAAAATCAATTAGATAAGCTGTTTAACGAGATAGAAATGCCGCTGGTTCCCGTGCTTGCAACTATGGAGGCAAACGGTGTGAAAATTGACAGCGATAACCTCAAGCAGATTAGCGAGCAGCAGGCGTTTGAGATTCAAGATATTGAAAATCAGATATTTGAGGCTGCAGGAATGCAATTTAACATAGCTTCTCCAAAACAGCTTGGCGAGGTTTTGTTTGAGAAAATGAAAATTAAAGCACCTGCCAAGAAGACCAAAACCGGTCAGTATCCGACTGGCGAAGAGGTACTACAAAAGATTATCAACGTGCATCCGATAATTCAGCAAATCCTTGATTATCGCGGACTTACAAAGCTGAAATCGACTTACGTTGATGCACTTCCGGCTTTGATAAGCAAAGAAGACGGATTGGTGCATACCTCTTATAATCAAGCAGTTACGGCGACGGGACGTTTGAGTTCGACAAATCCTAATTTGCAGAATATTCCAGTGAGAACTGACAAAGGTCGTGAAATCCGTAAAGCATTTGTTCCACGTGATAAAAAACACATCCTTTTGGCGGCAGATTATTCGCAAATCGAGCTCCGCATTATCACTCATCTGAGTGGCGATCCAGCGATGAGCGAGGCTTTCCGTGAGGGTTTGGACATCCATGCGGCAACAGCAGCTCGAGTTTACAAAGTGCCGATTGAGAAAGTCACGAAAGACATGCGTCGTCATGCGAAAGCAGTGAATTTCGGCATAATTTATGGAATGTCGGCCTTCGGATTGGCTGAAAGATTAGGCATTTCCCGCTCGGAAGCGGCTTCAATTATTGAGAATTATTTCAAGGAATACGTTGGTATTCAACAATATATCAAAAACAACATCGAGTTTGCGCGTCAGCATGGATATGTGGAGACTATGCTCGGACGTCGCCGTTATCTGCGCGATATTAATGCTCATAACAGTGTTGTTCGCAACTTTGCTGAGCGCAACGCGGTGAATGCACCTATCCAAGGAAGTTCAGCCGATATGATAAAAATTGCAATGTCGAATATTTATAAAGCAATGAACGACAAGCAGTTACAATCAAAAATGATACTTCAGGTGCACGATGAGCTTGTTTTTGATGCGGTAAAAGATGAATTAGATGTTTTAAAAGAAATAGTTAACGATAAAATGGTAAACGCGCTGCCGCTGAACATCCCGGTGGTTGTGGAGCTGAACACGGGAACAAATTGGCTGGAAGCGCATTAAGAGTTTTTAGTCTTTAGTCGTTAGTCTTTAGTAGGACTGCGACTAAAGTCTAAAGACTAAAAACTAAAGACTAAAATGGCTGAACACAATGATTTAGGAAGATTAGGCGAGCAACTTGCCCGAGATTTTCTGATTGCCAAGGGTTATCAGATTTTGGAACAGAACTGGAGCTGCGGTCACAAGGAGATTGACATTATTGCGATGGATGGCAAAGAGCTTGTGATTGTGGAAGTGAAAACGCGTCGGGTGACGTTTCTTGTTGACCCTGAAGAGACTGTCGACAAACTAAAGCAGCGTTTTTTGATTTGGGCTGCGGAGTCATATGTTGAGCGCAACAACCTTGATGTTGATGTGCGTTTCGACATTGTGGCTATCGTGGTAGATAAAAATAACGAACATCGGATAGACCACATTGAAAATGCGTTCTACCCAATGTTAAGTCGTCGCAGATAATCAACAGATTATCCCACGTTGCAGCCTGGAGCAACCATCTGGCTCGGAGTGACCACGACCAAACGGCCGTCTTTGTCCTCTGCCGAGAGTATCATGCCCTGACTTTCAACGCCTTTGAGCTTACGTGGCTCGAAGTTGGCGATGAAGCAGACTTGCTTTCCTACCAAAACTTGCGGATCTGGATAATACTTGGCTATTCCGCTTACGATGGTGCGCTTCTCCATGCCGTCGTCGATGAGGAACTGCAGCAGCTTGTCGGCTTTCGGCACCTTAGTGCATTCCAAAACGGTACCCACGCGGATGTCAACCTTCATGAAGTCGTCGAAACTCACGTTTGGCTTGACCTCATTAGGTTTCCATGCGTTGAGCTCGTTCTGTTTCTTGGTGTCTTCCAGCTTCTTAATCTGTGCTTCAACGACGCTGTCTTCAATCTTTTCGAACAGCAACTCCGGCTGACCGATAACATGACCTGCGTTGAGCAAAATCGTAGCGTCTGCCTGGTTCCAGCTTGTCACCTCGAGCCCAATCATCTTTTGGAGTTTCTTTGCGCTGAACGGCAGGAACGGCTCACTCAAAATAGCAAGTTTTGCTACTATTTGCAACGAAAGCGCCATCACTGTCTTGGTGCGCTCAGGGTCGGTCTTGAACTGTTTCCAAGGCTCGTTTTCGGTGAGATAACGGTTGCCGAGACGAGCAAGGTTCATCAGCTCGCTCACACCTTCACGGAACTTGTAGTTTTCGATGAGTTTGCCAATCTTTTCAGGATATTGGTTCATCTCGGCGATGACTTCTTTGTCGCGATCGTTGAGGTTTTCCAATGCTGGCACCGCACCTTCGTAATATTTGTGTGTCAAAACCAAAATACGGTTGACGAAGTTTCCGAAGATGGCCAACAACTCATTGTTGTTTCTGTCCTGATAGTCCTTCCAGGTGAAGTTGTTATCCTTGGTCTCAGGTGCGTTGGCTGTCAGCACATAACGCAGAATATCTTGTTTTCCTGGGAATTCCTGCAGATATTCATGCAACCACACTGCCCAGTTGCGCGAGGTCGAGATCTTGTCGTTTTCGAGGTTCAGGAACTCATTGGCTGGCACGTTTTCAGGTACGATGAATCCGTCGCCATAAGCTTTAAGCATGCAAGGGAAGATGATGCAGTGGAACACGATGTTGTCTTTTCCGATGAAATGCACCATCTTGGTATCTTCCGACTTCCACCATTTCTCCCAGTTGTCGCCGCGTTTCTCGCAGATTTCCTTGGTGTTTGAGATATATCCGATAGGAGCGTCGAACCAAACGTAGAGCACCTTGCCTTCAGCACCTTCAACAGGCACCGGCACGCCCCAGTCGAGGTCGCGGGTGACGGCACGAGGCTGCAATCCGCCATCGAGCCAGCTCTTCACCTGACCGTAAACGTTGGTTTTCCACTCTTTATGTCCTTCAAGAATCCACTGGCGGAGCCATGTTTCGTATTGTTCGAGCGGCAGATACCAGTGTTTCGTCATCTTTTTCACCAACTTGGCGCCGCTGATAGCTGAATGTGGGTCGATAAGCTCCTCGGGGCTGAGCGTGCTGCCACATTTCTCGCACTGGTCGCCGTAAGCGCGGTCGTTGCCGCATTTCGGGCATGTTCCGATGATGTAGCGGTCGCTCAAGAACTTGTTGCGCTCAGGGTCAAAGAACTGCTCAGTCTCACGTTCGATGAACTTGCCTTCTTTGTACAGCTTCTTGAAGAACTCTGCCGCTGTGGCGTGATGAATCTTCGATGTTGTACGTGAGTAGATGTCATAGCTCATGCCGAAGTCCTCGAATGATTTCTTAATCATCTCGTGGTAACGGTCGACGATATCCTGAGGTGTGACGCCTTCTTTTTCAGCTTTGATGGTGACAGGCACTCCGTGTTCGTCGGAACCGCCAATAAACAGTACGTCTTCGCCTTTCATGCGGAGGTAGCGGACGTAGGTGTCGGCAGGGACGTAAACGCCGGCGAGGTGGCCGATGTGCACCGGGCCATTGGCGTAAGGAAGCGCTGTTGTTATCAGATAACGTTTGAAATTCTTTTCCATTTTCGATAATATTTCAAATTGCAAAAATACGAAAATCTCTCGCAGATCTCGCAGAAAACGCAGAAATTTTTTGGACAACTGCTATTTGATGCTTGCTAAAGCAAGCTGCAGATCTCGCGGAGTTTTTCAAAATATACAAAAACTGACTTATTCTGATAACTCTTTTGCTTCCACATCTTCAGTTGGAGCAATGAAATCTGATGCTTTTGAAGATGAAACAATGCTATGACCTATTTCTCTTTCCAAATCTTCACGGGCGTTTTTAGCGATTCTGCCTCCGGCTTGAGCTGTCTTTCTGCTCTCTTCAAATCCTTTTGGATTTCGTTGACGAGAAATCTCTGTTGTAGCAACTTCAGCCAATGAGTTTAAAGCAAGCTCCACGTTTGTCATATTGTCACGAAGATTCTCTTTTGTGAGACCTTTGTATTGTTTATACTGCCCTGTTGTCATACCGCTCCAAGCCTTTGTCAGAACATTGGTCAAAATTGCAAAGTCTTTTTTGTCATGTACCCCCGAGCGTTCCCATTCATCAGTTAATTCCTTACGATTCTTGATGGATTTCATTCTCTCGTTTATCCAGCGGTCGCTGTAGCCTTGTCTGCGATAATCATCAACCGCCATCTGGAATGTTTGTTCCGGGTCAATCATCTGGTCGATGCGCTGGGCACCGACTTCAGCAAGCCAACGTTTCAAAGGCTCTGCTTTAGGAGACGGAATAGATTGGATAATACGCAAAATCTCTTGTAAATCAGCGACATCTGTTAAACGGTTTTTACCATCTGGAGATTTCAATTTCAACTGTCCCAATTTTTGGGACACTTCATCTCCTTCTTCTTTAAGCTTGGTTTTTAGTGCATTCCAATACTTTCTCGGACGCGGACTTTCGGTTAAAACCTCAACCACATCAACAACTGAGAAATAATACTTTTCTTTTTCAGCGTCCCACACGACGCGAACTTGTTTGTTTTCAAACAATTTAATTGCGAAATCTTCTGACATTGTTTCAAAATTTAAAGTTATTAGTACTTGTTTTGATGTTGCAAAGATACAAAAATTTTTCTTAATTGCGACCTTTTTTGTGAAAAAAATGCTGTGCGGAAGCTAATCCGTACAGCTAAAAAAATGAGAGTTAAAATTAAAATCCTATTCCTTAATCCACTTGCCGGACTCTGCTATTTTGCCATCGACGATGATTTTCCAGATATAAACCCCATCAGACCAATCAGTCGTATTTATACTAGTGATGTTTTCAGTAATTTCTTGATTATAAATCAGCTTCCCACTTAAATCATAGATTTCGACATGGGCGTTTTGCAATCCCGTCCTGATGTTCAGCACATCCTTCCCTGGATTAGGATAAGCAACTGCCATAGCAAAACCTGCATCGTGGGCTTCTTCGATGCCGTCAAAGGTTTCTTTTGGAACTCTGAAAATAGCATGTTGCATCTCACCTGTTTTGCGGTCTTTTCCGGCGGTTGAGACCAGACAGTCGCCAGATTCGAGGACATGAATGCTGTATGGAACCACCATGCGCTCCTCGTTGTGGTAATAAATCTCGCCAACGATGTTCAGATTCCCGTCAAGCATAGCCACATAGAAGTTGTCGGTATCGGGAGCGTTGCCTCCAAACATCGTGTTCATATAACCGCACATGTATATGTTTTCTCCTTGGAAATCAATCGCTTCGCATAATGCTATTTGGTCGTATTCATCAAGGGTGTAGGGGCCAAGCTTAAACTTCGTTTGCGTGAAGTCAGGATTAAACTGGCTCATATAAATGTCTGACCTTATTTGCGGATTGCCATTGAAAGCCGGAAAACTCACATCAGAAATCAGATATACCTTGTCGGTTTCAGGATGGACGGCAAAATACTCGTAATGAGGTCTGTAGATGCCAACCGCCTGATTGTAGATGCTGCGCTTGGTGTCAACAACATTAAGGCTATTGTCGAAAACGACGCATTCCGAATTGACTTCATCGGGGTCTTCCATCACAAGGCGGCAACCAGAAGCACCGCTTTCAGGCGGCAGCAAACTGGTGGTGGCGCGGCTGGTGATTTCAGACCATTGGTGAGTAATCTCGCCAGCCTCATTATAGCGCACCATCATTTGAACGCAATGGGTGCCTTCGATATAAACGCCTGAAACGAACGTGCTTCCGTCGTCGTTTGGAAGCCAAGCGAAATTCCACCAGTCGTCATGTGTAATTTCTTCAGGGAAAGGGAAAGCGTCGGGGAACTCAAAAGTGGTGAGCTCGAAGTCTTCGGAAATGGAGACCTTGTACACGGTAGGATGATCCGGGCCTTTCACATAATAGAAGCAAAGACCGCCGTCGCTCATCCTGAAAAACTTGCTTTCGGTGAGGAAATAACAGGTGTTTGTGTAGCTGTGCCACAATTCGTAATCGATGATGTTGCCTTCCTCATCGATGATTACAGCGTAGAGCCCGACACCGCTTTCAACGGCGTTGAGGATGATTTGATTGTCGCTCCATTGATCCATGTGATAGACAATCAGTGTTGGCGACGGAAGGATTTCAACTGGCTCTGTCACTTGGGCTTGTGTGCTTAAATTGCCAAAAATGAGCAGGAGCGCAAGCAGGGTATAAAACTTCAAGTTTTTCATATTCTGTTGATTTTTAATTTTTTTATTCCTTAATCCATTTGCCACTTTCGGCTTCTTTGCCGTTGGCCATGACTTTCCAGATGTAGGTGCCTGAAGGCCAAGAGGTGGTGGTTATATGGGTGATATTGTCTGTGATTTGTTGATTGTGAATGAGTTTGCCTGATAAGTCGTAGATTTCGACATGGGCGTTTTGGAGGGCGGTGCGGATGTTCAAAACATCCTTCCCCGGATTAGGATAAGCCACAGCCACCTTCAATCCGTTGTCGTGGGCTTCGTCGATGCCGTCAAAGATTCTTGCTGGGAATTTGGTTATCGTAGTCCAACGTTGGTTGGTATCGTCAAGGTTTTTGGATTGGTACACTAGCAACAAACCACCATCATGAGTCACCGAAATGCTATTTGCTGTGCTATAGATGCGCTCCCCCTCATGGTCATAATAGAGTGTTGCAATCGTGTCGAAATCCGAATCCATGTGTTCTATCATTATCCACGAGTCAAGATCTTCCCAAAAGCCCAAATTCAATGTGTAACAAAAGTATAACGAGCCATCATCATCCACATTCACCGCTTGGATAGTGGCTGGCCAATCCATTTCTGCCGACGACCGCTCTTGCATGTGAAGAATGGGCAAAAATGCAGCCGGATTGTCAATGGCATCTTCAAACTCGTAAATCCTGACATCAGCATGTACATCCCCGTCCCTCGGCATTCCCGAAACAAAATAGGTTGTTCCTTGCTGGCTTCTAACGGCAGAATAAGCCTGTATTTGGTCAGAACTGCCTTGATGCTTGAACCTTTTCACATCAATCACATTGAAATCATGGTCGAAATAAACAAGTTGGTAATTGCATTGGTAATTCTCACTGCCGACAGAAGGGTCGAATATGCGACCAAAATAATACAGATACCCTATCTCACAAGGGAAAAGCAGATGCTTGCCCGACAAAAGCACGTTCATGCTACCGCCATATCCATGATAATAGGACAGTTCATAACCCACTCGGTCAATAATGTTTCCTTCAAAACTCATTCGAAACATAAACAACGAGTCAGGACCTCTTGGGTTACTCGCATCGCGGCTATAACCTTTAATGTAACCGCCAACTATCACACCATTTTCCACAAACGGATTGATGAGCGTCAAAGCACCGCTATGCTCATTAGGGAGAAGGTTCCACGCATCATTTCTCTTTTCAAAGGTATCTATCTTTATTTGATGCTCGTATGATTGCGTAATTTCAAGGTTATTACCTAGTTTGTACAGTCCTAAAACGGCATAGTCGGGCGGATTGTCGTATTTCTTGAAATAATTGAAATAGGTTGAGTCGTGGTCAGGGGTATAGGCTATCATCGCAAACAGTTCACCCGTTTCGTTTTCCAACAAGTAGGGGATTCTTCCATAAAAGGCGGGTTTGTAAAACACGTTTTGCGCTTGTTCGATTCCGTCCGATGAAAGTTTGCGCAACGCTGGATGAGGGGAATAGAAGTCACCAGCACCACTTCTGAAGAAATGGGAAGATGATACGATAATGTCGTTAGCCGAAGTCTCAAAGACATCTTGGACACTGAACATTTCGTTTTCGGAATAGTTGATTGGATATGATTGTTCCCACTCTTGCCCGAAGGCCTTGGCCACGAATAACAAGGCGAAAACCAATAAAAGAAAATAGCATTTTTTCATAGGACTAAGTTTAAATCGTTAACTTTTTCTTATCCTTGCAAAATTATAATAAAATATCAATGAAAAAGCAACAGGGCACAGCCAATCCACAAAAAATATTAAAACAGTGATTGTAAATCAATAAGTTGTGAAAAATAAATCCACAAAAAAGTTGATGTAAAATCAGTGGAAAATCGTTTCCAAATCGTCGGTTTTCACCTTTTTCTTTATCGCTGTGCGGTACTTCGCCACGGTGTTCTCGCGGAGATGCATTATTTCGGAGGTCTCTTTCAGGCGGAACGAGAAGAATGAAAGAACACAAATGTCGAGTTCCGTGTCGCTCAATTCGGGATGTGCGGTGCTGAGTTTCGCCAAAGCTTCGGGATAGGCGGCGTTAAACTCATTGCGGATGCGCTCCATCTTGTTGTTATGCCGGTCGCTGAAAATGGCACGGCCTTTTAGCCGTAAAGTCTCGTAATCCTTGTCTTTCAGCGTGTTGAGATGGCGTTTTTTCCAACCGTAATAAACAGCCGCAACAGTTGCCATGGCTATTAAAACGACCGCTATTAGCCAAACAATATTGTTGTTTTTCTCAGTCTCATCAAGGCTTTTCAGATATGATTCGAGCACTGGCATCGCATTTGTGTTGTAATGCCTTTGAACAATATCCTTTTCATTAGATGCCTTCATTATCGAAAAATATGGAGCGGCTTTCATAGTGTCGCCAACCTTTTCCCAACAGTCAGCCAAACCTGTTGCAGATTGGTGTCGGATGTTATGGTCTGGCGTTTGGAAAGCCACTTCAAGCTCAGCAATGGCGGTTTGGTAATCGTGCTTCTGATAATAAACGAAGGCTTCTTCCAAATAGGTCTTGTGATAAAGCAATATATCATTGTTTATCAACGACTTTGCTATATTGAAATGATATATTGCCGAGTCGTATTGATGGCTGTGGCGCAGACAGTTGGCGTAGGTGTTTTCGAGATATGCGCGCTCCAGCGGATAACGGTTTGCATCGGCCAGTCGCATTCCTTGGTCGCAATACATATAAGCCGTGTCGCCTTCACCAGCCTTGCCCATTCGCTCGTATATGATTCCAAGGTTAGAGCAAGAACGCGCCATCCATGCGGTATCGTTGGCTTGTGTGGCGCAGTCAAGACCCATCGCTGCTAATCGTTTGCATGCGCTGCCATTCGAGAAATTGAATGCGATTTTTGAAATCACATAATGTATTTTGCTGTGCAATAAATAATCATCAAAATTCTCATCCAAAATCTTCAACGCCTCCACCATATTCTTCGCCGCCTTTTCCGAAACATGGTTTTCGCCGAACTGCAGCACACCTATCAGATAATGGCATCGAGCCTGCATCCAGAGGTTGCGCCTGCTGTCGTTTCCCTTATAAAACTCCAGTGCCGGCATAATTATCGAATCGTTGAAATCGTAGTAATAAAAGCCCTCGACGATGGAATCGATAGAGTCAAGAAGACGAGTATAAGCTGCATCTTCAGGCGATGTAGGTGATGTTACAACGTAATTATCCTGTGTGCAGCTGGCGAGCAGCGCACAGAGGATGAGGATGATATGGAGAAGAGGGGTTTTCACGGAGCAAAGATACTAAAAAATTATTTTTCCAGGTGGCATTTCTATCCTCATTTTCCTATTACTATGCGACTCCACCGCTTTCAGCATTGCTTCTTCGGTGGTGTACTGTTGATATAAAGTGCAATTGGTGACAATGCCTTGCGATGAGCAGCGCTTGCCTTTCACGAGCACCAAAGCCCAGCCTTTGTTGTTATTGGCAAACTCCTCTCCTACTAATGCTAAGCCATTTTCGGTCTCGGTAAATTTGTTTTTAGCCACTTTTCGAACCTCGAAATTCACATGAGGATAATTGTATTCATTTTTTTGCTCGGCAGTGTATAGATGCAGATCTGCACCTTGGCGGATGTCGTTCTTTGTAAGATTGGTAATCAAAGCGGCAACGCCATTAACCTCGCCAAGATACTGCTTCACCGAAAGCAGAGTACCTTCGCTCACCGGGATATCGGGCATCAGAAACGACGCATTATGCATCGCCAAATCGGTATCCACAAAAACAGCCGGCAGTCTGTTGGCAAGCGACACAAATCCGCTGTAAGCCGACTGATGCTCGGTAAACATCGTGTCGCAATAAGAAAGTTCATGCCACAATGCAATGGAATGTCTCATCCGCTGGCGTTGTATAAACTGTTTCAGCGTGCAGC
>JAFYIE010000010.1 GCA_017538795.1 Bacteroidales bacterium | reverse complement strand
ATGCCCCAGAAATCCTTGAAAACGATCTCTGCTCCGTTCTTTGTGAGCAGGTTCTCGAATTTTGCTACCGCTTCCTTCATCTGTTCTTCAGATAAAACGGGAGTTAAAATGAAAACGGTTTCGTACTGATTCATAATTTAACTTGTTGATTATTAAACAATTATATTAATTAATAGTTTGTTTATTTTTTAGAGTGCAAAGATATAAAATTATTTGATACGCCCGACATTAATTTGAAAATTTTCCAACATTTCTTTGCAGATGAACGTCGCGGCATTGCCGTCACCGAAAATATTCGGATAATTGTGAGGCGGATTATCCACGAAACGATTGTACGATTCTATGATTTTTTCTTCGTCAGCATCAGTAATTATAGCAGCTCCGCATTCTACAATCTCTTTCCATTCGGTCTCGCTTCTTAATATCAGGCATGGCTTTTGGAAGAAAAACGCCTCTTTCTGAACGCCGCCCGAGTCGGTTACAACCATCTGAGCATGACGCTCCAAAACTATCATATCAAAAAATGATACCGGTGGTATAATCTTGATGTTTTTGTTGTTGGAAATTTTATCGAACAAATCATCTTTCAGGCTGGTATTCAATAACTTAGATGTTCTTGGATGTAGCGGCAGAACTATTGTTTTTTCTTCAGAAATCTTAAGCAATGCTTTGAAGATGGCGTTCAATCTTTCGGGCTGGTCAGTGTTGTTGTCGCGATGAATGGTGCAAAGCACATAATCTGTGCCTCGAAGTTCTTCTTTATCAAGTATTTGCGATTTTTTGTCGGCAATGTTGGCAAAATGCCTGCTGTTGTCATACATCACGTCGCCGCAATGATATATTCCAGGATTGTCTATTGTGTATTTCTTCTGATTGTCGGGGTTAAAACCTTCGTTTATTAGGTTTTTGAATCCGGTGGCGGTAGGGGAGAAGAGCAGAGTTGAGCAGTGGTCGCAGCAGATTCGGTTGATTTCTTCCGGCATCGACTTGTTGAACGAGCGAAGTCCTGCCTCGATGTGCACTATCGGGACATGAATCTTCGAGGCCGCTATTGCGCCTGCCAAAGTGGAGTTTGTGTCGCCGTAAAGCACAAGATAATCGGGTTTTTCCTTCAAAAGTGTCTCTTCTATGCCTTCAATCATCCTGGCTGTCTGCGCTCCATGTGTTGCTGAGCCTACACCTAAATTATAATTAGGTTGAGGTATTCCCAATTCGTCGAAAAACACCTGCGACATGTTGTTGTCGTAGTGCTGGCCGGTGTGCACAATCACTTCCTGCACCTCGTTACTGAAGTGTTCTTTGATGGCTCGACTCAACGCCGCCGCCTTAATTATCTGGGGTCTTGCCCCTATTACCGTTACTATTTTCATATAATTCCTGAATCTGCAAAACTAAAATAATTATTGATACCAACGATAATATGATCCAAAATTTTTATTTCTAGCAGTTTTCCGCCGTTCACGATGTTGCGTGTGAGGGCTTTGTCGGCGTTGCTTGGCTCTACTTTTCCGGAAGGGTGATTATGACAAAGCATTATCGCAGTCGCTTGATTATCAATGGCTATTTTAAATATCCGCTTGGGGTCAGCTGTGGTTCCGTTTACTCCGCCGACGCTTATCCTCGTCACTTTTATCACTTTGTTGGCTGGGTTGAGAAGCATTATCCAAAACTGTTCATGTTCCAGGTCAGACATATGCATGTAGAAATGTTCGAAAGCATCTTTGCTGTTGCTTATTTTGGGTTGTTGTGCCGCTTCCGCGAAACGTCGTCTTCGTCCGAGCTCGAGTGCCGCCACCACGCTTACGGCTTTAGCGATGCCAATGCCGTTGTATGATGTTAACTCGTTGATACTCATTTGCGAAAGATTGATGAGGTTGTCGTCGGCGTCTTTCAAAATGCGTCTCGACAAATCGACGGCAGTCTCGTTGTTGTTACCTGAGCCTATCAGTATGGCTATAAGTTCTGCGTCGGAGAGGGCTTCGCGGCCTTTCTCGAGCATCTTCTCGCGTGGGCGGTCTTCTGTCGCCCAGTTTTTTATCGACTGGATATTATTTGGCTTCATGATTTTGGCTTTATACGACAAAAGTTCTCCCTGCGGACAGGAAGAACTTTGACGATATCTTTAAATAAAATTATGCTAATTTTGCTGTGAAGTGTGCAAGCTTTGACTTCAAGTTAGCGGCTTTGTTGCGGTGGATGATACCACGTTTTGCCACACGGTCAATAGTTTTGTACATTTCTGAAAGCTTTGATTCAGCTTCGCTCTTGCTTGTTAAAGCTCTGAAGCTTCTGACTGCTGAACGCATTGCTCTAGCATAGAAGCGGTTGTGTAAACGTCTGTTTTCTGTTTGACGGATTCTCTTCAGTGAAGATTTGTGATTTGCCATTTTTTATTAATATTTTATTCTTTTTTACTTCTTTAATTTTCGGACTGCAAAAATACAACATTTTTGAATACGTAAAACAAAATTTTTAAAAAATTTTTAGAGAGTGTTTTTTAAACCACAAGTTTATTAAAATATAGGCATAGATCTAATCCAAACAATTAACGATAGTTCTTAATCGTTGAAACTTCGACATTAATTTGAAGGTTGTTTTGATGAATCAATTCTATTAATTGATATCTGTTTGTCTCTTTTTCCGGACATTTGGGACCTAATATAATTTCTTTTAGTTCTAATGGAAATTCTGTACCAAGTAGATCAAACTCTACAAAAGGATTAATTATAGAATTATCATTTGATTTTATCCAATCTCTTTTTTTGACAGAATCTTTGTCTTGAAAAAGCAGACGAACTTCTTTTTCTATGGAATAGTCTTTCGCTTTAAAAAAATGTTTCCATTTATCAATGTCAGAAAAGACTACATTGGTTTTTAATAAATCTTTGATTATATCTAGTTTATCATCTTGTCCATTATCATCTGCATAACTGATAGCTTGTAGTATAAAATTGTTTGAAAAATGAGGTTTGATATCAAAGGATAGACAAACGCCTTTAGCATTATCTCCATATAATCGCCACATGGTTAAATCGTCTTTTAACAAACTACATGATGATAAAAAAAGATTATTAAGAATAGGATACAATAAAGTGTTTTTAGTGGAATTACAATAATCGTCAAAATAATCAATTTCAGATTTGTCGTTCATGCCTACAATTCCATACATTCTATATTTATTAGTACTTAGAATTGATAAGACAGTATCTAATGATGTATATCTGTATATTGTGGTAATACCTTTACCTTCTTGCTTAAGCAACTTTTGCCAAAAATTTGTTTCATCATTTTCAGAAAAAGAAAACCGGCCGTCAATTTTCTGAAGTCGTTCAACAAAGCTATCTAATTTGTTGCCATTTAACACATTGCTTATATTAGTAAAGTTTTGCTTATATATTAAATCATGTACAAATTGATGATTGATTATATAGTGAACAACATTATCAAAGCCATATTTGTGATACTCATTGTTATTTGTCTCACATATATAATAATCTGAATTATCTGAAATAATACCAAAATGACAGTTGAGAATGTGAAATGCATGTGTGATTTGTTGCTTGGCTTTTTCTAATGTATTGGTGTCATGTAGTGATTGCGTTATTTCAACAACTGCCAATATAATGGTTTTGTAACTGATTAATAAATCAAACTCTGATATGGATTCTGCATGCCATCTCACATTTGGTGAAACGGAAAAAGGATTTTTGCCTAAACATGAATCTAAAAACCTATTTATTGTTTCTTGTCTTTGTAATACAAAATCATTCATTAATTACATCGTATTTTATAAATTGTACTTAATCTATATAAACAAATACAAAAGTAGTAAATATTTGAATATGCTAATGGTTTAGAACAAAACAAAAATCAAAACATAACACAATACTTTGAAATAAGAACGAGTCGGATTTCCGACTCGTTCTGTGTCTTAATTAATCTCCTTTGATACAATCATCACTTATCGCCAATCAGTTTTTTGCTTTCCTTTAGAAAACTGTGCCTTTAGCACATTCCCATCTGCCGTTTTAAAGATGACTTCTCCATCAGGTTTACCATCAACTATATTGTATATCGCAATACCGTCATTTGTGGTATAAACACAATTTCCATTTAATACGTTGTTTTTCATGATGAATGAACCTTCCATTTTATCACCATTATTGTACCAAAATATACCTTGACCATTTGGTTCCCCATTTGTTAAAGTACCTTCATATCGGCCTTCTATATATGTCATAACGCCATAACCAATAATAACACCATTTTTCCACTCTCCCTCATATTTAATTCGACCGTAAGAATCATCTTTGTAATACATAATACCTTGTCCATTAGGCTTTCCATCTACTATGTCACCAATATATTTGCCTTCTTCAAGTTGAAGTTCTCCGCTATATTGTTTTGTTAATTCATCATAAAGTTTTTGGGTATTATCTTCAAACACAAATGTATTATCATTCCCATACGGTTTTAGAACAATATCCATATACGCCCGACCATCCTGGATTGGCTCGATAATCTTTATGTTTTTCGTTTCTTCTGAAATTCTATCAAAAAACAGAGAATATTCCCATATTCCTTTGCCTATGATTTTAAAGTTTTTATTATTTGTATCAATAATATTAATGTTGGAAACATCTTTTAATACATATTTATTATGTGTCACTAGATCTTCTATATATGTATCCTTATAAATTCCAATGGATTGTGTGGGTGAAGTAGATATAAATTTAAATGTAACTTTGGTGTAGTTATCTCGATTTTCAATCTTTGTGATAAAACTTTGATTGCTGCTATTATCGCCATATGCGTACGTGGAAAATTCTTTCGTATTTCCAACCAATTCATCTGCCACCGCTTCAGAGACAGACATCAACTCTCCTAATGTCTTTAATTCGGATGATTTTCTTGCTGTTTTCCAAACTCTTTGGGTTTTTATATCCAAAAGACGAGAAACGATATAATATTCATCACCGAATTTGGTGATTTCTGCTACACAAACATTGCTTGCACCATATTTTTGACCGAGTTCAAACAATTTCTTGTCATCAATATTATTATATCTACCTTGTTCTTGTGATACTTGTGATAGAAATTCATTAGTTCTTTCAATCGCCACATAATCTGGATTTCTTGTAATAGCAGCAACAAGTTCACTTCCTAAAATTCTTTTTGTCTCTTGTGGGACTCCTTCACTTGCTGTTACATAGACCGCAACTGTCTTTTGAGCTAATGCAGTACATGACAGCATTAATCCCATAATTAGTGTAAATAATTTTTTCATTTTTATATATTTTGATAATGTTCAAACGTGACAATAAAAAACCGCGAACCTTTGTTCTACTCCGAGGTTGTGGAATTACCTATAGTACCAACAAAAAGCCCACGGTTAAACCGCAGGCATTTCAGCTTTTAATGGTACTACATATTGAAACTTCCACATTTCGGAGTAGTTAGAAAAGCGAAAACGCCTTTTTATATGTCTTTATACTTTATTTAACTGTCTGTTTCTTGAACGTTTTGTTTAAATATTATACTAAAATATTATTCTTTAGCCCAATTGTCCCAATCTGTCTCTTCCAAATACTTTTCAACTTGTTTTCTCAACTCCGGGATATTGTTTACCGTTGTTTCATACAAGGTTGAAGCATTTACACTTGCATATCCATGAACGAGTATATGTCTCATGCCTTGAATTATATCCCATGGTGTTTCTGAATGGGTTTCTTTAAATTCTTTTGTAAGCATATATGCCGCTTCGCCAACAATTTCAACTGTTTTCATTACGGCATAATATGATTTGACATCTTTTACGAAGTCATCGTATGACATCCCTTTTACGATGCTTTCCGCTATTTCGGAATAATGCCTTATATCCTCAAGCCTTCCTTTGTCTCTAATTCGCTCTCTCATAAATCAGTTTTTTATCCTGTTCTGCACTTGCACTGGCGTATGGACGCAACGAGCCTTCCTCCACCAAATCAACTTCCTTGTCAAGCATTTTCTTCAAATCCTGATACATCTTCGCCATCGTAAACAACGTGAACGGCTTGCCGGAACGATCGGGCACAAAAAGTACATCAATATCGCTGCCGGATGTTTCTTCACCACGAGCATATGAGCCAAATAACCATGCCTTCAAAACAGGTTGTGTTTTGAAATAATCGGCTATCATGTCTATCATGTTTTGAGTACTCATGACAAGTTTTGTTTTAATACAGCGCAAATATACAACTTTTTTTTAAAAAGTCAAATGAAATTTTAAAATTAAGATTTCTCCACTCCGCTTCGCTGCGGTCGAAATGACGGCAGGGGAGCCTGTTTCTGCTATTTCTGCGTGAAATTATTGAGGAAGAATAGCCAAGACTTCCGAATTATCTCCTTTATTAATTATACTCTCCAAAACGACATCGACGAACGTGTTCTTTTCCAAATCCTTGGCTTTCAGGCGGAGCGGAATGTAGTTTTCGCCGTAACCACGGGCTGTTCCGTCGGCCATCACGCGTTCGATGAGCATTTTCTGAGGTTTGCCGAGCATCTGATTGAAATATTTCAGCTTGTTTTCTGCCGAAATCTGTCGGATGATGGCGCTGCGCTCGGTTTTCACCGATTCAGGGATTTGGTTAGGCATCGTGGCAGCTTTTGTGCCAGTGCGGATTGAGTATTTGAAAGTGTGAATGTGACTGAAGCCGATAGTTTTGCACATTTCTGCGCTTTCTGAGAAATCAGCTTCGGTTTCGCCAGGGAAGCCAACGATGACATCAGTGGTGATATTAAAATCAGGAATCGTTGATTTGATGCGGTCGCACATCTCTTTGAACTGCGCCGCTGTGTAATGCCGGTGCATTTCTTTCAAAGTATTTTCAGCACCGCTTTGAAGGCAAATGTGCATGTGCGGAGCGAGTTTCGGGTTGTCGAACAGACTTAAAAAACGGTCGCTGAAATTGTCAGGCTCAATAGATGAAATGCGAACTCTGTAATCGCCTTCTATTTTTAAAATATTTTCGATAAGGTGCTCAAAATCAATGTTTTGATAATGATAACGCCCCATGTTCACACCTGTCAGGACGACTTCTTTGAAGCCATGTGCCACTATGTTGCGGATGTTTTCGTAAATCTCGTCGGCGGGACGGCTGGTGGCTCTGCCTCGCACGTTTGGGATGATGCAATATGAGCAGAAATTGTTGCATCCGTCGTGAATTTTTATCAAACTGCGGGTGTGGAAGGTGCTGTAAGCCGGACGATAGCTGAACAAATCTTTGTCGAAGCCTTCAGGGTCGACGTTTTCGCCTTTCATGCGGCTGTCGATGATGCTGAAAAGCGCGTATTTTCTCTCATTATCGATGGCGTAGTCGATGATGCCGCTGTCGAGCATCTCTTGCTTGCGGTGGTTAACCATGCATCCCATCGCGGCGATGATGGCTGTAGGGTGGAAGCGTCTGATTTGGTTGATTGCCTGACGACATTTCTGGTCGCTTTGGTTGGTGACGGTGCAGGTGTTGACGACGTAAATGTCAGCATCAGCGTCGTTTTCCACCACGTCGTAACCTGCCTCTTTGAACTGCGACGCGAGGGCGTCTGTTTCGTAGAGGTTTAAGCGGCAACCCAATGTTTTAAATGCAATCCTCATATTTAGTTAGTCAGTTAATCAGTGTCCCTTCAATCGAAAGTGCTGTGGCACTTGTTACTTTCACTGTTACGATTTGCCCGATCAGGCTCTTGTCGCGCGACTGGAATCTTATCACGATTTTACCTTCGGTGTGGCCTGTCAGATATCCGTTTTTGCGGTCGTAGCCTGTCACCAAAACCTTCTGTGTCTTGCCGATAAGCCCTTGATTATAAACGAGTGAGTGTTTCATCAACTCGTCGGTGAGGATGTGATAACGCTCACGTTTCTTGGCTTTCGGCACGTCGTCGGCCCATGCTGAGGCTACTGCGCCCGGTCGCACGCTGTACTGTGCGATGTAAGCCATGTTGTATTTGAATTCCTCCATCGCTTTGCGCGAATTCTCGAACTCTTCTTCTGTCTCGCCGGTAAAGCCCACGATGATATCCGTAAAAATTGTCGCTTCGGGAAGCAAGCGTCTGATAGTGTGGATGATATGACGGTAATCCTCCAGCGTGTGCTTGCGGTTCATGCGCTGCAGCATGTTGTCGTCGCCCGACTGTATCGGGAGATGAATCTGTTTGCCGAGGCATTTGTATTGCGAGATGACTTCAATCACTTCGTCGCTCATGTCGCGTGGATGCGGCGAGGTGAAATAAACCCAGAACTCTTTGCCGCTGGCGTCGCCGTAAGTACCGATCCTTCTTAGCAGTTCCGCGAAGTTTATTTCTTCGCCTTTTTTGTCCAATCCGTATGAATTGACATTCTGTCCGAGCAAAGTTATCGACTTATATCCTTTGTCAACTAATTCTTTCAACTCGTTGATGATATCCTCAGATTTTCTTGAAACCTCACGGCCTCTGGTGTAAGGCACTGCGCAGTATGTACAGAATTTATTGCAGCCGTTCTGAATCGGGATAAACGCCTCAAAATCAGAGAGATGATCGGGGTCGATGACCCAGAAACGGTCCATGTTGGCTGATGGATTGACGTTTCTATTAATAGGTGTGTGGAATGCGCCGTATTGTTGAATCATGTCTGGCAAATCCGGCAACTCGTTCATGGTGAAGACGAGGTCGAACAGCTTGACGAAACGTTCGCGGTCGGCAGGGAGGATGCAGCCCGACACGAAGGTGATGCAGTTGTGGTTCTGCTTCATCTCGTTCCATTTCAGGATGCGCGAATACACCTTATCGATGCCTTTTTGGCGCACCGAACATGCTATCACGCCCAGAATATTGGCTTCCTCTTCCTTGTCAGTCTCGGTAAATCCCATGCCGTGCAGCACGGTACGCACTCGCTCCGTGTCGCTGCGGTTCATCTGACAGCCCAATGGCAGTAAAAAATACTTCATCTTTTAAAATTTGGCTGCAAAATTACGAAATTTTCGCTTTGGAAATCAATAAATGAGGGTAAGAATATCTTTTGCGACTTCGTTTGTGCCGCAATCAGGGGCTTTTTTGATGCTAGCGCCGGTTAAAATACGCTCTGTTTCCTCGATAAGCTCTGGCTCAAGGCCGTCGGAGGCGATGGAAATGCTCTCGATGACGCCTTTTTCCTCATTTATCTGCAAATCAATCTCAACAAGACCCCAAGGAAACTGTGCGCTTTTCTTGGTTTTGAAGTTGCGCCACTTGCCGAAAAGATATTCGTTGGAAGCGAATAAGTCTCTAGTTTTCAATACTTTATCTGTGAGTAAATCGTTGAAATTGACGGTTTCGCCTTTTGCTTCGTAAACTTCTTCGAAAGCTTTTGTTAAATAAGGTATGATGCTGTCGGAGGTGATGTCGGCCACTTCCGAGAGGTTGATGATGCGGCTTGCCACTGATTTCACTCCGTGTTTCTGCAGTTTGGCAGGATTCACCTTAAGATATTTTGCCAACTTCTCGCCATCGGTTTTTATCAGAATCGTGCCATGGTGCAGCCTGCGTTCTTTATAGATTCCAAAGGCGTTTCCTGAGAATTTACGTCCCTCGAAAAGTATGTCGTTGCGGCCAGAGACTTCTGTTTCCAAACCAAAATATCGCAGAGCTTTTTGGATAACTTTTAGCTGTTTTTGAACGGCGTAGTGCTTTTTGTGAGCCACGAATGAAAAGTTTAGATTACCAAGGTCGTGGTAGACTGCGCCGCCGCCGGTACGGCGGCGGGCGGCGTAACCGCCTTCAGAAAGCAGCAGATCCACATCGCATTCTGTGAACGGATTTTGGTTGTAACCGTAGACCACCGTCTGCTGGTTTTTCCACAAAAACATTGTCACTACTTCAGGGTCGCCTTCGTCTAATAACGAACTTTCAACCGCAAGATTAAGATACGGATTGTATTGATTACCAATAATTATCTGAATTTTAGGTTTCATGTTAGAAGAGCATATATCCGACACTTATCAGGATGTTGATATTTTTGTTTGAGCCGTTATCTTTTAGGACATCAAGCATGCCGAAACAAGCTCTCAAGCTGACAAACATATTGTCGTGGGGGATAAGGTTGTCGGTGTAGACACCTAAAATAAAACCGAAATCGAAGGTGTTGTAGTTTTTAGTTGAAAAACTTTCCGAATGCCACTGCTCGTTGCCGTATTTTTTCTTCAAGCTGCCGCTGAAGCAATAGCTGAAGTTCGCACCAGCTTCTAATCCAAGGATATCGGTGAAATAATATTGATATAAAACGGGTATGCTGATGTAATGCAAGGTGTATTTGCGGTATTCCTTCACCTCGTTTTCGCCTGAGGTTATCCATTTTGTCGACTGCAGTCCGCCCATGGTGTAGTTCAGCTCGGCCACGATATCGGTTTTTTCGGATAATGTGTATTTCCCGCATACACCGCCAGTGAGTCCGAGTTTCAGACCGTTGTTCTCAACGCCACTGATTGTGGTCATTCCGACGCCGCCTCTGAATCCAAGATGATATTTGTCGTCCTGAGCGTGAACATTTTTCACACTTGTCACCAGGAGAAACAGTGTTACGATCAAAGGTAGTTTTATCCTCATGTTAATTATCCTTAAAAACTCAAAAAGCCAGAATACAGGTTGATGTCTCATTTCCTGTTTTTCTGACTTCGTTTTCAATTTGTAGTCTCTCCGGGATTTGAACCCGAGTTACCAGGATGAAAACCTGACGTCCTAACCAGACTAGACGAAGAGACCCCTTCTTTTTGTAGTCTCTCCGGGATTTGAACCCGAGTTACCAGGATGAAAACCTGACGTCCTAACCAGACTAGACGAAGAGACCACTTTCTTCAGACTGATGTCTTAAAAGTGCTGCAAAGATACAACTTTTTCGCTTACAAACACGAAAAAAATATATTTTTTTGAAAACCTAGCTAAAATATTGATAATCAATAGTATAATGCCAAAGTTGTAGCATTATTCAAACGTAAATGAGATTTGGAAAGTCCTGTTTTGGATGCTTTTTATACTCGAATCGTAGATTAAATTTTGCGAATCTAAGATGTTGAACAGTCCGAAACTCATCTTTGCTTCGATGCCCATTTTGAAATATCCGGTATAAAAATCGAAGCCTGCACCTATCTCGGCGGCAAGGTCGGTTTTTTTAACTCTGATATTGTCGGTTACGGTCACTTCTTCGCCTTGGGCGTTAATCATGTCGATTTGTGACTTTTTCTGTGAGGCAAGGTCTAACTTGAAATTCCCGCCCGCGATGATGTAAGCGGCGACGTTGTTAAGTCGTTTTGACCTGAATTTCACCTGTAAAGGGAACTCGATGAATGTTGAGAAAATGGATCTTTTTTTGTCGAAATAGATGTTATCAAAGTCAGGCACTCCTGATGAGTCGCGGTAGATTTGATAGACAATCGTTCTTGTTCCGAAACTCAAGGAAGGTATGAGTCGTAGGTCGAAATATTTTCCAAGACGAAGGTTGCCGACGACGCCGACGGTGAATCCGTTTTCGGGCATTGGTGTTATGCTACGCACATAATATGTGGAATTGGCGTTGTAGTAAGATTCGTTGGTGGCGGGGTACTCTGACGCGTCGTGTGCAGCGAGTTGATAGCCTTCGTTACATTTTATGGCGTATGACATCTGGTTGAATCCAATGATGAATCCAAAATGATAAGGTTGATTGTCGTACAATAGCAGATTCTTAGGCTTTTCGCTTTGAGCGACGAGCGTTTGTGGAATCATGCAAAGCACAAAACCGATTAAGAGCAGAGCTCTTTTTATTGATAACAAATTAAATTTCATAGACTTAATAACGCAAAAAAGACTTTCTTATTGTATCTTTTCTGTTTCTTTTAATAGTCTTTCCTTGTTGATAGGCACCGCTCCGATTTCTTCGCATACCAGGCCGCCGGCCAGATTTGATATTGCAGCGATGTGGTATGGGTCGAGGTTGTTTACCAAACAAAGCATCGCGACGCCTAAAACGGTGTCTCCCGCGCCGGAGACGTCGGCGATTTTGCGAAGATGTGCCGGAATATGATAATGGTTTTTCTTTCCGTTGACCATTTCCTGGATGAGAACTCCGCGTTCAGACAGGGTGTTCATTACAAAACGGCAGTTCAGTCTGTCTTGTAATTCGTTGACTCCTAATAAAATACCGTCAATTGTATCTGTCGGGAAGTCGAAATTGATACCTTCCTTCAATTCTTTAAGATTTGGTTTGAAGAGGGTGCAATTTTCGTAAGCGAGGAAATTGTTCTTTTTCGGATCGACGCCTACAGGGATGTTTTTCTCGTTAGCGACTGCAATGGTGCGGCGGATGAGTTTCTCTGTCAAGACGCCTTTATTATAATCTTGAAGAATGATACCGTCGATGCGTTCTCTGTAAAGGATGGTGTCGATTTTTTCGCACAAAGCCTGATATTCGTTGTCGGTGAGGTTGAAAGTGTCCTCGTCGTCGACGCGGAGCATCTGCGCGTTGTTGCCGATGATGCGGTATTTCGTCGTAGTGCGGCGCTCCTTGCTTTTGACGATGCCGTTTCCTGGCATGCCGTGCTCCTTCAGCAGATTAAAGAAATCGTGAGACTTTGAGTCGTCGCCGATGATTGAGCACAGAACCGGTTCCGCACCAAGAGCCTTGATGTTTTGAGCTACGTTGGCGGCTCCTCCGAGACGGGCGAATCTGTTGCCCACTGCCACTATCGGCACAGGAGCTTCAGGCGAGATGCGCTCGACCTTGCCGTTGAGGTAAAGGTCGAGCATAACATCACCTATTATAAGTATTCTCTTGCTGTTGAAAGAATCAAAAAGTGTTTTGATGTCTTCTTTTAACATTGTTTTTATTATTTAAGTTTTGCAAAAGCTTCTTTAAGACGTCTGGCTGCTTCACGAAGTTTGTCGTCGGATGTAGCGTATGACAGACGGATGCAGTTGTCGTTGCCGAATGCGCCGCCAGCCACGCAAGCCACGTGAGCGTTGTAAAGCAAGTACATGCACAAGTCGTCGCTGTTTTTCATCACTGTGGCACCGTCGCTTTTGCCATAGTAAGCGCTGACGTCAGGGAACATATAGAAAGCGCCTGCCGGCAAGCTTAACTTGATGCCTGGGATTTCCATGAGGAGCTTGTAGAACATGTCGCGGCGTGCTCTGAAGGCCTTGCACATATTCTGGACTTCCTCTGAATTCTCAGGTGAGAGCTGCATTGCCGCCACTGACGCTGCCTGTGAGATGGTGCAGATACCTGATGTGTACTGTCCCTGGATCTTGTTGCAGGCGTTGACGATGGCGGTAGGAGCTGCGATGTAGCCGATTCTCCAACCTGTCATGGCGTAACCTTTAGCGACGCCGTTGACGATGACGAGACGGTCTTTCAACTCGGTGAACTGTCCCATCGACTCGTGCTTGTGCTCGTATTGGATGAATTCGTAAATCTCATCGGAAATGATGATAATCTCAGGATGTTTCTTGAAAACTTCAACTAACGAGGCGAGCTCTTCTTTTGTGTAGACCGAACCGCTTGGGTTGCAAGGTGTGCTGAAGATGAAAGCCTTGGTCTTAGGAGTGATGGCGTCTTCAAGCTGTTTTGCAGTGATTTTGAAGTGCTGCTCAGGTGTTGTGTAGATGAAAACAGGAGTGCCGTCGGCGAGCTTCACCATTTCAGGGTATGACACCCAGAATGGGGCGGGAATGATGACTTCGTCGCCTTTGTCGAGGATGGCGAAGAATGTTGTGGTGATGGCTTGTTTTGCGCCGTTCGACACGATGATGTCGGTGTCTTTGTAATCGAGACCGTTGTCACGACGGAGTTTCTCAGCAATGGCTTTGCGCAACGCAGGTGTTCCCGGAACTGGAGGATAATGCGTGTCGTTGTTGTTGATGGCGTCGATACCGGCTTGTTTCGCACTCATAGGTGTGTTGAAGTCAGGTTCGCCAATGCTCAACGAAATGATGTCAATGCCCTGAGCCTTGAGTTCGCGGCTCTTCTGCGTCATTTTCAATGTGGCTGATTCCGCCATGTTGATGACTCTTTGTGATAATGTACCCATTTTTTTATATTTTAAAATTATTAATGACTTGTTTGAGATTGCAAAATTAAGAATTTTTATGATAGGAAAACTTTTGTTTAAAAAATTTAGTTCGAAATTAAAAAATAATTATATTTGCAGTCTAAAATGTAGAATAATGACGCCGTCGACTTGGGTATTAATAGGTTTGATTTCGCTGATGACGATTGTCGGATTCTTTTTCTTGTTCACGGGGAGTAAGAAAGTCGGCAAGAAAGGTAGTCAGTCGGTGGTCGTTCCGCTTATGGTTCAGGCATTTGAGCGGCTGGTGCTTTACCTTGAGAGGATTAGGTGCTCGGTTCTTGTAAAAAGGGTTTTTATGCCCGGGATGTCGCGCAGCGACTTGCAGTTTGCGCTGATTCAGAATGTTCAGGATGAGTTTGAACACAACCTTGCGCAGCGTCTTTACGTTAGTGAAGAGGTGTGGATGATGATAGTTTTAACAAAAGACAATGTGTTGAAAAGCATTAACGAGGCTTTTGCCGCCAATCCGGACGCTGATGCCGCGACGATGGCTCAGACAATAGCCTTGATACCTAATTCGTTGATAGATATGGCTATCATTGTGATTAAAAAAGAATTTAATAATTTTTGATATATGAAAGTTGAGTTTACAGCTGCTCAGATTGCGGCATTATTAGGTGGAAAAGTTGAAGGCGATCCTGAAGCAAAAGTTTGGGGTGTGGCGCGTATAGAAGATGGCGCTTCCGGGATGTTGAGCTTTTTAGCTAATCCGAAATATATTCCTTATATTTATAACACCTTGTCGTCGGTGGTGTTGGTGAATGATGATTTTGAGCCGTCAGAACCGGTTAAAACGACAATGATTAGGGTGAAAAACGCTTATGAGGCTTTTGCTCAGCTTCTTGCCACGTATCAGGAATATACCAGTAACAAGGTCGGCATTTCTGAAAACGCTTATATCTCTCCTGACGCCGAATATGGTGACAACTGTTACATCGGCGATTTTGCTTTTGTCGGTGAGAGAGTGAGAATAGGTAAAAATGTGAAGATTTATCCACAGTGCTATATCGGTGACGATGTGGTTATTGATGACAATACTGTGATTTATGCCGGTGTCAAGCTTTATGCGATGACGCATATCGGAAAGAATTGTATCATCCATGCGGGTGCTGTTCTTGGAGCAGATGGATTCGGCTTTGTGCCTCAGCCTGACGGAACATACAAGAAAATCCCACAAATCGGTAATGTCTTGGTCGGCGACAATGTTGAAATCGGCGCTAACACCACCATCGACCGCTCAACGATGGAGTCGACGAAGATTCATGATGGCGTGAAACTCGACAATCTTATCCAAATCGCACATAATGTGGAAGTTGGTGAAAATACCGCTATGGCGGCGCAGGTCGGTATCTCAGGTTCGACACATGTCGGAAAGAACTGCATCATCGCGGGTCAGGTTGGAATCTCGGGACACCTTTCAATCGCTGACCGCACCACGATAGGACCACAGGCGGGTTTGACAAAAGGTGTGCGTGAACCGGGTAAATCGATTATCGGCTCTCCGGCTTATGATTACGTCAAATTTATGAAAGACGTTGTAAGACAACGCAATATAGATAAATTGGAAGAAAAAGTCGCCGAGTTGGAGAAAAAACTTGAAGAATTATTGTCAAAGTAATATATAATTTATGGCGGAAAGACAGCATACTATTAAAAAGAGTGTAAGTATTAGTGGTACTGGTCTTCATACCGGTCAGCACGGAACGCTTACATTTCATCCTGCGGAGATTAATCACGGTATCAAATTCAGAAGAGTTGACGTTGAGGGGCAGCCTATAGTTGAGGCGCTCGTGGCAAATGTGGTTGATACTTCGCGTGGTACTACTATTGCGCAAAATGGTGTGAAAGTTTATACAGTGGAGCATATCATGGCTGCATTGAGGGCTTCGAATATCGACAATGTGCTTGTCGATTTGAACTGCGAGGAGCCACCAATCCTTGACGGAAGCTCGAGAATAGTGATGGATGCCTTGAAGGAGGCAGGAGTGGAGGAGCAGGACGCTGAGCGTAAAGTCTTGAAAATCACGAAAAAGATAACTTATACACATCCAAAAGTAGGTTGCGAATTGGTGGTTGAGCCAGCTGATAAATTCAGTATTGATGTTAAGGTCGACTATAAATCAGGCGTTCTTAACGTTCAGGAGGCTCATCTTCATGACATAAGCGAGTTTGAGACAGAGTTTGCGATGTGCAGGACATTTGTGTTCTTCCAGGAGCTTGAGATGCTTCTCGCTCACAACCTCATCAAAGGCGGCGACTTGTCGAATGCCATTGTCTTTATTGAAAAACAGGTTTCGGAAGAGGATTTAAAACGTGTAGCCAAGTTGTTCCATAAAGAGTCAATTGCGGTTCACGAAGGTGGAATCCTTAATAACGTGACTTTGTATTTCGAGAACGAGCCGGCACGCCACAAACTTCTCGACCTCGTCGGTGACCTCACACTTATCGGCATGCCAATTATCGGCAAGGTTACGGCTTACAAGCCAGGTCACTTCTCAAATACCGAGTTTGTGAAGCTGATCGAGAAGAAAATGGGACTTTAATTAGATTTTATAAATATCGTTTAAAAGTTTTCCGACAGATTCGTTGGAAAACTTTTTTATTATGCCGTCTCTCAAGGCCTCGGCGTTGTAATTTTGGTGTTTCAGAATCATCTCTTGCATTGCTTCGGCAAGAGCTTCAGCGTCTTGAGGCGGGACGAGTATGCCGTTGCTTTCGTTGACAACCTCAGGTATTCCGCCGACGTTGGTGCTCACGACAGGCATTCCGCAGGCGAAAGCTTCGAGAAGCACCACGCCTTGAGTCTCGTAGTTGCTCGACAAGACGAGGAAATCGCCGGAAGAGAGCTCGTCGATATATTCCTGTCCTTCCAAAATGCCTGTGAAACGCAGCCATTCCTGATGTTTCAACTTCTTGACATAGTCTTTTATCAATTCGAAATCGATGCCGTCGCCAATGAAAATGCATTGAAAGTCAATATTTTTGTCTTCTAAAATTTTTAAGGCGTCGACCAAACCGGTGATGTTCTTCGATTTGTTCTCAAAACAGCTTACATGGATGATTTTGGGAATATCGTTGTGGTGCGGAATAGGCTTGAACTTGTTGAAGTCGACCACGTTGGGCACGACGATATAGTTGTCGTTATGAAGTCCGTGTGCCTGCATTGCTTTGGCGAGGATGTCGGTCACGGTGGTGACGGCGGAGGCGTGTCTCACAACGAGTTTAGTCAGTTTCTTTCTTAAAAAACCGCCGAAATCATTGCCAGGGAGATAGCGCGACCAATGCTCCGTTATTATATAAGGTGTGCCGTGAACGATTTTTTGCAACCAGGCTATCAGGCCGAGACGTGTCAGAATGTGGACGTGGATGATGTCCGGTTTAGGCAATTGTTTGATAGCAAGACGGTTTGCGCGGAAAAATCTTAAAATCGATAGGATTTTTGACTTTGGCTTTTTGTAATAGACGCGAATGGTGCTGACGTTGTTGTCAATGGTTTTGACAACTTCAAATTTTTGAGAAATTTTATCATCAGGATGCACGTAAACAACGCTGATGTCGTTGCACAGGGCGGCGGCTTCAGCGTGACGTTGCACGAAAAGCCCTAGCATAGGGTCATAGCGGTGGGGATACCACCTCGCCAAAAAGATGATATGTTTCCTCTTGTCGCTCACTGTTATCTCATGTCGATAATCTCGGCGTCAGGATAGTCTGAGGCTTTGAAAGTGAAGAAATCGACAGGCAAAATCTGGTTTGTTACAAATTTCTTAATCTCGTAAACAAACTCGGTTTTGTCTTTGTCTAAGACATGCAAATCTTTGATTTCTAATGACTTGATGTCTAAAGTTATGATGACTTTTTCATTGTCGTCGTTGCCGAAAAGTGTCTTGACTTCAATCTTTCTGATGTTGCCCGACTCTTCGACGAACTTTGCCGAGATGTTTTCGTTGTAATTATTGATGATTTGGAATGGAGAGCTGCTGTCGTCGTTTTTGTCGACGCTGCTGATTATAACTTCTTCGGCGTCAGCGTTATAAATCCATCTTGTCGTGCCGTCGCAAACGATATCCTGGCCCATGATTTTGAGTTTATAGGCGTCGCCTTGAAGGAAACCGCTTCCTTCCATGGTCTCGTAGATACCGGCTTCGGTATGGATCATGTTATATTCAAAAGCGATTTCGATATTGTCGTATGATTTGAGTTTTTCAACAGCCGATTTTATAACATTTTCAGCGGATTGAGCCATGAGGCCGACCGTGAGTAATAATAAGCTGATTGTCAAAAAGATGTTCTTTTTCATATCAAAAAATTTAAATACTGTCACCTAAATCAAGATCTTTAAGGAATTGTTCTAATGCGAATTCTGTCGCGACTTTCACTTCGCGTTGTTTGCTGCCTGCGAAAGGACCGACGATACCAGCTTTCTCGAGTTGGTCGATTATACGTCCGGCGCGGTTGTAGCCGAGTTTCAGTTTGCGTTGCAGCATTGATGTTGAGCCTTGTTGTGTCTGCACCACAATATGGGCGGCTTCGATAAACAACGGGTCGCGTTCGTTTGGATCCATAGCATCTTTCGAGCCTCCTTCTTCCTGCTCGTCCGGGCAGTCGGGGAGAAGATATGGCTCGGCGTAGCCTTTCTGTTCGCCGATGTAATCGCAGATCGCCTCAACTTCAGGGGTGTCGATAAACGGACATTGCAGACGCACGAGGTCTTGTCCTGTCGACATGAGCAAGTCGCCGCGACCGATGAGCTGTTCGGCGCCGTTGTTGTCGAGGATGGTGGCGGAGTCGACACGTGAGATTACGCGGAAGGCGATACGTCCAGGGAAGTTGGCCTTGATGGTACCGGTGATGACTTTCACTGAAGGACGTTGTGTAGCGATGATGAGGTGGATACCGATAGCACGGGCGAGCTGTGCCAGACGCGCGATAGGACCTTCAATCTCTCTACCTGCAGTCATGATAAGGTCGGCGAACTCATCGACGACGAGCACTATATATGGCAGGAAACGGTGTCCGTCGTAAGGGTTGAGCTTGCGACTTGTGAATTTCTCGTTATATTCCTTGATGTTACGCACTCCGGCGTCTTTCAGGAGCTCGTAACGGTTGTCCATCTCGATGCAGAGAGAGTTGAGTGTGCGCACCACCTTGCGGACGTCAGTGATGATGGCGTCTTCTGAGTCAGGGAGCTTGGCGAGATAGTGGTTCTCGATCTTTCTGTAAAGACTCAGCTCGACTTTTTTAGGGTCAACGAGGATGAACTTCAGCTCGGCAGGATGTTTGCTGTAGAGCAATGAAGCGATGATGGCGTTGAGACCCACTGACTTACCTTGTCCGGTGGCACCAGCCATCAGGATGTGAGGCATCTTGGCGAGGTCAGCGACGTAGCTCTCGTTGGAGATGGTCTTTCCGATGCCGAAAGGCAAGGCGTAGCCGCATTTCTGGAACTTCTCAGACCCTATGATCGAACGCATCGAGACGGTCTGAGGTTTCTTGTTAGGCACTTCGATACCGACGGTGCCTTTGCCAGGGATAGGGGCGATGATTCGGATTCCCAAGGCTGCCAAGCTGAGCGCGATATCGTCTTGCAGACCTTTGATCTTTGAGATACGGACGCCGGCGGCAGGGACTATCTCGTACAACGTGACGGTAGGGCCGATGGTCGCCTTGATTTTGTCGATCTCGATAGAGTAGTTGGAAAGTGTCTCGACGATACGTTTCTTGTTGGCCTCCAGCTCGTCTTTGTCGACAGTCGATGAGTCGTCGCCGTATTCCTTAAGCAGATCAAGAGGCGGCAGTTTGTACGAAGACAGCTCTAATTTCGGGTCGAATAATGTGTCGAGGCCGAAATGCTCGCCGTTTTTGTTGACTCTTTTCTCTTTTTGCTGACCTGTGATTTCCATCTCGATATCGTCTCCGCCTTCATCTTCATCTTCACCATCTTCTTCAGAAGCAGCTTCGTCTTCAGGCTTGGTCGTTACTGGAGCGATCGGAGCTTTCGGCTCTTCTTGTTTCGGCTCTATGGCAGTTATTTCCTCGTTTTCGTTGATTACATCCTCCTCATATATGGTTTTGTGGACAGGAGCAGGAGCCGGAGCTGGAACATGCGTTTCCTCTTCCTCTTCTTCGTCATCATCATTGTCGTCGTCTTTCTTTTTCAAAAAGTCAAATCTGATGTTGAATGAGAAGATGACATAAATAAAAGCGGTGAAAATCAGTAATAAGATGACACCGAGTAAGCCTATATAATGATGGATGAACGCGAAGCATCTGTAGCCGACGCGGCCGTAATATATTTCAGGGACTTTTATAACAGCGAGAAGAATAGGCAGCCAAAGGATGAAGATCAGGCCGTATTTCCACAGCGTCCAGCCTTTGATGAACGATTTTTTCCATATCATGCTGATGCCAAGAAGTCCAATAAGGAAGATGAAATAGGCTGTTCCTATGCCGAACATCTCCTGGGTCATAAAATCGCTGATGCTATTGAGCCATTTGCCGGCTGTGTTGTATCCAAAATATGGCCTTGCGAAAGCTGTTAGCATTAAAATACTTACAAGGAAGAAGAAAATGCCAAAACATATCCTGACTCTTCCGTCGGATTCTTTGCGTCGTTTGGCCACCTTGCTCGTTGTTTTCGAAGCTTTCGGTTTTGTTGATTTCGCGACTTTTCCTTTGGGCTCGTTGCTGACTTTGTTTTCGGCTTCAACAGGAGCCACCCTTAGTCTGTTCTTATTTACTGCCATATTTCATTATTTAGGAAATTTCATGATTCTGTTCCAACGAATTCCGCCGTATGTGTTATCCTTTGAAAGCCATATAAATAATGGTTTTCCGACGATGTGGTCGACTGGTACATAGCCCCAATAACGAGAGTCTTGTGAGTTGTGACGGTTGTCGCCCATCATCCAATAGTAATCCATTCCGAAAGTATATTCATCGGTTTCTTTTCCATTTATAAAAATCTTGTTATCTTTGATTTTCAAATCGTTATGTTCGTATGCGGTGATGCATCTGTTGTATAGGGCAATGTTTTCCGGATTGATTTTCACTGTCACGCCTTCCTTTGGGATGACGATAGGCCCGAAGTTGTCGCAGCTCCATTTGAAGTGCACGGTATCGTTAGGGAAGATGTCGTTGCTCTCATCGGCTCCCGCTGGAATTATCAGTCTGCTTATTTCAACCACAAACGGCATCTTGCCGAAATCTTCAGCTATGGCGTCGCTCATGTGAAGATAATATTCGCTGGCGCTGAGTCTGCTGCCGTCATAGATGTTGAATTTCTCGAAAACCTTCGGACTTATGTTGTTGCCATTTATTTTGACATAATAAGCATGCTGCATGTGAGGCGGTTGGTAACCCATCTCGCCGTTGATGTAGACAATCCCGTTGATTATATGTAAAGTGTCGCCAGGCATTGCTATGAGGCGCTTTACGTAGTTTTCTCGTTTGTCGACCGGGCGTGTGATGATTCTGCCACAAGGCACCATTTGGCCGTTCAGCTGTATTATGGCTTTGTTGTTTTGGACCGCGTCCCGGCCGTATCGTCTGACAAGTTGATAATAAGTATAATTGCTCTGGGCATTTTCGCAAAGAGTATCGCCTGCAGGGAAATTGAACACGATAGGGTCGTTACGTTTGATGCTGCTGAAGCCAGGCAATCGCCAGTATCCCACCTGAGGCCATTCGATGTACGACTTTGTGTATTTTGTCCACGGCAGTGTGTGATGAACGAACGGGAAGGTGAGGGGAGTGTTCGGGAAACGCGGCCCGTAACCTACTTTGCTCACAAGGAGGTAGTCGCCGGTCATGAGGGTTCCCTCCATACTTGACGACGGGATAGTGTACATCTCGAATAGGAACGTCCTGATTATCAAGGCAGCGAACACAGCCCATAAGATGGCGTCAAACCAGTCGCGCACCCAGCCTTTGGGAGGGCGGACGGTAGTCCTCGGGTCATGATATTCAAGATTTTTGCTGCTCATGACCGGGAAGTAAACATACGGGAAAAATCCTGCCGCCACTATCTCGCCGAAGCTGAAACGGTTGTAGCATTTCGCCAGCTCGATGAACATCAGAAACGCGGTGAACGTGTTGATGTAAGGGAAGATGAGCAGAAGATAGCACCACCATTTGTTCCAACCGATTATTTTCGACAAGACGAAGAGGTTGTAATATGGGATGAAAGCGTCGGATTTTTTATAGCCAGCGCCCTCGTAGAATTTGTAGCAAAATGCCGCGCAGATTGAGAAAGTCAGCGGCAAAAGAAATATTGTTATAAGCATGTTCATCTTAGTAAATCCTCCATTGTGAAAATTCCTTTTTTGTTTTGTATAAACTCTGCGGCGATGACGGCACCTGTGGCAAATCCTTTGCGACTGAAGGCTTCGTGTTTCAAGGTTATCTCATCGCATTCCGACAGAGCTGTTATCTCATGGATACCGAAAATCTCGCCTTCTCTTATTGCGCTGACTTTCAGCATATTGTCGCTACAGCTTGGGCAGTCGATGTTCTCTTTCAACATCCATTTGTCATAATTTCCGTTGTTTTTTATGATGTCTTCGGCGAGTTTTACGGCTGTCCCGCTTGGCTTGTCGAGTTTGTGGATGTGATGCGTCTCAGTTATACCCAGCTGATAATCATATTTCTGCGCGAATTTTGCCATCTCTTTGTTGAGTTTGAAGACAAAATTCATGCCAATGCTGAAGTTCGGGGCGTAGAATAAGGTCTGATTCTCGTGTTCACAGCGTTTCCTTATTTCGTCAAGATGCAAATACCAGCCTGTTGTGCCTACAACTATCGGGATGTTTATGTCAAAACATTTTCCGATATTGGATATCGCCGTGGCGGGGGTGCTGAATTCTATCACGACGTCGCATTTCGATATTTCGGCTTTATTTTTGTTCCAATCCTCTTCAGTGTCAATGCGATACGCCACTTCGTGACCGCGTTGCAGAGCTATCTGCTCCACCTCGTGTCCCATCTTGCCATATCCTAAAATAACTATTTTCATCTTAAAAACTGAATTTCACTGATATTCCCACGTTTCCTAAACTTGTTCCTTGAGCATAATCGTTGAATGACGGATTCCATTGAGGCTCAACTTGTAATGTCAGCTCGTCGGAGATGTCATAATAGAAGAAATGGGCGTCAACGTTCGCGTCGATTATCTGTAACACATACCATGCCGCTGCTAGAATCCAGCACAATTCCATGTTGCTGCGATAGTAGTCGCGCAAGGTGAGGAGGTTGTCGGCGGTGTATTTCTCCGCTTCTCTTTTTACCTTGTCGCTCACGTCGGTGATGAAGCCCATCTTATAGTCGTACGCCTGTTTATAAAGTTTGTAGTCGTCGCCGTTTACCACCGCGTAGTATGTCGTGATGCCGAATCCTGCGTAAACTATCGGCAGTTTCCAATATTTTTTATTGTAAACCTGTCCCATTCCGGGGATGAGAGCCCAAAGTGTGGCTTTTTTAGGGCTATGTGGCTTTTTCACAACTACTGAAGAGGCATTGTTTTCTGTCTGAATCAAGGCGGGCTCTGGCAAATCCTGCTTCAAGATGAGCGTATCTTCCCTTGGCGACATCTGTAGCGTGTCTTGCGCTTTCAGACATTGCAAAGTGCAAATGGATAATATTATCAGCAGCCAGAATCTCTTCATTTTAGTTGCCTTTGTTGATGAAGTCGAGCAGGCGTTCAAACTCCTGATCGTTCTTGAAGTTGATTGTCAGTGAGCCTTTACCTTTGTTGTTGCGGTTCACCTTCACGCCCATTTTCAAGGCTTTGGAAAGAGCTTCCGCATGAACCTTAAAGCTTTCCGGGAGAACGTTTCTCTGTTTTGCGGCAGGCTTTTTTGAACTGTCTTTGTTGGTGTCTCTTGCCAAAATCTCGACTTGTCTGACGCTGAGGTCTTCGTCGATGATGCGTTTCAGGATGATGAGTTGTTTTGCCTTATCGCTGATGTTGACGAGGGCTCTGGCGTGTCCCATGGTGATATAACCATCGCGGATTGCGATTTGTATCTCGGCCGGCAACTTCAAAAGTCTCAAGAAGTTAGCTACCGTTGAGCGGTCTTTGCCCACTTTCTCGCTGAGCTGGTCTTGAGTGAGTTTGCATTCTTCGAGAAGACGCTGGTATGATATGGCGACTTCTATGGCATTGAGGTTCTCGCGATGGATGTTCTCGATGAGCGCCATTTCAAGCATCTGCTCGTCGTTTGCCACGCGGATAAACACAGGAATCGTCTTCAATCCTGCCATCTTCGATGCGCGTAGACGGCGCTCGCCGGAGATGAGCTGGTATTTGTCGTAACCCATCTTACGAACAGTGACGGGCTGGATAACCCCCTGATTCTTAATCGATTCAGCCAACTCGTTGAGTGCGTTTCCGTCGAAGTCAGTTCTCGGTTGGAACGGGTTTGTCTCAATCTTATCTATTTCTATCTGCGCAATGGCGCCTGCCACATAGTTGCCGGAGATGTCGACGGAAGTGATGTCGGTTTCCGGGCTTTGCAGTATGGCGTCGAGTCCGCGACCGAGTCCTCTGTTTTTATTTTGTACTGTCATTTTCAATGTTGTTACGTTGTAAAAGCTCTCTCGCGAGGTTGAGATAGTTGATCGCACCGGTGCTTGCCGCGTCGTGCATGATGATTGTGTGACCGTAGCTCGGCGCCTCGCTGAGACGTGTGTTTGTGTTGATTATCGTGTCGAAAACCATCGACTGGAAATGCGTCTTCACCTCGTCGACGACCTGTTTGGAGATACGAGTGCGGCTATCGAACATGGTGAGGAGTATTCCTTCGATATCGAGGTTAGGGTTGAATCGCGACTGCACAATCTTGATGGTGTTGAGCAGCTTGCCTAAGCCTTCGAGGGCGAAGTACTGACATTGCACCGGTATTATCACTGAGTCGGCGGCGGTGAGCGAGTTCACGGTGATGAGTCCCAACGACGGCGAGCAGTCGATAATGATGAAGTCGTACTCGTCTTTGATAGGAGCGAGGCATTTCGCCATCATCTGTTCGCGTTGCGGTATGTTGATAATCTCAATCTCAGCGCCCACGAGGTCGATGTGTGCCGGCAAAAGATACATGTTCGGCGTCTCTGTCTCCTTGATGATTGTGCGTGGATCGATGTTGTTGATGATGCACTCATAGATGCTTGCGTCAATTTCTTTTGGGTCGAAGCCCACGCCTGATGTAGAGTTGGCTTGTGGGTCAGCGTCGATGAGTAACGTCTTGTGTTCCAACACCGAAAGGCTTGCTGCCAGGTTTATCGCGGTGGTCGTTTTGCCTACACCGCCCTTCTGATTTGCTATCGCGATAATCTTTCCCATGTGTTAAAAAATATGTGTATGTAAAAACGTACAAAGATACGGAAAATTTTGAATTACCTATGTAAAAAATAATTTTTTAAGGATAAGATGTCTTCGGCATGATAAGATGGATAAGAAAGATAAGAAGGATAAAAGGAATTTCTTCCCCCTTATCCTTCTTATCCTCATTTATCCTTAATTATCCTGTTTATTTCTTCTCCATGTCGTTGAACCAGTCCTCGACATCGTCTTTCATCTCGCCGTCGTCGTGACCTTCATATACTTTAGGCTCATCGAAGTAACCTTCAGGATATTCGCCAGTCTCAATGAAATTAAGGGTTTCCTTCAACGCGTTGGCGAATTTCTCAAAGTCTTCCTTGTAAAGGAAAATCTTGTGTTTCTCATAGAAGAAGCGGTTTTGCTCATTGCTGAAGCGGCGCTTGCTCTCGGTGATGGTGATGTATTTCTCATCACCTCTTGTTGCTTTCACATCGAAAAAGTAGGTGCGTTTTCCTGCACGTACCGGTCTCGAAAACAATTCCTCACGATTGTTCATCTTTTCATTTTCTTCCATACTATTCCTATTTTGATGTTAAAGATATTCGATGCAAAGATAATTGTTTTTTTATTGTGACAATTATTTTTTTTGAAAAAAGTTGTGTTAAAAATTAATGTTTTTATCTGGATATCTTAATTTTGTTACCACTCGCTTTGTGTATTCAGGGAAGTCGCTTTTCATGATCCAGTCGTAATATTGCGGCTCTTTCTTGAAGACGTCTTCCACGCGTTCGTCCTTGTGTTTCCCGAACTTGAAAACGGCCTTGCCTTGCTCGTCGTAAACGATTTGTCCCATCAAATCGGCGTTTTGATGATGCGACGAGAAATGTGCCAGCTCGCTCATGTCGTTGACGACAGGTTTCGACGTAACTCCTTTAAAGTCAGTGTATTCTGTGTCTTTGTAACGGTCGAGCATCGCCATCAGCACCTCGTAGGTGGCGAAGGTATCGGCGTTGGCGGAGTGGGCGTTGTCGAGCTCCTTGTTCATGAAGAAGCGGTAGGCGCCTTTCAGTGTTCGCGGCTCCATTTTCATGAAAATATTCATCACATCGATGAGCTGACGGTCTTTGAGGTCGAAGTTGACGCCTGCACGGATGAATTCCTCGACGAGCATCGGGAGGTCGAACTTCAAAATATTGTAACCCGCGAGATCGCAGTTGCCAAAGAAACGCGAGATCTCCGGCGCTGCCTGTTTAAACGTCTTTTCGTGCGCCACATCGGCGTCGCTTATGCCGTGGATGGCTGTCGTCTCAGGCGGGATAGGGATGCCCGGGTTGATGCGCCAAGTCTTCTGCTCTTCGTCGCCGTTCACATTGATTCTCAGCACACTAACTTCAACAATACGGTCGTGAGTTATATTTAATCCTGTCGTTTCCAAGTCGAAAAACGCTATCGGACGTTTCAAATTAAGTTTCATTTTTTTTATAAAATTTTGAAAGTGTAAAATTACAATTTTTTTTGCTAATTTTGCATCGTAAAAATTTAATTTCTATGAAAAAATTATTCTTCACTTTGTTTGCATCGTTTTTGGTCGTTTCGACGTTCGCTCAACAGCCTCTTTGGATGCGTTACAACACCATCTCGCCGAAAGGTGACAAAATAGCTTTTACTTATAAAGGTGATATTTATGTCGTTGATACTCAGGGTGGTATGGCTCGTCAGATTACCACTTCAGCTTCATACGATTATTATCCGATTTGGTCGCATGACGGTGAAAATATAGCTTTTGCAACCGACCGCAACGGTAATTTCGATATTTATGTCGTGCCTGTCGACGGCGGCGTGGCAAAACGTGTTACGACGAACTCCGCCAACGAGACGCCGCTCTCGTTTTCGCCCGACGATAAGGAGATTTATTACAGCGCGATGATTCAGAAAGACGCCAAAGACGCTCAGTTCGCCTCAGGTTGGCTGACTGAATTATATAAGGTGTCGGTGGATGGCGGTCGTCCGCAGCAAGTGACCGCTGCTACGGTGTGCTCGGTGTCGTTCGACAGCGATGGCGAGTCGTTTCTTTACTACGACCGCAAAGGTAGCGAGAACATCTGGCGCAAACATCAGGTGTCGTCGGTGGCACGTGATGTGGTCTATTACAACGCAAAAGAGAAAACGCATAAGATCCTGACTACCAACATTGGCGAAGACCGTGATCCTGCGTTTATGCCTGACCATAAGTCGTTTGTCTACCTCAGCGAACCGGCAGGACGCAACAGCCAGAATGTGTACATGATGCGGTGGCCTAACATGTCCGAGCCGCAGAAAATCAGCAATTTCGAGACTTATCCGGTGCGTTTTTTGAGTGTCGCCAACGATGGTACGTTGTGCTACGGCTATCAAGGTGAGATTTACACTCAGAAGATAGGGCAGGAGCCAAAAAAAGTTGATATTCAGATTGTTAACGACCAGGAAAACATGCCTGAACGTGGTAAGTTCGGCAACGCTTCCGACCTGACGCTGACACCTGAAGGCAATCTCATCGCTTTCGTGGTCCGTGGTGAGGTGTTTGTTACTTCCGACGAGTATCAGACAACGAAACAAATCACGCATACGCCTGAGGCAGAGGCTGATCCGTCGTTCTCGCCTGACGGTAAGATGCTGGTTTACACCTCGGAGCGTGACGGTTACTATAATTTATACCTCGCCAAGATGTCGCGCAAGGAAGACCTCAATTTCGCCTACGCCACCTTGATTGAAGAGGAGTCGCTGTTTGGTGATGACGGCATAGAGCGTACCTCGCCTCAGTTTTCTCCTGATGGTAAAGAAATAGCTTATATAGAAAACCGTAAATTCTTGAAAGTCATTAACTTAGAAAACAAAAAAGTGCGTCAGATCACTGACGGTACCCAACATTATGATAGCGACGCCTATCCGTTTGATTATCAATGGTCTCCAGATGGAAAATGGTTCGTCTTGACGCTTATCACAAATATGCGTTCACCTTATTCGGATATTGGCATTGTTTCGGCTGACGGCGACATGAAGATTCACAATATCACCAACGACGGCTATATCGCCGGCAGTCCGAGATGGGCTTTGGACGGCAATGCTGTCATTTTCGGCTCAAACCGTTACGGCATGCGCTCGCACGCCTCGTGGGGCAGCCAGAACGACGCTTTCATCTGCTTCATGAATCAGGATGCGTATGATAAATTCATGCTTTCGAAGGAAGAATACGAAGTTTTGAAGAAAGAGAATGAAGCGAATAGTAAGGATAAGAAGGATAGTAAAGAGAAGAAGGATAAGAAAGAGGAGGTGAAAGCTGTTGATGTTGAGTTGGATAGACTCGATGAACGTGTGGTGCGTTTGACTCCGATGTCGTCGAAGCTGTCGGGCGCTGTGTTGTCGAAAGATGGCGACAAGCTGTATTTCTTGAGCTCTTTCGAGAAGGGTTATGACCTTTGGGAACTCGATGTCCGTGAGAAATCGACGAAGATTTTGAAGAAACTCGATGCCGGCGGCGCACAACTCGTATTAAATAAAAAAGGTGATAACATCTACGTGCTTTCGGGCGGAAATCTTCAGAAGATTGAGACCAAAGGCGGCAAGTCGACACCTATTAAATATGATGCGACAATGATACTCGACCGTGCCGCGGAACGTGAGTATATGTACAATCACGTCTTCCTGCAGGAAAACAAACGCTTGTTCCGTCGCGACCATAATGGCGCTGATTTTGAACAGATTAAGAAAGATTTTTATCCGTTCCTGGCGCATATCAACAACAATTACGATTTTGCGGAATTGCTGAGCGAGGTTCTTGGCGAGCTTAACGTTTCGCATTCGGGCTCCGGCTATCGTGGCGGTGGCTCAAACGGCGACGCTACGGCTCAGCTTGGACTTCTCTACGACTGGAGTTACGACAAAGACGGTCTTCTCATCGAAGAGGTGCTCGAATATGGTCCTTTCGACAAGAAATCTTCGAAAGTGAAGGCAGGCGACATCATCGAAAAGATTGACGGCGTCGAGATCACGAAGGATATGGACTATTTCCCGCTTCTGAACAAGAAATCGGGGAAGAAAGTGCTTGTCTCGATTTACAGTCCGAAGACCAAAAAACATTGGGAAGAGGTGGTGAAGCCGATCTCGAAGAGCGCGCAGAACGATTTGCTTTACAAACGCTGGATAAAACGCAACGCCCACATTGTCGACAGTCTGTCGAACGGACGCCTCGGCTACGTCCACATCAAGAGCATGGGCGATGCGAGTTATCGTGATGTTTATGCCGACATTTTAGGAAAATACAACCTCCGTGAGGGCATCGTCATCGACACTCGTTTCAACGGCGGCGGCCGTCTGCATGAGGATATCGAGATTCTGTTCTCAGGCGAGAAATATCTCGAGCAGGTTGTCCGCGACAGCGTGTCGTGCATCATGCCGTCGCGACGTTACGTGAAACCTTCGATTATGGTTATTGGCGAGGCTAACTACAGCAACGCGCATGGAACGCCGTGGGTTTACAAACATAAAAATATCGGTAAACTCGTTGGAATGCCTGTTCCGGGCACTATGAGCAGTGTCACTTGGGAGACTTTGCAGGATAACACTTTGTACTTCGGACTTCCGGTTGTGGGTTATCGTACCGAAGAAGGCAACTACCTGGAAAACAGCCAGTTGGAACCTGACATCAAAGTTAAAAACACCCCTGAAAAACTTGCGCAAGGCGTAGATGAGCAACTCGAAGCCGCAGTCAAAGAGCTTTTGAAAGAGTTGGAGTCGTTCAATTATTGGGGCAAGTAGTTATTGGAGTAAGTAGTTTCTATAACTGGTTCGCTGATGTACATCAGCGAACCAGTGTTTTCTACAACTATTCGTAAGTATTTGGTTTTCAGGCCATTTAACTTTATTTCTTCGGTAAAAAACTGATTGCCGGAATTGTTTACTTTTTCATCGATTTTTAATGTTTTCACGAAAGTGTCGGGCAAGTCGGGAGCGTCGATAGGGAAGGCGTAGACCTTTGCCGTGGCAGGCAGTGAAATCCCGACTGACGGATTTGCTAAGAATCTGATTCTTATGGAGTTAATGGCCTTTACCTCGTCGAAATTGTATTCGATGACGGCGTCGCTTTTGTAATAACCTTTCCAGTTTTCGTTGTGGTCGACGACGAATCTTTGTATGTTCCAGTCGATGAAATTTATGTAAAAGTCAGACCCCGTTTCCTGTGAAAAAGCCGTCGTGGAGCACGCTAAAAACGCTAATATCAGAAAGATTTTTTTCATTTAGAGATAAAGTTTAAATGTTCAACTTCAGTTGTATCGCCTGAACCTGTTTTTTGAGGTCGTTTATGGTGTCGATAAGCTCCTGCTCTCTCGGTGTGTTTTGATTTTCAGGCATCTCGGAGCTGATGTAATGCACAAATTTCCATACCTCTTTTATCTCGGTAACTGGAATCTCGAACGGCTCATAGACTGGGTTCAGCGAGTGAAGTCTCAGATAGCCGTCGGCGATATGATTTTCAACTATTTTGAACACGATTCCGTCGTCGATGGTGAGGATGATATATGCCTGCTTGTCGTGGATGTCGTGCCAGTCGAGGACGTATTCGCCGGTCACGTACGATTTGTTTGGAATCGGTAGCATGGAGTCGCCGCTGATTTGGAAGGTGCGGTATTTTCTTTCTTTCGACAGGAACGGCAGGCTGAATGTCGGGAGGATTTTGATGTATTCCGGGTCGGCGTAACCTGTTGTGTATCCTGCTTTTGCCTTTTCGGAAACTAGTTCGATGTTCTCCACGTTGTCGTTGTTGACGGTGGTGGCGAGAACCCTGATGTTGCTGCCTTTGAGGTGCACGTCGTAGCCGCGTTCAAGCTGGCTTAGCTGAAACTCGCCGATTTTTGTCAAGTCGACCTTTATCAAGGTGTCGATGGCGACGTTGAAATATTTCGACAGAACGATGAGCGCCTCGATGCTCGGCTCCGACACCTCGTTTTCGTATCCGCTGAGCGTTGAGCGTTTCATGTTGACTGCCGCCGCGACGTCGTCCTGTGTCTTGGAACGGCGTTTGCGCAAGAATCTTATGTTGGTACTGAAGAACATAGCAATGATAATTTGACTAATTTTTCATCAAATACAATGATTAAAAACACGTCAAAATTACAAAAAATTTTTGAAATGACAATAAAAAAACTAATTTTTGAAAAAAATAACTTCAAACTCCAAACTAAATATCAAGTCCTGGAGCTTCGACGTTGAGCATGTTGAAAAGATCGTCGATGCCCATGCTGTCGAGGGTGCGTTGGACGAACGGAGCATGTTTGCCTTCCTCAGGGGTGTAGCCGTCCTGTTGAATCTCGTTTTTTAGGAAATTGTTGAGTTTTTCAAAGACCTGATCGTTCAAATCCCAGCAGAAATACTTGTCGCTGTCGGTGAAGAAGTCGAAGATGTCCTTGCCGTGTTCGCGTCGTACGCCATGGAAATTGTCGGCCACGATATAGCGTTTCAGTCCGAAAGGATACAGGTCGGTGATGAGTTCGCATTCGTCCTGCAGAGACAGGGAACACACGCCGTTGTCGTTGATTTTGAACTCGCCGCCGATGCGCGGACGATGTTTTTTGTAATAAAAATCTTTCGCCTTCAATGCGTCGTCTTCGCTCGGAAAACGCATGTAAAAATCGTAGTATTTATGTTCCATATCTGGGAAAATTCATTTTTGAAATGCAAAAATACGAAAAAAATTGAGCGTCGTATTATTTTTTTTACTATTTTTACAAGCTTAAAATTAATTAAGTTGAATAAAAGTGAAAAAATGTTTTTAACCATTTTAACTTGTTTATTTACAGATAGTTATATTTTAAAAGAAAAAAAGTAAGAGAAAAAGGAAAATAAAAAATACTGAAAAATGAAGAAATTATTAGTAATCGTTGCTGCCCTTGTGGTTTTCGCGGGACAGATGTTTGCGGCTCCGGTCGATGTCAACACAGCAAAAAATCTTGGAGCTAAGTATTTGAAAAACAACGTCGTATCTGCTAAAGGTATAACCGACGTTGAACATGTTTACACCTTGAGCAATGAAGAAGGTGTGGCTTATCTTTATGTCTTTAACTATGATAACGGTTTTGTTGTGATGGCCGCTGACGACCGTGCATATCCTGTTTTGGGTTATGGCGAAGACGGTGCTTTCGATATCAACAATATCCCGGAAGGCATGCGTTATTTCCTTGGTCACTATGGACGTCAGATCCAGTATGCAATTGACAATGAATTGGTTGCTGAAGCTGATGTTACTGAGCAATGGGAACTTCTCCGCAAAGAAGGCGTCACAACGAAAACAAGAATGGAAAAGGCTGTCAGTCCGCTTTTGGCAACAGTATGGGATCAGGGTTGGCCTTACAATTATTATGCTCCGGCTTGCAGCAGCTATTGGACAAACAACCACTGCTATGCAGGTTGTGTGGCTACAGCTATGAGTCAGGTGATGAAGTTCTGGAACTGGCCTGAGACTGGTGTCGGTGAGCATTCATACAACACAAGTTCTTATCCAGGTAGTGGTGCCACTTTGTCGGCAAACTTCGGCGAGACCACTTACAACTGGTCTATTATGCCTAACACGGTCTCATCTACAAATGCCGGCGGTTTGGCAGTGGCTCTTTTGATGTATCACTGCGGTATCGCTGTTGACATGGACTATGCTCCAGACGGCAGTGGCGCTCATACAGAGGATGTCGGCCCGGCACTTATCAATTATTTCAGATATGGCGCCTGCGCTCATTTGGATAGCCGTGACAACTATACAAAGACAGCTTGGGAAGACATGCTTATCGCGCAGCTAGACCGTGGCATTCCTTTCGTTTATGCGGGATCTGACACCGACGGCGGTCACGCTTTCAACTGCGACGGCTACAACGACCAGCGTAAATTCCATTTCAACTGGGGATGGAGCGGTTCATACAACAGCACTTACTATGCAATCGACGCTTTGAATACCGGTAACGGTCACTTCAACAGCTATCAGAGAGCAGTTTTTGAGATTGTACCTGATTATATTTATAACGCCATGGTTCCTGAGATTGAGATGGAGGTTGACGTGGAGAATGCTATTACAAAGACAGCTCAAATCAGCTGGATGGTGCCTAATACATCAGTGTCAGGTGAACCGTTGACAGCTATCCAGCAGATCGTGTTGAAACGTAACGGCGAGACAATTCAGACTTACAACAACCCACAACCGGGCGAGATACTGAACTTTGTAGACGAAGTGGCGGAATATGGCGCATACGAATACAGCCTCGTTGGTATCAATAATGATTTGGAAGGTGAGGTTTCTTCAGATGTCGTGATTTTTGGACCAAGCTGCACTTGGAAATTCATCTGCCAGACTACCAACTTTCAGGGTTGGGGCGACGGCAAGCTTGTAGCTGTAAGTGAAAACGGAACAGTTTTAACAGAGATCCAGATGGCAAATTCAACTCCTTTGTCAGAAAAGGTCCGTTTCCCGGAAGGCGACTTCTCATTGCAGTGGTATGCTCCTTCAACGGAAATCTCATCGTTAACAATCACTTTGAAGAACTCCGCTAATCAAACAGCTTACACATTCACAGGCTCGTCGACACAGTTGAACGGAACGATTTATTCAGGCAAAAACGAATGTCCGAGCTGCACCGCACCGACGAATTTTGTTGGTGAATACAACAATGGTGCTGTGACTCTGACATGGAATTGTGATTACACTCCATCAAAATTCAAAGTTTACAGAAGCGATGACGGAGATGAGTATTCTGAGATAGCAAGCATTGATGGCGGTTTGAACGAATATATCGATGTAGTGGAGGGTGGTACCTACTATTATAAGGTGACGGCATACAGCTCAGCTTGCGAGTCGGATCCTGCTTTAACAAATGATAATGAAGACTATGTGGTTGTGACAGTGCCATATTCAGTGGCTGAAAATTCAGTCAATGCTAAGCTTTATCCTAACCCGACAACAGGAAACTTGAGAATTGAAGCTCAGGATTTGAATACAGTGGCGGTGTTTAACCTCGTCGGTCAGAAAGTTTATGAGGAAAATGTCAATGGTGGCGAGTGCGTTATCAATATGAGAGAGTTCGGAAACGGTATCTATATGGTGAGAATCAATGCCGCAAACGGCTCGACAACACAAAAAGTGTCAGTAATTGAATAAGGAAATAAAGTAAACAAATTAATTATTAACTAATTTTAATCAAAATGAAAAAATTATTAACGTTAATGGTGGCTGTAATCCTCGGCATCAGCGCAATGTACGCTAATCCTGTCGATGTTAATACAGCTAAGTCTTTAGGACAGATGTTTGTCCAGGCTAATTTTGAGAAGGCAACAAGAGCCGATCTCGAATTGTACTACACGGTGACATCAGATAATGGTGAGCCATGTGTTTATGTTTTCAACATTGGAAACGAAGGTTTTGTTATGGTAGCCGCATCTGACAATGTGCGTCCTGTTCTTGCTTATTCGGAGAACGGCCCATTCGATGCAAGCAACCCACACAACGGTGCTATGTATATGCTTGAGACTTACAAAAACAGTATCAGCTATGCTATCGAGAAGAACATCAAAGCCACTCCTGAGATCGCAGGTCAGTGGACATCACTCCGTAACTGCGGTAAGTTGAGCAACAAGAGAGGCAACAAGGTCGGTCCGCTTGTACAGACAAAGTGGAATCAGAACAGTCCTTACAACCTCTATGCTCCGGCAGCTACAGGCGGTCCTGGTGGACGTTGCTATGCAGGTTGCGTCGCAACAGCTATGAGCCAGGTGATGAAATATTGGAATCATCCTGCACAAGGTGAAGGCAGTCATTCATACTATTGCCCAGGTTATGGACAGCAGTCGGCTAACTTCGGCGCTACAACATATCATTGGGAACTCATGCCAAGAACATTGAGCGGTGCATCACAGGAACAGATTGAAGCTGTTGCAACATTGATGTATCACTGCGGTGTCGCTGTCGATATGAGCTTCGCTCCAGACGGTAGCGGTTCTTATTCAGACCTTGTTCCTCCAGCGATGGCTGCATATTTCGACTATGACTATTGCCAGAAAAAGAGCAGAGCTTCTTACAGCCTCGTTAACTGGGTCAACATGCTGAAAGCTGAATTCGACCTCGGCCGTCCGGTTTACTATTCAGGACAGAGCTCGGAAGGCGGTCACGCTTTCGTCGCTGACGGTTATAACGAAGACGACTTCATCAGCTTCAACTTCGGATGGAGCGGTTCAGACGACAACTGGTATGCTGTCGACGCTATTGACTATGCTTCAAATGCTGCAGCTATCTTCAATTATGTCCCAACAGCTGTTTATAACAACACTGTTCAGGCTCCTACAAACGTAACAGCTACAAAGGCTGGTGAGATGGCCCAGTCGGCTACAATCACTTGGACAAACCCAACCAAGACAATGAATAACCAGACTGTTTCTTCAATTGACCAGATGGTTGTGACAAGAGAAGGCAAGGTCATCTACACTGTCGACAACCCGACTCCAGGCGCAAGCATGAGCTTCGTCGACGAAAATGTTCCTTGCTACAGCACATTTGAATACAAAGTTTATGCTGTGAAAAACGGTGTTAACGGCGCGGCTGGTGCAGCATCAGAATCATTCGGCCCAACATGCGAATGGAAAGTTATTGCTACAACAACAAACATGACAGGTTGGAAGAGCGGTTACCTCGTGGCATACGACGGAGCAGGTCGTGAAATCGACGCTGTCACTATGACAAACAGCACACCTACAACATTCACCTTGAACATCACTCTCGGCAAGGTTTCATTTGCTTGGAAACAAGGTTCAGACAACGTTGACCTTACATTCAAGATTAAAGATTCAACAGGAACAGTTGTTTATGAGTACAGCGGTGCTTCAAACAATATCCCAGGAGGAGTTTTGTATGAGGCCAACAACGGATGTGGCAATGCTGCTCCTGCATTGACAACAGGTGAGATTTTCGCTTCAAGAGAGGGTGACAACATCATCCTTACATGGAGTGGCTCGGCAAAGACAGATTACGGTTTCAACGTATACCGCGACAGCTTGCTCTGCGCTCTCGTGCACGACAACCAGTTCATCGACGAGGCTCCTGTAGTCGGAGGCCACTGCTATCATGTCTGCGTCCTCGGTAACGGCGGCGAGTCAGAATGGTCGAATGAAGGCTGTGCTACCGCTGGTGAAGGCTGCGACGCTGGTAAGAACCTGTGGTTCGATCTCCAATCAAACGGCAAACCAATCATCACATGGGAGCACCCAGATAACACAGAAGGTCTCAGTGGATACTTCGTCTACAGAAAAGTCAATGAAGACGGCGAATACACACGTGTTAAGATCGTTGCTCCTAACAAGACTGAGTACAAAGAGAACAAGACTCTCGATAACGGCAATTGGTATTATTACAGAGTTGACGCATACTATCAGGGTATCGAATGCCATTCAGCACCAATTAAAGCTATGTATGGTAATGAATATTTCGTGAAGATATATTTCTCACCTGCAGGCGTTGGCGAGGACGAAGCTCAGACAGTAGCTGTTTATCCAAATCCTGCAAAAGATGTTGTTACAGTGAAAGCTGAAAACCTCAGCAGCGTTATAATCTACAACACAATCGGTCAGAAGGTGTTTGAACAGAAGCTTGATGCTGATGAGACAACAATTAACACAAGCGACTTTGAGACAGGAATATATATGATGCGCATTGTCGCTAACGGCAGCGAGATCACGACAAAGATTTCTGTTGTTAAATAATAAATAAAAAATAACAGATAAAAGAGCGCGGGGCGAGAAAAAATTAAAGCTCTGCGCTCTTTTGATTTTAAATAAAATAGATATGAAGAAGTTTTTACTGTTGGCGGTGGCAGCATTGGGTTTCGTCTCGTTGAAAGCTAATCCTGTTGATGTCGTTTTCGCGAAAGAACTTGGAAGCAAGTTCGTCGGTGCTGATGTGTCGTTGGCATATACGGCGTCTACTTACAGAGGCGAGAACTGTTTCTATGTTTTCAACGTCGGAAAAGAAGGCTTTGTCATCGTCTCGGCCGATGATTTCTACCGTCCTATTATCGGTTATTCCGAAAACGGTAATTTCGATATCAACAACATACCTCCGGCGTTGAGGGATTATCTCGACGGCATTGTGAGTGCGCGTAGTATTAATAAGGTAACGAGCGCCGCGGCTCCTGACGTCGCCGCGGACTGGAACATGCTTGAGAAAACCGGTCGTCTCGTCTCCCGGCACGGTGGCAGAGGCGTCGACTATCTCGTGCAGACGACATGGGACCAGAGCTATCCGTACAATTATTTCTGTCCGGAAGATCCTGACGGCTCGGGCGGTCACACCTACGTGGGATGTCTCGCCACCTCGATGGCGCAGCTCGTTACGTTCTGGAAATATCCTGTTCACGGCAACGGCAGCCATTGCTACTATCACGAAGACTACGGCCAGATTTGCGCGGACTTTGAAAACACATATTACGACTGGGATCACATGGCTAACAAACTGAGCAGTTCGTCGCCTATTGAGGAGATTGAGGCTGTGGCGACTATCAGCTTCCACTGCGGTGTCACCATCGACATGGGTTACGGTCCCGATGGAAGCGGCGGCGCTTCAGGACCAATCCCTGGTGCAATACATAATTATTTCGGCTATAGCGATGCCTGTATTCAGCTCAGGCGCGATGACTTTGAGACCGAGACTTGGAAAGACATGGTACGTGAGCAGTTCGACATGGGATGGCCGATGTATTATGGCGGCTGCGATGACGGCTGTCATGCTTTCATCTGCGACGGCTACGACGACTACGACATGTTCCATTTCAACCTCGGTTGGGGTGGTAGCTCCGACGGATGGTATCTCATCGACGATGCGCCGTACACCAACCCTGCCGACGCTATGTTCAACTTCGTTCCACAGGTTGTTTACGACGCTACTCCGAGTGCGCCGACCAACCTCTCTGTGACGCCGCTCTCTGACGTCTCTTTCGACGCGACGGTTACATGGACCAACCCTACTACACTTCTCGACGGCAGCGCCATTACTGATATTGAGAAAGTGGTGATTATGCGTAACAACAAGATTTGTCATGAGATAACATCAGGCATCTCGGTGGGTGAGACGATGTCGTTTACCGATCACGTGCCTTATTACGATAATTATGAATATAAAGTTTATGCTGTAAGCGGTGGACGCAACGGCAAGCAGGTGATGCTTAAAAACGTGACTTTCGGTCCTGCCTGCGACTGGAAAATCGTGATGACGACGACTGATTACAACGGTTGGAAGGGTAACCATATCTCGGTTTACAACATGGCAAATACAGAAGTCGCAAATCTTACTATGACATCGTCGGCGTCGCAGGCCGCTCATGTCGACCTCCCGGTCGGACGCCTTGCATTCGCTTGGGTGGCGTCAAAAGATACCATAGATAACCTTTCGTTCAATATCTATAATTCACAAAATGTTAGAGTCTTCTCGTTTTCTGGCTCATCGGCCGACTTGGCTGAAGGCGTATTTTTCAGAGCCAACAACGGCTGCGGAAACTCCGGAACGTGCGAAGCTCCAACCATTCTCGACGGATACACCGCTGATAATGATATAGTTCTTGAGTGGAATGGCTCCCTGACTGATGCCTATGCATTCTGTGTTTATCGTGATGATGTTATCTATCAAATGGTTACGGAAAATTCAGAACCATATATTGATGACGATACAGATGGGCTCGGCCATTGCTACAATGTTAGCGTTTTATGTCAGAACGGTGAGTCACCATTGTCAAATATGATGTGCGTGAGCGTCGGCAATGCATGCAATCCTGCAAGAAACATTTGGTATGAGCTGCAGGGCAATGGTAAACCTATCATCACTTGGGACGCTCCTGAAAACAAAGAAGGTCTCAGCGGATATTTTGTTTTTAGAAAAGTCAATGAAGACGGCGAATATGAACGGGTTAAGATTGTGGCGCCAAACAAGTACGAGTACAAGGAAAACAAGGTGATGGAATATGGCAACTGGTACTATTATAAGGTACTTGCTTATTACCAAGACATCGAGTGTTATTCTATTCCTGCCAAATCGAGATATGGCAACGAATATTATGTGAAGATGTATTATTCTCCGGAAAACGTTGACGAAAATCCTGAAAATATTGTCTCGATTTATCCTAATCCAGCTAAAGATTTGTTGACAATCAAGGCGGGAAACATCAATCAGGTGTCGGTTTACAATTCAATAGGTCAGAAAGTGTTTGAAAAATCGCTCGACGCTGATGAGATTGTGATAAACACCTCAGATTTCGATTCTGGAATTTATTTGGTTAAGATTGCCGTGAATGGCAATGAAGTGACCCGAAAAATTTCGGTTATTAAATAAAGATAAGAGAGGATCCTCTCTTATCTTTTCCTCTCCCAGAGTTCAAATCGGTAGCTGCAGTCGATCTGCGGGTCGTCGTCGATGATTTGGATTTCGCTGAGTTCCCAATTGTTGAAGTTGATGATAGGGAAGAAGGTGTCGGCTTCAAAATCCTTGTTTATCACTGTAAGATAAAGCTTGTCGGCCATTGGCAGAAACTGCTCATAAATCATGCCGCCGCCGATGATGAAGACCTCTTCTTCGTTGTAAACCATCTTCATGGCATCCAGGACAGAGTTTGCTAATTCGAAGCCTTCAGGAGCCTCGGTCAAGCGGCTGGAGATGATTATGTTGCGACGTTTCGGCAACGCTTTCTTGCCAGGTAGCGATGCGTAGGTGTTGTAACCCATTATCACTGTATGGCCTGACGTCACCTCTTTGAAATGCTTTAAGTCATTTGAGAGATGCCAAATCAAGTCACCGCCTTTGCCGATGGCGCGATTTTTTGCTAACGCTACTATTATCGAGATTTTTGTCTTCATATCGACACTTCCGCTTTTATTGCGTCGTATGGATTGTAGTTTTCCAATGAGAAATCTTCGTATTTGAAATCGAACAAACTCTTGATTTCGGGGTTCAGCTTCATCGTCGGGAGTGGACGTGGCTCACGTGAGAGCTGCAGCTTCACCTGCTCGATGTGGTTGTTGTAGATATGCACGTCGCCGAAGGTGTGGACGAAATCGCCTGGCTCGAGGCCGCACACCTGCGCCATCATCATGGTGAGCAACGAATACGACGCGATGTTGAACGGCACTCCGAGGAACACGTCGGCTGAACGCTGATATAGCTGGCACGAGAGCTTGTTGTTTGCCACGTAAAACTGGAAGAATGCGTGGCAAGGCGGCAAGGCCGCCTTGCCCGCAGCTACATTCTTTGCAAAGTCTTTCTCATGTTCGTCGGGCAAAACGCTTGGATTCCACGCTGTCACAATGTGACGGCGGCTGTTCGGGTTGCTTTTTATGCTGTCGATGACTTGCTGAATCTGGTCGATGCCTTCGTTGTTCCAGTTGCGCCACTGTGCGCCGTAAACAGGACCGAGGTCGCCGTCGGCGTTGGCCCACTCATCCCAGATAGTGACCTTGTGGTCGTGCAGATACTTGATGTTGGTGTCGCCGCTGATGAGCCACAGAAGCTCATATATTATCGACTTCAGATGGACCTTTTTTGTGGTCACAAGTGGAAATCCGTCAGCGAGGTTGAATCGCATCTGATGTCCGAAAATACTGATGGTGCCGGTACCGGTGCGGTCGCCTTTCTGGACGCCTTCGTCGAGAATCCGCTGAAGTAAATCAAGATATTGTCTCATTTTTACATCTTTGATGGGTCGTGTTTATATTTGAACACTATTGCAAACACCACTGCCACCACGAGAGCGTAAGCTGCGAACACATACCATGCCGTCTGCCAGCCTGTGGCTACCATCTCATGTGTGGCTCCTGCTGCATGTGGCGCGTTAACGAAGTGATTCACAATAGCTTGCGCGCTTAAAGTTCCTACTGTCGCACCAATACCGTTAGTCATCAGGAAGAACAATCCTTGTGCCGAGGAACGGATGCCTTGGTCAGTCTCCTTGTCGACGAAGAGCGAGCCACTGATGTTGAAGAAGTCGAATGCTACGCCATAGACGATGCATGACAGCACAAAGAGCCATACTCCGTTGCCAGGGTTGCCCATGCCGAAGAACGCGAAACGCAAAACCCATGCGAACATTGCGATGAGCATCACTTTCTTGATGCCGTAACGGCGTAAGAAGAATGGAATCAACAAAATACAAAGTGTCTCGGAAACCTGTGATAATGATATCAATATGTTTGCGTGTTGCACGCCGAATGTATTTTTATAAATCTCTATATTCTCGAAGTGTGTGATGTAAGGGTTGGCGAAACTATTTGTAATCTGAAGCGATACGCCTAAAAGCATGGAGAAGATGAAGAAGAACGCCATCCTTTTCTCTTTGAACAGTGCAAATGCGCGAAGACCAAGTTTCTCGACAAACGAGGTGTTGTCGGCTTTGTTGAGCGGACATGCCGGCAAAGTGAAGGCATACAGACCAAGTAGAATGCCGATGCCACCGCTTACCGCGAACTGTTCGGCTGAACGCTGGAATCCGAGCAAGTCGACAATCCACATGGTGCAGATGAAACCGACGGTGCCGAATACACGGATAGGAGGGAAGGCTTTCACAGTGTCAAGTCCCGCCTTATCCAAAGCATTGTAAGCTACTGAGTTGGAGATTGCCAACGTCGGCATGTAGAACGCAACACCTATAGAATAAAACGTAAACAATGGCCCGAATTTTACGCTATCACCGGTCGCTAATCCATAATAGGCTGCAGCAATCATGGCGGCGCCAGAGATGAGATGGCAGAGGCCTAAAGTTTTCTGTGCCGGAATCCATCTGTCGGCGATGATACCCATCAACGCTGGCATGAAAATGGATACGATGCCCTGAATCGAATAGAAAATACCGATATGGGAAGCCAGTCCGTGGCTGTGAAGATAGGTTCCCATACATGTTAGATAAGCTCCCCATACCGCAAACTGCAGGAAGTTCATCACGATTAAACGAAACTTGATACCTTTCATATTTTTTTATTTAAGATTTAATGATTCAAAATTTATTAGACGGGAAAGCATTGATTGAATCCCTTAAAATCGCGGCTCGCTCGAAATCTTCGTTTTCCACCGCCTCGTCGAGTTGCTCCTGAAGCTGTTCGAGCGTTATCTCGCCTTTGTCGTTTTCTTTGTCGTTTTTCTCGTCGGCTTCCCTGATGTCAGAGTCGTCGATGAAGATGCCGGCTTCGGTCATCACAAGAGGATTGGTGTAAATCGGGCACTTGAAACGCAGTGCCAAAGCCACCGCATCCGATGCCCGCGCGTCAATGACGGTAGTCTCACCGTCTTTCTCGCAAATCAGCTGAGCGTAAAAAACGCCGTCCTTGAAACGGTCGATGACAACCTCTTTTATATTAATAAGGTATGTGTCGGCGAAGTTTTTGAAAAGGTCGTGGGTTAGGGGCCTGTGTTTCCTGACAGTGTCGACAGCAAGTGCGATAGACTGTGCCTCGGCGCTTCCTATGATGATAGGGAGTTTTATCTTGGAGCCTCTCTCGCCCAAGAGAAGAGCGTATGCGCCGTTTTGCGGCTGCGAACACGTCAATCCGATAACTTCAAGCACAATCTTATTCATTCTACAAAAATACGAAAAATTATTTGACAGACACGCTCAAAAATAAATTTTAATAAAATTAAATTTTTTTCTTTGATAAAAAGAATTTTATTCGGAAATTTGCAAATTCAAATGTTGAAATAAATTTAAAGTTAAAATTAATAATAATTAAAAATTTTGCGTATGAATTGGATTATTTATTTGGTTCTTGTCGCGTCAGTACTGGCTTTGTCATTCGCTTTTTATTTCTATAAAAGCATGATGAAGGAAGACGAGGGAACAGATTTGATGAAGAAGATTGCCTCGCACGTCAGAAGAGGTGCTATGGCTTATCTCAAACAGCAGTACAAAGTCGTTATCATCGTTTTCGTCGTCTTGGCGGCGGTTTTCGGTGTGATGTCTATTTTCGGACTTCAGAACGAGTGGGTGTGGTTCGCGTTCCTCACCGGTGGTTTCTTCTCAGGCCTCGCCGGTTTCTTTGGAATGAAGACCGCTACTTATGCTTCGGCACGTACAGCCAATGCGGCACGTAAGTCGTTGAACAGCGGTTTGCAGGTGGCATTCCGTTCAGGTGCTGTCATGGGTCTCGTCGTTGTCGGCTTGGCATTGCTCGACGTCTCACTGTGGTTCATCGTCCTTGATTATTTTATTCCTGAGGCTAACCACCTTGTCATCATCACCACAACGATGCTGACATTCGGTATGGGTGCTTCAACACAGGCTCTGTTCGCCCGTGTCGGTGGCGGTATCTACACCAAAGCCGCTGACGTCGGCGCAGACCTCGTCGGTAAGACAGAATACAACATCCCTGAAGACGACCCGCGTAACCCTGCAACTATCGCCGATAACGTTGGTGACAACGTCGGTGATGTGGCTGGTATGGGTGCTGACCTTTATGAGTCATACGCCGGTTCAATCCTGGCGACAGCGGCTCTCGGTGCAGCAGCATTCGGCGCAGGTTGCTATGAGATGCAGCTCAAGGCGGTGTTTGCTCCTATGCTTATCGCTGCAGCAGGCGTGCTTCTCTCTTTGATCGGTATCTTCATGGTCCGCACAAAAGAAGGTGCAGGAATGAAAGAACTTCTCGGCGCATTGAGCCGTGGTACCAACACAGCTGCATGCCTCATCGCAGTGGCTACATTCGCCATCTTCGCCTGGTTGTTCGGCACAGAGACAAGTCAGTGGTGGCATATCTCATTGTCAGTGGTCGTCGGACTCTTCGCAGGTGTCATCATCGGAAAATCAACAGAATACTATACTTCACAGAGCTACAAACCGACACAGAAAGTCGCTGAGAGCTCAAAGACAGGTCCTGCAACAGTTATTATCTCTGGTCTTGGCCTCGGTATGCTCTCAACAGCTATCCCGGTTGTGACAGTGGGTGTGGCCATCGTTTTGGCTTACCTCTGCGCTAACGGATTCAATATCGCATTCAATGCTCAAAACCTTTCAATGGGTCTCTACGGTATCGGTATCGCCGCTGTCGGTATGCTCTCGACATTAGGCATCACACTCGCAACCGACGCTTACGGTCCTATCGCCGACAACGCCGGTGGTAACGCCGAGATGAGCGGCCTCGAGCCAGAAGTTCGTAAACGTACCGACGCTCTCGACGCTCTCGGAAACACCACAGCAGCAACAGGTAAGGGCTTCGCTATCGGTTCAGCAGCTTTGACAGCTCTTGCACTTCTCGCGTCATATGTCGAAGAAATCAAGATAGCTTTGCACCGTATCGCTGAATCAGACGGTATCGCAAGATTAGGCGACGGTATCGAATGGACTGTCGATAAAATCAACAACGCATCGTTGGTCGACTTCATGAATGTTTACAACGTCAACCTTATGAACCCGCTCGTTTTGGTCGGTGTGTTCATCGGCGCCATGATGGCATTCGTGTTCTGCGGCATGACAATGAACGCTGTGGGCCGCGCTGCACAGAAGATGGTCGAAGAGGTTCGCCGTCAGTTCAGCACTATCGCCGGTATCCTCGAAGGCAAGGCAGAACCTGACTACGAGCGCTGCGTCGGTATCTCGACAAAGGGTGCACAGCACGAGATGCTCGTTCCTTCAATCCTCGCTATCGTAGTTCCTATTTTGACAGGCTTGTTCCTTGGTGTCCCTGGCGTCCTCGGTCTGTTGATCGGCGGTCTTGCCACAGGCTTCGTGTTGGCTGTGTTCATGGCTAACTCAGGCGGTGCTTGGGATAACGCTAAGAAATACGTCGAAGAAGGCAACTTCGGAGGTAAAGGCTCAGAAAACCATAAGGCTACAGTGGTCGGCGACACCGTCGGTGACCCGTTCAAAGACACATCAGGCCCATCATTGAACATCCTCATCAAGTTGATGTCGATGGTGTCAATCGTGATGGCTGGCTTGACAGTGACTTGCCACTTGCTGTAAGAAGACCTTAGTCTTTAGACCTTAGACATTAGTCTTTAGTTTTTAGTCTTTAGTTGTTGGTGTTTTGCTAATAACTAAAGACTAACGATTAAAGACTAATTTTTTTTGTTGCATATTAAAAAAATCTCCGTATATTTGCAAGTTTGAAAACGAATGGATTTTTTTATTGAAAAGTATTGAAAATGGAGAATATCAAAAGAGTTTTTGACCTCTTGCCGCATTATAAGGAAAATTTTCCCGACCAGAAAGTGGCTTTAGCCAGTAAAGTCAACGGAAAATGGCGTGAGTACAGCATCGATGAGTATATCGAACTTACCAATTTAATGAGTGGCGCGCTAATCGAACTCGGTATCCAGAAACAAGATAAAATTGCAGTCATCAGCAACAACCGTCCTGAATGGAACATCCTCGACATGGCTATCACACAGGTCGGCGCGGTGATGGTGCCTATCTATCCGACCATCAGTGAGGCTGACTACAAGATAATCCTTAACAACTGCGAAGCTAAGATATGTGTTCTCGAAGGCATAGCGGTGATGAATAAAATCGAGGCTATATGGCCTGAGACCCCGACACTGAAAGAGATATACACATTCATAGATAGAGGTAAATACGGCTATTTCGATACTCTCATTCAACTTGGAAGAGAACATCCGCATACCGAAGAAATAGAAAAACGTAAGGCTGAAGTCGACGAGATGGACTGCGCCACAATCATTTACACCTCAGGTACGACAGGCATCCCGAAAGGCGTCATGCTCTCGCATCGTAACTTGATGGGACAGTGGAAAGGCGTGCAGCATTTGCTGGCTCCATGGTCAAACAAGGCATTCAGTTTCTTGCCGGTATGCCATGCATACGAGCGCGCGCTTATTTATACTTATCAGTATAAAGGAATGTCGATTTACTACGCTGAAAGCATCGCTACCATAGGCGAAAACCTTCAGGAACTGCATCCTACGATGATGTGCTCGGTACCTCGTGTCTTGGAAAAGGTCTACGACAAGATCTTTGATTCGGGAAGAAACCTCAAAGGCATCTCAAGAATGATATTCTATTGGGCAATTCGCCTGACAGAGCATTATAAAGTGAATGGCAACAGCTGGTTCTACAAACTTAGACTGAAAGTCGCCGATAAGCTGGTTTACAAGAAGATTCGCAAGAAAGTCGGCGTCGACAATATCGACGTGATAGTGTCGGGAGCAGCCGCCATCCCTAAGAAAGTGTGCCGTTTCTTCAACGCTATCGGCGTCACTATTTTCGAGGGCTACGGCTTGACGGAGACATCTCCTGTCGTGGCAGTGTCAACAAGAAACAAGTTCGGCCGCGAAGTCGGTTACGTCGGCGAGCCTCTTCCTGGCGTGGAGGTGAAGATTACCGATGACGGCGAGATCATCTGCCGTGGTCATAACGTCATGATGGGCTACTATAAACACCCTGAGCTTACAGCCGAAGTCATCGACAAAGACGGCTGGTTCCATACCGGCGACCTCGGAAAGTTCAACGAGCACGGACTTCTCATGATAACCGGCCGAATCAAGAATATCTTCAAGACATCGTTTGGAAAATATATCAACCCTGACTTCATCGAGGGTAAGTTCGTTTTGTCGGGCTTCATCGAGCAGATTGTGGTGCTCGGCGAGAACCAGAAATACGCGGCGGCTCTCATCCGTCCTGACTTCACTTTCCTGAAGGAATGGTGCAAACGCCACGAGATTCCTTACACCACCAACGAGGAGATGATTCACAATCCGGAGGTGTTCAAACGTTATGGCAAGGAAGTCAAGAAACTGAACGCTGACCTAGGCGAGGTAGAGAAAATCAAGAAATACGAACTCGTCGCCGACGAATGGTCGGTGGCTACAGGCATAGTCACCCCAACTTTAAAGATAAAGAGAAATGTGGTGATGAAACGCTACAGTAGCTTGATTGACAGCATGTTCGCCTAATCAATAGATTAAATATCCTACAAGACCCGATGCTAAAATCAATAGTATCGGGTTTATTTTTGTCCAAAACACGCAGGAGAAGGTGACGGCGCAGATTATCACGCTGACGTTGCTGCCGTGAAGTCCCGCGTCGGCGAAGCTGACAGGGTTCATCATCATGAGAGCGGCCACGAAGATAAGGCCTGCGATGACAGGTTTCATTGACGCCAGAGTGGTTTTTACGATGTAGTTGTCTTTATGTTTGAACAAGAATTTCAAAACGAGATAAAGCATCAGGAGAGAAGGCAAAACGATTGCTGCTGTCGCGACGAGCGAGCCGAGAATCCCGCCCACGGTATAGCCGATGTAAGTGGCGATGTTGATGGAGACCGGTCCGGGCGTCATCTGCGAAAGCGCAACCATGTCGGCAAACTCCTCGACGGTCATCCAGCCGTAGTGATCCACGACTTCAAACTGAATCATCGAGAGCATGGCATAGCCGCCGCCGAAACCGAAGATTCCAATCTTCAAATAAGCCCAAAACAGTTGAAAGTATATCATGATTTAGACTTATTTAAGCGGTTTTGTGAATAAAAAGCGAAGCTGACGCTGCCGATTATCGTGGCGATGATGATGTAAACCGGCGACACCTTGAAGAAATATATCAAAACGACGGTGGCGATGGGGAAGATGGCGGTTTTCCAGTTCACCTTTGCGTTCAGAAACATCTTGACAGAAGGCGAGAGGATGAGCGCCACCACGCACGGACGGATGCCACGGAAGATGCGCTCGATAACAGGATTGTCTTTGTAATCGAGGAAAAACACGGCGATGAGCAGTATTATCACTATCGACGGGATGATGGCTCCAAGGCAGGCTGCTATCGCACCACGGATTCCTTTGATTTTGTAGCCGGTGTAGAGCGCGGTGTTTACGGCAAACACGCCAGGAAGCATCTGCACGATGGTTATCATGTCCCAGAACTCGTCTTTCTCAATCCACTTGCGCTTTTCGACGACGGCACGCTCAATCATCTCGAGCATGGCATAGCCGCCACCGAGTGTGAACGCCCCGATGTTGAAAAACGTGAGAAAAAGCTGCCAGACAGTGCGCATTGCTAAAATTTTTGCAAAAATAAGAAATTTTTCAAATTACAAAAAAACTAAAGTCTAAGGTCTAAAGTCTAAAGTCTTTTTGCTATTTTTGCATCATGAATTATCTTTCAGTCGATAACATTTCAAAGGCGTTCAGCGACAAGTTGCTGTTCGAGAACATCTCTTTCGGCATCGAAAAAGGGGAGAAGACCGCCTTGATTGCCGCCAATGGCACCGGCAAAAGCACCATGATGCGAATTCTTGTCGGTAAAGAGGAGGCCGACGGCGGAAAAGTGACGTTCAACGAGAATGTGCGTGTCGGTTACCTTGAGCAGCTGCCGAAGTTTGACCCGAATCTCACCATCGAAGACGTGATAGCGACCGGTCACACCGACGTGATGCGCGTCATTAAACGTTACGAGGAAGCCCTTGTCAATCAAGTGGATTTGGACAAGGCGACGGCGGCTATGGACGCGATGCAGGCATGGTCGTATGACTTGCGACTGAAACAGCTGCTTTCGACTTTTGAAATCAACGACTTGACACAGAAAATCGGTACTTTGTCAGGTGGACAGGTGAAGCGTTTGGCACTTGCTTTGGTGCTTCTTGACGACCCTGATATGTTATTTCTCGATGAGCCGACCAACCACCTCGACATGCAGATGGTGGAGTGGCTTGAAAACTACCTCACGCAGTCGAACGTGACGCTGTTTATGGTGACTCACGACCGTTATTTCCTCGACCGCGTGTGCAACAAGATTCTCGAGATGTATCACGGCACGATTTATACTCACAATGGCAACTTCGACTATTATGTGCGGAAGAGCCGCGAACGTGAGGAAAATAAGCGTATTGCAGCGGAGAAGGCCGGACAGATGCTGAAGCATGAGCTCGAATGGATTCGCAGCACTCCGCAGGCTCGTACAGGCAAGGCAAAAGCGAGAATCGACGCTTTTTACGACCTGAAAGAGAAAGCGAAAATGATTCGCGACAACACTGAAATTCAGTTCGGACTCGACATGCAACGTCTCGGTGGCAAGATTCTTGAGATGAAAGGCGTTACCAAGAAATGGGATAACCAAGTTTTACTCAAAGATTTCGATTATATATTCAAAAAAGGGGAGAGAATTGGCATCATCGGTAAGAACGGCATCGGAAAATCCACCTTTTTAAATATGATAACAGGTCACGAGGCGCCTGATTCAGGAACTATTGTCACTGGCGAGACCGTCGTTTATGGCTATTACACCCAAGGCGGCATCAAGTTTGATGAGAATAAGACAGTTATCGATACCATTCGCGATATCGCCGAGGTGGTTTATTACGGCAAGGACATGGTCTACACCGCCGACAAGCTGCTGGCGCACTTCATGTTCCCGTATTCGATGCACCGCCAGCCTGTGGCTTTGCTGAGCGGCGGCGAGAAACGCAGGCTTTATCTGCTCACGATTCTAATCAAAAACCCTAACTTCCTGATTCTCGACGAGCCCACTAACGACTTGGATATCTTGACGTTACAGAAACTCGAGGACTTTCTACAAGGCTACAAAGGCTGCCTGATAGTCGTCTCGCACGACCGATATTTCCTCGATCAGACTGTTGACCAGCTCTTCGTTTTTGAAGGCGACGGCGCAGTGAAAGGCTTTATGGGCAATTACTCCCAATATCATGACTGGCTTGACGAGAAAAACAAGGAGATTCATAAAGCGCAGGTGGCGGAGCGTGTTGACACACGAGAAAACCGTCCGAAAGCATCTGAACGCAGCAAAAAACGCTCGTTCAAAGAGCAAAAAGAATACGAACAGCTCGCCATCGACATCGAAAACCTCGAAAAAGAGAAAAAAGAACTGACATCTCAGCTCGAAAATCAGACTGATTATCAAGAGATTGACCGCATTGGAAAAAGATTAACTGAAATCAATGATTTATTAGATGAGAAAGAAATGCGCTGGCTGGAACTTGATGAAATTTAATTTCTCGCCGAAGGCGACAAAAAAAGAAAAAATATGAAAACAAAAAGCAAATTTTTAAGCGTGTTGTTGTTGGCAACTTTGTTGCTGACTGGAATTATTGTAAAGGCACAGAATGCCGACGATTTGTATCTTAATGCCAAGGAAGTCCCGAATGCCGTTTATTGGCTGCCGGCGCCTCCGGCGCCGGGTTCGTCGCAATTTATGTACGATATCTCGCAGTATTACTGGGGAAAAGAGCAACGTCAGGATACTTAGCGTGCTCAAAAAGCCATCCGTGAGGCGGCATACGAGATTGCCGACATGGTGCCGTTGTTCAGTGAAGCATTCGGTTTTGAGATATCCGAGGAGAAAACACCGGCTATTTATAAAGTCGTATATCGCGGTGTGGAGACGATAAGGCTGAGCGCTACAGAGCCCAAGGCTACGTATATGCGTACTCGCCCTTATGTTTATTTCAACGAGCCGACGTTGGTGCCACAAGACGAGGAGGAGTTGCGTACCAATGGCTCATATCCATCAGGGCATACTATAAAGGCATGGGGCATGGCGTTGGTGCTTTGTGAGATCAACCCTGATGCTCAGGATGCGCTCTACAAGCTCGGATATGAGTGGGGGCAGAGCCGTGTCATCGCCGGTTTCCATTGGCAGAGCGATGTCGATGCCTCGCGTTTGCTGGCTGCAGCATGTTACTCCCGCCTGCACACCTGCAAAGCTTTCCTCGACGATATGAAAGCCGCTCAAAAAGAGTTTAAAAAAATGAAAAAATAACTCATTATGGAAGAACTTCAAAAATTTTTACAAACTGTAAACACTAACGGAATCTTATGGCTTCTTGAGGCTAAACCTGGTCTTTTCGCCATGCTTGAAGACGGTGGCGGAAATTCCTACATTCCAGTGTGGGCAAGCGAAGACGAAGCCAAAGCCAACATCGGCGACGACTGGGAATCATACAAAGTCACAACCATGGACATTGCCGAGTTCATCACCTGGACTCGCGAACTTGACGGCGACGACATAGGAATAGCAGTCTCCACAGGCGATGAAGGTAAAATCCTCCCAATCCCTTCAAAAATCATGCGCCAGCTGCTTGGCGGTCAGGACAAAACCGACCGCGAACTGGTAGGCGAGGAGTTCTACGATGAAGACTGGGCGGAGCCGATGCCAGAGGATTTTGAGGATGAATAGACCTTAGTTTTTAGACCTTAGGCGTTAGTTCTACTAGACCATCTTTATTACCCACAACGAACGCCACTGGCGGATTGTCGTCTTGTACCAAATCGTTTAGATATAATGGTTCTCCGAGGATGAACAAGCTGCAGCTGAAAGTGTTACCGACTTTAAGCTTCGAATTTTCTGCTTTTTCAACGATGAATCTGTAATCGCCAAGATAACGGAAAGTGCAGCGACGATTGGGTTTCCACGACACAGAAACACGATCGCCAATAGATAAATCCTCTACTTTAAGATGTTGTGATTTCACAAAGTCAGAACCGTTGTCTTGGCCTATGTTTTTAAGAAAATCGTCCCAATCATTGAAGCCGAGGAACTTTGAAAGAATGTTTAGCGTGCAGTTGCGTGTTGTATCAGCACCATCGATGTAGCCCCAAAGGCGTTTCAGCGTGGTCGGGCTCATGGTCTCATGCGTCCGCTCCCAAATAGCACCACTTAGGAAAATGAAATCAGCTGGAGTTTTCATCTTGCGCTTTACATCATCTTCAATGCGCTTTCTCAGTTCAAGAATTTCAGGGCTTGTTTTTTGCATGACTCTCGTTTTGAACTGCAAAAATGCGAAAAATTTCAAATAAAAAACAGTCCTTTTTAATCCTTTTTTCACTTTTTGTAATAAAAATCCATAATTTTGCAAAAACAAACATCATGAACGACGACAGTACATCGGGCATTATCAACGGACAGTTTTTGTCGGAAGACGATACAAAATCTGTTTATGAAGACGTTTCAAGCCGTGGTTTTAACCAGTTGATGAAGGTAAAACGCCAAGGCAGATGGTTTATGCTCAAAGGATTGGCTGTCGAATACCAGAACCAGGCTGTTTACCTCGAACTTCTGAAAAAGGAGTATGAGCTGATGGTTCAGCTCGACCATCCGAACATAGCGAAGTCATTTGCGAAGGAGATGAACCCCGAACTTGGTCCATGCATCGTGATGGAGTACATCGATGGAGTTACTTTGGATGCGTTTCTTGCCTCTAAGCCTTCCGTTGCCACAAGAAAAAAGGTCGTCGAGCAGCTTGTTGATGCGCTTGAATATATCCACAGCAAGCAAATCATCCACCGCGACTTAAAACCGAGTAATATCTTGATAACCCGAAACGGCAACAACGTGAAAATTATCGACTTCGGGCTCTCCGATGCCGACGATTATGCAATACTGAAACAGCCTGCCGGCACCATGAAATACGCCGCTCCAGAACAGCTCCAGCGAGGCATTAAACTCGACGGCAGAGCGGATATTTATGCTTTCGGCTTGATTTTGAGAGAGATTTTCCCGCATCGTTACTTTCATATTGCAAAGAAATGTTCTCAAGAAGACAGAGATAAGCGTTTCACCAGCATTGATGCGATAAAGAAAACCTTTTCTCGTAAATCTCGAATCTCTAATATATCTATTATTGCAGTTGTTTTAGCAATAGCTTTAATGCCTTGGATGTTTTTAAAACCTCAAACCAATGGCCATTCGAAAGAGTTTAACCAGCTTTTGGAACGTGCTGAGCATATCATCGACAGCATGTATAACCCTGTGATTGTTGATGTTGAGAATGGTAGAAATCCATCTGAGCTTTACATCGATGTTGCTGAACGGTCGAAAATATGTCGTTCATTGCTAAAGGAAATTGATTCTCCATTGCTCGATGATACAACGACTAGGGGTGAATTTCGCAGTGCTTGGGAGAAAATTCACAATGACAAATACAACGAAATCTATTCTCGTTTATATGATGCGATAAACAAGGAAAACTGAAAAATTTTAAGAAAATTTGTTAATTACAAAAATATTAATTATCTTTGCGCCGATAAAACATAAAATAGACATTTAGCAGTATTCATCTTATCGGAAGTTTGGCGATTTTCAGGTATAGAGATTGGATAATGCTAGAAGTTGCACGTTAGCGTGAGCTTTTAACACTCGTCTCTATAGGTATGCCAAACACCTCGATAAGCGGATGCAAAAGTATCACGCTTTTTTTATGTTCCGACAAATCGGACTTAAAAGGACCAACAAGGACTTCGAAGGAATAGGAAAAAAGGTGTTAATTTGTAAAAAGAAATGAAAGATAATAAATTGTAAAAAGATATGAAAGATAATAACTTGGGATATTCCCGACAACTTGACCTAGAAGAGAAGTTTAATAGTTATTGGAATAAGGCATTAAAGACAAATGGTGAAGACTATTTGAAACGTCTTACAACCAACGACCTTGTCGAGATGAAAAAAGCCATCAGCAACATCAACAACTTGATAACATTAAGGGTTACGTTAGGTTTTATTGATGAAATATGCCGATTGGGCATTGTCAATAATGAGCAGGCGGAAAGAATGAGGAAAGAGGTCGATGAACAACATCCAAATACTAACGGCTTTGATGTCCAAGACAAGGAATGTAGAATTATTGCAGAAATAAAGTGTAATATTCCTGTTGGAGAAAAGAGTTTCGGGGCTGCTCAAAAGATTGCGTTGAAAAAAGATTTGCAAGGGCTTCGCAATGGAAAGACCAAAGGCGACATAGATAATGTAGATAATTATTACAAATTCATGGTAATACAAGATGTTTCCAAAGCTCGTATTGCAATGAAAGAACTCTACGGCAATGATTGCGTAGAACTTGTTGATAAGAATATTGATACCGACCACATTTACATAGTTTATATCAGTTTATGAGTAGTGAAATTTATTTCCGTCCACCTTGGACTTGTGGCAAATACAATGCGGACAAGCGTGTGGCTATTATGTTTAATCTGCTTTCTCGGGAGAACTTTTTTTATGAAGAAGAGAGTGCAGAAGTGATAGGTTGTGTGCTGGCAGCAGGGCATAATGGGAAAGTGGTAGTCGATGAGGTGTCTAAAAAATGTAATATTGTACCTAAGTCAATAATAAAATTCTTTGATGAGTTATGCACGATGGGAATTCTCTCGGAAACGGAAATCACAGAAGAGGTGATTGCCAACTATCGCAACGATTGTAAAGGCATGAATTCGCCACAAACCATCGGAGCACATTCTGAAGAGCTATCCAATGATGGAGTGCAATCTGCATATCAGGCCTATGCTGATTCCATAAGGGACTGCGTCTCATTGGTCGATGTAATGTTTGAACTTACCTATCGCTGTCAGGCTCAATGTATCCATTGTTATAATCCAGGGGCTACGCGAAATGATGGTGAACGTAATGGACGTTCTGATATTGAGGAACTTTCACTTAATGACTATTACCGTATTATAGACGACCTTTGTGACAATGGTCTCGCATCAGCCACTATTACAGGTGGCGACCCATTCATGCACCCTTATACATGGCAAATTATCGATTACCTGTATAAAAAAGATGTTGCTGTTAGTGTTTATACCAATGGGCTTGGGTTAATCGGAAAAGAAGAATGCCTTGCTTCTTATTATCCGTATAAAGTTCAATGTTCTCTTTATAGTGGCAGTCCGGAAGTGCATGACAAGATCACGCGCACAAAAGGCTCTTGGCAACGCACTGTTAGTGTTATGGACAGACTGCATGAATTGGGGGTTCCCATTGATGTCGCATGTCCTCTAATGCAAACCAATCTTAAAACATATTTTGAAGTGAAACCCTATGTGCGGAAATATGGTTCGTCACTTGCATTTGATGTAATGTTAACAGATTCCATTGATGGTGATAAATGTGTGTCAAAACACCTGCGACTTACTCCAGAACAATTATCTGTTGTGTTGCTTGACGAAGATGTGATACAGCACATTAACATTGACAAAGTGAATGACGATAGTCCTGTCGATAGGAAATTTCTCAATGCTCCTCCTTGTGGAGCTGCAAGCAGTTCATTCTGCATCAATCCCAATGGCGACATCACTCCTTGCTGCTCTTTCCACAAAATATTGGGAAATGTCAAGCAGAATAATATCAGACAAATTATTGAGAAAAATGATTTCTTGTGGAAATGGAAGCACACCACGGAAAAAGATTTTAATGAGTGTTATTCTCACGAATACTGTTATTATTGTTATTTCTGCCCAGGTAATAATTACAATGATACTGGAGAGCATCTAAATGGTGGAGAAAATAATTGTTATTTGGCAAAAATACGATACAATACGGTAATGCGATTGCGTAATAGCGAGGATATTTTGCAAGGTATGTCAATTGAGAATTACATTAATACTCTTGAGATTAAAGATGATATTATACAACATGAATATTTACAATAGGGCAAACGGAGACCCTGTAATCTCCAATAATTAAAAAAATGTTTCACAATGAAAGACGTTGAATTAAAACCGAGCAAGAGAAGTTGCTCAAAACAAGGCGTGAAGTGCAAGAAGGCTCCTGGACGTTTACCATGCGCTGGTGGTCCGGCAAAAGGTTGAACCTCAAAAATTTGGTAATGGTGCTGTTGCAACAAACAGCACCTTTTTAAGTGATAATGAAATGAAATTGAAACAATATGGCAATATTTCTTTGGATATTCCAATTCATTAGTCCAATAGCAATAATACTCGGTGGACTATACCTACTTGAAGACCCATCTCCCGCATCACTTGTTGTGGGTGCATTGAGTGCAGTTCTCGGTCTAGTGGTCGGCATTGTAGGTTGGGGCGACACGGTGCCTCCACGTTGGTTTTGGATCAAGAGCAGCATGAATCTGGCAGGTAGCCGTTTTATGACTGCCATTGGTTATGCCATCCAATTCTTTTTCCTTGCCCTGGCCATCTTTGGCACTGTGGAATATTGGGGATAACAATTATGATGACAAAAACACGTAGAGCCGCCACACTGTGACGGCTCTACATTTTAATGGCTAATGGCTATTAACCTAATGGCTTAATGGCTCATTACGCCTTTTTCACATTATCCTTACCAACCTTAACTGCTTCCATGTTCAATGGAATGAGCTTGTGAGCACGCTCTGGCAAGCTGTGGCGAAGACCCTCTTCAACGTTCTTGTCGTCGATGATTGGACGAAGCTTCAAGAATGCGCCGAGGATAATCATGTTGAACACTTTGCTGTTACCCATGTCTGATGCCAACTGTGCACCTTCGATGGTGTAGATGTTGATGTCCTTACGGGTAGGCTTCTTTGTGATGCCGTTCGGATCATAGAGAAGGTATCCGCCAGGTTTTACTTTCGATTCGAACTTGTCGAGTGACTGCTGGTTCAAAATCACTGCTGTGTCGAATGCGTTGATGATAGGAGAGCACACGCGTTCATCGCTGACGATGACAGTCACGTTGGCGGTACCACCACGCATCTCAGGACCGTATGATGGCATCCAGCTCACTTCTTTGCCTTCCATGATGCCGCTATATGCAAGGATCTTACCCATTGATAAGACACCCTGTCCGCCGAATCCGGCAATAATAATTTCTTCTGTCATTGCTTTAATTTTTTAAATTATTTTTCAACGAGCTTTCCATCGACTTTGATATCGCCAAGCGGATATTCAGGAAGCATGTTCTCAACCAACCATTTGTTAGCTGCGACAGGTTCCATCTTCCAGTTGGAGTTGCAGTTCGATACGATTTCGACGAAGTTGACGCCGCTCTTTCCGTTAATCTGATTTTCAAAAGCCTTCTTGATAGCTTTCTTGGCGTTGCGTACGTGTGCAGGATCATAAACAGCCTGACGTGTCACGTATTTTGTGCCAGGAAGACGTGCAATCAATTCGGTGATGTGGAGTGGATAACCGTTGTTTGGGATACCGTCGAAGCCAGCGCCTGCAGGTAATGTAGCCTTACGACCGTAAGGTGTTGTTGCAGTCTTCATGCCTTCGAGTGTGGTAGGAGCCATCTGGCCACCTGTCATACCATAGATACCGTTGTTCACGAAAATCATGGTGATGTTCTCGCCACGGTTGCATGTGTGGATTGTCTCGCAAGTACCGATAGCCGCCAAGTCACCGTCGCCCTGATAGGAGAACACGACTTTGTCAGGCCATACACGTTTGATACCTGTCGCGACCGCCGGTGCGCGGCCGTGTGCTGCCTCGGCGAAGTCAACGTCGAAGTAGTCGTATGCCATAACGGCGCAACCTACTGGAGAAACGCCGATGGTTTTGTCGCCAACGCCAAGTTCTTCAAGAACCTCAGCGATGATACGGTGGACAGTGCCGTGACCGCAGCCTGGGCAATAGTGGAAAGGCTTGTTGGTCAATAACTTAGATTTCTGATATACTAAGTTTTCAGGTTTGATAATATCTTGTACTGTCATTTTCTTATTCTCCTATAATTTGTTTCTTCATAGCTTCGAGAACTTCCTCTGGTGTGTGGATGATACCACCGACGCGGCCGAAGTGCTCAGCCTTGACACGACCGTTGCAAGCCAAACGAACGTCTTCGATCATCTGACCGCAGCTTAACTCTACTGATAAGAATCCCTTGACGCCTTTCTTGATGAGAGCGTCGATAGCCTTTGTTGGGTAAGGCCAGAGGGTGATAGGACGGAGCAAACCGACTTTCAATCCTGCCTCGCGGCCGAGCTGCACTGACTTCTGAGCGATACGTGCGCTTGAGCCGTAAGCTACGAATACGTATTCTGCATCGTCGCAGTTAATCATTTCGTAACGGACTTCTTTCTCTTCGATCTCTTTGTATTTCTTCTGGAGATGGATGTTGTGCTCTTCCATCTTTGCTGAATCGAGGTCCAAAGAGGTGATGATGCGGTGTTGTGTGCCGTTCTTGCGGCCGTTGATAGCCCAAGGATATTTAGCCTTGATTTCCTCGTCGGTCATACGTGGCTTCTGTTCCGGAAGGACGACCTTCTCCATCATCTGGCCGATAGCACCGTCAGAGAGGATACATGCTGCCATACGATATTTGAATGCCAAGTCGAAGCCGAGTGCCACGAAGTCGCACATCTCCTGCACTGATGCCGGAGCGAGTACGAGGTTACGGTAGTCACCGTTGCCACCGCCTTTGGTGTTCTGGAAATAGTCGGCCTGTGATGGCTGGATTGTACCAAGACCCGGGCCGCCGCGGACGACGTCAGCGAAGACGCAAGGAATCTCAGCGCCTGCGATGTATGCCAGACCTTCCTGTTTCAAGCACACTCCAGGGCTTGATGATGAGGTCATGACGCGCTTGCCTGATGCGCCAGCTCCGTAAACCATGTTGATGGCTGCCAATTCACTTTCAGCTTGAAGAACGACCATACCGGTACGTTCATAAGGGTTCTGTTCCGACAGATACTCGATCACCTCTGACTGAGGGGTGATAGGATATCCGAAATAAGCATCAGCGCCGTAGCGGATGGCGGCTTCTGCCAATGCCTCGTTACCCTTCATCAGTTTTAATTCTCCCATTATGATAAATTTTTAAATGTTTGACAATGATTTGATTACAGTTTTGCTTTGTAAACGGAGATAACTCCATCAGGACATACGATGCCGCAGCTTGCGCAGCCAATGCACTTGTCAGGTTCCGCCATGTAAGCGTAGTTGTAACCTTTTCCATTAACTTCTTTTGCCAGACTGATGACACCCATTGGGCAGTT
>JAFYIE010000085.1 GCA_017538795.1 Bacteroidales bacterium | reverse complement strand
TTCGCGTCCATGAGTATTCAGGGAATTCACTTTGAATAAATTCGAATGCAATAGCCTCAAAGTTCTTACCCCCTTTTAAATCTGTTTCGGTTATTAGTTTCCACCAAGGAAAGGCTGAATTATCCATAATTTGTTATTATCGTTTGTTCATTAATTGATCATAAAAATATGTTATTTCAATAAGTAAATACTCGTAGGTACGTTTTATATTTCTGCAAAAGTACAAATAAAAATCGTATAAGTGTTTACACGCATCATTTTTTTCTTTTTATTTAAGAATTTCATCGACAAACATTTATAATAGTGTGACAAAGTTATCTTTAGCTTGACGGTTGATAACCTTGCTCTCCATAATTATGTTTTCCATAATTCCTGTCCTATCTGTTAGTTCTTTAATTGTATTACTTAAAATGGAGACCAGATATGGTTGAGGAGTAGTATCTCGGATTATTTTCATTTGTTGTTTTATTCTTTGATATTTATTTTTTAAAGAAGAATTACTTGTTCCATATACTGCAACTACACTTTTGTAAAACGCATCAATTTCCAATTCACTAGCATATTGTATTTTCTCATTATTTATTGATAAGATATGGAAATTGTATGTTTTATTACGAAAGTCAAATGTTACTTTGCTGTTTGCGCTTTTTTTGAAGAAAGCCATACCCGCTTTTGACCCAATAGACATTTCATTATTGTTGGATGATGAGTTCCTAATATCTTTAACCCTCATGTCGACTAATATCCGTGAGTGTTGTTTTTTTGTAGTATAATCAAAAAAAGTGAATTTGCTTCCTATGCCAATAGAGGGAGTGACCATATTATTATAAACGTCAATAATATATCTAATAAAGATCAAGAGTAAACCTGCATAGGAGATTTCAACAAAAATCTTACGCACAAAAACTCTTCTTTTGTCAGTATCAATCTTCTTATTTTTCCAAACAAACAAGTCTTCATTACCAATTCCTAATTGACTAACATACGTTTCCCATTTTATCAAATCGGTGCTTGTTAATTCGTGTAGTGAAATACGGTATTTAATATAATTCGTAACACTCTCAATGATTTTAGGAACATTACGCTCTGGAGTAAATGAATTTGAGAACTTGAATAGAGCTTGATTAAATGCTTTATAGACTGTGCTATTTGAGAAATCAAGAAACAGTCTATTTGTGAAAACTGAATAGTTTACTATTTTTATATTACTCACAATCTTTACCCAGTTTAAGATAATATTTAACTCTGCTGCTAATGCATTGGTAATATCACCTAATGTATAACATGAAGCAATAAGAGTTAAGCGTTCTATGTTTAATGGCTGCATTATGCATGTTGCTTGTTCTTCCTTCCTATTTCTTGTAGACTTTATTACATGTCCCAAAATGTTTCCCAAACTTCTTGCTTCAATAATATTTTTCTCACTTATCGAAGTTCCTTCTCTATTTGGTACAATATCGTAATGATACTTATTGTCATTGCATAGTTTAAAAAGAGAATAGCAATGAGAATTAAGAAACCAATCCTCTGGCTTATTTGGGAAATAGTCAATTTCTTTATTAATTATAGGTATTGCGCCAAACAAGTAGAATCCTATATTGATGGCCTCAGGATCATTATAATCATATGTGTTTTCTATAAAATTATATTTCGCACCTATTCTATAAAAAATAACAGTTAATTTTTCCAATAAAACTTTATCAAACCCTTTTTTAAAATTATATCCATTTGTTTCGCAGAATGCATCTAAAAAATTCTTTAGGAGGATTACATTGCCTTTTGACTTTTTCCCCAATTCGCCATGCCTGAATGCCCGGAATAATACATTATTATTATTACATATTATCGGAACCGAGATGCCCATATCATTACATATATCTAGACAGATACTAATAATTTCCTTTATATATTCTCCAGGTGTTATTCCTAATTTTTCACAGAAGAATTTGCATATTTTGTCAAATGCGATTCCATTCAATAGTCGATTCCTCACTTGAAGAGGTAACGTACCGGCCATGTTATTATACCATTTCCTAGCAGGAAGTTCTCTTTTGTCAACTAAGTTTGCAAATATTTCTTGAAATGACTGAAGGATATTATAACCTTTAATGTTGGCATGAGGCAATAGTTTTCTGAAATTCTCATCAGGAATTGATACATCATCATTTTTAAATCTGATATGTAGTGGTGATATATCTTCGTGCAAAAGCTGACAACAAATGTCCGCTATATCTTTTCCAAAGATATAGATTAGTTCACTTTTTTTGAATTTGTATTTGCTGAGTTTAACCTTGCCTTGAATCTGTTGAAAAAAGACAAATCCCAATTGTACTGACAGATAGTATTGTATGAAGCGTAAACGTATTTGAGGCGTATTTAGAAGACTTTCAACAACATCTTTTTCGCGGTAATTCTTTACAAGGTGAAAAAAAATCTGGTTAATTATACTGATATTTATGCATTTAAGCAATACGATGGGAACGAATCTTAAGTTGACATTCTCATCGTGACAGTGAATAACATATACACGTATTTTTATAACATCAACTATCTGACGAATAGTCTTGCCTACTTGATTGTAAAATTGTTCTTTTAATGATTCGTTTAATAATATGGTATAAAATGAAGTGTTAGAAAAATCATAGCTAGGCAACTCTATTACCTTTAAATTATTATCATTTATTAGTTGATGATAATTACTCTGCGACATTTTCCCTAAATTCGTAATTGGAAAGTCCACTAGATATGGCAATGAGACCATTGAAAATGATTTCACCAAGGTATTACAAAAATTTAAAATCTCATCTGATGAATAGAATTTTTCTGCGTAGTCGGGTATTATCAAGTTTTTCTGCCAGTTTGTCCTATCAATACTATAAATGTATATTTTTACATTACATTTGGCTGCCAGCAACTTTTCTTTTATATTTTTTAATGTTGTTCCGAGTATCAGAGTATCGTCAACGACTACCACTTTCTTACCCTCAAAATATTGCATATTAAGGTCTAAAACGCGATCGCTAACTATTTCGGCATTGGGCAATTTGATTTTCAAATATTTTAACAGATTAAAAAGACATAAGGCTTTTCTTGCGATTAGCATGATGATATCTGCTTTTTCTTCATCAATTTTTTGTATAAAATGTTCTAATCCAGAACATGTTTCTTTGCCAAGCGATTCAACCAACTTCTCTCTATATTTATTTTGTTCCATAATAGTTAATATTAATTCTGTTTTGAATATTGCTAATTAAAACTTCAATAGACTTAATTCCTTTTTTCATAGCATCTCTAAGTCTATTTTCGTTACCTTTTTGTGATGAAAGTTGAATAATCTCTTTATATTCTTTCACAAACTTATTTACACTCTCTGAAATATCAGTATCCTTTATGTAGGTTTCTGCAAAAACTTTTAAAGACTGAAGCTTTATATAATAATCAAAAGATTTATTATGTTCGAAAAACGAATGATGATCAGACAATATTGTTCTAACAAATTCTGTTTTTAGGGTATATAGACTTGTAATAATATCTTCATATGTGTTAAGAAAACGATTTAGTAATTCTTTTTGTTGATTTGCTCGAGTTTCCTTTGTCCTGTTATTACTGTCTATTTCATGAACTATTAGTGTTATAAGACTTAAAATAAGGACATTTAACATACCGGAAACTCCTGCGAGATAATCACCGAAATCGGCCCATGTATTACTTTTCATCGATAGTCCACCATTAAAGATATAAGCGTATGGTAATAGAGTCGCAGGCAGACTGCAAATCAAGATAATATAAATAACACGTTTTTTCATTTATATTAAACTAATTTAGATGTATACATAATTAGTGATTATCTCTATCTTTTCTTTTTTATTATGTACCTATTTGTTAGGGTTAAACAATACTTATGACTGAAATGAAATATTAACTTCATAGATTTCTTCAATTCGCACTTTTAACCTATCATACTTTTCTTGTAATAGCGATATTTCATCTAAATATATATCTTTATTCTTGTTACTATACTCTTGCATTCTTTTTATAATCATTAACGTCATTTCCATAACAACTACAATCATGTTATCAGACACAAGACCTGAACTTATTTTCCTAGAATGTTCTAATAATGATTCTTTTATTTTTCTCAAAATATTTCTTACACAGAAGGAAATATTAAGCAAACCTATTCTTAGAAGAAGGCCATCTTGACATGTTAAATTTTGAACTTGAACATATGCGGCTTCAACGAGATATGTTACCTCATAATTAAATTTGGCGGCGTACTCTTCTTGACGCAATTTGAATGAAATTTCATCTACGTTCCTCACAGGGAACCAATTGGGTTTTATATAGTTCTCCCACATATAGAGAATACGTTTTAATAAAGCGAGCAGCAATATATAAATAATTGGTATTGCCAAAATGATAATTAGATAAAAATAGCCCCCTTTCTTATCAATAATGTTTTGAAGAAAGCTTGTTATAACTATGACCAGAATACCTGTCAAGATAGGCACAGCGAATTCATTAATTCTATCTGAACCTCGCTTTTCTTGCAGCTGCCTATATTTTGAAAGCTCTTTATATATATGGTAGCGTATATTTGTATATCGATTCATAATCAGCAATTTTTTTTGTTATCTTCAATCTCTTTATAAATACTATATATTATCGACTTCTGATCCAGAAGGCCTTCGATTTCTTCAAGTTGCACATAAAGGTTATATACTAAGTAACGATAGCAACAGATACTATTTATATTATTATTGTGACAAAATTCCGTCTTTTTTTTCATACAATGTTTACGGGAGAGGCAATCTGTTGGAAAGTCAATGTGCAATGCTATGCATTCAAGAATCTTAATTGTTCTTGATGGTATTTTTAAACGATGACGACGCTTATAATTTGGACGCATAAGCCTTTTTATTTCTGCTTTACTAATCCATTCGTTATAATTTCTTTCATAAGCATTACGTATGAAGTCAATTCCTCTCATATATGGGCTTTTATTTTTTTCATAAGGTGCACGATATTCACCTATAAACGTTACTGCATCAATTAATCCTTGATTCTTACAATATCCGACGTTTCTGCCTTTTATTTTTAGGCGACAAAGACGGAAAGGGCCAAATATAGCATATTTATTCATAACTTGGTTTATATTTTTATCATGTTTGTTATTCATTCTTCAAGATGTTTTATCTTCTATAATGTTAAACGGTTTCGTCTCCATAATGTCATAGCTCTGCGCATAGACTTAATATGGCCATTTAAGAACTCCTTGATCTTTTTCAGCGCATATCTTTTTTCGGCTTCTGTTATAAATCCAGGAGTCAATTGACTCAAATATGCCTCCGTAGATGAGTATATCAATTCCCCTATCTTTTTCTGGACCATAGAAGAATTGCCTTTATATTGTGCATATACGACCTCTCTTTTTGCGATAAAATCCTTCATGTGACGTTCCGCATTAGAAAATCCTCCAGATACGTTTTTATTAAGGATCCTCCGGACATCAAGGTTGCATTCTTTTTCGGCAACAAGTCTCCAAGCAGACCATTCTTCTTCCCAACTATTATCAATTCTCTTTAGGACCTCGTCTAAGATACATTTAGGCATAAAATAGCTCTTTGCAGTTTTATTGAAGGAGTCTTTCAGCTTTTTCTTGAAATCAGAAATGCCCAATCCATATTTTCCAAAGAACAGGATAGCATATTCATCTCCTGGTGCCAGTCTTACATTTGTGTCACCGTCAGAAACAATAAGTATTCTATTTGCTGCTGTGTGACAAACGCCATTCTCCATAAAAGTAATTCCCGTATCAGTTGGAGAAGCCGTAGGCTTACAAAAATTAAGAAGCCATTGTTTATACGCGTTTGTTCTGGCTTGTAAAGTCTTTGTTCGTTGATCACTCCATCCACCACCGAAATCGTCCCATTCCATATTACGTGCTGTGTTAATTACCATGACATGGCTGTCATCTGGAACAAAAGTTGATGAGGGCATTGAATAAGCCTCAATGGGCATTAAAGTAATAAAATCCATAATTTCTATTTTTAATTGTTTAGTTATCTCGGTAGTTCTTCCCAAAATGGGTCTTTTTTGTATCTTTGGAAGAATCTGAACATAATTTGTTCTCCTTTCTTCTCGGATTGGATGGAGGTATGCTTAATATTGCCATTTGCATCATAGATGACGACAATATTCTTTGTATAACCGCCAGATTCATATATAGTCGCATTTCTGCCAAGGGCATTGGCCTTCCTGCGGTTATCGTGAAGTATAGCATCCATAATAGGCATATCTTTTACACTATCAATTATATTCAGTAGTGTGCATAAAGAATCGTAAGGATCATAGACACTATCAAGTACCCCCAACTTTACATGCTCTGCATATTCTGGAGGATATGCTTGCTTCAGGTATTCCACAAGTCGATCTTCATCCGTCTTTCTACAAGCCCAGACAGTAGATAGTAAGATTAGCAATAGACACAAAAACTGTACTTTCCTCATTTTTACTCTCTAAACTTAGAAACCATCCATAACGGGTCTTCCTGAAATTTCTTCCACGCATCTTGCAATTGTTGTTCACATGCAATAATCAGTTGATGGTTTTCATTCAAATTGTCTCTCTTTTTCTTTATCTTATCAATGTAATCCAATAGATTATAGCAAATCGTGTACTGACCTGCTGCGAGAATTGCTTCTGGGATGCCCTTCCCCTTATCTTTTTCCGTAAACCAGAGTGTGGTTCCCATATTTGCTGCTTTATAACTATTTTCTTGTATGGCTATTGATGGCTTGAGGTAATCTGGTAAGGTGCCATTCTTAAATCTTGAGGCCCATTTCTCTCCAGCCCTGAGTTCATAAATAGTATTGGTTACCAAGCGATTCTGCCAGTCTTTGTCACTATACAGAGTTGCGTAAGCCATTCTGCGGATTCTTTTCAAAAAGACTGAGGAACTCATCATGATGACAGACTTGGCACGATTCATTAGCAAAGACTCAATATCGCCAAAAGACAGATGATTAATAAATGATGCGTTCTTCCCGATAATCGTATTTGAAACCAATCCCACAATCTTATTATTGATCCAATGGAGTGCAACATTTACTATGGTTACCATTCCCCAGATAACAGCTATGGCTCCGATCATATAATGGTTGTTAGCAAAGAAAGCGACAATCAGTAATAGCGAAATAACGAATTCGGCAAACAGGGCATATTGCTGCAATTTTGTAATTGTCCATCCCCCGATGCTCTTTGGCAACCTTTGTTGGCAAGGAGAATAACCGTTCATGTTCGAACTTGACACGTCAGATACGATTACGAGTTCCAATGCCTTATCTTTTCTTCCTTTATCACATTTTCGCATACGCTCTTCTGCTAATAGGATTGGTTCTATTCCCTGGTTATCAACGACTCCCCCATCCATAATTCCAAAACTGTCTTTCTTTGCAGCAGTTTCATTTTGACATACTTTGAAGTCATCTGGAAACATCATTGGCTCAAATCCACTTGGAAAACAAGAAGAACAGGCAAGCGCCTCGCCCAATGTAACATATTGAGCAATGTCTCGCTTTAACCTATGATTACTGTTCCCGAACACTCCGTATGTGGATTTCGTATCATCAATCATGCGCCCCTCGGTAACCTGAAAACGGAACGGCAGCCCATTGTCAAAATCTGTTGCGTTAGCCGAGAAATGTTTGATTGGTATATCATTGATACAATCCATCAGGTCACCCATAACAGATTGATTGAACAATCTGGCATCATAAATGCTTGCCATGATTTTGATTAATGATGCCCCATAGTCTGTCCGTCCCTTTTCTATGTTTGCAAATGCATCCTCAATCAAATCCTCATTATATAGAAAGTCGAACAACTCATGCACCATAGTATTAATATCTTGCTTCTGGGCCAGTGCAAGCATATACTTTAGTCCAGTAATAGTCCCCCCAGAGACGGTTGACATTACTGAAATACAATACAACAATGATTTTCCATCATCGACATAAATCGTGTTCAGGAATGAAAGTGTACCCAAATGGAATGTGGCAGCCCTGTAACCACCTCCAGAAAAAGACATTCCAATATTTAGTTTTGCCATACGAAATATAATTTAAATACCAATCAGTATGATGCAAAGATACTAAATAGTATGTAAACTGGTGCACAAACATTCAGAAAAAATGCAAGATTTAATATTTTTTAAATGTTTGGCCGTAAATTTTGTCAAATTCATCATATTTTATGAAAGAATGTCTCTATACATTATTATATATATAGAAAGAGCCTCCTAAAATAAAGAAGACTCTTATTCGTGATGTTATAGATTACTTTGAGGCGACCATATAGAAAAATAACGATTGGGGGCTGACAGCGTGGCTTGGCCGTCATTGCCGACAGTGATAGTCTCTTTGGGATTAAGGAGATTAACCAGCGTCTGGCCTGACCAGTCAGTGAAGCCGTCGGGACATACATTGAGGGTGATGCTGAGGGTGTCGGTGTCGTGGTTGTTGAGTACGATGATGGCACCGTCCCTATGGCCGTTTCCCTGACGGCGGGCAACGTATAAATGTTTGTCTGATTCTGTTAAGACTGCCAACGTGCCTCCGAGATACTGGCGGCGGATGTCAATCAAATGACGAATATCCAACTGCAAGTCTGTAGATGCCGTGACTTCTAATGACGGATTATCCACGTCGTGCTGGGTGACGGCATAGAAATGCGGATAGAACACACAGGGCGTACCCTCGTGGGTGAGGATATAGGCGTAGGCCAGTACGTAATCCTTGACGAGCCATTTGTCATGCTCCTTGCCCGTGTCGTGGTTATCCACGAAGGTCACTACATTATCAACGGGCAGGCCGAAGCCCCGTATCATCCCCGCATGAGCCAGGCGCGACATGTCAAACTCATCACCCGACTTATTACACATCTCGGTGAGCGTGAACTTCAGAGGGAAGTCGAAGGCATGAACATCGGCACCGCCCTGAGCAACGCTATCCACCCATTCCTTGATATACCGTCCGTCTTCGGCCCAATACTCACCGACGATAAACGGCTGCTGGCCGTCCTGCAACGGCAATCCATTTACCCATCGGTTGACAAACTCAGGCAGCAAGCCCCGCACGAAGTCCAGACGGAAGCCATCAAAGCCAATCGTGCCCTTCAGCCATTTGCCCCAATCGCAGAGCCGCTGCTGCACTTCCTCGTTATACGTGTCGAGGTCGTTGCCGAAGAACTTGGTGCGTGGCCGCAGCACATCGTCGGCGAAGTCAGTCAGCGAGTCCGATGCCGACGACGGATGGAAGTGCTGATAGTGCCATTCGTAGTTTGGTTCGCCCTTACCCGTATGCTTCGGGAAGAAAAGATGTGTCCGCGTATAAGCCGTGTCGTTCTTCCATTGGATGTCGCTCTCAGGGTACGGCTCATGAAGTCCCGCCCTGACATACGCCGTGACAGCGGGATTGGCATCGAAGTTCTCATCCCCACCATAGAGATGATTCAGCACCACGTCTGAATAGACCTTGATACCCGCTTGGTGCATCGTGCCAATCATCTGCTCCAGTTCCGCACGGCTGCCGTAGCGCGTTTCCACCGTGCCCTTCTGCTCATAATTGCCGAGGTCATAATGGTCGTAGATGCCATAGCCACTGTCATAGATGCCCCAGTTTCCCTTTGCGGGAATGGGCGTCCACAGGCTGCTGATGCCAGCGGCCCTGAGTTCCGGCGCCAACGAAGAAAGGTGATCCCACCATGTGCCGTTCCTGGCCTGGTCATCCACAGGCACATCCCAATAGAACGCCTGCATCATCACGTCGTCCAACGGCTGCAACGGCTCCTCCCTTTGCGTAGAGCAAGCGGCGAGAAAGCAAGCGGCAACCACTACATTAACGTCTTTCCAAAATCTCAGATTCTTCATATTGCTTATACTTATTAGTCATTTACGATTCTTTTCCATCCATTCCACGGCAAAGTCCACCAGTTCCCGTTGGCGTATCAGTCGCAGGGTGGCATGACCAAGCCGTACCTTTGCCACATGATGGGTTTGCTCGAAAGCCTTGCCTATCTGCTTGAAGTCCCTGCTATCGACATCAAGCGTCTCGTATGCTTTCCAGACCCGCTTGCCGCATTCGAAATCGGCACTATGGGCAATCGTGTTATGTTTACCTGGATAATTGGCACGGGCCTCGGCCAGATGGAGTGAAGTCACTTTGTCGTAGCCTACGCCAATCAGCAGGATGTAGGCATCGAGTTCGTAGAGCCGTCCCATGGGTGATGTGTCGCCGTAAATATCCGAAAGGTCGTGCTTCACGGTCAGGAAGGTCGCATGTTTGCCGTTGGCAGCAATGGAACGGGCTGGATGGTCACTGCGATAAGTCCAAATCCAGAGACGAAACATTTCGGCAACTGTGCCCATGCTGTCAGTCGGCGTGAGGCGTTTGTCGAATGGTGGCCAGTTGTCGCGGATAGCCTGCCAGTCGTCAGTACCTACTTCGTTGTGAACGCCTGCATCGGGGTCGAGGTTCTTCCAAGACTCGGTAGCCATCACGATAGTACCTTCGCGTGTGACGATTTCGAGTAAAGCCCGGATAATGGTCTGTGCCCCTCCGCATACATAGCCCAGACTGCTCAGCGAAGAATGAACCATCACCGTCATTTCCTGTTGCATTCCAAGTTTCTTGAATGCATCAAGCATATCTTGTTTCAAGATAAGTTTGTTATGCATCATTCTGCTACAGTTCTCTTATGCATACACCTAAAAAGTTATGGATATGGAAAATCTCCATATCCATAACGAAAAGCTATTTTACAGATCTGACTGCTTAACCCAAATGCTATAACTTCTAGCCGGAGCACCTAATTCTACTCGTCCGTCCGATTGAACAGTTACTGTTTCTGTAGTATTCAGGACGTTTACAAGAGTTAGTCCGGACCAGTCTGAAAATCCCGTTGCATTAACCGTAACCCATAAGGTTTTTGTATTTGTGTCATTATTGTTAAGCACGATTATTGCACCATCTTTTGTCCCGTTTCCCTGCCTTCTTGCAATATAGACATCCTGGACATCTCCTGACGGATATGGATTTCCTATTTCACTCAAAACCACGAGAGATCCCCCAAGATATGTCTTTCTGATGGAGATAAGATCCTTAAGACTGTTTTTCAGCCATGATGGTGGAGTTACTGTTTGCGTATTGTCATTGGCATCTACCATAGTATCACCAAAGAAATGTGGATAGAAAATACACGGTCTCCCTTCGTGCGTTAACAGATATGCATATCCAAGATGGAAGTCTTTTGTTACCCATTTGTCATGCTCCTTGCCAGTATCGTGATTGTCCAGGAATGTTACAACAGAGGTTCCAGGCAGAGAATTACCTGCATTATTGCGAACTAAGCCAGCATGATTCAGCCATGACATGTTAAAATCTGACCCAGAACTATTGCACATGTCTGTTAATGTATTCTTCAACGGAAAGTCAAAACCGTCAACATCAGCACCCAAAGAAGCAATTGTATTGACCCAATTCTTAATTCGATAATCAGCTCCCCAGTATTCTCCGACAATAAAAGGCTGTACACCATTTACCAAGGGAAGACCATTAACCCAGTCTGCTACAAATTGTTCTTGGAATCCACGTACGAAATCCAATCTAAAACCATCAAATCCAATAGTGTTAACAAGCCATTTCCCCCAATCTCCTAAACGTGTCTGTACTGATGTTTCAAAAGTATTGAAGTCGTTTCCGAAGAATTTTGTATTTGTTACGATTTCGTCAGTTCCATATCCCCCTAACCAGTCATTAACATCAACAGGGTGGAAATGACTATATGTCCAGCTGTAATTAGGCTCGCCTGTCCCCGTGTGAGTAGGATATGTGATATAGGTGTTAGTCCTGGCTTGCAGTTGTGAACTTGCAAGATTTGAGGAATTGTACCATATAGCGACAGGATAATATCCTAACATACTTCCTGCATCTACCCATTGCATTGGTGTTCCATATTCTTTTTTTGCTGTAAGTCGAATCTCTATATCATGGGGTGTTGCCAATGTTATTTTATATTCGTCTATATCAGACTGGCTATCTATATGTCCGCGCACCGTTTTTCCTGATGCAGGAAATAGATTGTAATTACCTCCCCCATCGTTCGGTTCATATTCCCAAACAATAGTATCATTTACAATTATGCTGTTATCCCATTTTATCATAACATCATATCCTCTTTCTGTCGATGGAGAAGACCAAGGCAGACAATAGCCTTTTATTTGTATATAATAGTCTCCTGCTAAGGCATTTGGGACGACCCACCTTATTTCATTGGCAGGATATGGCATGAATTGTTCAGAATTAGCTTCATTAAAAACATAGGCTTTTACTGCAGGATTAACCTCTTCATTATCATCACTTGAATAAACATGATTTAGAACTACATCGGAATACACATTTATTCTTGGACTCTGATGCATCGTCTGGATCATCGTCTCTAATTCAGAACGGCTACCAAATCTGGTTTCTGTACTTCCTTTCTGATAATAATTGCCTAAATCATAGTGGTCATATATACCGTAGCCATTATCCAGGATTCCCCAGTTTCCTTTTGCGGGGCCTGGAGTCCATATGGCAGATATTCCACTTGACTTCAATTCAGAGGCTTTCCCACTAAGATTATCCCACCATGTTCCATTGAGGTTTGTCTCATCCACAGGGACATTCCAATAAAAAGCCTGCATCATTACATCATCCAGCGGAGATAATGTAGAAACCGAATAGTTTATATCCGTTGATAATCCAAGAGAGGACGAGTTGGATGTTGTAATACCATCCACATTGCCATAACAACCAGACATAGCCAGAGGCATAAGTATTGCCATAATACAGTGGCATACTTGATTCTGAAGGAATAAACGACATTTTTTCATAATTGTATTATTATTGGTGAATAGATACAGCATCATAAATAGAATTTCTTTGGCAAAGATACAAATTATTATTTAAAATACCAAATAGAATGTTGCAGCACGAGAATCAAAAGTAACTTAAAATCAAGCGAATATAAGTTTTTTCGGGAAGTATTTGCAACAAAATACTATATTTTCCAATATAAAGATAGTTGTTCCTAAAAGAAAAGTACGAAATAAAAATAGAAAAGCATGGATCTGCTATGCGTTACTTTTTTCTCCCTTTTGTTGACACAACAGAATCCATGCCCATACCAAACTTATCGGTATGTTGCACAAAATTACGAATTTTCATTGAAATATGAAATTTTTTATGTATTTTTGTGCCAAAATTAAGAAAATTATGCGCAAAAGTAACAAAGAAACCCTGTATAAAGCTGCATTTAGGCTTTTTCTTGTAAGACAATTCGAAGGTGTGTCTTTAAGTGACATTGAGAATGAATCTGGTTTAACGAGGGGAGCCATTTTCTATTATGCAAAGGATAAGAAGGACTTGTTCCATGATATTATAAAGCATTTTGTTATTGACAGACAAAATATATCAACTAAGGTAACTAGTTCTGATTACACTTCTGTTCGGGATTACATTGATCTTTATGTAAAAGGCGTAAAAGAAACTATGGATAGCCTATATGAATTACTCCCGGACATGACTAGGGACAATGCAAGTAGAGCTTATGTTTCAACGATACTTGAGGCAAGCACCTTTTTCCCTGATGTGAATATATGGTATAGGCATAATGTCAATAACGATATAAGTATGTGGGTATCTGTTTTACATAAAGGTGTAGAAGATGGTGAGATCCGAGAGGACATTGATATTTTAAATAGTGCAAAACAATTCGTTTGCATATATTATGGTTTAACTCTAATGAATTCGTTTTCTGATGGCTTAAATTCCAATCAGTTATTGGAACAAATGCTAAATTTGTATGATTTTATAAAGAATTAGTTTGTTATTTGCCGTATTTTTACTATTTTTGCACCCAACATAACAAATAGTATGTAAATATGGCAAAAGAAGTTTTTATTACGAGAACATCATCCTATTTCCCGAACAATCCAGTTGGAAATGAGGAAATGGAAAATTATTTGGGCTTGATTGGTGGTAAACCTTCAAGAGTGAGGAGCATTATCCTCAGACAAAATGGCATTAAATACAGGTATTATGCTCTTGACAAGAAACAGAACATAACCCATACAAATGCCCAAATGGCAGCATTAGCCATTAAAAAGATGCTGTCATCAGAAGAACTCTCTATGATTCAGGTATTATCCTGCGGAACAGCATCTCCAGACCAGTTCCTACCTTCCCATGCGTCAATGGTACATGGAGAGGCGTTTGACCATCCTCTGGAGATTTTCTCTTTCTCTGGAGTGTGTATGACAAGTATTGCATCACTTAAGACTGCATACATGTCAATCTTGTCTGACAATTCTCAAAATGCGATATGTTCTACGTCAGAACTAATATCTCCGATACTTTTCTCAAGACAATTTGAAGAAGAGTATAATGCAAAGGCAAAAATTGAGAAGAATCCCCTTATCGCTTTTGAAAAGGATTTCCTAAGATTCATGTTATCAGATGGAGCTGCATGTTGCTTGTTGGAAAATAAACCTCACAACGATATAAATCTTCGTATTGACTGGATTGAAACCATATCATATGCCAATAACAAACCAACTTGTATGTATATGGGAGGAGATCTTGATGAACAAGGTGTTTTGATTGGCTGGAAACATTTTAACGAAGAACAACGTGCAAAAAAATCCATTTGGTGTGTCAAGCAAAATGTAAAAATCCTCAATGAACATGCTATCAGGCTATTTGTTGATGCAATAGAGTATGCTTTTCAAAAACACGATATAAATCCTAACTCCATAAATTATGTAATACCTCACATATCGTCAATGTTCTTCTATCACAAATTGGACGAAGAAATTCAACGTCGGAATATTTCACTCGACGAATCCAGGTGGTTTACAAACCTGACCAGTGTTGGCAACGTGGGATCTGTTTCTATCTTTGCTGCATTGGATGAGTTGGTTAGAACAAAATCTTTAGTAGATGGAGAGAAAATATTACTATTAGTGCCTGAAAGCGGAAGATTTTCTTATGGAGTAGTGTTATTGACTGTTAAAAAGGACCACTAATCAAATAATTCTTCGTATCTTTGCACAAAATTTAGGGTTCATATTTGTCTTCAACTAAAATTGGGAAAAAGAAGTAACGAGACAGATGTGAAGTTTGTACTATATGTGCTCATATCATATAAGTATGGGACTTCACTTCGTTACGGCCTCTCCCAATGGCTTGTTGAAAGTGAATGTTCCCATACTTTTTATGCAGAGAAAAAAAGATACTCGCGAACTGATATTGTCTCAAACCTATCAATTGCTATTTGTATATAACTGGGAGGCAATAACAATAGAACAGATAGAGAGTTCTATTGGGCGAACGCGTGGTGCCATTTTTTATTTCTTCAAAAATAAAAATGAACTATTCAATTCAATTATTAATGAACGATTCCTTTCGAAGTTTTTGACCACTGAAGTTAATACTTCTGCTATCCAAAATACGACAATTACAGGCTTCTTCAATCAATATCAAACTCCTTTTGAGAGGCTTTGCAATGATATTTCTGATAATTACGATCTCAAAGACCCCACCCCAGCAGTATTAAATATAATTGTCCAAGCCAGGAAACTATACCCGTGTTTTGACATTATTATTGGACGGTATATTTCTGATGAAATTCAATACATTGAAAAAAACGCAGTTATTATGCGAGATAATCCCAGGCTGATCAATTCATTTAAAACATATTGTCTGCTAAAGAGTGGAACCTTGCTTCTTTCTGCCAGTCAACAGGATTTATTCAATGTTAACAAACATCTCCAATCCTATATTAATGGGATTGCATATCTGTTAGGAGAGTAATATACTTGTGAATCATCCCTGCATTTTCCTAATTTAGCATAAATAACAGTACAAATTCCTTAATTATTCTAAAATACCTATCGGTATGTTATGGAGTAGGAAATAGTTTTCGTAACTTTGTCGTTAAATGCAAACAAATAATAATATAGCGATGAAGATATCTCGACTTATATGGTTTTTACCTATATCTTTGTTTATAGTATCCTGCTCACAGAATGAAATTTGTTCTTCCCTAAAGACAGCAGAAGATATTATCAACGATAATCCTGACAGCACATTATCTATTCTTCGAGAAATAGACTATGAGGCTTTGAAAGATAATCATTTAAAAGCGCTATATGGTTTATTATATACATCTGCCAACATAAAAAAACAAAAAGTCCCAGATAACGATTCTTTAATAGACTATAGTATTCAGTTTTTTGAAAATAATAATGATTCTTATCATTTAGCAGATTCATATTATTATAAAGGAATGATGTGTTATGCAAAAAAACAATTAGAAGTGAGTGCTCATTATTTGAAGAAAGCGGAAGGCCTGTCTATTGAATTTGGTTATTCTTGGATAACTAATAAAATCTATGAAAGACTTATATATCTGAACTATATTACAGATAACAAAGCCTTAACTTTGGAATATTCTAAAAAATTCTTGGAGAGCTCATTTGAACTTAAAGATAGGGCGTTAATAAGTCGAGCGTTTGTAATGGTTGCATCTTCATATTCAGCAGTAAACTTATCGGATAGTGCCTATTTTTATTTAAAATCTGGACTACGCTATATTGATGATGTCAATTCAATATTAAAAGCAGACATATTAGTAGATATAGGTGAAATGTATTATGAAAAAGGTGATATGGATTTATCTGAGAATAACGCATTACAATCTGACTCTATTCACCCCAATTCCCATGCAAAAATGTTACTTGGTAAAATAGAATATCAAAGAGGTGACCGATTAAAAGCAAAAGAATATTGGGATCATGCTTTGTCGACAAATGACGTAAAGATAAAAAAAGATCTATATAAAATAATTGCGAATTATTATGCAGAGGTTGGAAATTATGATGATGCATATATCATTTCATTAAAATTGGACAGTCTTAATGATACTATAAATAAAAGTTCTAAAACAGTACAAGAGCTTCAGTTAAAATATGATAGAGCGAAATCCGAGTCGGAATTATATCAGAAAATATTATATGCTCTTGTTATTGCGTTTTTAGCCAGTGCAGCTCTTTTTGTTTCTTTCCGTTATCACCAAAAGAGGGTGAGATCATATAATAGTACAATAGAAACACTTACCAACAATAATGATACCTACAAATCAGAAATAGAGAATTTTACCGAGAAGGTAAATATGTATCAACATGAAATAGGATTGTATGTGAGTAAAGTATCTAATTATGAGGAAGAAATCAGCAAAAACATAGAGAAAATAAAGTTATTAAAGACATCAGACAGGTCAAAGCAAAAGGAGATTGATGAACTGAAAGACAATATATCAACACTCTATAAATCTATTATGTCAGAACTGCAAAAAGGGAATACTATCTATGAGACAATAAAGAACAGAAAGCCTATAGTTCATTATTCTGACGAGGATTTAAACTCATTGGTTGACTTTTATAAAATCATAAATAATAAGGTATTTTCAGGCTGGTTAGAGCGATATACACCTCTAAGTGTTCGCCAATATGTATTTTTGATCCTCGAAGATTTGGGTTATGACGATTATGATATTGCAGATGTTTTAGGTGTTTCAGATACGACCGTACGTTCTACCAGATCCAGAATAAAGAAGAAAGCACGATTATAATTTTTGTTGCAAATATAATCGTAAAAACATGGATACGTTCCCGTAATCCACTGATTTACAATGGGTACAGATTTCTAAGGTGCAACAAATAGACCAAAGCGATTTGCTGCGACGGAAATTTTATCATATCTTTGCAGCCAAAAAGTTCAAAGGTATGAAAAAGGTTATTTTCGTTATTCTAATTATTGTATGTTTTGCAATTAATGCAAGTTCAGCTACATATAGTAGAATCCACTATTTTGAAGTGTCCGAAGCAAATGGCCCCATTTATCTTCCAACTGATATTTGGCGCTCACCTTCTCAAAATGCGTATGCTATTAATGCAATCTTCTATTCTGATTCTGAATTTCTGCACATTTCTTTTCAAGAAGATCTTGGTTACGGAAGTATTGCCATATATCGTAATGGCAATGAAATAATCTATGATAATCCTCATATGAATTATGGAGATGTTATCTCCTATGACCTTTCTGAATACGGAAATGGTGAATTTGTGATTGTGATTACAACAGGTTATGGAGACACTTACGTTGGAACATTCGAAAAAATTCTAATTAGATAGAACTAGATAATGAATTTTATAATGTATAATCAAGTCGACACGATAATATCCAGGCCAGACAGTTATAATGGGTAGATGCCTCATTGCCTTAATGATAGAGTATTATAATAAAAGATAGTAAAATGAAAATAAATAATAGGTAATATAGCAATTATAGTTATGAATAGTTGCGAATAATTACAGTTTATTAACTAAAAGGCACTGCCTATATGCAAAATAAAAAAATAAAGTTGAGAAAATACAATTTGATATATATGAGTCGACAAATATATAATCCAGACCAAACTGGTTAACAGGAGAGAACCGAAAATCTTAAGAGTAGGACAACAAAAAAAATTAGAAAAATGAATATTAAAAAAATTGACTCAAAGAGTTTATGTAGTGAGCTTTCTGCTAATGAAGCGCAAAACGTCTATGGAGGAGGCACTGTAAAAATAGTAAGTGTTAAAGGTCTTAGTGATGGGATAAAGGGAAATACAGAAATATATATCTTTGGTATCAGAGTATACCATGGTAAAAATGCATGAAGCCCCAGACGTTAAGTCATATCACATCAATCTAGTATCACAATTGACGGATATTGCTTATCATATCCGTTAATTGTGATTACTCTATGAATCTAAATAGAAGTATGAAATATTTTATTTTAGCTCAACTGCTTTTCATTACTAGATTAGTGGGATTAGCCCAGCAAGTTATGCTGGCAGACAGCATAACTGGAAATCCAATTAGTTATGCTACTATCTACGATGCTAACGGAACAGTAGTAGGACGCTCTGACATGGGAGGATGTACCAATCTTCAGAAAGGTCTCAAATATCATATTTCTCATATAAGCTATGAGCCCAAGAGTCTCGTTTATAATGAGGACAGCATCATTTTCCTGTCTCCATCGTCTTATAAAATATCAGAAGTCAGTGTTACGGTAAAGAAAAAGAAGTACTATCATTGTAAAGTGTACTTTAGGAGTATAGAACATGTAGATTCATGCCTGAAGTATTATATGGATGGCATACGTGAATTCTATATCGACACCAAAAGCAAAAAAGTGCATTGCGGTAATGACGTAACAAATTACTTTATGTCAAAGAGAAAAGACATTGCACAGAAGAAACGAAGCATGATGATTGACGACAGATACATGGCTTTACCGTTTCTCGACAAGAGCACTTTATATGAGGAAATCATGCGTGATAATAAAAGGAATATTGAATCGGGTATTGTTTATGCGGATTCTATCGCGATAGGCAGTTGCGAGTTTTTTCGTGACAAGAGCGAAATGCTTCTGTCCGCAGATGCCTTGTGGCCCCAAAACTCTCTTGTGATAAATCTCTTCGGGTACACACAAGTATTGTCTAAACACAATAAGACGGAATTATATCGATATAGTGATTCTGATACCCCTTCCGTTTTCAATCTGAAGTCTTCTAACAGATACCGGCATCTGATGTTGACGCATAAAAAAGAAGATATTGTGAGGAACATTGATGTGGAAGATGTGTTCTATGTTGTCGAATATGAATATACAGACACTAAGAAATCATCTTCGTCAGAGTTGCTGCAGGAAGATTATGAGAAATATTCAGTATTGTTTCCTCTAACTGAAAGAATAGGGGAACAGTTGGTTCGAGAAGAATAGCGAACAACTTCAAGGGGAAGAAATATGTTACCAATTGGAAGAATAATATCGAATTGATACATGAAACGACAAATATAATCCTGACCAACCTGACAGTGAGATACTTTTGCGTTTTAATTTCAATAAATGTTAGAGATGGACTCATTATTAGAAAATCACCTTACTTCGAATTCTGCAGATTTTTATCTTTATGAACACCGCATAAAGACAAAAATTATTTACAAAGTGGTAGTTTTTGTGTTTTTCTTAGCTATTGCCTCTTTGCCATTTATTTACATCGATATAACCGTCAGTGCCTCGTCTATGGTAAGACCTGTTTATGAGAAAACCCCGATAATGACAGCCATGTCAGAATATGTAGATTCCGTCTACGTCACAGAAGGTGCAATTTTACATAAAGGAGATGTTATCCTAACCCAACGAACACAGAAGGATGACAGTCAGCACAGATTCTATTCTGATAAGTTGAGGGAATTGTCTGATAAGATACATGACCTAGAGACACTATCAAAGGGTAATGTACCAACTTGTTTCCACTCCGTGGATATAAAAGAGATTTACACGCATTATCGATCACAAGTCCGCAAAATAGACACCGACCGCGAGCAATATGAAATTGAATGGAGAAAATACAAACTACTATTTGACAAGGGTCTTATTAGTGAAAGTGAATATAACGAGGTTTACTATAGGTATCAAGGAAAACTAAATGAATTGAATGTCTTGAAAGAAAATCAGGAGAGTTCATGGGCGAACTATCTCTATGACTATCGCATGCAATTGAAAGAAACCTTAGCAACGGACAGCAGTCTCTTGGCAGACAAACAATTGTATGTTGTAAAGAGTCCCATTGATGGTACGTTGGAACAATTCAACGGAATATACAAGGGAGGATTTCTCGCCGCAGGTCAGCAAATCGCCATTGTCAGCCCAAACGGGAAACTTTGTCTTGAGTGTCATGTCAGCCCTAGAGACATCGCTTTCATTAAAAAAGATATGGAAGTAAAAGTACAGATAGATGCACTGAATTACAACGAATGGGGTATAATGACGGGACACGTCACGGATATAGCATCAGACTTAGTTGCAATAAACGACACATACTATTATAAGGTGAAATGCACTATGGACAGAGACTATCTTTTGTTGAAACATACTGACAAGCGAGCCCAAATTAAGAAAGGAATGAGTGCTACAGCACATTTTATGGTAACACGTCAGTCTTTGTTTACTTTAATATATAAAAATATTGACGAATGGGTTAGCCCCACACAATACAATATATAATGAGTGCAATACGTATAAAACAACACGACATCACTGACTGTGGGGCAGCATGTATAGCTTCGGTCTGCGCATTCTATGGATTAAAATACCCGATAGCTAAGATACGGCAATATGCCTATACTGATAAGAAAGGTACCAATATTCTTGGTATGATTGATGCACTCCGGAAGTTAGGGTTTAGTGCAAAAGGAGTGAAGGCGGAATTTGCTGCTCTTAAGATTGTTCCTAAACCAACAATTGCTCATGTTGTCGTCAAGGATGGGCTGCATCATTTCGTGGTTATATACAAGGTTAGTAACACTTCACTTGAATACATGGATCCTGGTGACGGAAGAATGCATGAGATGAAGCATGATGATTTCAAGAAAATTTGGACTGGTATACTTGTCTTTGCAGAACCAAATGATACATTTGAAACTGGCGACAAGACTACAAGCAATATAAAACGTTTCTGGCTACTATTCCGTCCTCATCGTGGAGCACTAATTCAATCATTATTCGGTGCTATAATAGTGAGCATTCTTGGCCTTTCAACTTCAATCTATGTCAGCAAAATAACGGATTACGTGCTTGTTGACGGCAATGTAAACCTATTGAATATGATGAGCATTGTCATGATTGCCATTCTGTTATTAAAAGTATTTATCGGCCTGATGAAAAACCTAATTACGGTAAAGACGGGGCAGTGTATTGACGTGACACTCATACTTGGCTATTATAAACATTTGCTTACTCTGCCCCAACTTTTTTTTGACACCATGCGTGTCGGTGAAATAATGTCACGTCTTGGTGATGCAGTGAAGATAAGGAACTTTATTAACAATGTCGTGGTGGATTTCACTGTGAACATCATGATATTGCTTTTTACAGTGGCATTGATGCTAATCTACTCATGGAAGCTCACGCTAATACTGATAGCAGCGGTTCCATTTTATGGATTGCTGTTTTTTACATTCAATCGCCTTAATCGCAAATACCAAAGAAAGATAATGGAACGCGGTGCAGACTTGCAAGCTCAGCTCGTAGAATCGCTGGAGTCTATAGCTACGGTAAAGCGCTTCGGTATAGAGTATTTTATGAACGTAAAGACTGAGCGTCATTTCGTGGGAATGCTTCGAAGTATATTCACAGCCACTAAAGGAGGATTGTATGTAAGTAATGGCATAGAGCTGGTGGAACAGGCTGTAGTTATTGCAATACTATGGATAGGCAGTTCGCAGGTTATAGACCAAAGTATCACACCAGGAACATTAATGATGTTCTATAGCCTTGTCGGTTATGTAACATCGCCTATATCTACCATTATTTCATCTAATTCTACCATACAGGAGGCTATGATAGCCTCAGACCGCTTATTCCAGATTATGGATTTAGAACGTGAAGAAATCGACACCAATAAGATTTCTCTCACCAATGATATGCTAGGCGACATTCATTTCGACGATGTTACATTTCGTTATGGTTCTCGCAAATTCGTGTTTGAAAATCTTAATTTAACGATACAGAGGGGCAAGACGACAGGCATCGTTGGTGAAAGCGGATCTGGTAAAACCACACTCATTTCACTTTTGCAAAACATCTATCCGATACAAAAGGGTAAGATAAAGATTGGTGACTATGACATATCTACGATCAACAAAAGGTCTTTACGTGAGAAAGTCAGTATCGTTCCGCAGCAGGTAGAACTGTTTGCAGGCACCGTAACCGAGAATATCGCTCTCGGAGAAAGTAACCCAGACATGAAACGCATCGTAGATGTGATTAAGAATCTTGGATTGGACAATTTCATAGATGAACTACCACAGGGGCTTAATACACGTATCGGCGAACATGGCACATCGCTGTCGGGCGGAGAACGGCAAAGATTAGCAATAGCACGGGCTGTTTATTGTAATCCAGAGATTATACTTTTCGATGAAGCAACTTCTTCGCTTGATAGTCTTGCGGAGAAATATGTTAAGCAAGTAACAAAGCAATTAGCATCTGAAGGTAAAACAATTGTTATAATTGCCCACAGATTGAGTACAGTGATGGATGCTGATACTATAATAACCATTGATCATGGAAAGGTTGTAGAATCAGGTACACATAACGAACTACTCGTCAAAAAAGGGGTTTATTCAATGTTGTGGAACGAACAAACAAAAGGGACTTTGTGTAATTAAGGGACAGGCATACAGTAGTTTACTATAAAATATATACAAATTTCGCATGTTTAAGGAGACAAGGGGTCAGGGACTTGCGAAAGTTGAATAAAATATATAGTTTTATCTTTACAAGAATTACATAACTCCTAAGGTTTCGTCCGCATAAAGTTTCATAGGGGATGTGCCATTTTGAAGCACACCCCCTATAAATTATTTCTTTATATGTGCTAAATCAGAGTCCTCAGCGATACGTTTTAATTCATTAACCACAATATCTTTAACATCCATTTTTATCTGGATATAGTTTTCTTTGACCATCTGTTCCATATTATCATTTCCGTTCTCATCTATGAAGTCAGTAATAATAGGGATAGGCCTGTATGCTTTGGTTTCTTTGGCTACCTTGGCATTATCCACTACAATTTCAGCATGGAAGATTTTCTGTTCGATACGCTCGTCGAAGTTGTCAGAGACAGCACCGACAAACATGCCCTGTGTCAACGTGGAGATTTTGCTGGGTGGAATCAAACTGTCCATCTGTGTATTGATGGAGGTAGATACATCTTGGCGATTGATGGACATGGACTGTCGCTTTTGAAGTACCTTACCGAAACGCTCGCTCAATGTCTTGGCAGTCTCACCTACCACTTGCCCAGAAAAGACATTGCCCACAGTATTCTGTACTACTTTTGCTTCCTTATCACCATAGTCACGCACCAACTGGCTGAAATCCTGGAAACCGAGACAGACAGCAACCTTGTTGCTTCGGGCTGTGGCAATCAGGTTATCCAGTCCTTTGAAGTAAATGGTTGGCAACTCATCAATGATAACGGACGATTTGAGCATTCCTTTCTTGTTGATGAGTTTTACAATACGGCTGTTATACAGACCGAGGGCTGCACCATAAATGTTCTGACGGTCTGGATTGTTACCGACACAAAGAATCTTTGGCTCATTTGGGTTATTGATGTCGAGCGTGAACTCACTAGCGGACATGACCCAATATAGTTGTGGGGAAATCATACGGGACAGCGGAATTTTGGCACTTGCTATCTGACCCTGAAGCTGATCAGCAGCACCACCTTGCCATGCATCAATAAAGGGTGACATGTAGTTTTCAAGTTCTGGATATGATGAGAGTATCGGAAAAATGTCCTCGTATTTTTGGTTCAGAAACTCTACGGCATGAGGGAAAGTGCAGTATTTGCCTCCTTGATATAGTTTGAGAAACCAAATGATGGCGGCAAACAGAATGATAGGTGATTCTACGAAGAAGTCACCTTGCTTTTGTACCCATGTGCGGTTTAGGTTAAGCATGATGGTATAGGCAGATTCGTAGGCATCGGAAATGTCTGTCATAAAGTCTGGATGAATGGGATTGCATCGGTGGCTGCGTCGAGGATCGTCGAAGTTGATGACGTAGAACTTGGGAAGTACCTTGTAACCGCTTTTGTGTGTCAGCATGTGGTTATAGGCAATGGTACTGAGGTCACTGAACTTATAATCGTAGATGTACATCGAGAAACCTTTTTCAATGGACTGTTTGATGAAGTTGTTTACTACGGCGTATGACTTACCACTACCAGGAGTACCAAGTACAATAGTGGCACGGAAGGGATTGACCACGTTAATCCAGCCCTTGTGCCACTTCTTTTTGTAGTAGAAACGTGTCGGCAGATTGACGGAATACTCGTTCTCCATCAGATGGGTTTCCTGCATAAATGATTCGTTCTCGTTGTTAAAAACATCATCCATGAGGTTGTTCTGAAGCAGACGGCTCATCCACAGACCACCCATCAGCAGACCGATATAGCCGAGGGTCAGCGTCAGGACATACAGGACTGTGCAGAACTCAAAGGGTAATGGCAAATTGAGAATCCACCAGTTGAGGAAAAACAGGATGAAACCTATAGCCAGTGCTATGCCAATGTGCTTCCAAGTAATCTTTTCCTCCTTCACGCCTTTTGTACCCATGCACGACAGGGCAAGGAGAAGAACGGAGAACAGTTTGGTATAGAGCGTGGAATGAAACAGTCCTGCGGTACGGTTGAAATTCATCATAATGCGGTCAACCACACCGATATTCAGGTGCCATTCCACGATACTGGCATAGCAGTACCAATAGACGTTCATTACTACGAGAATAATACTCACGGCACGGAGAAAATCCATGACTTTCGCCAATGCCCTCAAATCATCTTCTTGTTGCATAATACATTTGAATTAAATTGTTGATACTATTGTTGATTGGTTAAAGTCTTGGGCCACGACGCTTTTTCTTCTTGCGCTGTAACCTGCGACGGAATGCCTCTTCCTCTGCATCAGTGACAGGATTGTCAGTATTGAGGAAGTCAAGTGCATCAAGGAATGATGCGAAAACGCCTTTGCTTTCGTAATGTTCCTGCTCATCGTGAGAAGTGGTTTGTTGAAGTCCTTCTGCCGATGTGCTGCCAGTATTCGGCTGTTCCTCCTGTTCTTCCTTTTCCTTGAAAGGAATCTGTTCCTCTGGCGGCGTATTGAAGTGCTGTTCGAGTGCATTGGCAGAGAAAGCCTTGCCCATACGGGAACCGTTGAGAACGCAATGGGTACGGTGGTCGATGAATGTTGCACCGTAAATTCTACCCTCGTCGGTATAACGAAAGACACAATCAATGCCTTTTTCTTTGAGCATCCTGACAAATTCGTCCTTGTCGTAAGTCCGTTTAAGTGCATACTCCAAGGCTTTCTTGGTCGGCTCTGTCAGATTCCTATCCTTGATATTCTTCTTTGAGAATGCAGCCTTTTTCTGCAATGCCTCATAGCCAACGGACTTGCCAAACAGGGATGACTTGAATGGATTGCCAACCTTATTACCATTGGCATCAATGACAGAATAGACAAGACCGTTATAGTCCTCACCTCTGACATTGCCTCTAACTTCTTCGACAGTCAGGTTATAGAGCGACAATAGTGCGCGAAGTTCGCCAATGGTCTGAAACTGATAGTCGTGGAACACGGCCTTGACCGTATTGCCCACCTGTTCTTTTACGTCACCCTCGGATGGATCAACAGGCGGGATGCAGTTTGTCTTTTTCCCCTCTTCCCGCTTGTTGCCATGATGCAGTCCGTATCTCTGTTCAAAGTCCCTTAGAATGGCAAGGCTTCGCCGTTTGGTGAAGTCGCTGTTAATGCGCTTGCCCTGCTCGTCCACACGGACGGAAACGATATGCAGATGGTGGCGGTCAATATCCTCATGCTTGACAATGATATAAGGCTGGTCGCCATATCCCATACGCTGCATATACTCATGCGCCATTTGCGTCAGTTCCCCGTCTGTCAACTTATCGTCAGGATGGGGATTGAGTGAGATATGGATGACAGGCTTCTCCGTCCGCATCTGTCTTGGCATCCGCTTCTCGAAGTCTGCCAACACCTGTGCAACATTGACCTTACCGTCACCGTTGTTGAACACCTTGTTAGTGTCCAGTAACTGGCCTTTTCCTATGTTCACCTTGTCGGAGTTATACTTGATGGCACCGAAAAGGGAACTTCCGATCGTTATCTTTGCAACCATCTCTCCCTTGCCTCCTTTGCCAATGCCACAATCTGCTGTCCCTGTTCCATCATCTGGCGTGTCATTGACTCCAGACGATAGAGCAAGGCCATTGCCTTTTTCTCGGAAAAGTGGCTGCGCAGTTCCTTCACCACCTGATTGTAGTTGACCGCCACACCACGAAACTGAGCGTGGAATGATGACAGCTTTTCGTAGAAGTCCACCATTGTCTTATCTACTTTCACGACCTTGAACGTCTCGCCAAAGACGCGCGACTTGACGAAAACGGCCTTGGCATAGACCCCTGACTGCTCGTAGAGAGTGAGGAATTTGGCCCATTCCACATCATCGAAGCGTACCATAACGCAGTGCGTCCGCTTGTTGTTCTTCGGGTATCGACCCGTCTTTCTCTTTTTGTTTTCTTCCATATTATCTATGATACGTTACTATCGCTTCTCCAAATCAGGGGATGACGACTTCGGAGTCAGACCCCAGCCCCCTGCAAGGGCAAGATGCTGTTTCGCGGGTAACCCGAAACCTTTTGAGTAACTCAAAAGACATCTTGCTATGCTCCTGCGAGCATAAGTAATCCGCCTTGCGGACGGATTAGTCGCTTCAATAGACCAACATCGGTCGTAACCGATATATCCGTCACCCACTGATTGGCATTTGCGGCTGCAAAGGTCTGCATTTCCGATGAGTCTTTTTCACACCTTTTTAAAACGGTGGTAAGAAAAAAGTTGGGTGGTGTCCTCAATGTCCCTGTTTCGATGGGACTTCTGGGGACACTTGCCTTGTTTATTTGGTTGGTTGGAAAATTAGCCGTTCCTTTGCACCGTCAAAAGGCTTCTGAACCAACTGGTCAGATGTAAAACTGCCCTAACAAATGAATGTTTGTATGACTAAACATTTGAACGTTTGAACATTTGAACGTTTGAACAGACAGTAAAGTGCCTGATGACACATATTCACGACTGGCAATATATAAAGAGTCGTATGTGATGATGAACACAAGTTGAACCGATTAAATAAACAAATGACTGAAAAGATGAACAAGACAACATTCGTCGCCTTCTCCACACAGAAGGGAGGGGCTGGCAAGACAACGCTGACGGTGCTGATGGCAAGCTATCTGCACTATGTGAAGGGAATCAATGTTGGGGTCATTGACTGTGACTTCCCGCAGTACAGCATCGATGAGATGCGCAGACGCGACTTCAAGACCATTGAAGAGAATGAGCAGTTTCGCAAACAGGCTTTCGACCAGTTCAAGCGCATCAAAAAGAAAGCCTACCCTGTGATTATGAGCCGTCCCGGGGATGCCATTGATGCTGCCAGAAAACTTCAGGAGATGGAGAATGCCCCTGAGATTATCTTCTTTGACCTGCCTGGCACAATGGACAACGAGGGAGTGCTGAAAACGGTTGCCTCGATGGACTACATCTTCTGTCCGGCAATTGCGGACCGTGTAGTCATGCAGAGTTCCCTCGCATTTGCGAAGGCCATCAACGACCACATGATTACCACAGGCAGGACCAACATCAAGGGCCTGTACTTCGTATGGAACATGGTGGACGGCCGTGAGAAGACGGGACTCTATGACATCTACGACAAAGTAATGGCGGAACTTGGCCTTTCTGCCCTGAAGACATTTGTCCCTGACAGCAAGCGATTCCGCAGGGAGGGTGAGAAGGAGGAAAACCGTCCGCTATTCCGTTCGACGCTGTTCCCGCCGGATAAGACGCTTATCAGAGGGAGCAACGTCAGGGAACTAGCAGAAGAGGTGTTGGGAATCATTAACGGTTAATGGCAATGGACAAGAATACCGTTCAAGAGGTTGACTTTCATGACATCATCGAAGGCATCCGTCCTGATGCTCCGCCAGATCTGTCCCGGCAGAAAGAAAAAGAGGCTGCGGATGCCTTGCGGAATCAGGAGAATGTACAGAGACATAAGAAGTCGAAACCGCCAAAATCAAAAGTGCGGAAAGATGACAGTCCTGACAACATCCCTGATGATGAATGTTCCCCAGAGGAGTTCTTTTTGAGCCACTTCATCAATACGCCAATGATGAAAACGCTGGCAAGACAGGGGAAGATGGTGTATATGCGGCCTGAGTATCATGAGCGGATCCAGAGAATAATCAGTGTGATAGGCAATAATCAGTTGAACATCTCGACCTACGTTGATAACATCTTCGCCCACCACTTCGAGGAGTTCGAGGAACCGATCAGGAAACTGTACAATAAGAACTATCATGATGTGTATTAACGTTCAAGCGTATTAACGGCCAACCGTATTAACAATTAAATGTATTAACATTCAAACGTATTAACAATCAAACGCAATGACAGCATTACAAATCATTTTGCTGCTGATAATATATGCTATAGTAACAGCAGAGACCTACCTTCTATGGAAAGGTCAGAAAAACAAATCCCGTGTACAGGAGTTGCCGGATGAACATCCCCACAACGCCGTAAAAGCGGATGATGATGAAAGATTCCATCTTGCACCGCTGGGCAATCTTGACGAGGAATACATGAACCTATTCTCCAATCCTCCAATGGATAAGGCTGCACGACGTGGTAAGTCTGCCTATCTCCGTGATGCCTACCATGACCGTATCCGTTCCATCGTGAATGCCTTGAACATTGAGGACGTGAACATTTCCTCTTACGTGGACATGGTGCTGACAGACCACTTTATGCGGTATGAGTCTCAGATTGACCATCTGCTCCAGAACAGTTTCAATGACACCCGTAAAAAGCATGGCAAATGGCAACCGTCGTAATCATTGGGATATTGGCCTTTATCGCCTATGAACTGGCTATATTCAATCACTATCAGAAGGAGCCTCCGCATGGCGGGAAGCAAGCAAATCCAGAAACAGAAGTGTCACCTAAAGTAGAAGATGCGGACATCATCGGCAAAAGTTCCTTCAACATGAAAGCTGAGATGGAGCGGATGCGCCAAAGACAGGAAGAGGCTAAACGAAAAGAGGCTGTTGTCAAAGGCGAGATGACAGAGGACGGCAAGGAGATAGCCAAGCCTGTGAACCCTGAGGACTGCGAATTTGAGCAGAAGAAAGTCTGGAAGCAGGTGCCAACGGAACAACTCAATTATCTGTTCGACGAACCTGACGAGCCTGAAGAACCTTATGCAGAAGGTGCCACGATAGATGATATCGACCTTGCCTTCAAGAATGTGGGCAGAAAGGATATGTCTGATGAAGAAGAACGTTCCGTAGTGAAGGTGTTCAAAGGGCTGGAGGGCACAGAACTGTTCGACACCGTCACCAAGGACTTCCCGCATATTGGTGATCGTATCAACGACTTGTTTGACAAGTACGAGAATAAGCCAATAGAGGATGCTGTTTCAGACAGGAATGACGTAAAGGCTGAGCCGAAGGAAGCGTTCTCCATCCCTGAGAGATTCGAGGATTTCAATATCCACGACTATGTATAAACAGTAACGAATAAACGACAAGAAGAAAAATGAAACAGAGAGACTACGGATAGACGTGCGTTTCTGCAACCACTGAATCCAACAATTATCCAACCAATCAACAACAGTATTAACAATTTAAACGTAAACGAAAAATGAAAATGAATGTAAAGAAATTCGCTAACAAGAAGCTCGTAGCATGTGCAGCCCTCATTGCTGCAGCAACAACTACCGCTATGGCCCAGGGCAACGGCCTCGCAGGTATCAACGAGGCAACAAGCATGGTGACCAGTTACTTCGAGCCGGGCACGAAGCTCATCTATGCCATCGGTGCCGTCGTGGGACTTATCGGCGGCGTGAAGGTGTACGGCAAGTTCTCCAGCGGCGATCCCGACACCTCGAAGACCGCAGCCTCATGGTTCGGTGCCTGTATCTTCCTTATCGTGGCAGCAACCATCCTGCGCTCGTTCTTCCTATAAGTCTATATAAATAATAAGGTATAAGGAAGACAATAGTGAGTAATAATTGTCCGACCAATGGCTGAGTACAATATCAACAAGGGTATCGGCCAGTCGGTTGAGTTCAAGGGGTTGAAGGCGCAGTATCTCTTCATCTTCGCGGGCGGACTGCTTGCAGTCTTCGTCCTCTTCGTGGTCCTCTATCTCGCTGGCGTCAACCAGTGGGTGTGCATCGGTACGGGTGTCGTGTCTGCCTCCGTCCTGGTCTGGCAGACCTTCGCCCTCAACCGACGCTATGGGGAGCATGGTCTGATGAAGCGTATGGCCAACAGACAGCATCCCCGTTTCCTGATCAACCGACGCAAGCCGTACCTGATTATCAAAAACAAGTGTAATGACAATGAGGAATACGCTGAAAGCAACGACTATTGAGAACAAGCTGCCCCTGCTGGCGGTGGAGAACGGCTGCATCGTATCGAAGGACGCTGACCTGACCGTCGCCTTCGAGGTGACGCTGCCCGAACTCTACACCGTGACCTCGCAGGAGTACGAGACCATTCACGGCTGCTGGTGCAAGGCGATAAAGGTACTGCCAGACTACAGCATCGTCCACAAGCAGGACTGGTTCATCCGCGAGACCTACAAGCCGGAGTTGCAGAAAGATGATATGACCTTCCTGTCACGAAGCTTTGAGAGACATTTCAATGAGCGGCCTTTCCTGAAGCATACGTGCTACCTCTACCTGACCAAGACCACCAAGGAGAGAAACAGGATGCAGAGCAATTTTTCCACCCTGTGCCGTGGCCACATCATCCCGAAGGAACTGAACAAGGAAACGGCCAGCCGATTCTTGGAGTCCGTGGAGCAGTTCGAGCGCATCATGAACGACTCAGGTTTCATCCGTCTGCGCAAGTTGAGTGACAATGAGATTGTAGGCACCCGTCGCAAGGCTGGGGTGATTGAGCGCTACCTGTCGCTGATGCCAGAGGATAACGCCTCGCTCCAGGACATCGACCTTGACCCAGCAGAGATGAAGATTGGTGACAACCGCCTGTGTCTCTTCACGCTCTCCGACGTGAACGACCTTCCTGCCAAGGTGCATACCGACACCCGCTACGAGCGTCTGAGTACAGACCGAAGCGACTGCCGCCTGTCGTTTGCCAGTCCCGTGGGACTGCTGCTGCCCTGCAACCACATCTACAACCAGTATGTGATTATCGACAACAGCGATGACAACCTGCAGCGCTTTGAGAAGACGGCGAGGAATATGCAGTCGCTGAGCCGCTACAGCCGCAGCAACGCCATCAACAAGGAGTGGATAGACATGTACCTGAACGAAGCGCACTCCCAGGGGCTCATCAGCGTCCGTGCCCACTACAACGTCATAGCATGGAGTGACGACGCCGAAGAACTGAAGCACGCCAAGAACGACATCGGAAGCCAGTTGGCCAGTATGGAGTGTATGCCGAGGCACAACACCGTCGATTGCCCGACACTCTACTGGTCCGGCATCCCCGGCAACGAGGGCGACTTCCCAGCGGAAGAGTCGTTTTATACGTTCATCGAGCCAGCAGTGTGCCTGTTTACCGAAGAGACCAACTACAGATCGTCGCTCTCGCCATTTGGAATAAAAATGGTGGACAGGCTGACGGGAAAGCCATTGCACATTGACATTAGTGATTTGCCTTTGAAGAAGGGTGTCACCACCAACCGAAACAAGTTCGTGCTTGGGCCTTCGGGCAGCGGAAAGAGTTTCTTCATGAACCACGTCGTGCGCCAGTACTATGAGCAGGGTACCCACGTCGTATTGATTGACACGGGTCATTCGTATGCGGGACTGTGTGCCATGATCCACCGTAAGACACACGGACAGGATGGCATATACTACACCTACACCGAGGAACATCCGATTTCATTCAACCCGTTCTATACGGATGACTACGTTTTCGACGTGGAGAAGAAGGATTCGATAGTGACGCTGCTGCTGACGCTCTGGAAGAGTGAGAACGAGGAAGTCACAAAGACCGAATCGGGAGAGTTGGGCAGTGCGGTTTCTGCTTACATCAGCATGATCCAGGCAGACCATACCATTGTGCCGTGCTTCGACACCTTCTATGAGTACATGCGCGACGTGTACCGCCAGCAGATGCAGGAACGTGACATCAAGGTAGGGAAGGATGACTTTAATATCGACAACTTCCTGACCACGCTTCGCCAGTACTACCGAGGCGGACGCTACGACTTCCTGCTGAACTCGCGTGAGAACATCGACCTGCTGGGCAAACGCTTCATCGTGTTTGAAATCGACTCCATCAAGGACAACAAGGAACTGTTTCCAGTGGTGACCATCATCATCATGGAGGCATTCATCAACAAGATGCGACGGTTGAAGGGAGTACGGAAGATGCTGGTGGTGGAAGAGGCATGGAAGGCGCTGACCTCGGCAAACATGGCCTCCTACATGCTCTACATGTACAAGACGGTGAGAAAGTTCTTCGGCGAGGCCGTGGTAGTGACGCAGGAGGTGGACGACATCATATCGTCGCCCATCGTGAAGGAGAGCATCATCAACAACTCCGACTGCAAGATACTGCTCGACCAGCGCAAGTACATGAACAAGTTCGACCAGATACAGAACCTGCTCGGACTGACGGAGAAGGAGAAGGGGCAGATACTGAGCATCAACCAGGCCAACAATCCCTCACGGCTCTACAAGGAGGTGTGGATAGGTCTGGGCGGTACGCAGTCGGCGGTCTATGCCACCGAGGTCAGCCCGGAGGAATACCTGGCCTACACGACGGAAGAGACCGAGAAGATCGAGGTGCAGCGTCTGGCGGAGAAGCTGGGCGGTGACATCGAGGGTGCCATCAGGCAACTTGCCGACAAACGGCGTGAAGAGAGTAAGTAAACGGTGCAGCCATGCACCATGTCATAAACCAATCAAAAAACAAAAGTAACAATGAGAACAAAAGTATTAGTATTGATGAGCCTTTGCATGACGCTGTTCGTCGGCAAGGCCAGTGCACAGTGGACGGTCATTGACCCGACAAACCTTGCACAGAGCATTGTGAACTCGACCCGTGAGATTGTGGAGACTTCCACGACCGCAAAAAACATGATCAACGAGTTTCAAGAGACAGTGAAGATCTATGAGCAGGGCAAGAAGTACTACGATGCCCTGAAGAGTGTGAACAACCTGGTCCGCGATGCCCGCAAGGTGCAGCAGACCATCGTCATGGTGGGCGACATCACCGACATCTACGTCAACTCGTTCCAGAAGATGATGAACGACGAGAACTTTTCCGTTGAGGAACTGTCTGCGATTGCCAGTGGCTACACGAAACTGCTGGAGGAATCGACGGGCATACTGAACGAACTGAAGACGGTCGTGAACATCTCGACGCTCTCCATGACCGACAAGGACAGGATGGACGTGGTAGACAAGTGCTACCGTGACATGAAGCACTACCGAAACCTCGTCAACTACTACACCAACAAGAACATCTCCGTTTCGTACCTCCGTGCCAAGAAGAAGCACGACCTCGACCGTGTGCTGAAACTCTACGGCAAGGGTGCGGAGAAGTACTGGTAAACCAAAGATGCGAGTGACATGATGACAGACTTATTGCTAATCATCGACACGGACAACATCCACACCATTCTGCGCCAGTTGTACGACGACATGATGCCGCTCTGCTCTCAGATGACGGGCGTGGCGAGGGCGGTGGCCGGGTTCGGTGCGCTCTTCTACATCGCCTACAGGGTATGGCAGTCGTTGGCGAGGGCTGAGCCGATAGACGTGTTCCCGATGTTGCGCCCGTTCGCCATCGGCATCTGCATCCTGCTCTTCCCGTCGCTGGTGCTCGGCACGATGAACAGCGTGATGAGTCCGATAGTGCAGGGCGTGAGCACGATGCTCGAAGGGCAGAAGCTGGACCTTGAACAGTTGAGGCAGCAAAAGGACGAGCTGGAGACGGAGATGATGAAGCGCAACCCTGAAACGGCCTATCTGGTGGACGATGCGGAGTTTGACAAGGAACTGGACAATCTCGGCATATCGCCGTCAGACCTCGCGACGATGGCAGGGATGTATGCAGAGCGGGGACTGTACAAGCTGCAGAAGATGATACGAGACGGCTTCCGCTATATTCTGGAACTGGTGTTCGAGGCGGTGTCGCTGATGATAGATGTGTTGCGGACGTTCTTCCTTATCGTACTGTCGATACTCGGGCCGTTGGCGTTTGGAATTGCGGTCTATGACGGATTCCAAAGTACGCTCACGGGGTGGATGTGCAGATATATACAAGTATATCTCTGGTTGCCAATCGCTGATCTGTTCAGCTGCATACTCGCGAGAATCCAGCAGTTGAGCATCGAGCATGATATCGTTCAGATGCAGACGGATCCGGGCTTCTCGCTCGACTCGTCGGACGGGGTGTACCTTATAATGATGCTCATCGGCATCATCGGTTACTTCACCGTGCCTACGGTGGCTGGATGGGTGATTCAGGCGGGAGGCATCGGCAACTACAACCGCAACGTGAACAAGTCGCTGACCAAGAGCGGCGGGGCCGTGAAGAGCGGTGCGCTGTGGCTGGCGAAGTAGAGAATGTATAACAAATAAAATGTAACGACAAAAAGAGAAATGGAATTCAAGTCATTAAGGAACATCGAATCGTCATTCCGGCAGCTTCGGCTGTTCGGGATGATCTTCCTGGCCGCGTGTACGGTGGTCACGGTGTGGTCGGTGTGGAGTTCGTACAGCTTCGCGGAGAAGCAGCGGGAGAAGATATATGTGCTCGACGGCGGCAAGTCGCTGATGCTGGCGCTCTCGCAGGACCTCTCGCAGAACCGTCCGGCAGAGGCGAGGGAACACGTGCGCCGCTTTCACGAACTCTTCTTCACGCTGGCACCGGAGAAGAGCGCCATCGAGAGCAACGTGCATCGTGCGCTGGTGATGGCCGACAAGAGCGCCTACAACTACTACCGTGACTTCGCGGAACAGGGTTTCTATAACCGCATCATTGCGGGCAACATCAACCAGACGGTGAGGGTGGACAGCGTGGTGTGCGACTTCGACAGCTATCCGTATCAGGTGAGGACGTTCGCAAGGCAGACAATCATCCGTGAGAGTAACGTGACGGAGAGGACGCTGGTGACGGAGTGCCGACTGATGAACTCCAGCCGCTCGGACGACAACCCCAACGGCTTCCAGATACGGAACTTCACGATCATCGAGAACAGGGACATCAGGACGGTGAAGAAATGAAGGACGTGGAATCGGGAATCTCCTTTCTGAAGGAGGTGAGGCAGAATGTGGTGAGAGGCATCAGGGCAAGGCTTGATGCGCTCTCGCCTGAGCAGAGGCTGCACGTGGTCATCGGGATGTTCGGCATCCTCGTGGTGCTATTCCTCTACTGCATCTGGCAGACGGTGACGGACATTGCCGACAGGAAAGAAAGCACGAACATCGTGATTGAACACATTGACAGTCCCATCATCGTGGATGGGAAACAGGATTATTCACAACTTAAAGACATAGTAAATGGAACAGGAAGAAAAAAAGGAACTGGAGCAGTCGCAAGGCGGGGCCTCGGACAGCTCATCCCCGGAGGGGCAGAAGAATGAGAGACAGGAGCAGGAACCGAAGCCCAGGAAGGAACTGACGGAGGAAGAGAAGCTGAAGCGTAACAAGATGATGGTGCTCGGTGCTGCCGTCATCGGCATGGTAGTCATCGTTCTCTGGCTGTTCAGTTCGCTGGGTGGCGGAAGTGACGATGCCGTGGGCAGAAGCGGTTTCAATACCGAGATGCCTGACGCAGACAAGGGAAGTACTGGTATTGCCGACAAGAGCAAAGCCTACGAGATGGACGGCGTGAAGAAGAACCAGCAGGCACGGCACGACCTGGGGGCCTACTCGGTGAGTGAGACAGATTCCGTCGCAGTGACTGACGACATGAACCTGATGGGGAAGGCTGAACACAAGGACGAAGAGGTGTCGCCAGCCAAGCAAAAGGTTCAGCAGTCGGCTGCGGCATGTAACGAACTGAGCCAGACGCTCGGCAGTTTCTACCAGCCGTCGGGCGATGCTGCCAATGAGGAACTGAAGAACCGCATAGCGGAACTGGAGCAGAAACTGACGTCACAGACAGCATCAAGCGGGAGTAATGTTGATGACCAGTTGGCCTTGATGGAGAAGTCCTATCAACTCGCTGCCAAGTATATGCCAGCGGCACAGGGTGGCAACGGTCAGGTGGCCTACACGGGAGCAGGTGAACAGGAAACTTCGGGCCAACAGGGAAAGAAGCGCAAGGTCTCGCCCGTGCAGCAGGTGGCAAAGACGGTGGTCTCGGCCCTCGGCAATCAGGTGTATGACAGTGAGGATGACGATGGCGGCTTTGCCTTCAACTCTTTCAATACTGCGGTAGGTTCGGGTGGCGGTGTGACGCGCAAGAACACCATTTCGGCATCGGTCTATGGATACCAGACCGTGACTGACGGGCAGACGGTGAGGCTACGGCTGTTGGAGCCGATGGCGGTGGACGAGCGCATCATCCCGAAGAACTCAATCGTGGTCGGTGCGACGAAGATCCAAGGCGAACGGCTCTGTATCACCATTACCTCGATAGAGAACGGCAGGATGATCATTCCCATGGAGTTGTCGGTCTATGACACTGACGGACAGGAGGGCATTTTCATTCCAAACTCGATGGAGGTGAGTGCCGCCAAGGAGGTTGCCGCCAACATGGGCGGGTCGATGGGTAGCAGCATCAATATCTCGTCGGATGCCAAGGCGCAACTGGTCTCTGATGTCGGCAAGGGACTGATTCAGGGAACGAGCCAGTATGTGGCAAAGAAGATGCGAACCGTAAAGGTGCATCTGAAGGCCGGGTATCAGGTGTTGCTCTACCAGAAGGAAAATTAAGTGTATAACCAATTAACAAACAGACAAACGACAATGAGAATGAAGAAAGTATTGATGATGGCTTGCGCCCTGATGTTGGGCGCAAGCGCAGTGAGTGCACAGGAAACGACACTGCCACAGGACGGCGACTTGTTTCAGGGGCTAACGCGCAGTATTACCTACGACCGCATGATTCCGCCTCACGGATTGCAGGTGACCTTCGACAAGACCGTGCATATTATCTTCCCTGCCTCCGTGACCTACGTTGACCTGGGTTCGGCAAACATCATGGCTGGCAAGGCTGACGGTGCGGAGAATGTCATCCGTGTAAAGGCCGCAAAGCGATGGTTCAAGGGCGAGACGAACATGAGCGTCATCACGGAGGACGGCAGTTTCTATGCCTTTAACGTGAAGTATGCCAAGGAGCCGGACAAACTGAACATCGAGATGAAGGACTTTATCCATGACGGTTCGGCGGTGAACAGGCCCAATAACTCGATGGACATTTATCTGAAGGAACTCGGTTCGGAGAGTCCAGTGCTGGTGCGACTGGTGATGAAGAGCATCTGGAAACAGAACGAGCGCATCGTGAAGCACATCGGCAGCAAGGGCTTTGGCATCCGCTTCTTGCTGAAGGGCATCTATACGCACAACGGATTGCTGTACTTCCACACGGAAATCAGGAACTCCAGTAACGTACCGTTCGATGTGGACTATATCACATGGAAGATCGTGGATAAGAAGGTGGTGAAGCGTACGGCCATTCAGGAGCAGGTGATCCAGCCCCTGCGCACACAGGACTTCGTACTGAACGTATCGGGCAACTCATCGGAACGTACAGTATGGACGATGGATAAGTTTACGCTGCCCGATGACAAGTGTCTGGTGGTGGAACTGGCAGAGAAGAACGGCGGGCGTAATCAGCAGTTCGTTATTGAGAACTCGGACCTGGTACGTGCGAAGTTAATCAGTGAACTCAAAGTGAAGTAGAAGAGGAACAAAAAAAGGAACATAATGAAGAAACTATTGATGCTTGGAGTGCTTGCCCTGACTATGGGGCAAGCCTCCGCACAGCGATGTTTGCCCAAGATGCAGGGCATAGAGGTTAGCGGTGCTTTCGTGGACGGGAAGCCGTTGAGTGCTGCATTCAGTGGCGGCGTGGCACTGTCCACCTACACGAAGAACGGCAGCAAGTGGGTGTTCGGCGGCGGGTACCTGCAGCGTGAATACGGCTACGACGAGGACACGACTATTCCCGTCGCTCAGTTCACGGCGGAGGGCGGTTACTATCAGAAGTTGCTCACGGATGCCAGTAAGACCTTGTTTATATATGGCGGAGTGTCGGCACTGGCCGGGTACGAGAGCGTGAATTGGGGAAAGACGCTGCTGCCTGACGGTGCAACGCTGCAGGACAAAGATGCCTTTATCTATGGCGGTGCAGTGACATTGAATATTGAGGTCTATCTTACTGACCGCTTGGCTCTGACGGGCAGTGTGCGTGAGCGCTATCTGTGGGGCAACGACACGGGGCATTTCCATACGCAGTACGGCGTGGGACTGAAACTGATGATCAACTGACGGGCGATGACGATAGAGGAAATACGGGATATGCCCATCACGGACTTCATGCACCGACTCGGCTGCAAGTCAACGAAGAAGCGGGGCAAAGAAGTGTGGTTCCATGCGCCGTACCGTTCAGACAGCACTCCGTCGTTCTGCGTGAACACGGAGAAGAACATTTTCAATGACTTCGGCGCGGGTGTCGGCGGTGACATTTTTACCCTTGCAGGGCTGATGATCAACTCCAACGACTTTATGGCACAGGCGAGGTACATCGGCGAGGTGACAAGCAATCCGATAGAACGGTCAGAGCCTCCGAAGTATGAGCCTGAGCCAGCGGTGCCTCAGTTCACGGACGTGGAGGTGAAACCGTTGGGCCATCCGGCGCTGCTGGCCTACCTTCGGGAGAGGGGCATACCCTCGGACATCGCAACGGCGAACTGCGTGGAGATTCACTACAGGCTGCACGGCAAAAATTACTTTGCCGTCGGATTCCCCAATGAGGATGGGGGCTACGAGATTCGCAACAGGTTCTTCAAGGGCAGCATCCCGCCAAAGGCCGTTTCGCTCATCAGGCACGGCTCGGCTACGGTCAACGTCTATGAGGGATTCGTGGACTTCCTTTCGGGGCTGACGCTCGGCTACGGCAGGACGGAGGACAATCTGGTGCTGAACTCCGTCGCCAACAAAGGTAAAGCGTACAGGCATCTGGACGGCTACGACCTCATCAAGTGCTGGCTCGACAATGACAAGGCGGGTCGGCAGTGCCTCGAAGCCTTGCAAAAGCGGTACGGCGAGAGAGTTAGGGACTTCTCCGTCGTGTTCCGTCCTTGCAAGGACGTGAACGAGTACCTGCAGCAGCAATTAACGAACAAACAACAAACAAAATCGAAACTGAAATTATGAAAAGACTATTGAAGAAAGTGATGATGTGCGCCATGATGTTGGCCGCACTGATGGGTTTTACTTCCTGCGAGGATGATCTGGACATTCAGACCAACTACCCGTTTGAGGTGGAGGTGATGCCTGTGCCGACAAAGGTACTGCGTGGGCAGACGGTGGAAATCCGTTGCCATCTGGCGAAGGAGGGCGACTATACCCACACGCTTTACACCATCCGTTGGTTCCTCTACGATGGCACGGGTTCGCTCCGCATGGAAAACGGCACAATCCTCCAGCCCAACGACCGCTACCTGTTGGAGAACGAGACCTTCCGGCTCTACTATACCTCGGCCAGTACGGATGCGCACAAGTTCATCGTGGTCGTGGAGGACTCTAACGGCAACAGCCAGACACTGACGTTCAACTTCAACAACGAGAACAAGAAGGATGAAAAGGTTGAGGATTAGACTGCTGTCGCTCCTGTGCCTCTGCACAGTGGGGATGGCGAGAGCGACACCCAATAACCTGCCATATACCGAAAAGCAGTTTGAAATGGCCGTCGCCTGTATCAAGCACTTCGAGGGCTGGCACACGACCAAGAACTATCCGTATATCGGCTATGGTCACCAACTTCAGAAAGGTGAACGGTACTCAGCACGGACGATGACCAGAAAACAGGGTGACTTACTGCTCCGTCTCGACCTGATGCGAAACTTATATCTGTTCCGTGGCTACGGCAAGGATGCGCTGTTGCTCTCGGTACTGGCCTACAACGTCGGGCCATACGCCATCCTCGGCACCTCCAAGCGTCCCAAGAGCCGACTGCTGCGGAAGATAGAGCGTGGTGACAGGAACATCTACAATGACTACATCGCCTTCTGCCGATGGCATGGCAGACCTGTGAAGTCCATCAAGTTCCGTAGGCAAGTGGAGTTTGACCTGTTCTTTGTGAAGTAAATAAATGGAGGCAAATGGAAGATTGAATTTTCTGTTTGCCTCCATTTTTCGTTGCTCGTAACAACCTTTTTTGGTTGTAAACCCAAAATACAACCTTTTTTGGTTGTAAAAGGCAAAAACAACCGAAAAAGGTTGTTGTATTCCATTTTTTTTCGTAATTTTGCACCCGAAGTCACTAAATATGTTACGAAATATGGAGATTAAGGCAATAATTACAGGCGATATAGTCCGTTCGGAGCAGATTGCTTTAGACAAGCGAGACTTGTTGATTAAAGTCTTGCGCGATATTGTTGAAGACCTACAGAAGATAAGCCCTATGAAGATGGAGATGTTTCGTGGGGACAGCTTTCAGATTGTCGTAGAATGTCCTGAAGCATCATTGAAAATTGCGTCAATGATACGGGCAGGGTTGAAATCGTATTCCCCGACAGACGCGAAGGAAGTGTGGGATGCACGAATATCAATAGGAATAGGAACGACAGACTATCAGGGTGACAGTATTGTAACATCTGACGGTGAGGCATTCAAGTTATCGGGAAGAGGACTTGATGCGATGGAAAAGAACAGGCTTGCAGTCAGTACCTGTTGGCATGATGTGAATGAGGAATTGGATGCAGGTCTTGCATTTGCTGATGACCTCATTACTGGCTGGAGTGTCAATCAGGCGAAGGTAATCTATCTTTCTGTTGCCCAAGAACTATCACAAGCCGTTATAGCAAATAGCATTGAGAAATCACAGCAGAATGTCAGTAAGATGCTGACATCTGCAAAGGAATCGCTGTTAGTGCGATTCTTAAACCGTTTTGAAACAATCATTATAAAGCATAAGGAACTATGAACATTCTCATTCTTATCAAGTTACTTGTAGCACATATTATTGGTGACTTTTTCCTCCAGACCGACACTATTTGTGAAGGAAAGAACTCGAAGGGCTTTAGGCGTCTTATATATCTGGCCATTCATAGCGGAATAAACGCTGCACTGGCATATCTCCTTGTCGGGATGTTGGAGTGCTGGCTGATTCCGGTTGTGGTATTTGTCACTCATTATATAATAGATTATGTGAAGTCATGTGTGAATAGCAAAGATACCTGGGTATTCATTATAGACCAGTTGGCACATGTTACGGTTATCGTTTTGTTATGGGCATGGATAACAGACACACAATTATGCTTGAATGGTGATTGGCTGTCGGACTATCGGATATGGGTGGTGGCAGTCTGTTATCTTTTGGCATTGAAGCCTTCTTCTATTCTTTTGGGGACTTTCATTGCAAAGTGGACTCCCAAGGAAAACGATAAGAATAGCCTGCCGAATGCAGGATCATGGATTGGCTATCTTGAAAGAGTTTTGATACTTACATTTATGCTGGTCGGCTGTATGGAAGGTATCGGGTTCCTGCTTGCTGCTAAATCCGTATTCCGTTTCGGAGAACTGACAAAGGCAAAGGAAGTGAAAATAACGGAGTACGTAATGATAGGCACGTTATCAAGTTTCACCATTGCGATTTTGTTAGGTGCCGTTGCAGTGAAAGTGCTGGGCAACTAACCTGTTGGTTCTCGTTTCAGCGGTTTCTTTTTCGCTTCCTTGTTCTTTCCCGCAATCCGAAAGAAAAAGGAAGCCGAGGATTTCGCCTTCCTCGGCTCCCACCCGTGGTTAATACAATTCTGCGAAAAGGTCGGGTTCTATCACCATGTTTCTGTAGCCCTCCAACTTCGTGGTGCCTTTGAGATACTGATAACCGAAACGGCAGCGGAGGCACTGGCGTTTGTCACAATATTCACCCTGCTGTTGGATAAGTGCCTGAGTCTGTCCTGCGCTGTCGGCATTGATGCCGTACTGCTGCCAGTGCTTGGTGATGGCGTTCTTCTCTGCCTTGCACATTTCAATGAGGTCGAAGGCTTGGTCACAATAGGTTTCCTGTGACATCTCACGACCGTATGCGAAGAGCATGGGCACGACTGCGTTAATGACTATCAGATTCAGCCGTTCTGCGCTCAGTTGCTTTGCACATGTCTTGCACTCTGCTCCGAAATGGCTGCGTGTCTGCCAATAGGGTGTGGCAGATACTTTCAACAGATTCCTCACTTCCGTCATTGTCTCGCATTTGAGCATGGCGTGTAGCGAGGTCTTGCGCAGATAGTACATGTTGGCAAGGAATGAGAAAGCAAGGTGTGGTGTGCGATTGCGTCCGTTGCCCATCGGTTGCCACTGCTTGCCGTCAAGGGGATGGAGTGTGTATCGGTGCGCAAGGTAGAGATATTCGTTGCGGAGTTTGGCGAAATAGCCCTCGTTCAGTGCATCGTGCTGAAAGCGTTCGGGGATGGTGTCGAGTTCCAATAGTCCTGCCTGTCCGAGAAAGAGGGCTTCCAACTGGAAGAGATCATCAGCATGGAAGTCTGTTACCGACATTGGCAGCGACTTTGCCCACTGCTCCATCAAGTCACCGTTGACACCCATCCCGAAAGTGCGGGCGAGGGTCACGAAATAGGCTGCTTCCCAACTGCCAAACTCCTTTGCCCTGCGCCTTATTTCCTCGGTCTGCCATTCCAAACGCTCGGTCTGTAAGGCACTGAGCCATGAATTGACGGTGAGGCGGGTGCAGTTCTCCTTTACGTTCTGATGGCACACCGTCTGCCCTTGGTCGGATGCGAGTATCAGGTATCGTTTTGCGACTTCCTGCGGCACCTCCATCGGCATAACGCTGACGGGCTGTCCCTTGGAGTTGATGATGTCCGTATCGGCATTGCCCACCACTGCGAGGATTACGTTGTCATACGCCTTATCCTTATCCATATTGTTCAGACACCAGTCGGATGCGTTCTCGGTCACTACGACATTGCCCACCCATAGTACACCGTTCAACTTCAACTTGGCATTGAAATAGTCGGGCGCATCGCCTCGGCGGTTGAATACTCCCGGGTCTATGACCTCCACGTCCTTTCCGTCGATGGTCTGTCCGTTGTTCTTCATCATCTTATGTTTCCAAACGAATTGCAGTTGCCTTGTCTTGGCGGTTCTCGTTCTGCTGATTGCTTTTATTCTCGCCATTGCCTGTTTGTTTTTAGTGGTGGGAATGGTTGCCCACTCCCACCATGTTAATACTTATGCGTGAAAGAAGTCTGCTTCTACCACTTCGCTTGTCATATCGCCAATATCGGGATGGGAACAAATATACGGCTCATTGATACCCGTCCATTCAACACTATAGCCTTTGGGGAAATTGCTGTCGATAAAGGCATTCACCAACTCTGAATCCAAATCGTTCAGTCCGCTGTAGTCCCCATAGCAGAGGGGTGCTATTGCCCATGTGGGGATAATAAATCGTCCTGCGTAACACATGTTTTCTTTCTGTTAGAGTTCGACAATAAGTAAACGCTTCTCCATCGGCTCACCGTTGTACGGCTTGCGCTGATTCGCCCAAAAATGGTGTGCGCCAAATCCCCAAATGAAGTTCTTCTCGAATACGCTGCGGTAGGGGCTGAACTTCAATGCCCTTTCGAGGTCGTGGCGGTCGCTCTGCAGCAGGATAAGGTTGCAGAATCTCACGAATACTTCTGCGGTGGCTTCACTTTCCCACTCGCAAATTAGGTTCTCAATCTGTACTTTCATAATGATATTCTATTTTATGTTAATGAATTATGCTGCCTTTAACCGCTGTCCGATAAGGTGTGCGTTCTTGTTTACAAGGTCTATGATACGGGCATGGTGCTCGGTGAACTTGTTACATGCACCATAGCATTGCAGTACCTTCATAGTCTTTAGCGATACCTCAATCGTCTCTACTCGTTTGCCGTCAATGGTAGCGGATAGGATAAGAGAGTTCTTTTTCAGATAGTATTTGTTGCTGTAAACGCAGTGGTGCATGTGCTCGCCCTCCTGCAAGTATTCCTCAACACTTTCAAGGACATGGACACAGATTAAGCCGTCAGTGAAGTGTATGCCGAAGTAGCGGGATTTGAGTTTGCGGAACTTCTCTTCATCTTTTTGGAATTGTTCTATCTTGTCATTGATACTCTTTTCTATCTCCTTTCTCTCCTTCTTCTCTATCCATCGGTCATGCTCTGCGTTGAGGTCTGTCGGGCATACATACTTGGCATTATGCAGGTCTTTGCCGAAATAGCGGAGTGCGTCTATATAGTCACACCAAACGGATGCGTCATTGATGGCATAATGGTTACGGATGCAGACTTTCACGGATGCCCAATAGAGGTCAATGTCTCTGTATTGGTTGTAGATGAACTTTCGGGCAAGTTCGTGATAGCCAGCCTTTACAAGTGTCTCGGTCTTGGCATTTGTCAGCAGGGACTCGAAGAGGGCAGACGGCAGGGTTTTGTGAAAGTTCCCGTCAAAGCCGTTGCGTTTCAGTTCGGGGATGATGTCAAACTGAGGATAGACACTGCATCCGTCCACGATGGGGAATGCCGTTGAGTGGGTGCGGATTTCAAGGCTTGAACCACAGAGCCAGTCGTCTATGCAGTAACTAAAGGGTGCGCGAAGCCTTGACGTGGTGCAGGTGTTCCCGTCCTTGTCTATCCACCTCTGCATGACCTCTGTGCAAGTGTAGGTTGTTTTCTCGCCTTTCCATTGGTGGGTGCGGATGAAGAAATAGCGGAGTACCTGCAATCCGTCAGCGGTGGTGATGATGCTGAAATAGCCCACTTGCGAAAGTTTCTGCTTATTCGTTTCCTTGATGGTAAGGTGCTTTCCGCAGTGAGGGCAGACGGCTTCTTCCGTTCCTTCCTCAGTGACGAAGGTGTGTCCGCACTCCATGCAGGTGGTCTTTCCGCTTTTCAGCCGGTAGGCATAGAAGTACACGGAATGGTCGTAGCCCCACTGCATCTGTCTCTTGGTGGCAGGGCGCAGTTTCCTCATTGCTGCCACAACTTGGCGCTGAAAGTCGTTCTTGGGTCTCATAGTCAGAAATTGAATAGCATTGGTTGGACTTGTGCGGTCTGTTCTCTCTTGGCGGTCGGCTTCTTGCGGTTGGCAATGCGGTTATAGCAGTCCCTTTGATACTGCGCCATTGCCTCGCGTCTTGCCTCTGCCTTTTCCTCGTCTGTCAGTTCTACTACATGATTAACCGCCACATGCAGATAGTCCACAGACTTGCCGACTTCGATGTCCTCTTCTTGGTAGTAATGAACTGCCATTCCGTAAATCTCGTCATCCTCAAATCCGTTGCATCCGCTTTTCTGCACTTGATTGAGAATGTAGGTCACGCAGTCGTTTATGTTCTTTTGGGGGTCGGCAAATCTTTCTGCGAAATTAGTGTCACAGGCTGCCATATCTATAAGGTATGCCTGTATGCTTTCCTTAAATGCTCTTGTTGCGTTCATATTGATAAGTATTTAGATGAATAATTAGATTTTGCCCTGCTCGTGGTAGGAATAGTTATCCAAAAGTTTAGATAACTATAGTTATCATGAGGAGGGACGACTCTAAACTATTATAGGGAAACCTCTAAAACAGAACCACTTCTTGAATAATAAGTTTGGATAATATTTGTTCAAGAAGTGGTATTTTGTTCACTTTAGTTCGAGTAACGATGATAACGTA
>JAFYIE010000009.1 GCA_017538795.1 Bacteroidales bacterium | reverse complement strand
CTTTTATAGGGAAATCCACCTCGGCACCCAACTCAAATCGGCATTTATCGCCGGAATCGGAAAAAACTCCTTCAACAACCGTGGAATCCGCCATGAACTCAACCACCAACTCTTGAGGAACGACATTGTCTGTGTGAGGGTTTCTGTTGTGGCAACCCGAAATTGTGAGGACGGCCAACAAACTCCACAGATACAGCATATGGTTTCTTTTCATGACTAAATAATTAAAATAATAGATAAAATCACTAGTGTCTCTTAATTTTTCTTAAAATTATTCATATAAACCTTATGCACAATTATTTAGAGTTGAAATATATTGTCCGTGATTTGAAATTTGCATCTTTGCATCCGTATCAAATATGGAACAGGGATGCACATTGGAAAGTATGTTTTCGCTCAAATTGCGAGTTTTCTGCCACAGCGGCAGTTCAGAAGAATTGTGTTGAAGTATCTCGACAAAACCCAGAAATGGTCTTTCTCCCACTGGAACCACCTTCTCACGCTCATATTCGGGCAGCTGCTGGGGTGCGGAACCCTCAGAGAACTCACCGACATAACCACAGCGCATGCTAAACGGTCCTATCATCTTGGCCTCGGCGAAACTCCCGCCAACAGGAACATGCTCTCCAAAGCGAACATGCTCCGTGACCCGCGTATATTCGAGGAATACGCTTTCCTCATGGTGTCCCTTGCGCAGGAAAGGCGCCTTACCAAGGAATTCGAATTGCATGGAAGATTTTATGCGGTTGACTCCACTACCATTGACCTCTGCATGTCGCTCTTCCTCTGGGCACACTTCAGAAGCACAAAGTCCGGCATCAGGGTTCATACACAAATTGACATCGCCACCGAAATCCCTGTCTTCTACAGAATTACCAACGCCATTGTCCACGACACGAAATTCATGGACTGCATCACCTATGAGCCATCGGCCTGCTATGTGTTTGACCGGGGCTATTTCGATCTTGCACGACTTTTCTTCATCCATTTGTGCGGGGCTTTCTTCATCATACGGGAGAAGGGAAAGCCTGAATATGAGGTGCTTTCGGGTGATAACCTTCTTGATGGAGAGGACGGCGTGCTCCTTGACCAAACCATCCGGTTCACTGGCGAACGCAATTTCAACAACTATCCATCGCAAATCAGGCGAATCGTTTATTATGCCGCTGACCTCGGACGTTCGTTTATTTACTACACCAACAACTTCTATCTCTCTGCCAAGGACATCGCGCTGCTTTACCGCTACCGCTGGCAGGTGGAGCTTTTCTTCAAGTGGATCAAGCAGCATCTTCGTGTCAAAAGGTTCTGGGGCGAGTCCGAAAATGCCGTGCGCATACAGATTCACGTCGCCATCATCACCTATTGTCTCGTTGCCATCATCGAGCACGACCTCAAACTGGACAGACCCGTCTTCGAGGTCATGCGCATCCTTGGAAGCTCCCTTTTGGTCAAAGACAACCTGCGGGAACTTTTCGAACATAGGCAGGAAGAGGACGCGGATGACGGACAATTGGAAATGGAATTTTCGTTTTAACATTTATTAAGAGACACTAGTG
>JAFYIE010000008.1 GCA_017538795.1 Bacteroidales bacterium | reverse complement strand
TCAAAGTAGCGTGTCTACCAATTTCACCACCTGGGCAAGGGTCTGCATTTTAATTTCTCAAAAGCGTTGCAAAATTACACCATTTTTTAATACAAACCACAAAATTTTTAAAATTTTTTGAAAATTTTATAATAATTTGATTATCAATAAATTAAGAATTAATGACGGGAATTTCTGGAATACCTTTATTAATATAACGAGAAAATTTTGTAATTTTGCGGCGTTATGAGAATAGATATTATCACGATATTTCCCGAGATGTTCGAGGGTCCGTTGACCGAGTCGATAGTGAAGCGAGCCATCAACAAAGGCTTGGTAGAGATACATCTTCACAACCTCCGCGATTACAGCAACGACAAGCACAAGCGCGTCGACGACTACCCTTTCTCGGCCGGCGCCGGCATGGTGATGATGATAGAGCCTGTTGACAACTGCATCACGCATTTGAAATCGGAAAGAGACTACGACGAGGTGATTTACATGAGTCCAGATGGAGAGTTATTGACACAACCTGTTGTAAATCAGCTGTCTTTGAGCAAGAACATCATCATTTTGTGCGGACATTACAAAGGCATTGACGAGAGAATTCGCGAGCATCTCATCACGAGAGAGATTTCCATTGGCGACTACGTGCTTTCGGGCGGAGAACTTGCGGCAGCCGTTTTGACCGACAGTTTGGTACGTTTGATTCCAGGTGCTTTGAGTGATGAAACTTCGGCACTTTCCGACTCATTTCAAGACGGAATGGTGTCGCCGCCGGTGTATACACGCCCTCGAGAATATAAAGGATGGGCCGTTCCGGAGGTGCTTTTGTCGGGAAACGATCAGGTTATAAATGATTGGAAATACAAGCAGGCGCTTGAAAGGACGAAGGTTCGCAGACCTGAAATGTATGAAAAAATAAAAAAAATAAAATAAATGTTGTGTGTATCAAAAAGTTTTGTATTTTTGCATGCTTTTTTAGAGGATAAAAAATAGAATAAAAAATACAACAGAAATGAAAAACGCGTTAATCCAATTCGTTGAAGATCAAGTACAAGTAAAAGATTTTCCACAGTTCAAGTCAGGTGACACAATCACCGTAACTTATAAAATTGTTGAAGGAAACAAGGAACGTTTGCAGAAATTCCAGGGTGTTGTGTTACAACGCGCAGGTCAGGGCAAGAGTGCAACTTTCACAGTGAGAAAGATTTCTAACAACATCGGTGTTGAGAGAATTTTCCCTATCGCTGACCCAATGATTGACAGCATCGAAGTCAACAAGGAAGGTGCAGTTCGCAGAGCAAGAATTTACTACCTCAGAGGTCTCCGCGGTAAGAAAGCCCGTATCAAGGAAGTTCTTAAGAAGAAAGAAAACTAATTGGTACTTGAAATCAATAAAAAAGAGCGACGCTGCAGCATCGCTCTTTTTTATTTTAGTCGCTGTCGGACAACCTCGAATGTTACGATTCCTGTCGCCACGCTGACATTCAACGAATCGATGTCGCCAGGCATTGGGATGACGAGATGGTCGTCGACACGTTTCAGGTAAGCCTCGCTTATGCCATCCTCTTCGGAGCCCATCATTATAGCAATTGGTCCGGTTAAATCAGCCTGCCAGATAGTCTGTTTGCCTTTCTCTGAAAAAGCAATCACTTTCAAGCCACTGGCTTTCAGAAAATCGATGGTATCTTTGATATTTTCGACGCGGCACACATTAATTAATGATAAAGCGCCTGCGGATGTCTTCATGGCGTCGCCGTTGATGAGAGCGCTGCCTCGGGAAGGAATGACGATGGCGTCGACACCGGCGGCGTAGCAAGTACGGGCTATAGCGCCAAAATTACGCACATCGGTGACATGGTCGAGGATGACGACAAACGGCATGCGGCCCTCATCGTAAACCATAGGGACGACATTTTCGATTGTCTGGTATGAAATCGGGCACACAAAAGCGATGATACCCTGATGATTTTTACGTGTCAGGCGGTTCATCTTCTCAATTGGGACGAACTGAACCGGAACCTCATGTTCCTTAGCGTATTTCACGATTTCAGAAATCTGCGGCGAGCGCAGTCCCGACTGCACAAAAATCTTTTCAAGCTCCTTCCCTGCCTTTATCACCTCCTCAATCGGGTGAACGCCGAAGACCATATTCGGATCTTCTTTTTTAAAAGTATTTTGTTTTAACATTGTCGTATTATCTTAACGGGCAAATGATGATTTGTCACAACAAAAATATAAATTTTTTGCACATCATGAAAAAATTTTATAAATTTGCGGTGTTATTCAATCTTTTTAAGATTAATGCTATGATTTGTAAAAAGAAAATATTCATCATCACATTATTGATAATCACCTCATTAGGATTAAGATTAAGCGCTCAGACCAAATCGCCGGAACCTGTATCGGGATTTTCGTTAACGAAAAAGATTGTTCAAAACCATTTGGTTTATCCGAAGAACGCCCTTGAACAGAAAAAAAGCGGTAAAATCACTGTGTTTTATGATGTTGACAAAGACGGTGTCGCTTCAAATTTCAGGGTTGAGAAAAGTTTTGACGACGAATGTTCAGCGGAAGCCATAAGACTGGTTAAGATGATTGAGTGGAACCCGGCTTTAAAAGGCGGGAAACCGACAGAATACAACGATTATTACGATGTTGATTTTTCGGCCAAGAGCTACAAGAAAGCCGAGGAAAAGAATCCGCGAGTGATGTTGCCAGAGCAAAATCATCCGACGCAGAAAAGCAACAAAATTTATGATTTAAAAGAGTTACAGCATTCTCCGACACCATATTTTGAAAACCCGGAAGTTTCGTTGGCGGCATATTTCAGAACGAATTTGGAATATCCGGATCAGGCGAAACAGTTTGAGATTCAGGGAACTGTGAAGCTGAACTTCATCATCGAGACCGACGGAAGAGCTTCGAATATTGTGGTTGAGAACAGCGTGGGCGGCGGTTGCGACAACGAGGCTATCCGACTGATACAGAACCTCATTTGGATTCCAGGAGTGAAAAACGATAGTTTGGTAAGGACAAGGACGTCGCAGGAAATAACGTTTAAGATTGGAGAGAGAAATTATTACGACGGAAACAGCTATTAGGAGTTAGAAGTTAGGAGTTATAAACCAATTAAATTATAAAATATGAAAAGATTATTTTTACCTTTGATCGCGTTGCTGCTTTCAGTGAATGTAGCATTCGCACAGGATGGTGGCATTGAATCACCATGGACACACGGTGGAAACGTCGGTTTCAACATGGCACAGAGTGCTTTTGACAACTGGGCACCAGGTGGACAAAACAATGTAAACTTCATTGGTCTTTTAAAGTATGACATTAACTTTAAGAAGAACAACAACAAATGGGACAACAACATCGACCTCCAGTTAGGTTACAGCTATTTTGACATGGACAAAGATCCTATCAAGACTGACGATAGGATTTTCGTGGGTTCGTTATATGGTTACAATATCCATAATGATAAGTTGTATGCCACGGCCGACTTCACATTCCAGAGCCAGTTTACAAACGGTTACGACTATGCTAAAGACAGCACCAACCGCATTTCAGGCTTCATGGTTCCTGGTTATTTCACATTAGGTCTTGGTATTCAGTGGGTTCCGAACGAGCATTTCAAAGTCAACTTCGCTCCTGTCACAGCACGTCTGACATACGTCAACGACCAGAGACTTGCTGACAACGGATATTTCGGCGTGAAGAAAGGTGAATTTGAAGAGGATGTCGACGGTGATTATTACATCAACTATAAAGGCGACTATGTACCATTTTCAGAGTATACAGGAACAGACTCTATTGCCAGATTCAACAGAACAAAGAAAGGTGAAATGACACGTTGGGAGTTTGGTGCGCATCTCACAGCAGAGTTAAAATATGAAATTTTCAAGAACGTTGAGTTCAGTTCAAAGCTCATCGCCTTCTACGATTATCTGACAGAAGGAGACAACGCACTTGAAGAATCATACACCTGCCCTGTTGACTTCGACTGGGACAACGCTTTGATCATGAAAGTCAACGACTGGTTGAGCTGCAACCTCACAGCACGTTTAGTGTATGACGAGGACGTGAAGCCTATCAGAGGCGAGTCGTTCAGACAGTTCAAGGAAGTGTTGAGTATCGGTATCTCATATAAGATTCCGTAATCGATGAAAAAGATAGGATTATTGTCGGACACACACGGATGGCTTAATCCTGCGGTTTTTGAGTTTTTCAAGGACTGCGACGAGATATGGCATGTCGGCGACATCGGTTCCACCGATGTCGCCGACGCTTTATCGGCCTTCAAACCATTGAGGGCTGTTTATGGCAACATCGACGACCAGAAGATACGCCTTATGTTTCCGAAAGTCAACATTTTCACGGTGGAGAACGTAAAGGTGATGATGACGCATATAGGAGGATATCCAGAACGTTACGAGCCAGGAATTAAAGAACTGATAATCAAAGAGAAACCAAATGTTTTCATCAGTGGGCACTCACATATATTAAAGGTAATGAACGACCACAGTTTCGGATTACTTCACATCAACCCCGGAGCAGCAGGAAACTCAGGATTTCACAAAGTCATCACGATGGTGAGGTTCCAAATTGACGGAAGTGACATCAGAAATATGGAGCTATACGAGAAAACCAGAAATTAGTTATTCAGTTAGTCAGTTGCCAAAATCTATCGCAGGCGATCGACAGATTTCAGGAGTTCGATGTCTTTTTTGATGCCACGGATGGCAAGGATTTCGAAGACAAGGTTGGCCAGTGGGATAATCATTCCGAAGAAATAAGCCACGGTAAGTTCATAAGAATCGCCTTCGACAGCGGCAATGATTTTCTGAATATCGCCATCATAGTATAAGAACACTATGCCGATGAAAACGATATTAAAAAGCATGTTGAGATGACAAAGTTTTACTTGAAGTTCGCGCTTTTTATATTTAAAAATAGTGTAAAGCGGAAGGATTGTCATCAAAACAGTCAGGACAATAAGAGGCCAAGTGTATGATTTTGAAAGTGTTAAAGTCTCAATAGGATTTTTAATCCCGAAAATGGTAAAATTCATAACATTACCGTCGGCATTGAACGAAGCCAATGGCATAAAAAACAGCAAAGCGCTCGCTATAGCTGCTAAAAACATGAAAATAGTCTGTTTTCTTTGAATCATATCTAAAATTTTTCCGCAAAATTAATAAAAATATTTGCTTGCATGAAAAAAAAATGTATCTTTGCAACGTCAAATGAACAAAAGACCATTTAAGTTTTTGTTACATTTCAAAGAAAACAAGTCGGTTTTCGAACAATTCAGATAAAATTATGTACGATATTTTTGAACTAAACGACAAATCCATCGCCGAGCTCAAGGAGATTGCATTAAAGCTTGGTGTGGAGAAAGTCAGCGTACCAAAGGAAAACCTTGTGTACAGCATCATTGAGAAACAGTCTGCGGGTCAGGAAGTTCCAGCAAATGTTGAGAAGCCTAAAGGCAGACCTGGAAGGAAGAAAAAGGTTGATATTCAGGAAGAAACGACTGTAGAGCCAGCGAAACCAGTTGAAAATGAAGAAGCGCCGAAACGCGGCAGACGTCCAAGGATTGGCAAGCGTACCGATGTAATCAAGACCACTTTTGACAGCAACGGTGACGAAGGTGACAAGACGCGTCATGTGTCGTATCCGAGACCAAAGCCGGCGGTTGTTGACGTGGCAAATGAAATACTTAACGAGAACAACGAGGAAGAGCCTGAGATTGAGGAAGTTGCTCCTGTTGTTGAGAGCGCAGAGCCGATGATGGTTGAGGAGAAGCAAGCCGTTTACGAGGTGAGACATCCGCAGCAAAACCAGCAGCCGCAGATGCAACAGATGCAGCAGATGCCGCCGAAACACGACGAGCTCATCTCAGAGTTTGACGGTGTGGTGCAGGCTGAAGGCGTACTCGAGATCATGCCAGACGGCTACGGATTCCTTCGTTCGGCCGATTACAACTACCTCAACTCCCCTGACGACATCTACGTCTCACAGTCGCAGATAAAACTTTTCGGCTTGAAGACCGGTGACACCATCTTGGGTATGATTCGTCCGCCAAAGAACGGCGAGAAATACTTCCCGTTGGTGAAAGTTGACAAGATAAACGGACGTAATCCTGACGAAGTGCGCGACCGTATCCCGTTCGACTTCCTCACCCCATTGTTCCCAGATGAGAAGTTCAAACTTACAGGACATCAAGGAGGCACAGTGTCGACACGTATCATGGATCTCTTCGCACCTATCGGCAAGGGACAGCGTGGTTTGATTGTGGCACAGCCTAAAACAGGTAAGACAGTATTGCTTAAGGAAGTCGCCAACGCGATAGCGGCTAACCATCCAGAGGTATACCTTATTATATTATTGATCGACGAGCGTCCTGAAGAGGTCACAGACATGGCACGCAGCGTTAAAGCTGAGGTCATATCATCAACATTTGACGAGCCGGCCGACAAACACGTGAAGATTGCGAACATAGTGCTCGAGAAGGCAAAACGTTTGACAGAATGCGGTCACGACGTGGTGATTTTGCTCGACTCCATCACAAGATTGGCGCGTGCATACAACACCGTGTCACCAGCATCGGGCAAGGTGCTTTCGGGCGGTGTGGAAGCCAACGCGTTGCAGAAACCGAAACGTTTCTTCGGTGCGGCACGTAACATTGAAGGCGGCGGCTCGTTGACGATTTTGGCTACAGCCCTCATCGACACAGGTTCAAAGATGGATGAAGTCATCTTCGAGGAATTCAAGGGAACAGGTAATATGGAGCTGCAGCTCGACCGCCGTTTGTCGAACAAGCGCATCTACCCTGCCATCGACATCGTAGCATCAGGAACACGTCGCGACGACTTATTGGTCGACGAACGCACCCTGGCGCGTGTTTGGGCTTTGCGCAACCACTTTGCCGACATGACACCTGTTGAGGCGATGGAGTTCTTAAAAGACAGAATCTCAAAGACAATATCTAACGAAGAGTTTTTGGCTACAATAGACAAATAAGATGAGACGAATTGCTTTGTTATCGATAATCATTATATTGTTCATTTCATGCACAAGAAATGAAAAGAGTGATTTCGAGAAGCATTTCATCGATAAGACATTAAGAATCAATCTTATACACACTGGAGACGCCAGCAGCGAGTCGTTCAAGCTCGACAAAATCTACGACGACGGGCTTTGGTACGGACGCACTAAAAATTTGATAAACCCATATCGTTTGGGCGCATATTTTTATGAAGTGAGAGCCGTTGAGACCGACGAGTTGCTTTATTCTGAATGCATAAGCACATATTTCAGTGAATGGCGTTTGACGGAGGAAGCGAAAGAGAGAAAGAAATCGTTCAACGAATCCATCCGCATCCCTTTGCCAAACAAAGAAGCCACGCTGACGATGTATAAGATTGATTCCGTTGATGTCGTGACACCTGTATGGGAATATGTCATCGACAGAAGAACGAGAGCGTTGATGACTCCCACAAAAAACCACAACAACAGAATCGTGAGGCTTCTTGACAGCGGCGACCCGAAGGAGAAAGTGGACATCGCCATTCTCGGCGACGGCTACACTCTTGACGAGGCGAAGCTTTTTGACGCCGATGCATTGCATTTTTACAACACCTTCATAAACACTGAGCCTTATAGGAGCAGAAAATCAGATTTCAACGTACATGCCGTTCTGGTTCCGCCGGCGAAAAGCAGCAACAGCCTCAAGACAAGCTATGGCACTTTCGGCTACAACCTTTACGCGCTTGTCGGTGACGAATGGGCTTTCAGGGATTATGCCACGCAGACGCCTTACGATTATGTGGTGATTTTGATAAACAACGACCAAAGCGTAGGCGGAAGTCTGTACAACCTATACTCTACCAGCGCAATTCGTTCACAGTCAGAAGATTTCATAATAAGGCACGAGATCGGGCATCAGATTGTAGGGCTTGCAGACAGGTTCTACTCCGACTACGATGACATCGACACTTTGGTTTTGCCCTATTATTGCGATTTCAGCGATATGCTAAACAAAATTTTAGACCTTCATACGAAATAAAATGTTAAGTGAGACCATAAAAAGAACAAGGATGTATTCGGGGATAACTCAGGCGGAGATGGCGAAAGAGCTTCTCATGTCGGAGTCGAAATATAACAGAAAAGAGAATGGGAAGTTGAGAATCGGACGTCACGAGGCGATGAGGATGGCGAAGCTTCTCGGATTAAACGACAAAGTAGTCCTGAAATATTGGATGGCAGATAAGATTTACGAGCTGATGAAACAAGACAAAGAGCTTCTATATGATGCGTTTAAGATTGTCGAAACACATTTCGACGATTACGAGGCATGCATTGAGGTTCCGAAGAGAAACAAAAGTTTCAGCAGTCTTGAAGAAAGGAAAACACGCAGAAGAACTAAATAAAATATCAGATTATGACCATTTACCTGTTTTTAAAACTTTTAGGATGCCTCGCACTTCTCATGTACGGTATGAAGATGATGAGCGAGGGACTTCAGAAGCTCAGCGGCGGACATCTCCGCAACATTATGGGCACCATGACGAAGAACCGTGTCACCGGCTTGCTGACTGGTATTTTTGTGACCGCAGCGGTGCAGTCGTCGACGGCGACAACCGTTATGACGGTGAGTTTTGTGAATGCAGGTCTTCTCACGTTGGCGCAAGCCATCTCTGTCATTATGGGAGCGAACATAGGAACGACGGTGACGGCATGGATCATGTCTGTCTTCGGTTTCCAGATAAACATGAGCAACGTGGTGTTCCCATTCTTCGCATTGGCCATAATCTTGATTTTCCAGAAGAAGCCAAGCGGCAGGTCGTTCGGCGAGTTCATCTTCGGTTTCTCGTTCATGTTTCTCGGTCTCGCCACCTTGCGTGAAAACGCCATAGCGATGAACCTTACAGAAAACGAGAGCGTTATCAATTTCTTCGCAAGCACAGGACAATGGGGCTTTTTAACTACCCTACTCTATTTGTTGGTCGGCAGCATTCTGACAATGTGTGTGCAGTCGTCAGCGGCTATCATGGCTATCACATTAATTTTGTGTTCGAGCGGAGTTTTGCCTATCTATCAAGGTATTGCGCTCGTCATGGGTGAGAACATCGGTACGACCGTGACGTCGAACATAGCGGCGCTGAACGCTTCGACAAACGCCCGTCGCGCGGCTTTAGCGCACATGGTTTTCAATGTGTTCGGTGTGGTTTGGGTGCTGATAGTGTTCAAGCCGTTCATCAATACGGTATGTAGATTCGTTGGCTTCGACCCAGATTTCGTTCCGACTACAGAAGCAGACATTGCCGACGCGCAAGTGAGGGTAACATACGCACTTTCAGCGTTCCACACAGCTTTCAATCTCTGCAACGTATTGATTCTCATTTGGTTCATCAAGCCTATCGAGAACCTTGTATGCCGCATCATCAAGCATAAAGAAGAAGACGAAGAAGGCAAGCTCAAGTTCATCTCGGGCGGCCTGCTCTCAACGGCCGAGCTCTCAATTTTCGAGGCTCAGAAGGAAATCAGCTTGTTCTCAGCACGCACCAACAAGATGTTCAACTTCATCCCTACCCTGCTTTTCGACACCAAGAACGACGAGGCTTTCAGCAAACTTTTCGCAAGAATTGAGAAATACGAACAGATTTCAGACCACATGGAAATTGAGATCGCCAATTATCTTAACAAGGTGACTGAAGGTCGTCTGAGTCCTGAAAGTAAGACAAAGATTCGTTATATGCTCCGCGAAGTCGGTGAGATTGAAAGTATAGGCGACAGCTGCTACAACCTGGCGCGCACCATCAACCAGAAGCGCACTAAAAACGAGCATTTCACGGATATCCAGAAAGAGCACATCCGTTATATGTTTGAGCTTTGCAACAAAGCGTTGGATCACATGCAGAAGGTTCTTGACGACAACCAAGGTATTGTCGACACCAACGAGTCGTTAAACATTGAAAATGAGATCAACAACTACCGCACGCAGCTCAAAGAAGCTAATATCAGCGACATCAACGAGCACATGTACAACTACCAAGCCGGTATCCAGTACATGGATATCATCAGTGAGTGCGAGAAGTTAGGTGACTATGTCATCAACGTTGTAGAAGCACATGCACACAAGAAGCTGACAACGTAAGGATAAATCAATCCTCTCCCGCCGTCACATCATAACCCATGGTGATAAACACCTTGCCGACGCCACGTGGCTCAACACGGCATGGCTGACCTGTTATTTCAGTGATGTAATCGGCCAAACCATCACCAAAGTCTTTGGCATATTGAGCTGTTGAAGTAACTGCGCCCGTTCTCTTGTTCTTTTTCTCTTTAAACAAAGGAATATGAACCTGCGAGAATTTCAGTTTGTTAGCCGACGTTTGGTCTGTAGAGAAACTCGTTCCTTTCACGACTTCCGACTCGATGTAATCTCTTATTAACGATGAAAGTTTGTCGCCGTCGAAATTGCTGTTGAAAGTAGTTTCGCACGATGCGAATCTGTCGCAAACCACAATGATTTCGCGGCCTTCTTTTGCCATCACCGCAAATTTCTCGTTAATCTGAAGAAGGAAATGATCTTGAATGTTCAGGATAGCCTCTTTCAGCTGGTTCACCATCTGCGCATTGCCCGACACAGCTGTTCCTCGTGCCACGTTAGAAAACAGCGATTTGTTGGTGGCGGCGTCATAAACACCGATATTAAACTCCACATACTGTTTTCCTGCCTCGTTTTTAAGACGATAATCGAACTCGACACGCATATCGGCGCGCACTGTCGACTCGAGAATGTCTTTCATTGAGGATGCCTTCTCGTTGCCATATTCTTCAGCGAAGTCGTATGCCTCTGCCGACTTGTAATCGTTGATTTCTTGGCGCAGATTGTTCATCTCGAAACCTGCTTTGCTCATGAAGCCCTCGAATGCCGCTATCATGTCGCGGAGGTTGTTGTCGGCAAGAGCTTTTTCGTAATCGACATTACCATATTTGTCGGTATACCCGAGATTTTTACACCAGTCGTCTGACGGGAAAATTATCATTTTCGGCTTCGCCACGCCCTTCAGGTCGGCGGCAAAAGCTTTGATTTTACCGTTATCCTCGAGATATTTCTTGAGGTCGTCGTAGTTTACTTGCACCTTCATTTTCAGGCTATACACGCCGCCGCCCATATAAACCACGTCTTTGTTTTCAGGTTTAAGTATGCTGCGGTTGGCGATGAAATTAAGGCAGATACCTTTTTTAGGTGAGAAAAAATCGTCGAAAAACTTAGCGTCTTCAATTCTCGGTTCCGGCGCGTCGTACAATGCAGGCACAGCGTCGGCGTTTGATGTTCCTGGTATCGACTTGAAAATACACGCATGGATAGCGTTGTATTGAGCATTAATGATGGCCTTTTCAAGACTCTTACCCTGTGCGGAGACAAAGAAATATTTTGTTCCAGCGGTACCCACAGCTATTACTTGAGCGTCATAGTTCTGAGGTTTTTTAAAAATAGCGGAACGATACTTATACTTAATCTGAGCGTTGCCATCAAACGACAGCAACGCAAACAGACTAAGCAATGTTATCAAAGCAATTCTTTTCACTTTAATCTTAATTTAACAATTACAAGCATACTCTTATGCCACCGCCAAAACCAACGCCGGCGTCATGACCATAACCACTATCTTTGAGGTATTGATTAATGATTTTGTAAGCCTCAACTTCATAAACAATGGCGGAATAATTAACCTGAACGAATAACTGAACCGGATACCAAAGATTATATGTCAAACGGGCGCCTGGTTCCACGAATACAGCATATTGATTTTTTGCATTATCTTTATCGATAGGTTCTGATGGGGTATAATTTTCAAATTGAGCAAGATGTTTCAATTTTTTCTCGTCGATGTTAGCTGATATCATGTCGCCGCCAACTTTTACATATGGCTGAATTTCGAAAGTATGTCCGATCTTGAATCCATACATATAACCAAGCGACAAATTAAAGAACGTAGCACCATTTTTAAAGAGGAACTTGTTATTGTCATCAGGATCATAAACTATACCATATGTACCAAATTCATTCTGACCTTTTTCAAGATTTGTTCCAGAGTTATTATCTAATCCGAAGTCCATAAGGATATAATGGCTGCCGCCTCTCTTGCCAATATATACAAGATAGTCAATACTTAAATTAGCAAACGAGAACGAACCAAAGGTACGGTTTTTTGTTGGTTCCGACAAGCTTCCGTTCATACTGCCTGTGAGGCTGAAGGAGAAACCTGAGTCTTTTTTCTCTTTAAGAATCTCATTACCTTTCATCGGAGGTATACCTGAAATTCTGTAGAAATAAGTCGGATTCTGATTGCCGTCAGCAACTTTCATATTATTTGCCACGACAGTAGCGCGGACATATCCCTTACGTTTGAATTCGTTTCTGTTAGCTTTCTTATTATACACCTGACCGTAGATACCGAAACGTTCACCGTTGGTGACACCCTCTTTTTTACCAACTTTTGCAGTGATATATGGTCTGACAGTTTCACAATCGATAGCCACCTGCCATTCCGAGATATTATTTTCAAGTTTAGCGAACAGCTTCTCGATTGAAGTCTCATATGAAGCTTCAAGATTTTCAGCAGTTTCGGTGTGTCCTAAAGCCAAAACAAGTTCCAAATTTACTTTAAGATTATCGAACGCCTCTTTTTTAGCGCCTTTGGTAGCTTCATCATCGGTGTCGTAAATCCACATATTGTTAATGACGTTGTTCACGACTTCCTCAGCGTTGGCGATTTTGTACACAAACGCCATAACATCGGCTTCCCAGAGATATTCATAGTAGACGTTACCATTTTTGTCTTTTTTCTTAATTTCAACTTGCTTTGGGTTATTCATGTCGTAAACAAGAATAAAACTTCTGGCGATGAGTTTCTCCCCGTTTTGACCCATGGCGTCGACTTCTGTTTTCTGAGCCTCCTCGAAATCTTTGTCGGTGGCATTCCACATTCCGCGTTGGTCGATGATATCACGTGAGAAAACGCCTTCATCATCAGGATTCAGGTAATATTCAAGGATTTCCTTACCTACGTTTTCATCGTTAAGTTTCGTTAAAATAGCTCTCGATATTGTAAGTTCAGGAACAAAATTCTTTTTCAATGTAACCTTGTCTGGAGATTTTGTCGTGCGTCTTTGAGAATATGAAATGACATCTGTTTCAATCTCATTGACATCATACTTCGGACTCATCTCAAAATCTTCGACCAATCTTGCGAAATCACTTTGATAGGTGTCGCCATAATCGGTCACAATAATTGAAATGCCATTACGGTTGTAGCTTGAAAAAGCATCTGTAGCTACAACTCTTTTCTGGGCAAAAGCAGGCATGCACAATACAAATGCCAAGCCTAAAGTGAAAGGTTAATTTTGAATCTCATGATATTTGTATTTAAAAAAATCCTTGATTTATTTTCCTGTCAGATCGTAGTATCTGCGGCGAGCCGTGACATAGGTGATCTGGCGGTCGGTGATGGCGTTCTGAGCCTGAAGCAGCAGAGAATTAGCCTCCAAGACATCGGTGATGGTGTTTTCTCCGGCGCGGTAATTAAGTTCCGAAACACGGTAGTTTTCCTGCGCCATGTCGTAGGCGGCCATATCTGATTGCAGCAATGCGTTGGCTTCAATCATATGATTATAAGCCTGTTTCTCTTCCAAAGACATCTTCTCCGTAAGGTCTTGCTGCATGAGTTCATACTGTTCAATCTTCAGGTTGTGTTCCTTGATTTTATGAGACGTTTCCCACCATTGTGTTATCGGCACCGTCACACGAGCGAACAAGAAGGCGTTTTCTTTGTAACTCTTAATCAAGTTTCCATATGTCAGCGCCGCGCCCACACCTATTTGCGGCAAAGCCTCTCCTCTCGACATACGTTTACGCATCACCTCGGCGTCTATCTGAAGCTGAAGAAGTTGTATCTCCGGACGTTCATAATTCGATTTAATCGCGAAATCTTTGCCGTCGCTATTTATCTCTTCGTCAAGGACAAGCCCGCTTTCCGGATATTCGATGCCGATTTGCTGGCAAAGAAGCTGCGACGAAAGCACGATAGCGTTGTTGAGTTGCAGCAGCAGAGCCTGATATTTGTTACGTTCGAGTGCAACACGGAGGATATCGTTCTTTGTGACGAGACCTGCTTTCATCGACGCGTTGGCCACTTTGTCGAGAGAGTCGACTAAAGTCAGCGTCGACTCAATTGTCTCCACCTTAGCTTTCAGCCCGACCACCAGATAATATGTCGATTCGATGTTTTCGAGCACGTCGCGTTCCGACACCTCGGTCTGCAGTTCGGCAGCCTCGACGCCAATCTTCGCGAGTTTGTTGCCGGTTCTCACACGTCCGCCTGCGTAAACTGGCTGTATAGCCGTCGCGCTGATGCTGTGACCTTTCTTCAGGAGTTCAATTTCTGTCGGGACATGTCCGCCCTGTTCATTAATAATCTGAATGATGGCGCCCAAAATCTCACCTAACTCATCGTTCATTTCATTTATGCCATATTTAATGATCGGGTTGGCTCCATAATATGCGATATAGTCGACACTTACCTGAGGAAAATATTTGGTAAAGACCTGTTTCTTAACCTGTTGAGCCTTCTCAACCTCAATCTTATTTGTCTTGAACTGGACGTTGTTTGCCTTAGCCAGAGCGAAACAAGAGTCAAGAGTCAAGACGTTTTGAGCTGTAAGGCCCAAAGTCAGAAACGCAAAAAACACTACTAAAATATATCTTTTCATACTATTCTTTGTTAGATTTATTAAGAGCTTTCTTGTCATTTTTGCTATTGCCGAAGGCGAGGCTGTAAGCCACAGGGAGCACTGTAACCACGAGCGGGAAAGTGATAATTGTGCCGAAGCAAATCACCACGCCCATTGGTTCCCACAGCAATGTTTTTGCCAGAATCATCGGGACGACGCCGAGAGCTGTGGTCGCCGAGGTCAGGAAGATAGGTCTCATTCGACGCATACCTGCCTCGTAAGCTGCCTGGTTCACAGGGATATGCTCTTTCTCACGAAGCTCGCCAGCGTAATCGTACATGATGATGGCGTTTCGAACAATGATACCGATAAGCGAGATGACACCCAGGATTGCGGTAACCGACATGTCGAGTCCGAACAGCCACAGTCCGAAAGTGGCGCCGAAGATACAGAGCACCGACACTGAGATAGACAGAATCGAGATTCCGATCTGCGTGTAATGGATAATCAGCACGATGAACATCACCACCACAGCCGCCAAGATAGACAATACGAGTGAAGGCAATGTTTCATCTGTCAACTCTTTCGAACCACCTTCTTTTACAACAATGTCGCCTGGGACATTTAACGTTTCAATATAATCATTGATTCTCTTGAATTCTCTAAGTTGTCCGCCACCTGGCATCACGTCGGCAGATACGGTAATGCACTTCATTCCGTTGCGGTGCGGCAAGTTGTCATGTCTGAAAGCAGGTGTCAGTGTAGCCACCTGGCGCAGAGGCACCCACAAAGTTGGATGCATAGTAGGAACAAGAACATCACCAAGACCTTCGTAATCGAGGTTCTTCACATCTTCGGAATAAACCGCGGTAGTAAGGTTGTAGTTACCGTCTTCCCACAGAGACACGATATCGTTTCCCGACAATACTCTTGCGAGATATATTGACAACATCGACTGTGTGATTCCCAAACGGCTTGCTTCGTCGATATCAAGTTTCACATCGATAACCTCTTCTGTATCATCGACATCAGAGTGGACGAAGAACAGGTTCTTGTTTTTCTTCATGAATGTTTTTATCGAGTCGGCATACTTTTGAAGCTCGTTGTAGTCGTCACCCATGATATAATATTCCACAGGAGCGTTCACCATCTGATAATCCATCTGTTTGAAACGGATCTGGGCTATCGGGAAGTAGTTCTCGTATTTCTGCGGATATTCTTTCATCATCTCCTTAGTGGCGTTCTCCGATGTCGTCAACACGATAAACTGTGCGTAAGCGTTTGTAGGCACAGGTTCAGGAGCGTATGTCATGTGGAAACGCGGCGATGCCAGTCCTAAGAACGTAGTCAAAGACTTCACGCGTTTGTCGGCTTTCAAAATTTTAGTAAGAGAATCGACAACAGCGGCAGTCTCTTCTATTGAACTGCCTGTGGTAAGATGAACCTCAACCGCGAAGCTGTCACGCTCAGCCTTAGGCAGCATCTGGATATTTATCAGCGTGAAAAGATAAGCGCCTAAAACCACTGAAATCACTGCCACGATGATAGTACCCCATTTATGACGGAAGCACAGATTGAGCAGTTTCTTATAAGCACCCTGAAGCAAGTCGAAGAACTTCGTCTGAATCTTCTCAAACTTTGAAAGATTGTTCGGATTTGACGGTCCGATCATTCTCACCGACATATATGGAATCACCCAGATGGCGTATAAGAAGCTACACGCGAGCGCGATGAATATTGCCCAAGGGAACAGCTTGATGAAATCGCCCATATTTGTGCCTTGCATAAGTGCCAGCATCGGGAAGAACATACACGATATCGAGCATGTGGCGATAAGCATTGACGACATGAGGGTTTTAGTTGAAACAGCAGCCGAATACCATCGCGAATGCCCTTCGCTAAGCATGTCGGTGTAGCCGTCGATAACGACAACCGAGTCGTCGACAATCATACCAAGAACCACGATGAGAGCCGCCAGCGTCACGGTGTTGAGCTCCATACCGAGGAGGTACATGATACCCCACGCCGCCGCGATACACACAGGCACCGAAGTCGACGACACCAAGGCTGTCCTCAACGGGAACAGCATGAGCATCACCAAGATAACGATAATGATAGCCTCGATGAGGTCTTTCAAGAACGACATCACCGACTTTTTAACCACAACAGGCTGGTCGGTGATGCGGTGCACCTTGATGTCTGGTGGCGCTGTGGCGAGGAACGCGTCAATCTTCTTGTTGACTTCGTTACCGAAAGCCACCACGTTATAGCCAGGACGCATCTCCATTGAGAAGATGAGGCATCTGTTGTTGTCGACGAGACTGTCGGAATATTGGATGTACTCAGACGATTCCTTATAACGGCGTTCGATACGCGCGATGTCACGCAACTTCACCATCTGACCGGTCACAGGGTCAGCGAAAACTATAAGTTCATAAAGCTCATATTCATCAACTACAGGCACCTCGACATGAACCACGGCAGTACCATCGTCGTTGTCGACCTTTCCTGATATTGTACGCAAGCTATGCGCGGCGAGTTCAGCCGTCACCATCGACGGTGATACGGCATACTGCGTCATACGGGCAGGATCCATGAAGATAGCGATTTCCTCTTTCTGCTCACCCACTATTTTGATGTTACCCATTGTCTCGATGGTGCGAAGCTTCTCCGACAGCTTATCGGCGAAATCACGCAACTCGCGCGAGGAGCGCTGGTCGCTCTCGATGGCAAGCAACAACGACGACGCGTTTCCGAAGTCATCGATAACAGCGGTAGCGGCGACGCCTTTCGGCAAATCAGTCTGTTTGAACAACACCAAGCCCTGACGGATACGCGACCACGTCATCTTGGCGTCGGCGACATCGTTCACCAGATTGACGACGATTACGAGCATACCGTCTCTGGAATACGAATATGTCTTGTTTTTATTCACATCGCTGAAAGTGAACAGATACTGCTCGGTGACGTCGGCCACCCTCGCCTCTATCTCTTCGGCAGTGGCGCCAGGATATACGACAGCCACGATACCAGTACGTATCGTCACATCAGGAAACTCATTCTTTTTCAACTTAGGAAGCGAGATGAAGCCGAAAACAAAGATGATGATCATGAAGAAGAACACCAGATTGCTGTTCCTCATCGCGGCTTCTACAATATTTCTTTTCTGAGCCATAAGTCTCCAGGTTATTTGTTAAAATGAGAGCTTAGCTCCGTTATACAACTTATGATCGCCAACTGTAACGATGGTGTCGCCGTATTCCAAACCTTTGGTGACAAGCACGCCGTTTTTCACGAAATCGCCCACCTCTATGATGCGACGGTATGCTCTGCCGTTTTTCACTGTCCACAGCGCAAGTCCCTCCGACATAGTAAGCACACACGACGCTGGCACTACGATTCCCGACAACGCCGTCGTGTTGAGACGTATATCCGCCACCATTCCCGGAAGCACTTCCTTGTCGCTTAAGTTAATCTTAGCCTTCACCATATATGAATGTCCAAAAGGATTCGAGACGATGGCTTTATCAAAAATCTTAACAGGTCTGTCGGTGACATTCAACGCTTTGACATCAGCGTAAGCCTCATCACCTATATTAATCTGCCATACTTCCTTTTCCGGAACCGAGAATTCCACGATGAGTTTGTTCATGTCAATAAGATGGCAGAACGCCTCCATCGGGTGCATCATCTCTCCTTCCACACGGTCGCCCATGCTTATCACGCCATCCTGAGGAGCGTATATGGTGCAGTCCTCCAGATTTTTACGCGACGAAATCTCAGCTTGACGCGCCTTCTCAAGGTCTGTCTCCATCTCCACCCAGCGCACATCACTGATTCCACCTTCCTCATGAACCTGTTTCAGACGTTCATAACCGTCTTCAGCCTGTCTGAGAGATGCGAGTGACGCGTCGTGAATACTCTTTGCGGTGGTCTCATCGACCTTAGCGATGATATCGCCTTTTTTCACCTTCTGTCCGTTGTGTACATACACATCGGTCAAAGTGCCGCCCAAAGTGAACGACAGCGAGATTTTCATCTCCGCCTTCACCGAGCCGACATAATTGCGGAAATTGGTTTTTTCGTTTACCTCAATAACCGAAATCTTAACAGGGATAATAGGATCGTATTGCTGTTTTGATCCCGATTTTTCTCCACATCCTATCAATAACAATGATAAAGGAAGTATCAGTAAATGTTTTAATCGCATTTTATAAATTTTAAAATTAACTTGCAAATTTACAAAAAAAATTCTCCCAGACAAAATCCAGGAGAACTTTTTTTAAAAAAAATATTTATCAGAAGGTTACGCCCCAAGTGAGGCCGATTCTGTAGCCGTAGAGGTTGTCTCTGGTATTGGCTACAGCCGGAGTTCCTACACCATCAGGAAGATCCTTCTTTTCCATTCTACCGCTGCATGGCCATGAAGCCTTTACACCGATATACTGGTCGTCAAAAATATTGAAGTTGACACCAATATTAAGAGCGAACTTCCAACCATTGCGATCTAAATCATAATCTTTGCCTCCGAATTCGAAATGGTTCTTACCTACGATATAACCCAATTCAAGGCCATCATACACTTCAAATCTATTTGAGATTTTGAAATACTGTCTGAATTCACCGACAATGTTGATATGTGTGAATTCTTCTTTGTATCGTGGACCGTTTCCGAATTCATAACCGAGAGCGACACCACCATACAAGCCTTTAGCGCCACGGTAACCGAAAGCCCAGCGATCTGAATTGATCAAACCATAAGTTTGATTTGAGCCACCATCATCAAAAGCAGAGAGAGCCGACCAGTTAGAATACTGAGCCGCACCAAGGTCGATTTCAAGTTTCAGACCTTTTCCGTTCTGTGCATTTGCAACAAATGCTGCAAGCATTAAAGCTACAATTAAAGTAATTTTTTTCATGTTGTTAAAATTTAGTTTATTAATAATAAAGTGGGATTAAGATTTATTCAATTCCCATGTTATAGAGTATGAAAGCATAGATATCAGCCTGTTCCTCAATGACTTTTGCCATCGGTTTGCCTCCACCGTGACCGGCCTTGCTGTCGATGCGGATAATCTTAGGCTCGTTGCCAGTCTGCGCATGTTGCAGTTCAGCCGCATATTTGAATGAGTGTGCCGGGACAACTCTATCGTCGTGGTCGGCTGTTGTCACCATGATAGCCGGGTAATGTACGTCAGAGCCGCTCTTGATGGTATGCAAAGGTGAATAAGCGTACAAAGCTTTGAACATCTCTTCGCTGTCTTCGCTGGTACCATAGTCTGATGCCCAGTTCCAACCGATTGTGAACAGATGATAACGCAACATATCCATCACACCAACCTGAGGCACTGCCACTTTGAACAGCTCAGGACGCTGATTAACGACTGCGCCAACGAGCAAACCGCCATTCGAGCCGCCGTTGACTGCGAGATAATCCGGTGAAGTGTATTTATTATTAATAAGGTATTCAGCTGCCGCGATAAAATCGTCAAAAACGTTCTGTTTCTGCAGCTTAGTACCTGCCTGGTGCCACTCCTCACCGTATTCGTTGCCGCCACGGAGGTTAGCCATAGCATAAATACCACCCTTTTCGAGGAACGGGATGCGATTCACCGAGAATCCAGGGTTCAGAGTGATGTTGAATCCGCCGTAACCGTAAAGCAAAGTAGGATTTTTACCGTCTTTCTTAAGGTCTTTCTTGTAAGTCAGGAACATCGGGACCTTTGTGCCGTCCTTGCTGGTGAAGAACACCTGCTCAGTGGTGTAATCTTCAGGGTTGAAATCAACCTTTGGAGCGCGGAACACCTCTGAAGTGTTCGACTCGATATCATATTTGTAGATGGTCGTCGGGAATGTAAACGAGGTGAAAGCATAGAAAATCTCAGGTTCCTCGTAGCGGCTGTTGATGCCTGTCGAGCCGAATGTCGGGAACTGAATCTCGTGTTTCAGAGTACCGTCTAGGTTGTAGACGTATGCGTGGTTTGCAGCGTCCTTGTCGTATGTGACAATCATTTTGCCAGCGCCCATCTGTGCGCCCACCATCACGTTTTCCGACTCCGAAAGCCACACCTGCCAGTTCTCAATCGATACTTTGTTCATGTCGTTGACGTCAACCACACAAACCTGACCTTTTGGAGCGTCATAGTTTGTCATGATGTACATCTTGCCGTCGATGATGTCGATTGGGCTGTACTGATAATCCATGTCGAAGGCGATCTGCACGAACTTGCCTTTAGGGTCGCTCATATCGCGCATCCACAAAGTGTGGCCTGCACCCTGACCGCTCTCATACAAGAACATGTAACGCTCGTCTTCAGTCACGCTGACACCGTGGAAATAACGAGGCTGAGCAGGATTCTCATAGAAAAGCTGGTCTTTCTCCTGCGGGTCACCGAGTTTATGGTAGTAAATCTTATGATTCTCGTTGACATTTGAGAACTCCTTGCCTGCAGTCGGTTTGTCGTAAGCGGCATAGAAGAAGCCATCTTTATACCAGCTGGCGCCAGTAAACTTTGCCCACTCAATATGGTCTGGAAGCAACTCTTTTGTCGCCACGTCTTTAACGTAAATCTCAACCCAGTCGGAACCACTGCGCTGGATATAATAGGCGAGATATTTTCCGTCGTGCGACAGGCTCATGCCGCCAAGGGAAACTGTGCCGTCGTCAGAGAGCTTGTTCGGGTCGAGAAGCACCTCCGGCTCGCCACCGTTGGCATCCTGCATGTAATACACGCTCTGGTTCTGCAATCCGTCATTCTTGCTGTAGAAATATTTTCCAAAACGCTTTGACGGTACGCCATATTTCTCATAATCAGCGATTTGCGTCAAACGTTCTTTCAATTTCGCCCTTAACGGAATATGGCTGAGATAGTCGTTTGTCAGCGCGCGCTCTGCCTCCACCCATGCCATAGTAGCCGCCGAGGTGTCGTTTTCGAGCCAACGATACGGGTCAGCCACCTCAGTTCCAAAATAGACATCCACGACAGTCTCGTCGCGTTCAGCCATAGGATACTCCTTAATTTTATAACGCGTATCGCAAGATGTCATCATCGCCATTACACCTATTAATAATAATACAGATTTAAATGCTTTCATTATCTCTTTCCTTTCATGATTTCGACAAACGGATTATAGTAATTTTCACCTTTCTGTGTGACGCCTTCGAGACCTTTACCGCCATTCTTCGGACGTTTCACATCACCGAAGATACCTTTTTCAAGAGCGGTGAACAAACCTTCTTTCACGATCTCCTCGAGCAATGCTATTGTGTTGTTTAACACTAACTTAGCACGTTCACGGCATATGCCGCCTTCTTTGAACTCCATCTCCTCGCCAATGCTGTGCAGGTTGTTGAAGATATATTTTGCGTTCTCGATTGAGAGGTAACGGTCGCTCATGAACGGGGTGTGGATAGCCTCAGTCGGCATACCAAGCAGCTGGATTCCCTGATGTGTCCAGATTCCGATGATGTTGAACAGAGCATCCTGGATGTGGCCGCGGAAGATGTTACCTGTCATGAACTTGGTCGGAGGCATGTATTTCAATGTTGCCTTCGGGAAGATCTCACGTGTCATCTGTGCCTGTGCGAGCTCAAGGAGGAAGCCGTTTTCAAGCATCGGGTCCATCTCGAAAGCGTGACCCAAGCCCATCTGCTCTTCCTTCAATCCTGCTGAGAATGCAAGCTGTTCGTTGATAAGGTCTGATGCCAAAACAGTGTGAGCAGCCTCGACAGCATCAGCGGTTGTCAGGTAGTTATCCTCACCAGTGTTGATGATAACGCCAGCAAATCCGTTGATGATACGGCTCATGTACTGGTCGATCAATGTACGCTGCATGTTGATATCGCGGAACAAGATGCCGTACAAAGCGTCGTTCAACATCACGTCCAAGCCTTCGAAAGCACCCATGACGGCGATTTCAGGCATGCAGAGACCTGAGCAATAGTTACACAGACGGATGTAACGGCCGAGCTCCTCGCCCACTTCGTCCAAGGCCTTACGCATGATACGGAAGTTCTCCTGAGTTGCGAATGTACCGCCGAAACCTTCAGTTGTAGCGCCGTATGGCACATAGTCGAGCAACGACTGACCGGTTGTACGAATCACAGCGATGACGTCAGCACCCTGACGGGCACCAGCCTGAGCTTGGACAACGTCTTCGTAGATGTTACCTGTTGCCACAATTATATAAAGGTATGGCTTTGGACCTTCGCCTATGGTGTTCAGATAATGATCACGTCTGTCGTGGCGAGCGCGAATCTTTCCTACGTTCTCATCGATGACCGGCTGCAATGTCTCAGCGATCTTCTTCTGGTCGCGAGTAACGACTTTTGTTATGTCGAGCTTGCCGGCTGCCACCTGTTCAGCAATCTGCTGCGGCTTTAAGCCTGTCTGAATCATAGCGTTAGCGATGAAGAACAGCACGCCTTCACCAAGCACGCCTTTCTCTTTCAGTGTGTCAACCACCACGTTCGGCAGCGGCACCTGGTTCTCATCCACGCCATCGATACCCATCAAACGGCTGAGCGTACGCTCCACAGCGACGGTAGTATATTGTTCAACGAACTCCTGCACTTGGTCGGCAATCTTCTTTGCCAGACCTCTTGCATACTCAACTTTTGTAAAATCAAGACCTAATTTGCTTGTCATAGTTTTATATTTTTAATTTATTCTTTTATTTTCAAAATTTCACGGGCTTTAGAAATCCATTCAGAGTCAATTCCCAAGCTTTCAGCGATATTTAATGCTTCATGTGGAACTTCGCCATCTTTGACTTCAATGAGCTCGTAGTTCATTTTGCCGTCTTCGAATCCTTTGACTTTCAGTCTTCTGGAATCAGTCGGTTCTATATCGTAATGCGTTGTCATGACGAGGCTAACATTCTCAACCTCAAGCACTTTCACCAACGATGAAACCAACGCCGTTCCCTCTTTCGGGTTCGTGGTCCTCGCTGGCTCGTCAATCAACGCCAATATTTTTCGTTTTCCACGCGATGCCTTGATAACAGCATCGATATTTTTCATTTCCGCTGCAAACGACGAAAGTCCCTTCTCTATCGACTGCTCATCGCCAATGCAGAAATAGATTTCATCTTTCAAATCAATTTTGGCTTTTGTTGCAGGAAGGCCAAATCCAAACTGGAACAGGTACTGGCAAAGCGTCAAGGTCTTCAAAACGACTGTCTTGCCTCCCATGTTGGCGCCTGTTATCAAAGTTGGCTTGTTCCAGAAAGCGATTTGCACCGGCTGGAACGCCCTATTGCGATTCTCCAGTGCCTCTTTCACTTCCGGATTGAACAAACCCTCGTATTCCGTCTCGCCATTGTCGGATATCGTCGGGAAACAAAGGTTGTATTTTATCATCTGGAACGCCTTGGCGAGGTTTAAGTCGATGAATCCCAATGCTTTCTGCGCCGCCTCGAGCTCATCGGCGTATTTCGAGAGCTGCATCGACAGCTTGGCACGAATCTCGTCTTCAATGGCAGTCGCCTCACTGAACAACGCCTCGTCGAAATCGTCCTTCGCCTTCATCTTTCTGCGCAACTCGCTCAACTTCTCGGAATACGAGTCGTAGATGTAAAACGACGCAATCTTCATCCCGTCAGGGTCAAGAATGCTCACCACTTCTTCCAAATTCGGGATAAAAATGCTCTCGCCAAGTTGCAAGTTGTTCATCACCACCTGCGTCTCGCCGGCAAGCATCGCCAAATGCTTCACCTCGAAAAGCTCGATGTCATCCAGAACGTATTTGTTTCGCAGATGGGTAATCGTGCCTCCAATCTCCTTCAGATTGCAAAGCTTAAACTGCAGGTTGTTGATCTGGTTTTGGTTCTCTTTAACATTAACAACATTATAGAATTCCTTGAGAATCTGATAGTTAGTTTGTATTTCCTTAGCATCCGTCGGCATCTCGGTGTCGAGAATCATCCTCCTCGCGAAACCCGAGTGGGTGTCGAGGTTGTCGATCATGTATTTCAGACCGCAGGGTTGCTCTATGAGTTGTTTCAGTCGCATTTTTTCAAGTCATAAACCGGAAGTCCAATCGCTTCCGACATTGTTTTACATAGTCTGTCCGAGTCGAGCACCATTCCATTTGGTGCCGTCGGGTTCACCGTTACCGCGATGAGCTTGCTTTTCATCATCACACTGATCTTTCCGCCTCCCCTCACAAACGCCTTATATAATATAGGTGTAAGGAAAACCTTCGTAAAATCAGTCACCACAATCTCCGTCTCCTTAAAGACCTTCTTCGTCCGGATGTGCTCCATGAAGCCGTCGGTCAGCGCACCGCTCATATACAGAGTCTTGACATGTTCGATGCCGTCGATCTTGATATTCGTCGACAATGACGATGTCACCTTCAGGTCATGCATCACATCATCGTCGTCAACCGCCCAAACTCCCGTGTGTATGTCATTGAATCTCAATCGGTTTTCTTCCGATGTCAAATCCAGATTCACCATATCCACCACGAATGCCGTCTTCTGCACGAGGTTTGTGATGTTTGCCGAATATGCTGCTCCCGTTGCCAGAATCATCGACTCGCTCGTTGCCGGCGATGCCAGACTCATTCGCGAAAGCGCCCCGTCGATTATTATCAAATCGATGTTGTATTTCTCCATCGACGTTTTCCAACGCCTCAATCCGAGGTTCGACGACGGTCCCGAAAGCAGGATCTTGCCTTTGGTCAGCGCCTTGGCTGTCACAATCCTTCCCAACGAGGTGTTCTCATCGCTCACTTCGACAAGCTCCGAAACGAGTCTTCTTTGAAGATAATGTTTCTCGCTTGTCCCGAAATATGTGCCTTCTTGTAATGTTATCTCCGGCTTCGCCGTCTTCGTCACCTGGTCGGTCGTCTCACCGTCGATACCAATGGAACTCAGTCCGATACGCATCCTGTCGAGGGGCAAGCGGCCTAAAACATAGTTCAGGCTCACCGTTTTGCCGGTGTTTTTCGCCAGCCCCACGATAGAACAGCTTCTGTATTTTATAAGTTCCTCAATAAAAGGCATAACTTATTGAGCATCATTAACATCAGTGTCGTTATATCTATTCTTCTTTCTAAAGAATAAAAGATAAAAGACATAGCATAAAAGTGCTAAAAGTACTGTTTCAACCAAACTCAAAAAGATGTTGGTCAGCCAGGTAAACATGAAGAAGTTCGGTTGTGTCTTGTAAACAAACGACATTAGAATGTTTACCATCCAAACTACAAGAATCAAAATAAAGATAATCTTCCAGTTTGCTACTTTCTGATAATTATTCTCGCTCATACAGCTTATTTTTATTTGTTATGTTTTTGTCTTTCATGACGATAGAGATGAGCCGGTTCGATATTCATCTTCTCGCCTTCAAGCAATGTGATCACACCGTCAACAGGTTTATTTCTGTCAACTTCTTCCACTCTCTCAGCCTCAAGTCTCTTCTTAAGTGCCTGGCACTCAGGGCAGTTGCACTCGCTATGATACTCAGCCGGCTCGGTGTAGGTTGTGATGACGCCTTCGAAGTTACGCAGCACCACTCTGCCTGGTGACTGTGAGATGACATACTGTGGCATGACCGGGGTCTTGCCGCCACCGCCTGGAGCATCGACGACGAATGTCGGGACGCAGAAGCCTGATGTGTGGCCGCGCAAGCCTTCGATGATCTCGATACCCTTCGAAACCGGAGTTCTGAAGTGCTCCAGACCCATCGAGAGGTCGCACTGATAGATGTAGTACGGACGTACACGCATCTTCACGAGTTCGTGGACAAGATTTCTCATCACAAACACGCAGTCGTTGACGCCACGGAGCAACACACTCTGGTTACCTAACGGGATACCGGCGTTAGCAAGTCTCTCGCAAGCTGCGAATGACTCTGGTGTCACCTCGTTCGGGTGGTTGAAGTGTGTGTTGATCCAGATTGGATGATACTTCTTCAGCATGTCGCAGAGCTCAGGAGTGATACGCTGCGGGCAGACCACAGGTGTACGTGTTCCCAAACGAACGATCTCGACATGTTTGATCTGACGCAAACGGCCGATGATGTATTCCAACTTCTTGTCGCTCACCATCAAAGCGTCGCCACCTGACAGCAACACGTCGCGGACACATTCTGTCTTCTCGATGTATTCCAATGCTTTCTCGATTCTGTCGGCTGGTGACTCGTCGTCCTTCTGACCTGCAAAACGACGGCGTGTGCAGTGACGGCAGTACATCGAGCACATATCTGTGATGAGGAACAACACTCTGTCAGGATAACGGTGTGTCAATCCTGGCACTGGTGAATCCTCGTCCTCATGCAGCGGGTCGAGCAAGTCGGCGCGTGCGATGTGTGTCTCAGCAGCCGTAGGGATAGCCTGGCGACGGACCGGGTCGTTCGGGTCGTCAGGGTTGATGAGGCTCAGATAATATGGAGTGATAGCCATACGAAGTGTAGAAAGGGTCTTCTTCACGCCTTCTTCCTCGGCTTCAGTCAATTTCACATATTTCTTCAAGTCCTCAAGGGTCTCGATGCGGTTCTTGACCTGCCATTTCCAATCGTTCCACTGCTCATCAGTGACGTTCGGAAACATTATTTTTCTTCTTGATTCTCCCATATTCTTAGTCTTTAGTCGTTAGTCATTAGTCTTTAGAAATCAACCATATGGCTAAAGTCTAAAGACTAAAGACTAAAGTCTTAATTAAGCATAAAGTTCTTCGAAAATCTTACGGAGTTTCGGGCTCTCGCGGAGTTCCTGCAATGTGAATTCAGCGTGACCTTTGGTGTAGCCGTTACCCATAATCATGTTGACATCTGAGCCGATACCTTCAGCACCCAATGAAGCCTTTGTGAAGCTTGTTGCCATTGAGAAGAAGTAAACGATACCGTCGTCCTTTGTGCAGAGGACTGCTGTCATCTCCTGATCCGGAACGTTCACGCAGTTGATTGTCACATCAGCCATCTTGCCGTTGGTGAGTTTCTCGACGAGTTCATAAACCTGAACTGGTGTCATACCTGCAGCGCTCTCGACGATGTCGCAGAAGCCGAGATCTTTGATACGCTGTGTTGACTTAGGGCTATTGGCGATACCGATCACCTTACCTGTCACGCCAACGCGTTTCTTTGCCTCGTAAGCGCAGAGCATACCTGATTTACCACCAGCGCCGAGGATAACGACTGTCTGACCATACTGGCAGAGCTTTGCTGTCTGTGCCGGAGCACCAGCGACGTCCAATGCTGACAATGCGAGTTTTTCTGGCATGTCGCTCGGAATCTTAGCGTAGATACCGCTTTCGAAGAGGATAGCCTTACCCTTGATGTCGACCTGGTCAACGTCTGGACGGATGGCGATGATTTCATCGATGCGGAGAGGTGTCAGTGACAATGAGACCAATGTAGCGATGCGGTCGCCTTCTTTGAGGTCGATCTTGCCTTTCAAAGCGTCACCAATCTTCTCGACTTTACCGAGGAGCATACCGCCTGAACCTGTACGACGGTTGCGGTGCTTGCCCTGCAACTCAACGTTGAGGAACATCTCTTTCTTCACCTCTTCCATGATCTTTTCCTCTGATGCGCCAGGACCTGCCTGCTGTTTTGCATAGTTGTGGATGTCGGTGAATGATGCTGAGTCGATATTCAAAGTCTGGACGTCAATCAAAATCTCGTTGTCCCAAATCTCGTCCATATTGTTGTCGAGTTTGTTAGCTGGTTGTGGAAGAACGCCTTTTGGTTCAATCACGCGGTGTGTACCGTATTTGTTACCGTGTTTTTGCATTTTATTTAATTTTTAAATGTTATTTGATTTAATGATTTTCAATTATTTTCTTGGTTTAAGACCTAAAATCTCTCTTGCTTCGTCTGATGTAGCGATTGGACGGCCGAGTTCTTTTGCCAGTCTCACCACTTTCTCGACGAGTTCGCCGTTTGACTTAGCAAGGACGCCTTTCGACAGATAGAGGTTGTCTTCGAAGCCGACGCGTACGTTGCCGCCCATGGCGATAGCTGCTGCTGCCATTGGGAATGCGTTACGTCCGACACCTGTCACTGTCCATGTTGAGCCTGCCGGGATGCCGTTGACGAGCCAGCAGAGGTTTGCCACTGTTGCCGGTGTGCAGCCAGGAACGCCAAGCACGAAGTTGAACTGCATTGGTGCGCCCGGGACTTCACCCTTACGAGCCATAGTCAAAATGGTGTCGAGGTGACCCATCTCGAAGCATTCGTATTCAGGCTTGATGCCGCGCTCGATCATGCGTTTGCCGAAAGCGCGCATCGTTGGCATGGTGTTGTCGAATATCTCATCGCCGAAGTTGCATGTTCCGCAGTCGAGGGTTGCCATCTCAGGACGTGGGTTCGTATCTGTTGACTGAAGACGCTCGTCTGGTGTCATACCGACTGCACCGCCTGTCGAAGGAATCAAGATCACGTTAGGGCAAACCTTGAGGATAGCCTCTTCGCACTCCTGGAAACGGCCACGGTCCTGTGTAGGTGTGCCGTCGTCCCAGCGGACGTGCAAGTGCACGATAGCTGCGCCAGCATCGACTGCCGACTTTGCCTCACGCACGATTTCCTCAACGGTATAAGGAACGTTAGGATTCTGTTCTTTTGTTACTTCTGCGCCGCAGATAGCAGCTGTGATTATCAGTTTATCCATAATTTTTTACTTTTTTCTTTGGCAATCTTTTGGTGTAACGCATGTGCCTGAAGCGCGGCAAACCAGGATTGGCTCATCGAGCTCGTCAGCAGCCGATGGAGAGATGTCAGGACGGGCTACAGCAACCTTGCGGGCCTCAAACAACATGTGGCGTGATGTGTTGCCTTCGCGGTCGATCCAACCTTCAGCTTCGATAAAGTCGCCTGCATAAACAGGGGCTTTGAATTCAATCATGTCGTACGCGCAGAACAGACCTTCGTCGCCGTCACGCATAATCAAAAGTTCAGTTGCCACATCACCGAAAAGGTGAACCATGTGAGCACCGTCAACCAAATTGCCACCGTAGTGAGCATCCTTCGCACTCATGCGAAGTCTAATCTTTGTTCTATATTCTTTTTCCATTATTTTAAACTTAAAACTTTTAACTCTAAACTTTCAAACTACTCTAAACTCCACACTCTCAACTCTAAACTACTTCTCGACGTAGATTCCGTCAACATAAATACCCGAAGCGTGAACATGTTCAGGAGCGATTTCTCCGACTTTCACGAGCTTCTCAGCCTCAACCACAACGTAGTCAGCTGCTGTAGCCATCAATGGGTTGAAGTTGTTGGTTGTTCCGAGGAACACCATGTTACCGAACTCATCGACGATGTTAGCGCGCAAGAAAGCGATGTCAGCCTTGAGAGGTTTCTCGAGGATGTAGTCTTTACCGTCGACTTTCACAATCTGCTTACCGTCCTGCATGATGGTGCCGAGACCTGTTGGGGTGAGGACTCCGCCGAGACCTGCGCCGTAGGCTCTGATGCGCTCTGCCAATGTGCCCTGTGGTACGTATTCAACCTCTAGAGTACCGGCGTTTTTCTGTGCCGCTGTCTCCTTGTTGGTACCGGTGTGCGACACGATAGCCTTCTTCACCTGATGGTTGGCAACGAGTTTGCCGTGGGCGATGTTGTCATACGCCGTATCGTTGGCGATGATGGTTAAATCTTTAACGCCTTTTTCAACGATTTTGTCGATGATCTGCACTGCGCTTCCCACTCCGAGGAATCCGCCGAACATAATTGTCATGCCGTCGTGAACTTTCTCAACGGCCTGCTCTAATGTAATCTGCTTATTCATAGCCATTTATGTTTGATTTGTTTAATTTTTAATTCAATTACCTTATTATAAAAAATTTGCGCGCAAATTTACGGAGATATTTTCAAATTTGCAAGACATAATTAATAAATATTTTATAAATATACCGCGATTATTCCTTACGCTTCAGATAGATGACATCCTGCTCCTTCCATTTCCACTCCATCTTGTTCTCAGACTCATCAAGACGGGCTCTATGCGCGTTAGTCCAGTTATTCTTCAGGTATTCCCGATAGGTTTCTGTCAAAGTCTTCTTGGTCTCCTGAATCCAAATATCGAACATCTCTTTTCCTCCAGGCATCGCCATCAGCTGGCTTTCATCAAGATTTGCCTCTATGGTATTAATATCAAGTAAACTGATAATTGAATCACCCTCGATTTGCCATGTTCCGCCAAGCGTAATGGTTAACTTTATCTTTCCTTTGGCAAATGGAAGACTTGCAGCTTGGGAAGTGTTCATGACCATCGTATAAGTGTGGTCTTTACGGAACTCCCACTCCGAAATGTTCTCATCGATCGACGATGCCACCCACGTTCCTGTAAGATTCTTTTCCGTCACAGCAATGCCGGTATTATTAATACTGTTCACATATTCAGCCAATTCATCATCGGTTATGCTCATAAGGAACTTATTCTCGTTATTAAGGTTAGTCCATGCGTCAACCATCTCGATAATCTTGTCTATTCTGTAAGCCGAATAAGAAAGATAATACTGCACATGACTGTCAGTCAGTTTTGCTTTCAAAAACTCACGAACCAATCCATAGTATCGCGCCATGTATTGTTCAATATTCAAAGCCTCATCATTGATATGGATAGTTTCCAAATCACTCGTAGGCACCGGCTGCCGCCAGATGACCGACTTGTTATACATATTCTGGAATGTCTGACGTTCGAAATAGAACGACTGCACATTATCGATAAACTTCATGCTTCCAAGGTTTTGCCAGGTATCAGGGCTACTGTTGAATATCTGCTCCTTCGACATGTCGAAGCGGAAATCCTGGTCGTCTTTAATAATAAACCCGACCACCGACGTAAGTGTGTCATTAGGTATTGAATCCAACTGGTCAAGCCGCCCCATCACATAAAGCGTCGCATTGTACTGCTCCTCCATCGAAGTCTTCATCCGTTTCAATATGTCGATAGACTCATCGATATCATGAATCACCATCATGGCAGTGATGCGTTGCACCTGCTCCTTTTTCCAGTTTTCGATTTTGCTGCTCACAGCAAATGTCAAGCCCACGCCTATTGCTGTTCCAACGACGCTGATAATGAACTGAATCCACCAGGATTTGCGTTCTTTTTTCTTGTCTTCCTTAATCATTTTCTTGGTTATTTCTACCATGCAAAGATAATGATTTTCGGTCAAGGAAAGACAATGTTGTAAAGAAAAATTTAAGATATTGAAGAACTATGCACTAACAATTTCTTCCGCCCTCTTCAGCGCAAAGTTGATATGCGAGCAAACGTTCTCCTCGCCGAGCTTCTTTATAAATCCCGCCTTCTCCAACGTCGCCCTCACATGCACATTAACACCCGACAAAACAACAATCATACCGCGCTGTCTGCAAGTGTCGCACAACATCTCCAAATTGTGAATTCCAGTACTGTCGATAAACGAGACTTTCCTCATTCTGATGATTCGGACCTTGTACTCCTTACCCATCACCGACTTATCAATTTCATCGAATTTATTGGCGATTCCAAAGAAATATGGGCCGTCAATCTCATAAACCTCAACACCTTCCGGAATAATAAGCTTCTCCTCATTGCTAATAGCGATATCGGTGTTATCTCCCGGATCGATTTCGTCGGAGAACGAACGGATAACCGTAGCCTCGTTGGTTCGTTTCAAGAACAATGCAATTGAAGCGATGAGACCGATTTCTATAGCTATTGTCAAATCGAAAATAACTGTCAAAAGGAACGTCATGATCAACACGGCAAAGTCGGCTTTCGGGTTCTTGGCGAGCATCTTGAACGTGCGCCAGCCGCTCATGTTGTACGCCACCATGATAAGCACCGCCGCCAAACATGGCATAGGTATCAAACCAACCAATCTGCCAAGCAGCAACAACACCAGAAGCAGCACCACCGCATGAATCAAACCTGCGACAGGCGTCTTACCTCCATTGTTGATATTCGTCATCGTTCTCGCAATGGCTCCAGTCGCCGGAATGCCGCCAAACAAAGGCGTCGCGATGTTTGCAATACCCTGAGCGATCAACTCGGTATTTGAATTATGTTTGTCACCGATAACACCGTCTGCAACCATAGCCGAAAGCAACGACTCAATAGCGCCCAACATAGCGATAGTAAATGCCGAAGGCGCCAGATCAATCATCAACTGTATCAACGTCTTGCCTTCACCAAGGCCCAAATCTGGCATCTTCGGTGCCGGTATCGACGTCGGCAACTCATACAGATCGCCAATCTTCGTAATACCGCTCACACCACAGAATCGCTCCAAAATCCAAACCATAAAGGTCATCAGAAGAATAGCCACAAGCGATCCCGGGATCTTTTTCGAGATCTTCGGACTAAAAATAATCACCAACAAACTTACGATTCCAACGCCAAACGCCCACCAGTTGACATGCGTCGCATTCTGGAAATAACAAATCCATTTATCAATGAAGTTCGCAGGCACATTCTGGATGCCCATACCGAACATATCATTCATCTGCGTCGAGAAGATAGTGAGCGCGATACCGCCTGTAAAACCTACCACCACCGGATATGGCACAAACTTAATGACATTTCCCAACTTAAAAACACCTATCAATATCAAGATGACACCCGCCATAATAGTGGCTATCATCAAGCCTCCAAGTCCGTGCTGCTGAATAATTCCGTAAATAATGACAATGAACGCGCCCGTAGGACCGCCAATCTGCACCTTGCTACCTCCTAAAAACGAGATGATGAATCCAGCGATGATAGCCGTCACAAGACCTTCAGTCGGGCCTACACCCGATGCGATACCGAAAGCAATTGCCAAAGGCAACGCCACAATTCCAACAATAAGTCCCGCCATTGCGTCCGCCGAGAACTGTTTCTTGTCATAATTCTTAAGGCAGACAAAGAGTTTTGGATTAAAAACCATTTTCAATATTTTTACAAACTAATCTTTTGCAAAAATATCAAAATATTCTTTATCTTCAGGTGTTTTCAATAAATTTTCATCAGAATTTAAAAAATAGACGTAAACAAGCTCTTTTTCAGTCTTTGTTTCACGAATAAATTGTTTTTTCTGCTTCGGTTTAACCGCCGTCAAACCAAGTGTTTCCTGCATTTTCCGCTTTAGTGTTTTTTCAGGCGTGTCGCCAAACGCCACATGCCACCAATATCTTCGCACATCCTCTCCATTATCATTAATGACATGCAGATGCAGCACCGGATGCAGAATCTTATTACCTTTATGCAACTCCATGTGCAACGCCCGCCCCACTATAATGCCTCGTTCATTCACCACCGGCAGAAACTCCATAATATCATTTTCCGGAACGAAAATGTCATCCACAGCGCCGCCGTCATTCCGGGCGCCATCGGCGCGAGGAACCTCCTCCTGGTTAATTGTCGCATCATTACTATCGGAAGCGGCTATTGCTTTTATTTCCGAAACCATCCGAGTTCTCGAAGTTATCAGAGTGCCCAGAGAGCTCTTATCGTCGTCATTGGTCTCCACAGCCGCTTTCGTCAGCGGCACCGCCTCATACCAAATCCCCTGAACCTCAACCGTTTCCGTCCCTTTCGGCACTTTTATCTCGAACTTGTCTCCTACTTTCTTCCCCACCAACGCCTTCGCTACCGGCGAGATAAACGACAGCAATCCCTTCGAAAAATCGGCTTCGTCAACGCCGACAATTCTCACAGTTCTGTCATTATATTTCACATAAGCTCCGAAACTTACGGTTTCCTTGTTAGCTTTGGTCAAATCCACCTCAACGGCGGTATTAATACGTTCAATGAGCAACTTCATCTTCGCATCGATAAAGTTGCTCATTATGTAGTTTCCACTTGCCGCAACACGCTCATCCTCAAGGTTTTCACGCTCCTTATTTAAAGCCGCGATCCCTTCCTTGGTCACGTAGTTAGGCATGCCTTTCGGCAGATAAGCCCTCGGTGGCACCATAGGAATTTCTTCCTGGTCACCTTCTTTGACAAAGCCTCTGCTCATTAGTTAAGCATCATGTCAACCGCACCTATTCTCGTGTTGGCGCACTCATATGTAGCGGCATATTGAAGAATAGTGCTTAACGTTCTGCGGCTTGGCTTCATCTCGGCGCACATATCCTGTAACGCCGCTTTTACCTCATCTTCAAATAACAGTGTAGAGTTTAATGTCATAGGCACTCGATTTCGTTTATATTTTGAAATCTTAACGCCTATCAACATCGTTTTATTTTACATCAACAAAAATATTTGTTAATTTTTTTTAACAATTACCTTATCG
>JAFYIE010000007.1 GCA_017538795.1 Bacteroidales bacterium | reverse complement strand
CTCCTTCTTAGGTTCTCTTGCCACACCACGAGCCGCCACAAGCATTGAACCTTCCTTGTTGGCACCGCTGAAGCAGGCATCCATAAAATATGTCACACTTGTTGCTTTTGATTCCGCCAAAGTCGTGTAAAGCTTGTTGAGACTGTAGCAGGTGACCATTTTCTTGCCATCGCCGTCAGTCGGTATTATGTATGCATCGCCAGTGTGCTCGTCAGGAATGCCGTGGCCGCAATAATAAACAATGGCCTTCGAGTTCTCAAACTTATTCATCGCCCTGACCATCTTGTCAATACCATTAAGCATGTCGCCTACTGTAGCGTCCTTACAGAACCAAACCTGTCTTTCGGGCACGCCTAATGTCTTGACACAATATTCTTTAAAAACCTCGCCATCGTGGATAGCGAAATCAACTTTGTCAACATATTTGTAATTTTCATTGGCTATAATTAAAACAAAAGTATCGTCTGACTTGCGGTCGGTTACAGGGATGTTTACATCAACATCTGATTCTATTGTTTTGTTAGCAACTGTTGTAGCAGGCTGCATCGCAACCTGTTGTTGGACTGGCTGTTGTGCGATGGCGGGTTGCTGGTAGTAAATGTTGTTTGGGTATTGTGGCACAGCTGATTCATTTATCCTTTGTGTAATCATTTCGGCATCCCGCTCAATATCTTTCCTGAAATCATTCAATATCTTTTTGGTAACATCAACCAAAACCACATTATAACATCTCCCGTAATAGAATCCCAAAAGAGATTTGTCAGTTGCTCTATATTTATACTTTTTTATGATTTCATCATTATTATCATAAATATTAAATTGCATTTTGATATCCCATTTTGTAACATCACATGGAAAACCTAAAAAATTGGCAGTAAATAATGTACAGGCTGATAGCATAAGCCATGTCTGGTCATCAGCCTCGTTTAACCTTTCACAGACAACTTCTATTCTGCAATTTGAACTTGAAGGAGCTCCATAAGATACAACATTGTGTTTAAGCTCTTCTGTTATTGTTTTTTCAACAATTTCGAAAGCCGGATCATTTTTTATCAGATCTATATAATCATTTTTTATCAGATCTATATATACATAGGGATTTGATTTGTCTGCTTTGCTGTTGTTTATGACAGTCACCTGCATACATGGTAGTTTTTGTTTTATCGGGGAATTTGTTGTATTTACCATCGTCTCGTTGTACACTGAACAGCTCGAGAAGGCAACAATTAATACCAATGTCGCAAACAATAATTTAAATATGTGTGCTTTTTTCATATTGATAAATTTTTAGTTTTACTTTTTTCTTATTTCCACAGTTTTTTCAATCACCTGCATCGTCTCGTCGTTGAGGCGGTTCTTGCGGAGCCATTTCTGGAATTTGTCAACATCTATTTCATCCACAAATTCACCTTTTTCAGAAAGTGGCATACCAAATTGGTTTTTAGAAAAAACAATTATTATTGTATTATATTCAACATCTTTTTCGGTCGTAAGAGTTGTTGGCGGCATATAGTAAGTTTTTCCATTTTTTTCCATAGAAAGAGGGTAATGCGGGTCTTTTTTCGAAAGGAATGTGTATACGGTGTTGCCTTTAACTTCACGCGGCTCACCATTTTCGTTATTGTATGGCATCAGGCAAAAAACCGGGTCATCGAGAATGTCGTCGCGCAGAAAAATCGCCACATAGCCTTTCGATGCCGATTTGAAATCAATGGAAAACGTGTCCTTATCCTTAAAACGCTCGCTTTCGATGCCGTTGCAGAGGATTTTTATCTCCAAATCAGTCTCCGAGTTCTTGATTTCCCTTGCTTTGCCCCAAACTTTGGCTTCAACAACCATCACGTCGTTTTCAAAAAGCACTTTCACTTCAGGTTCTTTGGTATCGCCGAGCCAGATGCCCTTTGATTCGGCGCCGCCAATCGAGACGAACTCTGTTTCAAGCTTGCCGTCGACGGTTTTCATCATGTTGGTGCTGGTTTGCGACACTAAAGTTCCGAATTCAGCTGCCATAGCCTCGTTGCGAGCCTTCTCGATGGCGATGTTCTTGGCATCAGTTATCGAAACGTTTTCAGGCACCAGATAACGGTATTCGCCGCTCACGCTGACGACTTTCTGGGCATGACAAATGAGTGCTGTGATCAGCAAAATGATTGAAAAAACAGTTTTTTTCATCCTTAATATCCTAAAATATTATCTAATTGGTCGGCAAGTTTGTCAGCTTTCTTGGTCATCTCCTCGCGTATGGCTTCTTTGGCCGCGGCTTTTGCCATGTCGCTGTTGTACAATATGATAACCCTTACTTCCTTGTTCTTGTTTTTAAAGTTACGGTAGACTTCCAGCACAGGGATGGTTCTTCCTATTTTCTGTTGGATGAGGCTCTTTGCCGCCATCACCGATTCGGCAGTTGATTCGGCTTCTTCGTGACCGAGATCATTGTTGGTGACACGGCTGTCGATGAGTGCGCCGACTTCTGTAGCGATATTGCCGGCCAATTCTATTTTGGCGAGATTCATAGCCTGCATTTTGGCAGCATCGAAAGTCGCGCCCACCGATGATGCTGTGCCCTGAATATATTTCGGAAAACCTGTTTCAAGGTCATATTCATACTGCATCCTGTATGCGCGTTCAAGCTGCTGTTCCATCGGCAGTGCTCCCGGAGCTACTTCCCAGCCTTCTTTTTTCAGTCTCTTGGCCTCTTTTTGTGTGTTTTTTGATACTTTCTCATTTAATTGGTCTTTGGTGAATTTCATCGTTTCTTTACGCTCTTTCATAAACTCTTTGTAGGATTGTTCCTGAGCATAGCAGAAAGTTGAGAATGCTAACAGCATGACAGCTGTCATGAGAAGGTGTAAATGTTTTTTCATTTTTATTTCCTCCATCCATGCCAGTTCCATCATGGAAAAATAATCAGTTAATTAGTAAAAGAAGCGTGGAACTGATATACATTCCTTAATTGGAGGTTGTGAGAAAGACCTTGGGTTGAGAAAATGTAAACAGTCCACGCCTGGGGCGTGAACCTTACACTTGCCTGCAACCCTTGAAAACTTCTCACATTTCCAATTACAAGCAAAGCATAACGCTTCGTTATTTTGTTCAATAAATAACAGTCACCGACTGCTCATAAATCGACACAAAAATACAACTTTTTAATTAAAAATGAATTTTTTAATGTATTTTATCCTAAAAAATGTCTACTAGACCTAAATATGTTTTTGTTCTGTTCGCTGAAAGGATACTGTTTTTAAATAACTCCAAAATTCAGTTGCACATCTTCTGATGTAAAACATTCTTTCTTCAAAAGTTTTTGTCTTGGTTAGAATCAGATGATGAATTGTAAAACTTACATTTAGAAAAGCCTCCATATCTTGTTCGTTAAATTCGGCAAATGCCATTTGTCGAATTTCTAACTCATTGACTTTCACTTCATTAAAATCGTCAATTGGCAACTGGCGATTTTCAAACATATAAAATAATCCCCGGACTCGTTTGATTTCTCAATAAGTTCGGGGATGTGAATTTAGAACGTAAGTTACTTCAGATTCATAGTTTTCCAAGAATCTTGCGCATCAGGGCTTGTTGCCACAACAGGATTCTGTGGCTTTTCGTTTAACAAGAATGCATCTTTCTTCACATTTTTACTTATGTATGCAGCAAGTTCCTCGTAACTAACATCACCCTTTGTATCCTGTATTTTCTTCAAAAGATAATACGTGAACAAACCATGGTGCTGTTCTTCGTTGGTCATGGCAGTCTCATCACCACTCGAAGCAGAGAACACCACGGATTTTCCCTCTAATGTCTCCTTTTTAGGTTCACGAGCCACGCCGCGAGCCGCCACAAGCATTGAACCTTCTTTGTTGGCACCGGTAAAACAAGCATCCATGAAATAGGTTATGTTGTCGGCGTTGGTAGCTGCTAATGTTGTATATAGAGCATTCAAACTGTAGCATGTCATCATGTTTGTGCCTTTACCATCTACAGGGATTATGTAAGCGTCGCCAGAGTGTTCGTCAGGGATGCCGTGACCGCAATAATAAACTATTCCGCGACTTCCTTCAAAGTTTTCCAAAGCATAGCGAAGCCAATCGACACCGCCGTTTATTACACCGAAAGTGGCGTTCGGACAATAACGAATCTGCTTTTCAGGCACACCTAAAGTATTTTTGCAATACTCTTTGAAAATCTCACCGTCGCGTGCGGCATATTTCACCCTGTCGATATACTGATAATCCTCATTGGCGATGATTAAGACAAATGTGTCACTTGCCTTTTTGCCTGTTGCCGGGATGTTTACATCAACATCTGAAACAAACACCTCTGTAGCGGCAGCTGCAACAGGTTCAGGTGCGATTGATTGCTGAATTGATTGTGCTTGTTGTGGAATATCGTTTTGTTCAATAATGTTAGAATTATTATCATATAAAACATATTCTCCATGGAACGTAAATTTTTCTTTCTTTTTTTCAAAAGTACTTTTCGTTATTTCATTAATGAGACCACCTTCAAGTCCCACATAATGTTCTGAATTTGGAGCTAACAAAATTTCATAAACAGGAGTTTTCCTTTTTCGTTTGTTATCTTTTTCTATAATTGATTCATAAGAAGTTCCTTTTTGAAAGCACCATTGCCTTAATAATAACTTATCATAGTTAGACTTTATAACTATGTAACTACGATGTGGCATAGTGGTTAAATGTTGTCCATTAATCTCAACAATGTTAGAGAAAGCGATATTACTTTCACAACGTATATAGATAGTTGAATACCCGTTATTTTGCGCAAAAGCCGGCATTAAACCACATAAAACCAGCAGCAAAAAAGTGGTCAATGATTTTATAGTACTTATTTTCATAATTTTTTTCGAAAAAGTATTAGTATAAAAAATTATTTCAACCTCATCTGTTTCCAACTATTAACTGCGTTCTCGCTGACGTTCGTGGTAGGATTCTGCACTTTCTCGTTAGTGAGGAATGATTCGCGTTTTACGTTATCCTTGATGTATTTGTCAAGGTCACCGTAACTAACATCACCTTTGGTTTCCTGGAGTTTCTTCAAAAGGAAGTATGTGAACAGACCATGTCCTTTCTCCTTGTACGTCATCGCCGTCTCATCTCCAGATGCTGCCGAGAACACAATAGTGTTGCCTTTGAGTGTTTCTTTTTTAGCTTCACGGGCTACACCACGTGCCGCAACGAGCATCGAACCTTCTTTGTTAGCTCCGCTAAAACATGCATCCATGAAATAAGTCACACTTTTTGCATTAGATTTTGCCAAAGTGGTGTACATTTTGTTAAGACTGTAACAAGTCGCCGTATTGGTACCCTTACCATCAGTTGGAACGATGTACGCATCTCCTGTGTGCTCATCCGGGATGCCATGACCGCAGTAATAAACGATGGCTTTAGAATTTTCAAACAGACTCATCGCCTGAACCATCTTGTCTACACCACCAGAGATGATACCTGCTGAAGCGTCCTGGTAGAACCAAACCTGTCTCTCCGGCACACCCAAAGTCTTGATGCAATATTCCTTGAAGACTTCTCCGTCATGAATGGCGAAATCAACATTGTCAACGAAAGTGTAGTGTTCGTTAGCGATGATTAAAACGAATGTGTTTGGTGATTTTGAATTTGATATAGGAGCTGTATCGACATCACTTTTAATAATTGCAGCAGAATGCGCATTCGTGATTTGTGTAGCCGCTGCTATAGACGATGCCACCGGTTGTTGGTACGACTCTGGTTGTGTGATTTTTTTATCTTTATATATATAATCTCCAGAGAAATTTAATTTAGAAAATTTCTTATCAAAATCAGCTTTGTCTTTTTCTTGTAGATTGCCGCCAGATATAAAAATATAGTACTCTTTGTTGTTGTTCATGCGCAACTCAAACTTATTGCCTTTCATTGCTTTCAGTTCTTCGAATGTTGTTCCATTGGTTGCAAATTTATTGTCTATTAATAATCTTTGCTCATCAGTATATATTCTTATATACGAATAGTTCTTTACATCTGTAGCGTAATCATCTTCAATAAATATTGTATTATTATAATTGTTACTAATGACATTGGTATAATAAATGTAAATCACTTTTATATCTGCTTGTGCAGCTATAGCTGGTTGCTGAGGAAGTTTATTCTTTGCAATAGCATTAGTATTTCCATTTTCATTCGGAACACTATTTTGTCCATTAAAATTTAGACGAATTTCTTTCTGCACAGGTTTTGTGACGTTTCCTGAAAATATATCTATAATACCAGGTATACCATATGACAGTGCATCAAAAATAAACATTGTTCTGAATTTTTTTCGAATCTCGGCAGTAGCAACTTGATTGTCATTAGTTTTTGCATAAACTTTTGTCTTACCATATCCTCCTTTTAAACGAACTGAAAATGGAAATGTAACATCATAATATGTCACTTTGCCTATTGTAAGTTCGTCGGCAGTAGAAACGTTTGATGTGAATGTCACTTTACGTTTAAAAAGTGTAGCACACGACGGCAATACCATTACTATGATCAATAATATTGCCAATAATTTGATTTTTTTCATGATGTAGATATTTTTCAATTTATTTTTTTCTTATTTCGATAGTTTTTTCAACCACTTGCATAGTCTCGTCATTGACACGGTTTTTGCGAAGCCATTTCTGGAATTTTTCGGCTGGTATTTCAAGCACATACTCTCCCATTTCTGAAAGAGGAAGAGTGAATTGATTCTTCGAAAAAACTATTATAATTGCATTGTATTCTAAGGTTTTATTTGTTGTCAGAATTATTTCCTCAGGTACTGGATAAATAGGGTCTTTTTTTGATAAGAATGTGTATTTTGTACCGTTTTTCACGGCACGAGCTTCTCCGTTTTCATTTTCGTATGGTAACAGACAATAAATTGGGTCTTCTATGTTGTCGCCACGCAGAAAAATCGCCACATAGCCTTTGGATGCCGATTTTAAATCAATGGAAAATTTGTCATTATTTTTGAAACTTTCGCTTTCAATTCCGTTACAAAGGATCTTTATATCCAAATCCGTTTCGGAGTTTTTGATTTCCCTCGCCTTGCCCCAAACTTTAGCCTCAACTACCATCACACCGTTTTCGTACAGAATATTGATTTCAGGCTCTTTGGTGTCGGCGAGCCAAATACCTTTCGATTCAGTGCCGCCAATTGACATGAAGTCGGTCTCAACTTTGCCGTCAACGGTTTTAATAGTACTGGTGTTTGTTTGCGAAACAAGCGTTCCAAACTCCTTTGCCATCGCTTCATTTTTAGCTTTGTCAATGGCGATGTTCTTGGCGTCGGTTATTGAAACGTTTTCGGGTACAACATAACGGTATTCGCCACTCACATTGACCGTTTTTTGTGCGTGACACACGAGGGCGAATACCATCAGTATAATTGAAAAAAATAATTTTTTCATGGTTTAGAAACCTAAGATTTCGTCCAATTGGTCGGCGAGCTTGTCTGATTGCTTTGTCATCTCCTCGCGAATGGCTTCTTTGGCTGCAGCTTTTGCCATTTCACTATTATATAAAATAATGACTCGCACTTCTTTGTTTTTGTTTTTGAAATCACGATAAACTTCCACTATCGGAATGGTTCTTCCAATTTTCTGTTGGATAAGACTTTTGGCTGCCATCACTGATTTTGACACTGATTCAGCTTCGGTTTGGCCTAGATCATTATTGCTTGCGCGGCTGTCGATGAGTGCACCGACTTCGGTTGCGATATTGCCTGCCAATTCTATCTTTGCAAGATTCATTGCCTGCATTTTGGCTGCGTCATAAGACCCACCTACTGATGAAGCTGTACCTTGGATATATTTTGGAAAGCCGGTTTCCATGTCAAGCTCATACTGCATCTGATAAGCACGTTCGAGTTGCTTGTCAAGTGGCAAAGCTCCTGGAGACACTTTCCAACCTTCTTTTTGAAGTTTTTTGGCTTCTTTTTGGGTTGATTTCGACACTTTTTCTCTTAATTGGTCTTTGGTAAATTTAGAAATTTCTTTACGTTCTTTCATAAACTCTTTGTAGTCATCTTGAGCATTGCAGAATGTTGAGAACGCAAACAGCATGATAGCTGTCATGAGAAGGTGTAAGTTTTTTTTCATTTTTATTCCCTCCATCCATGTCAGTCCCATCATGGAAAAATAACCAGTTAATTAATGAATGAAGCGTGGAACTGAAATGCATTCCTTAATTGGAGGTTGTGAGAAAGACCTTGGGTTGGGGAAATGCAAACAGTCCACGCCTAGGCGTGAACCTTACACTTGCTTGCAACCCTTTGAAAACTTCTCACATTTCCAATTACAAGCAAAGCATAACGCTTCGTTGTTTTTCAATAAAATGCAGTCATCGACTGCTCATAAATCGACACAAAAATACAACTTATTTTAATAATAATGAAATTTTTTTTGAAAAAATTCTACAATAAGCTGCATATATAGAAATAATTTGTATTTTTTGCAGCCAGATAGTTCCCGCCACGCTTCCCGTTGAACAGCGTACCAGGGCGGGACGGTTTATCTCATCAGCTTATAAATCATTTCCCGGTACAAATCCTTCTGCTCAACATCACCAACGTTGTATCCTTTTGATTTTAGGTCAAATTCACGGAGAACGGCGATGTTGTCGACACATTTTTTGATGTTGTAGCGGCGGGCGGCTTCGAAATAGTCTTCGACGAAGAATGGACTCACGCCAAGGACGGCGGCAATGTTGTTTTTAGATTTGTCAGTGGCGTAATGCAGTTTCAGTAGCTTGCAGTAATAGGCGTAAAGCATTATCACTGTGGCGATTAGCGGATTTTCCTTGGTGTTGTCGCCGAAATAATTGATGATTTGAACCGCCTTCGGGAAGTCGCCGTAGCTGATTGCTTTTTGAAGCTCGAAGATGTTGAAATCCTTGGAGATTCCGATGTTATATTCCACATCAAAGTCGTCGATTTCCTTTTTCTGAGGCACCGCAACCATCAGCTTTTCAAGCTCATTGCGCACCTTCAGCAAGTCGGTGCCGAGGTAATCGGCAAGCATCTGACAGGCTTTCTGCGAAATCTTATAATTCTTGGTTCCAAGGAAATTGACAATCCACTTTGGGATATCGCGGTCATAAAGTTTCTTCGACTCAAACAAAACATAGTCCTTATCGAGCGTTTTCGCGAACTTCAGACGTTTGTCGAGCTTTTTGTATTTGTAGTTTAAAACCAAAATCGTGGTCTCCGGAATCATCTCCAAGAAAGGCTCCATCGACTCGATATTTTTCACGTCTTGAGCTTCTTTCACAATGATTACCAAGTAGTTACCCATCATCGGGAAGTTGCGCGCCTGCGTCACGATGTCGTGCACGTTCACGTCCTTTCCGTAAAGGATAATCTGGTTGAAAGCCTTGTCGGCCTCGTCCAGCACGGTGCTCTCGATGGCGTCGCTGATAGAGTCTATGAAATACGGCTCCTCGCCCATCAAGAAATACACCGGATGGTAAATCTTGTTTTTAATGTCCGAAAGAATCTGCTCGTAGGTCATCAGAACTTCAAGTGTTTGACTGTCAGCTTATTTTCTCTAATCTGATGCAAGGCGTCGATACCTATTTTGATATGCTCGTCGACGAACATCGAGCTTACTTTCTTGTCGCTTGCCTCAGTTTTGACGCCTTCAGGAATCATCGGCTGGTCGGAAACGAGAAGCAATGCGCCTGTCGGGATTTCGTTGGCGAAACCGGCAGCGAAGATGGTTGCAGTCTCCATATCGACCGCCATGCAGCGTGTCTTATGCAGATACTCCTTAAATTCCTCGTCGTATTCCCATACACGGCGGTTGGTGGTGTAGACTGTTCCTGTCCAGTAGTCGTGGCCGTGGTCGCGGATGGTTGTCGAGATAGCTTTCTGCAGCGAGAAGGCCGGTAGCGCAGGCACTTCAGGCAAAAGATAGTTGTTCGACGTTCCTTCGCCACGGATTGCGGCGATAGGCAGGATGAGGTCACCAACCTGGTTTTTCTTCTTCACTCCGCCGCATTTTCCCAGGAAAAGCACGGCTTTTGGATGCACGGCGCTCAGCAGGTCCATGATGGTGGCGGCGTTGGCGCTTCCCATTCCGAAGTTAATCATCGTGATGTCGCCCGCCGTGGCGCAAGGCATCGAGCGGTCGCGGCTCACTATCGAGACATTGTTCCAAAACGCGAAAAGCTCCAGATAATGCGAGAAATTCGTCAAAAGAATATATTCCCCGAACTTGTCGAGCGCTTGCCCAGTGTAGCGCGGCAACCAGTTTTCAGTGATTTCCTGTTTAGTTTTCATAACTACAATTTTTTGCAAAAATAATAAAAAGACTTTAGACTTTAGACTTTAGACCTTAGTTTTTTTATATCTTTGCAGAAAATTTTTCAAAAATGGCATTTTTAACTGAAGATTTGGTTTTTGGGCCGATTCATAGTCGGAGATTGGGTAATTCTTTGGGCGTCAACTTGTTGCCGAAGGTTGGAAAGATCTGCACTTTCAACTGCGTTTATTGCGAATGCGGCTGGAATCCGGAACATCGCGATGAGAAAGCGAAATTAGCAACGCCTCATGAATACGAGCAAACATTAGAGAATGCGCTGAAATCGCTCGTCGGGACACCAAAAGAACCTAATAGCATCACGTTTTCGGGCAACGGCGAGCCGACGCTGCATCCGAATTTCCCGGAAATCATTGATATAACCATCAGATTAAGAGACAAATACGTGCCGAAAGCTGTCATCAGTGTGCTGACAAACGGAACGAATATCCACAAAGAACAGATTTTCAAGACATTGCAGCGCGTCGACAACAACATCTGCAAACTCGACGGCGGAACGCTCGATACTATTAATAAGGTGAACCTGCCGAACGTGAAAATCAATCTTGAGCAATACATCAAAAACCTGCAACGCTTTGAGGGTCAGGTGATTATCCAAACGCTATTTCTACGCGGCGAGCACAACGGCCAGAAAATCGACAACACCACTGAAGAGGAAATCAATCTATGGCTCGAGCATCTGAAAAAGATAAAACCAAGAAAGACAATGATTTACGTCATCGACAGAGAGACGCCGGAAAAAAATCTCGAGAAACTCTCGAAAGAGGAAATGAGCCGTATCGCCGACAGAGTTAAAGCATTGGGGCTCAATGTCGAATATTATTCATAAAATATTTTTAAAAATTTTCGTTCTTATTAAAAAATTTAGCTAAATTTGCAACGCAAAAAAAGTATACAAAAGTTTACAATCATGAATAATAAAAAACTGACTTTAATCAACATCGGATTGGCACTCGTTGCTATCCTTTTGGCTTATTTGGTATTTGACAGCATCAGACAACCTGTGGCTTTCGAAAACACACGTAAAGAAAGAGAAATCCAGGTAGTCCAGAGCTTGAAAGACATCAGAAGCACACAAACTCTGTTCAAGCAGACCTACAACAGATACACCGCCGACTTCGATTCACTTATCGAATACGTGAAAACCGGCGAGCTTCCTGTCGTAAATATCGTCGCTGACCCTAACGATACCACATTTACCAAGACTATCAACGATACAGTTGGTTACGTTAAGGTTCTCGACTCATTGTTCGGTGGCAGAGAAAACTTCGATGTCAACAGACTGCGCATCGTCCCGTTCTCACAGGACGTTCAGTTCGAGCTCCAGGCCGGCTCTATCAAACGCGGTGGTTTGAAAGTGGCTGTGTTCGAGGCAAAGACTCCTTACAAATCATACCTCTGGGATCTTGACCCACAGAGAGTCAACAACCTCAGAGCCGAGCAGGAAGACCTCGACAAATACGCTGGTCTGAAAGTCGGTTCGATGGACGAGCCTTCATTAAGCGGTAACTGGGAATCATTGTAATATGTCCCCAAACGCTAAAGATCTGAACAAAAACGAATTAACCATCCGGCATTCGGCGGATGGTTTTTCGTATGTTTTCGTGCCCGCTATCATTTATCAAGACAAGCAAAAAGAGAAATATCTCGATTTTCTTGGAATCAAAGAGGAGAACGGCGTGGTTTGTTCGGATTATATCGAAGCGGCCGACGTATATAATGTTTATTGCACGCCGGAACCTGAAAACAAGGAGTTTCGACATGCGGCGAGCATACTCCTGGAAAATCTGATCAAGGAAAATTTAGAGCGCACCGACGACATCAGAATTTATTTAAACGTCAAAGACCAACGTTTTGAGATGTTCGTCTTGAAAGGAACTAAGTTGTTGTTTAACAACACATTCCGCTTCAAGACAAAAGAAGATTTCCTTTATTTCCTGCTCTTCTCGATCGAACAGCTGCATTTAGACGCAGGCTCGGTGCCGGTTTATTTCCTCGGCATGATTGAGGAAGACTCGAAAATAGTGGAGTTGACGTCGAGATATGTGCGTGACATCCGTTTCAAAAAAGATATAAGATGAGAATCATAAGAGGAAAACATCAGAGACGACAGATCGTGGCGCCCGACAACCTGCCGACGCGTCCGACGACCGACATGGCGAAGGAAAGCCTGTTCAACATCCTTGAAAATCAGATAGATTTGGAGGAGACCACGGCTCTCGACCTCTTTGCGGGAACGGGAAACATCTCCTACGAGCTCGTCTCAAGAGGCTGTCCTCATGTGACCGCCGTCGACGAGAACCAAAACTGCGTGAGATTCATCAGAGAGACAGCCAACAAGCTGAATATGAACGAGTTGTCGGTGGTGAAGTCGGATGTCTTCAGGTTTTTGCCGATGCACAAGGCGAAATACGACCTCATCTTCGCCGATCCGCCGTACGACTGCAAGCATTATGAGCTTTTGGTCGATCTGATTTTCCAGAACGAGCTGCTGAAAGAAGACGGCATCTTTGTTTTGGAACACGACAGAACCGTTGATTTCTCAGGGCATGCTAATTATTATGACCACAGGAAGTACGGGAAAGTGAATTTTACGTTTTTTTCGGCTGCGCCTCAGAAAACAGTGTAGAGTTTAGAGTGTAGAGTGTAGAGTAGTTTAAAAGTTTAAAAGTTTATAGATATGAAAGCAACCATTAAATCCTTAATCACGTTAGTTATAATCGCGATGACGATGAGCTTGAGTGCTCAGGTCAACGTTGATGAATATGAATTTGACGGCGCCAACTGCACCAGCATCATGGTTGGCAAGGACGCCTCGACCGACGGCTCGGTGATGACATCGCACACCTGCGACAGCTGGTATCGCACCTGGATGCGCTGGGAGAAAGCCACGGATAACGAGAAAGGCGCCAAGATGAAGATCTACAAAGGCACCATGCACACCTCTGATCCTAACAGCATGAACGGCATGAAGGAAGCCGGCGAGATTCCACAGGCAGCACACACATACGCTTATCTCAACACCGCTTATCCATGTTTCAACGAGAAACAGCTGGCTATTGGCGAGACCACGTTTTCAGGTCCCGACACCCTCGTCAACAAAGAAGGAATGTTCCAGATTGAAGAGCTTGAGCGTATAGCATTGCAGCGTTGCGACAATGCCCGTGACGCCATCCGGCTCATCGGCGAGCTCATCAAGGAATACGGCTACGGCGACGGCGGCGAGGCTATCACCATTGCCGACACCAAAGAAGTGTGGCTCATGGAAATCATGGGCGAAGGTCCGAAGAAAATCGGCGGCATCTGGGCTGCACAAAGAGTCCCTGACGGAGAAGTCGGAATATCGGCTAACATCCCGAGAATCAAATATTTAGACAGAGACAACAAAGACTATTTCATGTGCTCCGACAATGTGGAGAAGGTGGCAAAGAAATACGGCTTGTGGGACGGCAAGGAAGAGTTTATCTGGTACAAAGCTTTTGCAAGCGACTACTCCAACGGCAAGAACTTCCGCGAGCGCGAGTGGTTCATCTTCAACGAGTTAGCCCCGTCATTAAACCTCGACAGAGACGGCCAGGAGATTCCGTTCTCGGTGAAGCCTGAGAACAAAGTCGACGTGCGCGACGTGATGCGTCTCCTTCGCAGCTACTACGAAGGCACCGATATGGACATCACACGCAACCTCAAGATCGTCAACCGTGACGGCGACACCGTCGTCTCCCCTTCAGCCAACCCATGGATGGGCGGTCCCGAGCGCAGCGTGTACAACATGCTCAAGCCAGGTACCATAGAATTCAAGCGTGGCGTGGCGATGTCGTGGTGCTCCTACTCTTTTGTGGCACAGCTCCGCGGCTGGATGCCAGACGAGATCGGCGGCATCTGCTGGATCGGCGTCGAGAACCCAGGCCAGAGCCCGAGAATACCTGTTTACAGCGGCTGCACCAAGATGCCTTCATGCTTCGACAGATGCGGACACGGCAACTTCGACGAGCGCACAGCACTGTGGCGTTACAGAAAAGCCAACAAACTCGCTCAGGTCAACTGGGGCTACGCGAAGGATATCATGTACAACAACATTAAGCGCTACGAAGAAAAGGCTATGATTGAGATGCCTGAGCTAGAGAAAAGAGTGCAAAAACTCCTCGACGAAGGCAAAAAAGAAGAGGCAGCAAAAGAACTCAACCGCTACACCGCCGACTTCGAAGCCGCTACAGCCGAGACCTGGAAGGAAATGGAACACCACTTCTGGGAAAGATTCTGGACAGGATTCTGATTTGTGTTAAAAATGTGACAATTTGAACACCATTTTGTCACATTTTTAACACTATTGTTAGATTTTTAACACATTATTTTTTTGTAAAAGTCTACTTTTGCAGCCCGAAAAAAAGGAAAATAATAAGTGTTAAAAAACTAACAAAATAACAGATGAAAAAGAACAATTTACTTTTCTTACTGCTCATTACAATTGTCGCTCCAATGACAATGCTCGCGCAAAACGAGCTCACAGGTTCGGGTTCACAAAATGACCCTTATATGATTAATAGTGACAGCGATTGGGAGACCCTCTCAACCAATGTCAAAGCCGGCAACAGCTACAGCGGCAAATACTTCAGTCTGAATACAGACATCACCATCACCCAAACCGTTGGCACCCAGACAACTAATACAAGCTTAAGCAAAAAATTCGAGGGTATTTTCCTCGGAAACGGCAACACCATCACCGTTAATTTCACCACAAACGAAAAATATGCGGCTCCTTTCGGCAGTTTGTCGAATGCAACCATTCAAGATATTGTTGTAGAAGGAGAAATTAAAACTAGCAACAAGTTTGCGGCAGGTGTCGCAGGATATACATCAGGAGTGTGCTATTTAAATAACTGCCATGTCAACATGAATATCAATTCGACAATTAATGGCGACGGCACACATGGCGGTTTGATTGGTTTGGTTGAAAGAAGCAGCACAACCAACATCACCAACTGCTGGTTCGACGGCAAGTTTCTTGGCGCCAAAACAACCAACTGCGGCGGTTTTGTAGGTTACAACAAGGGAACGGTTAATTTCAACAACTGTCTCTTCAACCCATCGGAGGTTACTTTTAATATTGTTGGGAACAATGAACTTTCATGCACTTTCGGTCGTTGCGAGAAAAGCTATGGTGTGAACAACTTCACAAACGCATATTATGTGACTCCTTTACATAAAGTGGAGGGAAATGCGAGAGTTTACACAAACGACGACGATGACGACTATTATTATAATGATGTTGTGTCGGCCGACGGTAACACCTATTATTATATCACAGGTGATAACACTTGGAAGTTGTTCCAGAACACCATCAACGAGGATAAGGACGTCGCTTTGACTGAGGACTTGACAGCACACGCTTCAAACAGAGCTTTGGTCATCGCTGAGGATGATGAGGTTATCATCGACTTGAACGGCCACACCCTCACCCGCGACGAATACGCTATCGTTGTCCGTAAAGGCGCTACACTCACCATCGTTGACAACAGCGAGAAAAAGACAGGTAGCATCGACGGTAAGATTTACGTCGAAGAAGGACAGCTCGTCAGCGACATCGCTTTCAACGTAACATTTAAGAAGAGCGTCGAGACTTGGGAAGAAAACAAAGACGACCACAAGACAGCCACAGGCTGGAACGCCATAGCATCACCTGTAGGTGAAGTCACATTTGAGAGCGTTTCAGGGTTGCTCAGCGATGTGTTGAAACACAACATCTATCTCTACGACCCGGAGCACATCAGATGGCAGGAATACAGAAACACCGACCCGGGCGTAACTCCATTCACATCATTTGAGAACGGCCGCGGCTACCTGTACCGCACAGAAGGCAGCGAGAAGACTGCCGACATCGAGTATACTGGCACGCTCAACACAGCAGACGTGAAATACGTGTTATCGTACACCGAAGGCAGCGGGTTGAAGTCGTTCAACCTCATCGGCAACCCATTCTCGCACGATATTTATAAAGGTGTGGCTTTCTCGGGAGAGAACCTCGCCGACAAGTTCTACATGCTTGAAAGCAACGGCATCTGGACAGCGAAGAGCGACATCGACGCCATCCCTGCCGGAACAGCTATCCTCGTTCAAGCGACAGCTGAAGAGACTTTGACATTCAAGAACACCGTCGAAGCGTCGAAGAGAGGCGCCAGCAACGATAACATCGTGTTTACAGTAGCCAACAGCAATTTCGATGATGTAGCATTCGTCGAGTTCAAAGAAGGACACGGACTGAATAAGATCGAGCACCGCAACGAGGCAGCACCTATGCTTTACGTCAACTACAACAGCGCCAACTTCGCTTCGGTCAATATGAACAGCGACGTGAAGGTCATCAACCTCAATTTCAAGGCTAAGACAACAGGGAAATACACCTTGAGATGCGCCGCCAACGGCGAGTTCGGATATTTGCATCTCGTCGACATGCTCACCGGCGAGGATGTGGATATGTTGCTCGAAGGCGAATACAGCTTCATTGGCTCGCCAAAAGACAACGAGAACAGATTCATCGTTCGTTTGGACTACTCGGAGAATCCAGAAGGCCTTGAGAACTCGGTGTTTGCTTGGCAGAACGGTAGCGACATCTTCGTTGAAGGCGAAGGCGAGCTTCAGATCTTCGACCTTATGGGACGCAAGGTTTCAACAATGCGCGTCGACGGCGAGACAACGATAACCGCCCCATCGATGCAAGGTGTTTACATTCTCAAATTAAATGAGAATACACAAAAGATAGTCGTGAGATAGTTTAGAGTGTAGAGTTTAAAGTTTAGAAATAAAAGATAAAAAAATACAATGAAAAAGTTATTATTCACAGTAGCATTAGTTTTAACAGTTGGTTTTGGTGCGAACGCACAGCGTGACGGTTTCTTTGGCGATTACGACGGAGGTTCTTTCGACAGAACAAGCGACAACACTCCTTATACGCCTACAAAACCGATAGGCAGCACTGAAAACTCAGACGCACCACTCGGCAGCGGTTTGCTCGTTCTCGCAACGCTGGGAGCAGGCTACGCTCTGAGAAAGAAACGTGAAGAATAACAAACAACAGGTTTGTTGTGTTGTTATTTCACAACAAACCTGGTTGTTTTCCTGAATTCGTCTTTATTAACCTGTAAAATATAGATTCCCTTTTCCAATTCAGAAACGGAGATGGTTCCATCGGATAAACCGGCGGTCATCTTCTGTCCCAAGACATTGAAAATGGCATACTCGACCTGTTCGCCAGGAATGTTGTTCAGGTAGAGAACATCTGAGGCCGGATTAGGATACACTTCGAGTTGTTCCTGATAGGCATACTCGTTAGCACCCAGATGTGACGTAGGGATTATGTCCAAAATGATGCCTTCAATTTTTGTCCATCCGTAACCAAAACCTGAAGGATCTGGGATGTCGTACCAGTTATCCTTATAGCCGCCCCATCCGAAGTTGACATGAAACTTGCCGTCGCTTTCGCGATATCCATCGACCACCACATTATGTCCGCTATTTCCTGCGTTGTTTACAACAGCCAGATGAGCCGGATATCCGTTTTGTATGTTGGAGATCAAGATTTCATACATCTCATCGGTAGGGTCGGTAAACAGTTTACATTCGGCGAACCCGAAACGCTGGTAGGCCGCATACGCCTGATTAACAGAAAAAGTGCCTGAGCCATAACTGGACGACGCTGTATAGACCTGTGTGCAGGCCACGCCGCAAGAAAATATCACGGCAGCCACCAATTGGTCGGAAAGATCCTCATCGCGTTGGAAGGTGGCGTCGACGGAATCGAGCAACACGTTGAGTTGCGGGAATGATGGAAACTGATATGCTTGCCAGTCGTCGTCGATATGGAATTGACGGCCGGCGTAGTTCGAAAAATAGTCGTCGCCGTCGTCGAAGCGGGTGTCTTGTGTTGTTTTCAGATAATTGATAATCTGTCCCATAGCGGTTGCCGGACAGCCTGTATAACAATGGGCGTAATTTTCAAGCGGATCGGCCGGGCAAAGCATGTTGTAAGGGTGGCCCTGGTTCCATTTTGTTTTCATGAGGGGTTCTTGCGCAAAGCTGGTCAAAGCGCATAAAAGCAGCAATACAGTTAAAGCTTTTTTCATTTTATTTAAATATTAGGATTAAGTGCCGCAAAATTACACTATTATTTAATTCTTGTCAAGAATTTTAATATTAAAAATTTTCAGAAAAACAGCTGTCGTTTCAAAAATGTTTTGTATTCTATGCAGCAAAGATACGAAAAACATTCAAAGTCTCAACTTCAAACTTTAAACTTTTTCAAAATTAATCAGCTTATTCGAAAATTAATGCTAATTTTGCGCCCTGAGCAAAAAATATCGTAAAACGAAAAGATTATGTAGAAGAAAAAACTGTAACATATTATAACTTAGAGCTTTACGCTCTTATTCTCACTCGGAAAATCTGGTAAATTTTTTAAAGCTGGGGAATAAGCAGGCGGAAGATCGCGCATTTTGGCGTGAGTATTTCGTGCTTATTACAGCTTAGGCTTACCAGAGCCCTCCGAGCAGATAGGCGAAAGCGAAATGACTGACGCCTTTTTTTATTGTCATTTCGACCGGAGCGAAGCGGAGTGGAGAAATCCTCTTTTTAAACGAAAACAAAAATAGAAACAAAATAATAACTAAAACAAAACAAAATGAAAAAAACTTTTACAATCTTAATCGCAGCTTTAATGCTGTTGGCTATGATCAACATGCCCCAAATGGCAAAAGGACAAGCTGCTGCTAATACCACTTTATGGTCTGAAGATTTTAGTGGATTTACGGTTGGTGATGCACCCACTGGAAGCATCCAAAATAGTCATACCGGTACAACAGTTTATGGTGGTGTAACCTTAACTTATGCCTGTTCAAATGGCTATACCGATACAAAAACATATAATGAGGCGTTAGCTGGAGGAACGAAGCCAGAGCTGCTGGTTAGCAAAACTAAGAGTGGTAATTCTGGTACGTTCTCTATTTCGGGCATATCAACTGGTGGAGCTGTGGATATGACTCTAACATTTAAAATTAATAAAAACTTAACATTATCCTCAAGTACCAGCGGAATAACGATTACTTTGGATTCAAAAACAGCTTATTCATATACTATTGCTAATACCAAGTCTGCAGAAACTTTTGATTTAACATTTACAAATACATCAACAGGAGATAACTGTCGTCTTGATGATATTGTCTTGAAAGTTAAAACGGCAGGAACAACGACTAACCACACTCTCACTTACTCAGTAACCAACGGAACTATCACAGGTGTAGATGGTGGAAGCAGTGCTGTTGCGAGTGGCGCAAGTGTCGCTGAAGGCGCGAAAGTTTATCTCACGGCGACACCAAGCAGTGCAAGTTATGCATTTAAAAACTGGGCAGTAAGTGGAACTGGAAGTACATTATATAATGTCAATTCAGATACAACAGCTTTCAAAATGGGAACAGCTGACGCAACTGTTACAGCATATTTTGCAACACCACATAATTTCGAATATACAGCCACGAACGGCACTGTCACCGTTAATAAAGGAAGACCTGTTGCAACAAACACACCAGTTGCCGAGGGCGGTGTTATGAACATTTCAGCAACGCCAAATTCAGGATACAGATTCAAAAAATGGAATGTCACAGGCTCGGGTTCAAGTGTAGAAAGCGAAACCACAAATCCTACGACATTCACCATGGGAACAGCCAATGCCAATCTTGAAGCTGTGTTTGAGGCGGTTTACACTGTAACCTACGATGCCAACGGCGGCACAGGCACAATGACAGATGGAAATAGTCCTTATACATCTGGCTCAACGGTGACGGTTTTAAATAATACTTTTATACGCGACGGATATGATTTTTCTATTTGGAACACGCAAAACGATGGAAATGGAACGGATTATGAATATGGAGACGAATTCGAAATTACAGCAAACACCACATTATATGCGCAATGGGCTCCTGGAAAACACACTGTTATAGTTGCTTCTATAGGTAGTGCAAGTGAGATTATCACTGCTGTTTACGGAAACAACGTAATTGCTGAAAGTGGAAATGCTAGTGTCGCTTATGGCACAGAAATTACATTAAGAGCTGATGGTCTTGCCGCAGGTAAAGGCATTGTTTGGGATGTTTATAAAACTGGTGAGACAGGAACAAAAGTAACTGTTACGGACAACAAATTCACTGTTCCGGAATATAACGTTACTATTAGCGGCACAGTTGGCAATGCTTTTGTAAAATATACTGGCGATATTGCTGAAGGCGATTATGTAATTTATGCTACAGATGGTGCCGCAATGAAAAATGCCCTTCAAGGTTCTAATACAGATAAATTTGCAAATCAAACAACAAATATTTATGTGAGCGGTAATGATATGGTGATTGCCAATGCCACCACAGAGGCAGATGTTACATGGCATATTGCAAATATAAGCGAAACTTCATATTGGACAATATATAACGTTGATGAAAAGAAATATGCAGGAAGTAAGACAGCGAAAAACACTGCTGATTTGTTGTCAAGTGTCACTAACAATGCAAAATGGACTGTAGAAGTAGATAATGGGGTTTACAATTTTATTAATTATGCTCGTAGTCAAGGTACTGACCCCAATAACAAATTTTTGAGGAGAAATGAAGGTACAGGTTGGGCTAGTTATGCAACTGGTACTGGTACAAAACCTTATCTTTACAAAAAAACTAACACATATCAATTAGACGTTGCAACTGTTGCAAATATTACCAACACAGCAACACCATCAGGCCAATCTGCTATAGATGAAGATGGCAGTGCCTATGTGAAACCAGGTGTTACAGTAACATTGGCATCCACACCAAGTGCAGATTATATTATTGATGAGTGGAATGTATATAAAACAGACACTCCGGCAACAAAGGTTACTGTGACAAGTAATACTTTCACGATGCCGGATTATGCTGTTACTGTCAGTGCTACAACTAGAGCAATTGAAAAAGTCGATGTAAAATATTACGTTAATGGCGCTTTATTAGCAACTGTCAATGTTACAGAAGGCGATGAAATGACATTGAAAACAGCAGGTGATATTTCTGCTTATGTTCCGTCTGGATTTACATTTGCAGGATGGACTGATAATGAGGAAGACTTGAGCACACTTTATACAGGCACGTACACTCCTGCTGGAGCGACAAATCTTTATGCTGTTTTCTCAGGAACAAAACCTGCTACATTTAGTTTTACAATAGATAAAGATGATTTTACAACAGAGAGTTATGCAATTAACAATGGTTATACTAAAAACAAAACAGCAACGGCAGCAACAGGAGAAACAATGAGTGTTACATGCTATTCTTATCAAATACAACAGAGTAGTAGTTTAATGCAATGGCAGAAAAGTGCTGGATATTTATATAATAGCACTGATTTAGGAACTGTAAAATCTGTTATAGTAACATCTACTGCAGGCTCATTCACTACCTATTATGGTACAACGGCACAACCGAGTTCTGGTGATGCCGGCACTGGCAAAGGCTATTTCAAAACAATTGTTGGTGGCGAAACAGGAAAAACCAGTAGTGTGGTTGTAGTGTTTACAAAATCTGTTGCCAGGAAATTCACCCGAATTATTGATGATGATGTGGATATCAATACAACAGTCACGCTTAATGCTCCAGCAATTATCGAATCAGGTCAAACGCTTACAATTGAAGATGGAGGAATATTAGATGCTGGAAATTATTTAACTATTGAAGATGGCGGAACCCTCATCATCGAAGACGGCGGTCAAATCATTCTTCCTGAAGACGCTTCAGTTAACGCCACAGTGAAAAGACATGTCACAGGCAACACGAAAGCAGCAGCTTGGGAGGCATTTGCTTCAACAATCAACACCCCTGCTATCGGAAACACAAACCTCATCACGGGAACATACGATTTGTATATGTACGACGAGTCGGCTGACAAAGAATGGGTAAACTACAAAGCTCACACAAGCTACTTTGCAAATCTCACAAACAGCCGAGGTTACCTCTACCGTAACGCAGCCACAATGGATATCACCATAGAAGGCGCTCTCAATACTTCAGACATTTCAGACTACACTCTTTCAAGAAGTGGTAGCGACCCAAGCATCATCGGTTTCAACTTCGTAGGAAACCCTTATCAGATGGATATATATAAAGGTGTGGCCATTTCGAACACATATCTCGAAACAGGATACTACGTTTTAGATGGTGGTGCATGGAGCGTTAGAGATGATGATGTCGCAATAGCACCAGGCGCAGGTATTCTTGTTCAGGCTAATTCAACTGGAGATGGGAAAAAATTAGACGTTACCTACACCAACGCTTCTGCAAAAGCCAACCACGACAACATCATGTTTACGGTGGGGAACTCGGAATACTCGGATGTTACATATGCGATGTTTGATGAAGGTCATGGCTTGAACAAGATCAGCCATCGTAACCAGGATGTTCCGATGCTTTACATCCCACAGAACGACGAGAACTTCGCTATCGCGATGATGAACGACGACACCAAGGCGTTCGAGCTTAACTTCAAGGCGATGACAACAGGCAAATATACTTTGAGCTGCAAAACAAAAGGTAACTACAGCTATCTGCATGTCATCGACAGGCTTACAGGTGAAGATGTGGATATGCTTCTTGAAGGTGAATATTCATTCATTGCTTCGAAGCAGGACAACGAGAACAGATTTATTGTCAGATTAGAGTACTCTGAGAACCCGGCTGGCTTTGAGAGCTCAACATTTGCTTGGCAAAACGGCTCAGACATCATTGTCAACGGTGAAGGTGAACTTCAGATTTTCGATGTGATGGGACGCAGGGTTTCGACAGTGCGTGTAAGCGGCGAAACAACGATAACCGCTCCGTCAATGCATGGCGTTTACATCTTCAAGTTGAATGATAAGACGCAGAAAATTGTTGTTAAATAATAAAATAAGGAGGAAAATACAATGAAAAAGATATTATTCGCAATAGCAATAGTTTTAACGTTTGGTTTAACCGCAACCGCCCAATCAGACGGCTTCTTCAAGAACTGGGACAACGGCATGGGTGACCGCACAGGCAACACTATTAGTAACATAACACCTGTAATTCCTGGCGGAAATCCTGGAGAATATGGAGATGACCAAGAAGCTCCTCTCGGCAGCGGTTTGTTAATCCTCACCGCCCTCGGTGCCGGCTATGCTGTAGCCCGTAAGAAACGCAGCTAATGGCTAAACACCACACTGCATGAAGCGTTTTTTCTAACTTCAAAATGGCTTTTTGCTTTGTGCAGTTCAGCCCGCAGCAATGCGGGCTTTATTTTTTAACATCTCTGACAACAACCTTTTTCGTTTTCAGCTGAGTGCCTTGACGGTATTGTATCAGGTAGATGCCTGGCGATAAGTTGTCGAAATCGGTGTTGACGACGCGGTCGTAACGGGCTTTCATCAGCACCATAACTTCAACAGGTTCAACGGCGAAGCATGCCATGCAGCAGCACAATAATATCAGGGAAAAGACGACTTTTTTCATAAAATAAACGTTATTAACTTCGCAAAATTAGTTATATTTTTTTTGAAAATTTTTTAAAAATATCGTTCACGATATAAAAATATTTTGTAATTTTGCATCGCAAACGATATAAATTTGATATGGCATACGACCAGCTTAAATTGGAAAACCAGCTTTGTTTCCGTCTTTACACGGCATCGCGCCTAATGATGGGGGCATATTATCCTTATCTCGACCCGCTCGACCTGACCTATCCGCAATATCTTGTATTGGTGGTGCTTTGGGAGCAAGATAAACAACCTGTATGCGATATCGCCAAACGTCTGCTGCTGGAAACCAACACCGTCACTCCGCTGCTTCAGCGCATGGAGAGAGCAGGCCTCATCACCCGCACAAAAGGTGAATTCGACACACGCAAGCGTATCGTCTCGCTTACCGACAAAGGACGCGCGATGCAGGAAAAAGCAGTTGACATCCATGAACATATACGCAAGGATATGGCTCTGAAATCGGGCGAAGAGGAAGAAATCTTTCAAATGGTTCCTGCCATCGACAAACTAATCGAAAAATTATCTAAACTTAATAAATAACTAACTTAAAAATCTGACATTATGGAAAAACAGAAATCAATTGAAGCATTGCAATTCTTCGTGACAGGCCTTTCAGAAGGCGCATTTGTACACAAAGTACAGGGACAGATCTTCAACTCGGAAAGCTTCAGCAAGCTTGGCGAAAAATACATCGGCCACTTCAATGAGGAGATGGAATGGGTTGAGAAATTCATCGATCGCATTATCGACCTTGGCGGCTGCCCGAAAGTTGAGAAACACGAGGCTCGCGAGCTTATTTGCGACCCTATGGAATATGTCAAAGCCGACCTCGCCATCCAAGTGAAAGGCGTGGAAATCCTTCGCAATTGCATGGCAACTCTGACCGACGACCCTACAACTTACGACATGCTGAAAGCCTACTTGCTCGATGAAGAGGAAGACCAATACTGGAGCGAGGAACAGCTCGAGCTCATCGAGAAGATCGGCTATCAGAACTGGCTTATCAAGCAGATGTAATTATGGCAACAATCTATAACTTCAAAGCCCTCACCAACCGTGGCGAGGAGATGGACTTCAGCCAGTTTGAAGGCAAAGTCCTGATGATTGTCAACACCGCATCGAAATGCGGATTCACTCCGCAGTACGACGGACTCGAAGAGCTCTATCAGAAGTACAAAGACCAGGGATTGGTCATCATCGGCTTCCCTTGCGACCAGTTCGCACACCAGGAGCCAGGTTCAGATGAGGAAATTGCTGAGTTCTGCCGCATCAACCACGGCGTCACATTCCAGCTGATGAAGAAAATAGACGTAAACGGCGAAGAGGCACATCCTATCTTCGAATATCTGAAGTCGCAGGCTCCGAAAGAGGAATATAAAGGCTTGAAGGCAAAGGCCACTCACACCATGCTCAAAGGCCTCAGCAAGACTGCGAAGAAAGAGGGCGACATCCTCTGGAACTTCACCAAATTTCTCATCTCGAAGGACGGCAGTGTCATCAAGCGTTTTGCCCCAACCACCGAGCCGAAGGATTTCGAGAAAGACGTTCAGGAGATGCTGGGATAAAAAACTGATGACGCTATCTTTTCATCAACTGACACTTTCCGACCGCGAGGCAGTGCAGGCTGTAATGCTTCATGCTGGGCGGCGTAACTGTAACTACACCTTTGCCAACCTTGTGGGATGGCAGTTTTGGTACTACACCGAGGTGTGCGTGCTCGAAAACGCCGTAATGCTCCGCTATACCTTCGACGGCCAGCGGGCATATATGGTCTGCACGGCAGAAGATTTGTCGCTAGAACTGATTGAAGCATTAGTAAAAGATAGCAATGGAAATTTGACCCTAATTGGACTTGAAGACTCGCAAGCATCTCAACTCTTAACTCTTAATTCTCAACTCTCGATTTCGGTGGAGCCGATTCGAAATCAATACGATTACATCTACCGTCGCACCGACCTTGCAACGCTTCACGGCAAACATCTCAACGCCAAGCGTAATCACATCCATCGTTTCCGCGCCGAGCATCCCGATTTTGAATATCGTCCTCTTACGCCGGAACTCTTCGACGAATGCCGCCGACTTACGGAAATTTGGCAGGAGGACAAAAACGTTAACGTTAGTATTACTGCCGAGCGTCGCGTGATGGAGACCATATTCTCGAATTGGGACGCCCTCGACATGATTGGTGGAAGCATCTTCGTGGACGGCCGTATGGTGGCTTTCACCTACGGAGCCGCTGTCACAAAAGATACATTCGACGTCTGCGTGGAGAAAGCCGACCGTCATGTGGAAGGCGCTTTCGCCATCATCAACCAGCAGTTCGCCGAGCATCTGCCTGAACAATATATCTATTTTAACCGCGAAGAAGACATGGGAATCCCTGGCCTTCGCCAAGCAAAACTATCGTATCACCCTGAAATACTATTGACTTACAATGTCGTACATATTACAAAGAATGACTGAAGATGACGCGTCGTTGACCGTTGACTGGATGGTGCGTCAATATGGCTTCAACCGCGCTGAAGTCGAGGATTGGGTGCAAAATCTGCATTTCAACTGGCCTCTGAGTGCCAAAGCTTTAGATGAAAATGGTGATGTGATAGGATTGCTTAATATGAGCGATTATCGCATTGAAGAGGAGACACCGCAGATTCTAAAAGACAAGCCTGAGCTGATAAAAAGCCTCAACACCCGGCGTTATATCGCTGTCTTCTCGTTCATCGTCGCTGAAAAATATCGTGGCACCCGCTTGAACTACGACATGCTGATGTCAATCATGCCCGAGTTGAAAGCCAACTACGATTTTATCTTCATTCCAGTGCTGCATCGCCTCAAAACCCATCAATACTGGCAACGTTGGGGCGCGAAAGAGTTTTACCACGATGCGGAATGCGTGTATTACAAATTGGATATTTAGTATCTTTGCAAAAAATAATTAACATGAAAAAACTATTATTAATTGCAGTCGTGCTGATTCTGGGAATCCCGACATTCGCGCAAAACAAAAACGATAAAAACATGAAAACACTTGTAGTTTACTTTTCGGCAACCGGCACAACAAAGGCCGCTGCACAACGTCTGGCTAAAGAATTCAACGCCGACCTTTACGAAATCACACCCGAGGTGCCTTACACCGCCGCCGACCTCGACTGGCGCGACAAAAACTCCCGCTCAACCATTGAGATGAAAGACAAATCGTCACGTCCGGCAATAAAAGGTCATTGCGACAACATCGCCGACTACGACGTAGTGTGGATCGGCTTCCCTGTGTGGTGGTACACCGCACCGACTATCGTCAACACCTTCATCGAAGCTCACGATTTAAGCGGCAAAACGTTAAAAGTTTTCGCAACCAGCGGCGGCAGCGATGTAAAGGATTCTTACAACGACCTGAAGAAAGCTTATCCGCAGTACAAATGGGGCGAAAGCAGGTTGATGAATTAATAAATCCGCAACCAGAGTTTGTCTCTGATTGCGGTTTTTTCATAGTTTAATTAAGTCTTAATAAGCAGCTGTGAAGCGCTCTTTGTGGTGGTTTTCCTGCTCGAGTTCGTCGATCATCGCCACAGCGTAATCTTCGACGGAGATGAAGCTCTCGCCTTTCTCGTCGAAGAGCATGTCGTCTTTGCCCAAACGGTATTTGCCTGTGCGGACACCAGTAGTCATGTTGCCGAGGTTGCCTGCAGGTGAGAAGAAAATCCAGTCGATGTCGTTTTCTTTCATCAGAGTGTTAAGATAAAACTCTCCAAGGCTCTTTACGCCCGGTAACCATGCCTCTGGCAGAGTGCCTGCATCAACCAAGCGAACGCCAGGTTTCACGAACAAAGTTCCCGCGCCACCTACAATCAAAATACGGCGCACACCTGCCTGCTTTGTGCCTTCAACAATCTTAGGATAGTTTTCCAAAGTGTCCTCATACTGGCGAGGATTTGCCCATCCCGGGTTGTAAGCGCTGATGACAGCGTCCTTGCCTTTGGCAATCTTAGCCAACTCTGTCGGATTGGTAGCGTCAGCCACAACATATTCAATAAGAGGGTTCTTCACCTTGGCGCTTTCCAAATTGCGCACTATGGCTGTCACTTTGTGACCGCGCATCACCAACTCGTTCAAAAGGGCACTGCCCACGAAGCCTGTAGCTCCAATCAATACAACGTTTTTCATTTTTTTAATGTATTTTGTTTGACAATATTGTTATGTTTTCGACTGCAAAAGTAGTTACTTTCGGTAACTTACGCAAGAGGGCACGGAAAAGTGGGCTGGTTTCAAAAAAGTGTGTATTGCCTGTTTTCCTGACAATTGTCACTCAAAAAAATTTTATTTTTTTTAAATACTAAGTTTCTTTCGGGAATTTTTGTACTTTTGCAGATCATTTTTAAGTTAATATGAGAAAGATAAATAAGCCGGTTGACCCCAACTATCTGGAGTGCCCGATCCGCAACGTGATTGAGAAATTCGGCGACAAATGGTCGCTTTTGGTGTTGTATCACCTTGATGTTCATGGCACTATGCGTTTCAACAGCATCCATCGCGATATGGCCGACTGCTCACAAAAAATGCTGTCGCAGACGCTGAAACGATTGGAGCAATTGCACCTAATCAGCCGCAGGCTCTATCCTGAGGTGCCGCCCCGCGTGGAGTATGGGCTCACCGAGACGGGCAAAAGCTTGATGCCCCACATTAAATCCCTTATCGACTGGGCGAAGGCATATGCTGCCGAGATGACTTCCATCTGAAATTCGATTCAACAGCGTTAGACAGACAATTCCGCAACTCGGGCGATGGCTTGGGTTGCGGATTGTTTTTGCAAAATTATTCGTAAAATTACGAACATATAAAAATAATGTGTATTTTTGCAGCCGAAATCAATTAAGAAACAAGTAATGGAAAAGCAGGAATACACTGAAAAACAGGTTCGCATGGCGCGTTATGCCAAGGCGTTGGGCAATCCAGCGCGTATGGCTATCATGGAGTTTTTGGCGAAGCAAGAGACCTGTTTCTTTGGTGAAATCCATGAGCAACTGCCAATTGCCAAGGCCACAGCCTCGCAGCACCTTTCGGAGTTGAAGGAAGCAGGGCTTATCCAAGGTGAAATCATGCCGCCCAAGGTGAAATATTGCATCAACAAGAATAATTGGCAAGAGGCCAATTCGCTTTTTGGGGAGTTTTTCGGACAATGCATCTGCAAAAATAAGCCCTGCTGCGGATAGCAACAATTTTTTTGAATCTAATGTTCGTAGTTTTGCGAATTACAAACATTATAATAAATGTCTAATTTAAACACAAAAGAAAATGAAAATCACAGTTTTGGGAACAGGATGTTCCAAATGCAAGTCGCTGTACTCGACGGTGCAGCAGGTTGTTGAAGAGATGGGCGTTGAGGCCGAAGTGGTCAAACAGGAGGACATGATGGAGATCATGAAGTACAATGTGATGACCCTTCCCGCTCTCGTCATCGATGAAAAGGTGGTGGCCAAAGGAGCCATGAACGCCAACCAAGTGCGTGAAGCAATTCAAAAGGCAATCTAACTTAAACAATTAAGTATCATGAAGAAAGCATTATTGTTTTTGGCGGCTTTGGCCGTCATGGCGGTGGCTTTTGCCGCCTGTGGACCATCGACCAACAACAAGGCAAAGGTTGAAAAGTCCGAAGCGCAAGACGAAAAAGGCGTGGTGAAAGTGCTGTATTTTCACGGAGCGCAACGCTGTGCCACTTGTGTCGCGATCGAGGAAAAGACCAAGGAATTGCTTCAGGAGGCCTACGTCCAGGCGCAACAGGATGGCAAGGTGAAGTTCTGCCCCATCGACTTCTCGGAATCCGAAGGCGAAGCCATCGCCGACAGTTATGAGGTCGCGTTCTCTTCGCTGTTGCTCGACAAGGACGGCACCGTCGTGAACCTTACCGACATGGCTTTCCGCTATGCGCACTCGGAGCCTGAGACTTTCAAGGCGAACCTGAAGACTGAAATCGACAAATTGCTTGAGTAATGGAATTCCTGCAACAGCTTCTCGACAACAGCAGTCTGCCCATCGTCACTGCTTTCCTGCTCGGCTTGATTACCGCCATCAGTCCCTGCCCCTTGGCAACCAACATCGCCGCCATCGGCTATATCAGCAAAGACATTGAAAGCCGGAAACGCATTTTCGTGAAGGGCTTGCTTTACACCTTGGGACGTATTATTGCCTATACCGTACTGGGTATCATCCTACTTGCCATCCTCAAAGGTGGCAGTAGTTTGTTCGGCATTCAGAAGTTCATCGGCAAATACGGCGAGATGCTCATTGGCCCCATCCTCTTGTTCTTTGGCCTTTATTTGCTGTTTGGCAACCGCCTCAACTTGCCTTCGTTTGGCTTCAAGGGCAACGGCGAGGGCTTGGCGAAGAAAGGCGGTTGGGGTGCCCTGCTGTTGGGACTGCTCTTCGCCTTGGCGTTCTGCCCCTCCAGCGCCATCTTCTACTTCGGGATGCTCATCCCCTTGGCGGCATCGACTACCGCAGGATGGCTTCTCACTGTTGTCTTTGCCATTGCCACGGCCTTGCCCGTCATCATCGTGGCTTGGATTCTGGCGTTCAGCACCAACAGCATCGGACGGTTCTACAACAAGATGAACACTATCCAAAAGTGGTTCAACTGGATTGTGGGCGGGCTGTTCGTGGCCATCGGCCTCTATTATTGCATCATCGTTTTCTTTTAATCAAACACACAGGTCATTATGATTCAACAATTTGCGGATTGGCTCATCTACAGCCTCATCGGGCTTGACAGTGCCTCGCGTTTGGGCAGCGCGCTCAATTTCTTCGTCTATGACAGCATCAAGATCCTGCTGTTGCTGTTTCTCATCAGTGCCGTCATGGGTGTCATCAACGCCTATCTGCCCATTGACAGGCTGCGGAACTATTTGCAGACGCACAAGATGTTCGGTTTGCAATATCTTCTGGCGGCTTTGTTCGGTGCCATCACGCCGTTTTGCTCGTGCAGCAGCATCCCGCTTTTCATCGGCTTCGTGAAGGGTGGCATTCCCTTGGGCGTGACCTTCTCGTTTCTCATCACCTCGCCGTTGGTCAACGAGGTGGCGGTGGCCATGTTTCTGGGTACCTTCGGGCTGAAAGTCACCTTAATTTATGTGGCATCAGGCATCCTTTTGGGTATCATAGGTGGTGTCGTGTTGGGGCGTTTCCGCTTGGAGCGTTGGCTCAGTCCGTGGGTACTGGAGCTACAGCAACAGAGCATGGCCGAGACGGAAAAATGGGAGGCTGAAAAAGTCAGTTTTTGGAAAAGGTTGCCTGGTATCATCAAGGACTCTTGGGGCATCGTGAAAGGCGTGCTTATTTACGTCTTCATAGGCATCGGAATCGGTGCCGCCATGCATGGTTATGTGCCGGAGGGTTTCTTCCAGGAGCATCTTTCGGGCGGTCACTGGTGGGAGGTGCCGTTGGCGGTGATTCTAGCCGTTCCGATGTACAGCAACGCCGCTGGCATCATCCCCGTCATCGAGGTATTTGTGCAGAAAGGCGTGGCGTTAGGCACTTCTATAGCCTTTATGATGGCCGTAGTGGGTCTTTCAATACCCGAGGCCACCATGCTGAAAAAGGCGATGACTTGGAAGCTCATCGGCGTGTTTTTCGGCACGGTGACGCTGTTCATCATCCTCAGCGGTTGGCTGTTCAATTTGATTTTGTAAAATATGCAGATATGAAATTCCGCAACTCAGGCGAAGGCTTGGGTTGCGGAATTTTTTGTAGTTTTGCAGCCATCAAAAACGACTTCAAATGATACAAAAAGCATGGGATTTTCTTCGAGAGCACAACGAGGGGGTGTTGGCAACGATTAGCGAGAGCAAGCCTTGCCTGCGGGCTTTCCAGATCATGAAGCAAGAAAGTGAAACACTCTACTTCGCCACCGCACCGCAGAAAGAGGTGTACCGACAACTGCAAGGCAACCCTAACATCGAGTTTATGGTGTTGCAAGGCAAGGTCAGCGTGCGTTGCTCGGGTACGGCTTTTTTCGATGTGGACGATGCTACTTGCCGTTGGATTTACGACAACAACCCCGTGCTGCCGCGACTTTACACGTCCTACGACAAGTTGGTGTACTTCCGTATGCCTGTTGAGCATCTGGAATACTTCGACCTGCGCCCCACGCCGCCAGTGGTGCTTCATTATGACAGCAACGCCGATACCGTAGAAGGCGGTTTCGCTGGAGAACGGTATGGTATCTACAAAGCATAAACCACTCAAAGACATGGAAAACATAAAAAAACTATTTGATACCCTTCAATCTGCCGATGCCATCATAGTCGGTGCTGGCGCTGGACTCTCAACGGCGGCGGGATTCACCTATTCCGGCGAGCGGTTTGAGAAATATTTCGCCGATTTCATCGGGAAATATGGTTTCACCGACATGTACACCGCCGGCTTCCATCATTTCACGACGGAGGAGGAACACTGGGCGTACTGGAGCCGACATATCTTTTATAATAGGTATGTTCCCGCACCGAAACCAGTGCATGAGAATCTTCTTAAGTTGTTGAAAAACAAAGATTATTTCGTCATCACCACCAATGTCGATCATCAGTTTCAAAAGGCTGGGTTCGACAAAAAACGCCTGTTCTACACCCAGGGCGATTATGGTCTGTTTCAATGTGCGAAACCATGTCATCAAAAAACGTATGACAACGAAAATGTCGTAAAACGGATGATTTCGGAACAAAATGATATGAAAATCCCATCGGAATTAATTCCCCATTGTCCCGTTTGCGGCGGCCCGATGACCGTCAACCTGCGTTCCGACAACACCTTCGTGGAAGACGACGGCTGGCATGCGGCGGCTGAGCGTTACATCAGTTTCGTGAACGGTCACGCCCACGGCAAAATCCTCTATTGGGACCTCGGCATCGGCAGCAACACCCCGACCATCATCAAACTGCCATTCATGCAGATGACGCTCAAAAACCCCGATGCAACCTACGCCACCGTCAACCTCGGTGAGGCATTCACCGTCGAACAGATCAAAGACCGCTCCATCGTGATTGATGCGGACATTGCCGTTGTTTTGGAAGAAATGTTGAATTGTTGATTGTTGAATTGTTGAAAAATGAACCGTCTTGATTATCTCATAGACTATCTTCTGAAGGAAGACCCACAATATTCCGAAATGCAGATTCCATCGGATTTGCAAGGCAAACGCGACCTGTTCCGGGCCTTGCGCAACGTGAGGATGCCTGCCCCCGTCAGCGATGAATTTCTTCGCCTGCAAGACGAGGAATTGCAGGAACAATTGAATGAAAAAGGCATCGTAACGATGCCATGTAGGG
>JAFYIE010000084.1 GCA_017538795.1 Bacteroidales bacterium | reverse complement strand
TTCCCGCAAAAGGAAAAAATGTTCCCGCTCCGATGGCGTCATTACGCCATGTTCCCGCTGTTCCCGCTGTTCCCGCAGAAAAATAAAACTTGTAAGAGAAAAAAATGATACAGGAGGAGGAGAGAGAGAAAAAAAAAAAACGCTCTGAGGGCTATAAATAAAAAAAAGTGGGAACATCGGGAACACACTTTGTTTTTTCTCTCTATAGCCCTTTGTTACGCCATTTTTGCCTTTGACTTTTGTTCCCGCTCACTGGGAACACTGCGGGGACACTATGGGAACATCTTTCCCTCTCACTGGCGTCATTACGCCATGTTCCCACTGTTCCCGCTAACTGCGAAACACTTCTCCGCCTCTGCGTTGTATCAATGTGTTAGAAACACACTCATCAGGAGTTGAAAATCCCAAGTTCTTCGTAATAGTTAGTTTCTGCCGAATCCGTATCTGTGGCGATAACCCCTGCTTCGAAGTGGTAAACGCGGTAGGTTTTCTTGCCGATTCGGATTTTGTGCGTTGTGCGCCCCGTGTCGGTTATGAGGATATTGCCTTGTTCTTTCCACTCGGAGATGAGTTTTTCCGCGCTGGCAAAGTGCAACTCCTCTTCAAGTATTCGTTTCAGCTCAGTTGGGAACACTGCCACTGCCCCTGTGTCGAAGATTTTGCCGGAACAAACAGTGCCCCATGCTCCAATTTCAACGGGCTTGTTAGTGTCGTTGTCTTTTTCATCGTGCGTGAAAGACTTTTCGTGACTGGCAATGTAACTGCTCAAAGCCTCAACTGCCCTAGCTGTGTCATCCAGTTCCGCATTGGTTGGCAACAAGGCAAGTATGGCTTTAATGTCACAGGCGGCGGCAATGCTATCGAAGGCGGATTGTTTGCCAAGAAATATGAGAAAGTACTGAACTGCAACGATAGAAGCGATTATGCTTTTTAGTTGGGTTGGCTCAATGTTTTGCGAGTTAGCGGCGAAAATTTTTCCGAAGCCGCAGAATGTCTGGATAATTTCCTTCAAGTGTTTAGTGGCGAATTCTGTCCAGGGTTTACCGAAGTGTCCAAAATTGTTTTCTGCGGTGAAGTGAAGTTCGGCGGCAAATTTATCTTCAAAAAGTTTTGGGCAACGAATTTGAACGAGACGTTTGTAAGCTCCGCGTAAGTCGTTATCTTTTAGGATAGGACGTTCAGCAGTCATAAGACGCGAGCCGTAGAATTTGAAAGCTTGCCTAGCTGTGCCATCACGTCTTTGGGCTTGGTTGCCTTTGCCTTCAGCGTAGGAGTAAATCATCTGCGATAGTTGTTCCTCAGCGCGTTTACCGCTCATGGTCTCCATTTCGTCGAAGAAGTTGGGTAAGTCGTTGTAGGCAGCGGCAACAGCTTGCCGATTCTTTTCAGTGGCACCGAAAGTCCGGATTAGTTCACGTGGATTGCCGAAAAGAGCAGCGGCTAATTTAGCGAGAGCAGTTTTCCCGCCGCCGCTTTTGGAGTTGAGTTGAATTTGAGCGTTGAGGATATTCAAGGGCTGAATCAGAATAGATGCCAATCCTGTGCCGAGATACACACGAGCGACGGCACCACCTTTTTGACAGGCTTCTAGGAAGGCGTTCTTCAGGATGTTGGAGTCCCCCCGAGTGGCAAATTCTTCTGTGTAATTAAAACCGGCGCGACGGACGACATAATCTTTGCCGCCAGTTGGATAAATGAATTGGTCATCGTGCCAGCCAGGTTGGTCGTAGGCTTTGATCTCTTGCAAACTGGGATTTAAGCTGATAACGGCGTTAAGAAAACGACAGATGAGTTTAGGCTCGTCAATGAGTGCGCCGCTGTCGGCAAGAGTGATAATTGAGCGCGGATCAGCTAATGCTTTACCGGCAATTTCAGTAGTACGCCACACGCCGCGAATTAACGTTGTTATCTCGTACGTAAAAGTGTTTTGCTTGGGTTCCCGAAAGATTTTGGTCACAACGATAGGAGTGCGAGCCGCGCAGATGTATTTCGGATTGTCACCGTCCTTTTTAGGCGGAACGACGAGAGTAATTCCTTTGCGATTGAAAAGATAGTTGCTGGGCAAGCGCAGATTCACGGGGCAAGATTTAATCGTGTCCTGTGTCCAAATAAATTTTTCCTCGTTGTCATTGTTCGCCGAAGCAGGACGATGAATCACTTTGCTTTTGAATTCTGGGTGCAAGTCACACCATTCGTCGTAAACGGATTTAGCGTTATAACCGTAATGCTCGGCAATGTCACAAATAGTGGCGATAGTTAATCCAGAGCCGTTGAAGCCTTGCCAGAGTTTTTCGCACTCGCCAGTTTTGAAACGGTTATCAGGGCGGCTCCACTGTTCCCATTCGGCACAGTCGTTGCCATTGTTTTTGAGAGCCATGCCGACTTGAATCCACTCGTCGCGTGAAAGGTCGGCAACAGGAATGACTTCAAGCATTTTACCTGCCCGCCAAGTGTCGAATTCGTGAGAATCGGTAGATTGATAAACAAGTGCAGCATCGCCTTTTACCTGTTTAGATTTTTTTGTAGTGGGAAGTTCATTAAGTTGAGAGTCAATGGTTGCTTGAGTGAACCGAATATCGTTGACTTCGATAATATGACACAGTGGGGCATTCTCTCGCCCGCATTTGTAATTGTAGGTACCAGGAACACGCAAGACACGCGGCAAGTCGTGTACGCTGTCTACTGCTTTGGCATATTTTCCGGCACGACTGCGAATCGCTTCAATAAACTTTTTGTTACGTTTCGTAGCCTCTGAGCGATTTTCCGCAGTGATGACTATCGGCTCGGAGTAAATGCAATAGGTATGTCCACCCGCTCCGCTGGAGACTGTCAACGAAACAGGAAAGGGCAGAAATCTTTTCGCCATTTCCAAGTCTGCCGGATATTTATTGGGGTCAGTATGCGCTCCGCCGAGAATATCTATGTCAGCGATTGTAGCCGTTTGCAAGGTTACATGTTCAGCTTTTACGCGAGCATTTTTCGTAGGGGGATTATCCATAAGATTAACACCAAAATAAACGTCAAAGCCGACATCGGAGAGTTCAATAGCCTGAATTGCCATAGCTTTTCGCTCATCTATATTTGAAACAGTGAAGGGATAGGTTTTCTTGTCTTGTTTCGTCCACAGATAGCCGAATTTACGTTCCTTAACCGCTCCGAACATGATATTGAAGAATTTTTCCGCCTCCGTAATTCGACTTTGCTTATCGATAGTATTTGTATTCATGATTTATCCTTTCTGCCTTTAAGGCGAACAAAGAAAAAGACGACACTCCGATGAATGCCGCCTTTGATAGTCACAGAAAATATTGCAGGGAAAATTTCCCTAGCTTATAATCTCCTTCGACTTAATGAGTGAAACGGCACTCATCGGCTCTGCAGTGTTTCACAGACATTGCAGGGCTTTACTTACTTTTATGGCTAATGGTCATCTTCAGCGAGAGCATCTTGCACTTCTTTTGGAAACTTTGAAATGATACGCAGGTAAGAAGCAGCCGTCATATCTAGGTTACGTACGCCTTGTTCCCAACATTGCAGAGTTCTGAGCGGAATACCGAAAGCCTTAGAAAATTGACTTTGAGACATGTTAAGTTGTTTACGAATGATCTGAGGCTGAACGCTATAAATAACGGAGTTGGAGCTAATAGATGAAATTTTTTTCCCCATGTAGCTATCCTCCTTAAAAGGAATCAAACTTTAATGAAAAAGTGTACCGCTAAGCGTCGTATCTGTCAACATGAACATGAAAGTTTCTTTATACCAGATTTTACCGAAGTTCACTTACCACTTATCCTGCGGATAAGTGTATAAAAATCGCATCACGACGCGAATAATCGGCAAAAAAAATTTGCAAAGTGTCTGATTTACGAAGGAAAGCTTGATTTGCTATAATGAATTGCCAGAAGGAGGAATTGAGCCATGATAAATGTTAAAATTGATATACCAGAGGCTCTCTTGCCTTTTGTAAGTCAGAAAGATGAGCGGGAACAACTTCTGCGGAACGCGATGATAATTTTCCCCTTCATCCAAGACGAAACGATTTCTTACGGGCGAGCCGCTGAAATTCTTAATCTCAAGAAAATCGACTTGATACAACTTTACGGCAGTCTCGGTTTTCCATACTTCCATCAGACGAAGGAAGAACTGGCAGAGGACTTACAAAACATCAAATCCGTTATGAGGCAGTCAGTATGATAGTAATAGCCGACACTACTCCAATCATTAGCCTAATGAAATTACAACGCTTAGACTTGCTGGAAAAGTTCTTCAGCACAGTGATTGTGCCCAATGCCGTTTTTGAAGAATTAATTTCCAACTCTAATTATCTGACTGAAGCACAAATAGTCGTTGAATGTCCTTTTCTAAAACGCCTCGAAGTATCCGACCGACAGTCAATTAAAATTTTGCGTGAAATAGTCGGACTCGATGCTGGTGAGAGCGAAGCCATTGCACTTGCCGAAGAAAATCACGCCAATTTGCTCATCATCGACGAACGCAAAGGCAGACGCGTCGCTAAGCAAATGGAACTTAAAATCACTGGTACGATTGGAATTCTGCTTCAAGCTTACGACTGCAAAATCTTATCACAGGAAGAAATTCTATCTTGCTCGGAAAGATTACGAAACAGCAGGATTAGAATTTCCGATTCTCTTTTTGAACTGATTCTCGACCACGTAAAAACACACATGCCAGGTAAAACTTAAATGCTAGCTTAGCGTAAAAGTCTCAGCCGAAACTGAGGCTTTTATTTTTTTGCCCCGCAAAGCCCGTACCTGCCGTAGGCAGGTATATCGGGATATACCTGTTCCACAGATAAAGCCTCTTCAACCGTAGTTTAAAGAAACGCAGTGACTGGCAAAATTTTTTCGCCGACTTATTGCGTCACAACGCGGGATTTTTAGCGTTTCACATAGTGAAATGCATAAGGTGAACATCTCAACCAAATTCAAACAAATGATACAGCGGGCGAGAGAACTATTATCGCAAAGTCGCAATGAAGAAATTTTTTGTTCCCGCTCATGTTCCCGTGTTCCCGCTCCGTGTTCCCGCAAAAGGAAAAAATGTTCCCGCTCCGATGGCGTCATTACGCCATGTTCCCGCTGTTCCCGCTGTTCCCGCAGAAAAATAAAACTTGTAAGAGAAAAAAATGATACAGGAGGAGGAGAGAGAGAAAAAAAAAAAAC
>JAFYIE010000083.1 GCA_017538795.1 Bacteroidales bacterium | reverse complement strand
CCACTCCCTTCGGTCGGTCGAAATGACGAGAAGCCTGCACCGCAGCCAACATCGCAACCAGTACAGCGAGTGAAACGAGCTGGAACGGTTTCTATTTTGGACGATGGACCGAAAAAGAAAGAAGAAGACGCACCTGTCGAGGTGAAAAACAACCCTTTTACGCAAGAGATGCTAGTCGGAGCGTGGACGAAATTCGTTGAGACAAACAAAAACGTGTCACCGAACTTCGTGGCTGGCATCGGGAAATATCAACCTACGCTGAAAGAAAATAACGAGATTCATTATGATGTCGATAACGTGTTGGTTGTCAACGACATCAACAACATGGGCAAACTGCGTGAACATCTGTCAAAGACGCTCAACAACAACCAGTTCACCCTTGTGCATCATATCGTTGAGAAGCCTAAAGACGACATAGCGTACACCGACCGCAGCCGCTTCGAGAAAATGGCAGAGATGAATCCTAATGTTATAACGTTAAAAAAAGGCCTCGGGCTTAACATTGATATATGAGTTTTAAAAGTTGGTTTGGTCGTAACTACCTCAAAATGAGAGGTTTTTCCTTCGTCGGGCATTATCCTGACGATACGAAGAAAAGCATTATCATATGCGCCCCTCACACATGCATCGAGGACTTTGTGATAGGACGTTGTTTCTTTTGGATGGAAGGTCGCGAGGCTAAGTTCTTGATAAAGAAAGAGTTTTTTGTACCAGGATTAGGCTGGCTCCTTAAACGTATCGGAGGCATCCCAGTCGACCGTAGCAAAGGTAACAACATGGTGGCAAAGACCGCTGCCGTGTTCAGAAAATACGACGAGTTGCATGTCGTCATCACGCCGGAAGGTACCCGCAAACGTGTAGAGAAATGGAAACGCGGATTCTATTATATCGCTGAGCTAGCGCAAGTGCCTGTGGTTCTTGGTTTTATCGACTTCAAAACCAAACGTTGCGGCTATGGACCGTCGTTCATCCCCAGCGGCGACTTCGACAAAGACTGGCCGATGCTCGAGGATTTTTACCGTGGCATGCAAGGCAAAGTGCCCGGAAGATTCAATTTAGAATAGTTTTTGAGACTTTTTGAGATGAAAAATAAGTGGTTTAAAGATTTTAAGAGCAAGTTCAAAGTCGTCATCATCCACCCTGACACGATGGAGGAAAAAGGCGGCTTCAGCATGAGTAGACTGAACTTCTGGTCGACATTCATCGTTTATTCATTGATAATCATAGCAATAACGACCTGTGTCATTTTTTTCACCTCAATCCGTGAGCTCATCCCGGGATATACCGACGTTACTCTCGACCGCCGAGTGTATAACATGGAGCGCAAAGCCGACTCCATCGACGTTATTTTTCATCAAAATGAAGCATATATCGAGAACCTGAAACGTATCATCAACGATGAAGATATGAGTAGCGACAACATGATGGTGCGGTCGAAGACCTACGTCAACGTGCCAGCTTTCTTTGTGCCGATGACAGGTCTCGTCACCAACCATTTTAACAGCAACAACAAGCATTTTGGTGTCGATGTTGTGGCTAAAGACGACGCTGTCATCAGGGCAACGGCCGACGGCACGGTGGTGTTCTCCGACTGGAGCGTCGAAGGCGGATATGTCATTGGTATTCAGCACAATAAGAACCTTGTATCGATATATAAACATAACGCTTCGGTTATGAAACACGTCGGCGAAAAAGTGAAAGCCGGCGATGCCATCGCCATATTGGGAGGAGGCGGCACCACATCGACAGGACCACATATGCATTTCGAGCTGTGGTACAAAGGAAACGCCCTGAATCCGGAAGATTATATTTCTTTTGAAGGAAAATGAAAATTTCTGTGATTATTTCCATTATTTTTCATATTTTTGCAGCTTAAAAAAATTGTAACTGAAAAATGACGGTTTTAATCAAGATAATTCAACTGATTTTAGCGCTCTCAATCCTCGTAATCATCCAT
>JAFYIE010000082.1 GCA_017538795.1 Bacteroidales bacterium | reverse complement strand
TGGTTGGCGTTGAATCAGCATGAACAAACCGGTTTTGTCCGCACTACTAAGAAATATTTCGCTCAAATGCTCGGTATGGACGCTAAAACTTTGTATGACGCTCTGCAATGGCTCCAAGACAGTTATATCGTTCATCAGTTACGCTGTAAGGGTTATTTCGAGTTCATGATTAGTCCCTACTACGTCGAATGGGGCAACGATAGGGATTTACGACTTAAAGAATGGAATCGTCGCTGGGCTGAACACCGAAAACTCCGCAATCGAAAATTATCTGATAATAATTGACAAGATGTCTGCTACAAAATATAATTTGTACACAATCTGAACTGATTTGTATATTTTCCGGACATCTGGAGGAGAAAATGCAAACTGAAATACGAGTACCGGGTGATGTCAGTCCTGTCGAGCGTATGGCTCAAATCAAAGACCAACAAATAGCCGAGATATTGGAGCACGAACGCCAAAAGAAGTCTCCGTTCACGAAATGGACGCAACAAAACAACGACGAGGAGGCGCAAGAGGCTCGCTATTGGCTCATGAAAAAATCACCTATTGCTTACTGCGTCATGGATTTTTTGGCGTCGAATATGGACAGATATAACGCAGTTATTTGCTCCTACCGCGTCATGCAAGAAAAATTCGGCTACAGTCGCGCCGCGTTGTCGGAGGCGATTAAATTACTCAGGGAACATAACTATATCGACGTGAAAAAAACCGGTACCAGCAATATTTATATCCTCAATAAGCGGTTGTATTGGAACAGTTGGGGAACGAATTATGCTTACGCCGAGTTTGGCGCGAACATTATTATTTCGGCGTCCGAACAGGATAAACAAACTCAGGAAGAAGTCAAATTGCAAATCAGAAAGCGTCAGGAAGTCGTGACGAAAAAATAAAGTTGAAAGGGGGGTGCCGCAAATGCTCAATCCCGTACTGAAATACAGGGGCGGCAAGAGCAGAGAAATTCCTAAATTTCTGTCTTATGTTCCGGACGATTTCAATCGTTACGTTGAACCGTTTTTCGGCGGTGGTGCCCTTTACTTTTACTTGGAGCCGGATTGTGCAATAATCAACGACTTGAATACAAAGCTGATGACGTTCTATCGGCAGTTGCGCGAGAGCTATCCTCTCATGCGTCGGCAACTCGATAAAGTACAAAGAATTTACGAAAAGAATCAACGGCGGTATCGTTCGGCAAAAGACGCCGCGCCGTCGGACAGAGTGCCAAACGATAATGAAAATTTTTATTATGAAATGCGGGAACTGTTCAATCGTCCAGATGATACTTATTTAGAAGGCGTGGTATATTTTTTCATAAACAAAACGGCGTATTCGGGCATGATTCGTTACAACTCTCAAGGCGAGTACAATGTTCCGTTCGGTCGCTATCCGAATCTGAACACAAAGCTTGTGACGAAACAACACAGTGAACTTTTACAACGAGCCGAACTTTTCAATACCGACTACGAAGAAATTTTTAACATGCTTGAGGAAGAAGATTTTGTATTTCTCGACCCGCCCTATGATTGCATTTTCAACGATTACGGAAATATCGACATGATGAACGGGTTCGACGAGACGGAACACCGACGCTTGGCAAATCACTTTCGCAACCTGCCTTGCCGAGCTCTTATGATAATCGGCAAAACGCCGTTGACTGTGGAACTTTACGGCAAGTTTATCAGAGATGAATATTACAAGAATTATGCGGTCAACATAAAGAATCGTTTCAACAATGATAAGATGCACATAATAGTTAGAAATTATTGACGGAGAAAAGGAAATGGCAAAAGTCAAGAATAAGGCATTGTTTTTCACGACAAGCCCGCGCAGTCCGTCAAAGATGATACCGGAGATAAAACTACTGAGCGAAAAATTCGGCGGGCGCAAGTGGGATAAAAAATCTCAAATAGAGTTCATGGAGTTACTGGCGCAATCGGATTTTTTTGAAGGCGGCGGCTCAAAAAAAGATAAGGCGTTCAGTGCAAGAGACAGAATAACACGCGCTCCGAAGTCGCTCGGCTTTATAAACCTCAAGCCTTCCATAGAATTGACGGAGGCGGGCAGAGAATTTATTTTTGGGAAACGTCCGCAGGAAATTTTTTTGCGGCAGTTGCTGAAATTTCAGATACCGTCGCCGTATCATGTGCCGACAAAGACAGTAAAATTTTTCGTCAAGCCGTATCTGGAAATAATGAGGTTAATCCGCGATTTGCAGGGAATCCGTTTTGACGAGTTGAAAATTTTCGGCATGACGCTCACCGACTACAGGAATTATGATTCGGTACTGGAAAAAATTCGTACATTCAGAGCGATGGGCGGTCGTTATGAAGAAAAAGCTTACAACGCCCTCAATGATATTCTTAAAGAAATTTATTCGGAAGACATAGAAGCTGGCAGAACCAAAACCAGAGAAACTGCCGACGCAAGCTTGAAAAAATTTTTGCAAACAAAGCGACATAACGTCAGAGATTATGCCGACGCCTGTTTTCGGTATCTGCGCTACACTGAACTTTTCGCAATATCGCAGAGGAATCGCTCAATCGAAGTTTATCCCGATAAGGTTAAAGATTTGGATTTTATCCTTGAGACGGTGGACAGAACCCCTGTTTTTATTCGCGATACCGAATCATACAAAAAATATCTTTTCGATTCAGAGACGCCGCGCCTTTATTCAGACGACAGAGCCAACGCCATTGACAGCTTGATGAGAATAAGCGACTACACGAAAAATCAGCTTGCGGCAATGAGTGTGGTTGAATTGAAAGACCTGCGCGACAGTATAATTTCAGAACGCAGAGACGCCAAAATCAAAGCCGAAGTTGAAGAAATAAAATCCTACGCGCTGTATTCTGAGATAGTTGATACCTACAATGAAATAATTTCGGACGGCTACTATGACACGCCGCTGATGTTGGAGTATAATACATGGCGGGCGATGACGATGCTCGACGGCGGCGAGATAAAAGGCAATTTCAAATTCGACGACGCTGGACAACCGCTCTCAACAGCGGCAGGCAATATGGCTGATATAGAGTGTGATTACGGCGATTTTGTTTTGGCAGTGGAAGTTACAATGCAACGCGGAAGCCGCCAATATGAAAGTGAAGGCGAACCTGTCGCTCGGCATTTCGGGCAAATAAAGAAAAGAACAGGCAAGGAAACATATTGTCTATTCATTGCTCCGACGGTCAACAAAGCATGTTTGGCGCATTTCTTCGCGCTGAACAAAATGGAAATATCGTATTACGGCGGCAAGACAAAGATAATTCCATTAGACTTAGAACAGTTCATGAAACTGGTAGACAACTCGTATAACTACGAAAGACGCCCGACCGCGCAGGAACTGAAATTTTTCCTTGACGAGGTGATAAGGCAAGAGGAAAATTCGGCGAATGAACTCGAATGGGCAGAGAAAATTCAAGACTGCGTAACAAATTGGCTTGATTAAAGGAGGCAGATTTTATGGGCTATGTGTTTTCAACCGAGAAAGTTGGCTCTGTCAAACTGCAGAATTTTCATCATTCTTTCGGCACGAACTTAAATCTTGCCGGAATAGACGGGCAGACCAACGACGCTAACACCGTCATTAACGGTATCAACCAGTTGCTTAGTATCGTGAATTTCCAAAATGAATACGACCCCGAAGACGCCATAAGGACGGTGATTCAGAGTGTCAACGCTCAAGAATAATGTTACAGTGACGTTACTTTACACGGACGCCACCACGCGCAATTACACGTTCGAGAATGTCGCCGCCGTAGATTTGCCCAACGTCAAGGGTATCGTTAAGGCGATAAATAAGAACGAAAATAATCAATACGCGGCTTTTTACTCGACATTCATCAGTCCCGACGGCGCGGCAGTAGAGAAAATCGAGGCGGCTCGCATCGTGTCTATTGAAGAGGAGGTGCTTTACAGTGACTAAGGTTATCTCTATGGTTATCCAAAGTACAGACAGTTCAGCGAAAAAGCAAACCAACACTGTAACCTACATCAATCCGACGGCGACCAACGAACAAATCCGAACCTTCGCGCAGAAAATCATCGCGCTCACCACTGACAGCTATGTTGGAGTGACGAAGGTAACGAAAGAGGAAGTGATCTGATATGGCTGATGTTGTTAAAACTGCTTACAATCTCGTTATCGAAACGGTCTTTGTAGACGGCGATACAAGGACACTGACAATCAAAAATCCTCGCTCAACTATTTCCCAAAGCGACATCACCGATTTGAACTCCTACATGCAAGAGACGAATATTTTAATCGGAGACAAAGACGGCGCGACGTTTGGGCGAATCAAGAAAGTAACCCGTCGCAGTTCGACAACAACTTATTTGGACATATCCGACGATTAACGACTATAAAATCCGCGCAGATACGCGGTATTTTTTTTGCCCGCCGCTATCAATAATAAAAAGGCATAGATTAGCGCGATTTCATAACAAAAAATATGTAAACTGTACTGGACATATATGTCTGCCACAGTAGACATAAGGGGCTAAAAAATGGCGTCGTGACGCGGTTTTTTTTTTTTTCCTCTTCAGTCTTGAGAGTGTGGTAAGCGAGAAAATTTTGGGTAACGACAGCCCGCGAGGTTGTACGCGGAAGCGACTAAGGCGGCGCGCGTCCATGCGCTTGCCAAGTCGCTTAAGCCGCGCTGGGGGCGGATTGCCCCCCGTCCCCACACGGGTCGCGAAAAAGAATTGTCATCACGCCAATTCTTTTCCGCCGACCTAAACTGGTTGAGACACCAATAACGTCTTGCCCCGATTTAGCGTAGTCGTGGAGTTGGGTTGGTCGATTGATGTGCTACGCACGGAAAAACCTTGAAAAGCAAAAAGCATGGAAAAGCGGAAAACTTCGGGTTGCTCCTCTTTCACCCAATTTTTCGCGGATTACGAAAAAGCGCGGGGGGCAACAAACAATCACGTATCTGGGTGGGGGCGCGGGCTGAGCGTAGGCGGTTTTTTCTTTCGTAGCGTAGCCGACAGGCAAGCGTCAAGCGAAAGAAAAAATTTTTTTGAGTGAAACGAAAAAAAAAGCCGTCTGACGGCGAGGCGAAAACAAGGATTGAAAACCGCAGTTTTCGTCCGTCCGTCAGTCGCTCAGGGGCGCAACTGCGTAGCAGTTCTTTTTGGCGGTAAAGCTTGATTTTAGGGTGAGTTTCAGCTAAAATCTCAATCGGGCTATTATACCCGATTTTGCCTTTTTGACTTGGAGGCGGTCGCTTTGAAATTTAACGTGGACAAATGCAATCAGCTGTTGAAAAACCCGCCCGCGCCTACGATTTTGCGAGTATTTTTCTGGTTGGCGTTGAATCAGCATGAACAAACCGGTTTTGTCCGCACTACTAAGAAATATTTCGCTCAAATGCTCGGTATGGACGCTAAAACTTTGTATGACGCTCTGCAATGGCTCCAAGACAGTTATATCGTTCATCAGTTA
>JAFYIE010000081.1 GCA_017538795.1 Bacteroidales bacterium | reverse complement strand
GCTATTCTCGACCGTTTAATTTTCAAGCCGAGAAATTCCACTACACAATTTCTTTACACAGTTTTTCGAGATTCTGGGGCTTCTTTCAGATTTTTTCCTAGCAAAAGTTTTTTTGGATTCACTGTGTAAATCGTGTATTGTCAGAAAATTTGACTTTTGACTTTCGCATACTTACGCTATTTATATGTGCGTGCGCGCCCCCATTGGGCTTGTGGGGGCGCGCTGTGTACGACTGTGTAAACTGTGTAGAAAAACACAGTTTTTTTTCTACTTTGGCTTGATTTTCGCTAAAAAACTGTGTATAATACACACGATTTTTGATTGCTTACACAGAGTTTTAGGGGGTCAATTTGGCGATTTGCACAGTTTTAAGGGGTTTTAAGGAGGTTTCTAATAAATGGCAAGGGCTCGAATTTTCAATATCATGCAGTATGAGAAGCACCCTGAAACAGGGGAAATTTTGCTGACGGAGGAGAAAATCAAGGTAGCGTTGTTCTCGCATCGGACAATAAAGCGTTGGGCGTATATTTGCCATGATAAGGACGTTTATTCTGTGTTGGACGAAGAGCAAAATCCCGACCATAAAGCGGGCGAGACAAAACCGCGTCATTGGCACATTGCTCTGGAATGTCCGGATACTGCGCTAGAGATTGGTGTGATTGCACGTTGGTTTGGAATAGCGGAGAACTTCGTGGAGACGGCGAAAGGTGCAGGAGCGTTTTTGGATTGCGTGGAGTACTTGACGCATGAGCAAAGTAAGCAACAGCGGTTGGGTAAGTTTCGTTATCCTGATGAAGAAGTTAAGACGATTGAGGGTTTTGATTTTCGTGCGGAATTGGATAAGCGAATGGAGAGCCGTGCACGTTATGGTCGCAGTGTTAATACGAAGGAGTGGCTCCGTTGCGAAGTGTTGTTGAAAGGCATGACGTTGCGGCAGGTCATCGATAAGTATCCGTACGAGTACCAACAAGATTTTCGTTACTTGGAGAATTGCCGAATCCGTTACATCTCAAAGATAGCGGCAATGCCGAAACGCCGAATCAACTATTACGTGGAAGGTTCGGGCGGAATAGGCAAAGGTTTGATAAGTCGAGCGCTTGCTCGTGCGTTATTCGACCGTAAAGGCTTACTTAAAGACGACGAAATATTTTTCGAGGTGGGAGCAGATCGCACGAGTTTTGAAGGTTACGACGGACAGCCAGTGTTGATATGGAACGATTGCCGGGCGTCGACTTTGCTTACTAAGCTTGAAGGTCGGGAAAATGTATTCAACGTGTTTGATCCACACCCGGCGGACATCCAGCAGAACATCAAGTATGGCTCTATTCGGCTCAATAACGAGATTAACATCGTGAATAGCGTTCAGACGTGGAAAGAGTTTCTTGACGAGTTGGCAGCCGAATATAAGCGAAACGGACGGATTCACAAAGCAGAGGATAAGCGACAGAGCTATAGACGTTTTCCTTTCTTTCTTGTTCTTCACGAAGAAGATTATGACTTGGGCATGAATAAAGGTGTATTTGATGGAACCCGCGAGTTTGAGCAGTACATGATGTATCGTGGTATGCAAGCCAACATGCGTCGTATAGCCGACAGGTGTGGCGATAATTATGAGCTGTACAATCTGGAGACAAAGAAAATCGTTCAGCCTGTAATGGAGAAACATGAAGAATTGAGAGAACTGATGGCGCATCGACAACAGGCTACGTCTGAAGAAATAGTCGAAGAGTTTAAGGATTCCGGCAAACAATTTGGTGAGACAGTCTTGATAGACGCTCGGACAGGTAAAGAGACAGTGATATGTCCTGCTCCGATTCGGCAATGTCGGTGACAAATTTTTTTTTGTAACAAATCAGTTCGTCGAACGTATAAGTTGCAGAAAGAAAATGAAAGGTGGCAATCAAAATGACCAATGAAAAGAGCGAAGAGCAACTTATGAACTTCGAGGAATTGGATTGCGTATCAGGCGGTTCAATTTTTGAGACATCTCGTGATAGCAAGTTTTTGAACGTATTGTTACGTGGTAATTTTTACCAGAGTGATAGGTACGGTGCGTTTAAGTCACTGTTTAATAATGGCGGAGAAATATACAGAGCTTGGTTGGCTGCAGGAATTGTATTCAAGGCGAAGTGCACTAGTGCTAATTATTACTCAGCGAAGATAAACGGCGAATGGAAACAAATTACTCAAGAAGAAGCCTACGAATATGCACAAAGTCACCTTGGAAAAAAATTAAATCGTTCAGATTGGGATTGGTAAAAATTTGGAGGTTGATGAAGATGATGACGGAAAACTTTTCAGCGGAAATTATGGATATGGAACAACTTGACGAAGTTTCAGGCGGACATTATGACGAAACTTGCAAAGACACTGAGTTTTTAAAAGATATAGGGCTTGTTGACATAAGTCATAGCGAATTCGTAGCTTTTTTCTGTAGCGGACCAGCGAGAACAACAGCGGCTACAGGTTGGAGCAAAGTTGGTATCTCATTCATTGGAAATTATAGGTCTATAAACGAGTATTATTACAACGGTAAGCGCATTTTTCGTGATGAAGCAATGAAAATTGCTTGCCAAAAAAAGGGTGTGAAATTGACTGACCTTTCACTTCATAAGTATTCTTCCTATTATTCATACTATTAATAAGAAGTTTGTCTAGCAAAAAATTTGGAGGTTAATAGAAATGATGACGGAAAATTTTTCAACAGAGATTATGGGTATGGAACAACTTGACGAGGTTTCAGGTGGCGGTTACATAGTAACGTCTCGTGACAGCAAATTTTTGAATGATTTAGGCGGTGCTGACCTGTGTGATTGTTACGGTAAGTTCAAAACATTTTTCAGTAGCGAAATAGACAATGAAGTTGCACGTGCTTGGCAAAGATGCGGAATTGATGTTTGTATAAGGCAGTACGCAGATAATGTTTACATTTACAAAGGCGAGCAGATAAACAGAGTTAAGGCGATGATGATTGCATGCGAAAAGTACGGAAAGAAATTAAGCGATATGAATATGGACGAATATGGCATTAACCAATGAGATAGCTCAAATTGCGGTGGGATTTGTGAATGACGTCGACCAGAATTCTTGACGAAGCGTCGAGGTTTTTTTCTTTTCATCGGCGAAGGTAATATGCGCTGTAGAACTTGACGCTGATTGAGCTACTGACGTTCGATTTGAGGCGTTTGATTAAAAGTACGTGAGAAGCTCTGAAAATGTGCTAGAGGGCAAATACGGCGGTTATAGAGGCATATCTGGAATTAGTTCCCGACGAAAAAAGACGGTCGGGATTTTTTGTTGCTCGGCTAGTTGAGTGGAATAATTAATCTTCGGCGAGATGTTCACTTACACATTTCACTTTCGTGAAACGTTGATTCGTTCCGTAGTCTAAAAATTTGCTAGTCGCAGGTGTGCTCCTTAAACTGCCGTTGGCTTTGAAAAAAGAAAAAAGCATGTGCAACATTTTTTTTGCTTTAGATTTTTCTGTTGTTGGTTTTAAAGCAGTCGGCAAGTCGCGCTGTCAAGGTTCGGCGTAGCCGACGACGTAGTCGCTTGACCTTGACAGTAATAGCGACGCGTCCGACTACACTCCAACAGCAACAGAAAAGCTATTCTCGACCGTTTAATTTTCAAGCCGAGAAATTCCACTACACAATTTCTTTACACAGTTTTTCGAGATTCTGGGGCTTCTTTCAGATTTTTTCCTAGCAAAAGTTTTTTTGGATTCACTGTGTAAATCGTGTATTGT
>JAFYIE010000080.1 GCA_017538795.1 Bacteroidales bacterium | reverse complement strand
TTGCTTGTTGAGCCTTGAATTGCTGTAAGGGTAAATATTTTTTAGAGTGATGTTCACCGCGTTCAAGCCCGTAGTGTTGAGCAACTTCGCGATGAAAGTCAGTTTGTAATTGCTCCAACGTTTTGGGACAGAATAGGGATTTAGCGGAAAGCCGTCCGTCGGGAGTGATAGGAACAACGCCGATATGAATATGGGGATTGGATTCGTCGAGATGACATTGGCAATACATAACGTTTTGCTTGCCGTAGCGGTTTTGGAAGAAATGAAGAGCGTCGGAGAAATATTGTTCACGTGTTTCGGAGTCGAGTTTAAGCATGAAGTCTACGGAAGCAGAAACGATGATGTCCTCGATACCGACAGCATCAGAACGCGGATGCTTTTTCAAGTGCAGTTGTTTGATGCGTTGATTAACGCGGTGGACTAGATGTTCCGGTGATAAGTCTTCAATAGAATGGTTAAGGTAAGAGCGAGTCAAGTCAATATTGGGGTTAGTTTTAACTCGTTCACGGTCAAGCAAATGATGTTGAATGCCGGCAAGTCCATTGAGTTTAACTTTGCCAGCGATGAGCTGTTGGAAACTCATAAAAAAACCTCCTTCAGAATGATGAAGGAAGTATGGCACAAAATGGGGCGTTCAAAATCTTATGTTTTTGCTTTTTTCGAGGAGGGCAGAAGGTCATAATTTCTATCTGCACTGGCTAAATTGTTGCGAGAGTGACAGAGTTCGTATAAAATTATTGGGAAGAATTAGTTTGGGAGTGTGAGAGCAGATGACGATTTTGAATCTGAACCGAATGAATGACGCCTTATTCAAAAATATTTTTGCGCAGAACAGCGACATCACTCTTTCGCTGATAAATTCTGTGTTTGAGTTTCAAGGAACGGCGTTGATTACCGATATTGAATTCATCGACAGAAATTTGGACGCTGAAGAAGACGACGGGAAAGAATCGCGATTAGATTTGTTAGGGCGTTCTCCTGACGGCACTGTTATCAATCTTGAAATACAAGTAGCTAAGCAAGAATATATGGGAAGACGTTCTCTTTACTATTGGTCACGACTTTACAACGAGTTAAAGAGCGGCGAAGAGTACACGGAGCTGAAACGAACCGTTACAATCAATATTTTGGACTTCAATCTTTTTGACCGGAAAAAATATCCGAGCTATCACAGCTGTTTCGGCGTTTACGACCTCAAAACTGGAAACCAACTGACTTCGGATTGTGAGCTACATTTTTTAGAGTTGCCGAAATGGAATTTGAAGACGGTAAAGGAAACGAATCGGCTGGAACGTTGGCTTTCTTATTTCTCCAAGAAAACAACGGTGGCAGAATTGGAGGAGATAGCGATGTTGGAACCTGCCATTCAAAAAGCTTTTAAGGCTGAGACGATTTTTACGCAAGATGAGATAAACCGACGCAGATATGAATTGCGGGAAAAGAATCAGCGTGACCGTGTTGCTCAAATCAACTATGCCGTCAAACAAGCTGTCACTCAGGCGGTTACTGAAGAACGTGAAAAATATGTTCAAGAGGAAGAGCAGCGCGTAATCAGTTGGATCAAAAAAGGCAAATCGTTCGAGGACATTATGGATTTCACTTCCCTTACTCCAGAGCGTGTACAACAACTTCTTAACGAAAATCGTCCTTGATTCAGCTTCATCTGTAGGACAGGTATATCCCGTTATACCTTACTGCGTAAGGTACGGGCTCTGCGAAGCAAAAAATATGCCCATATAAGGGGCGTAAATGGGTATTCAATTTCAAAGATATATGATACAATGGCTTAAGAAATGATAAAAGTGTTGGAACAACGAGAGTACAATGTACAGTGTGCGACAGTTAAAGATAGTGAAGGTGATTGCCTTACAATGCTACGAAGAAAAAATATTCCTAACATTGGTGGTTACGACGATAATGCTTTTAAAGACAATGAAGCTGTTCATATCGTTTCAGCAAAATTATTGGAATCTCATTGTATTATGCCGCATATGGATTCTAGCAATACCATTCCCAATACCGATGGTAGTATTGAGGTATGTGAAGAATGTGGTAATCGTAAAATTCCTGTAGCTACTTTCGTCGTACAGGTTAAGTCTTTGCCAGAAGATTACATTAATCATAACAAACGTTTGCACAAGGCTGACTCTTACAAATATTGTTGTGATACGAAAGCTTTTAATGTGGCACTCCTTCAGCCAACACTTAATCCAGTATTGTTGATAATGGTTGACATAAAAACAAGTACAATATTTTGGAAGTACCTGTCGAACAAATACTGTAAAGAATTAGAGTCATTCAAAACAAATGACATTACTATATATTTCAATGATGAGGATAAAATTTCAGATGTAAGAAAGTGGAGTCTTAAATTGAAAAAAATATTTGATGAGAAACGTTCTAAAATACATCCAGCGGATGATCCAATACCAGAAGAATTTCAAATTGCTTTTGAAAGACTGAACAATGCCCTAGATAATGAATTGGCTTTTGTAAAGAAAATCTTTTTTCCCGATACTTGGAAATTGGGCATATCCTATTTTGTAGATTCGGAGAGTCAATTTAAATCATTGGGAGTTTATAGAGTTCCAAATGGACAAAGTGATTTATTCGTAAAAAATTTTAACAATGCTAGAGAAGTTAATTTTGTAGAAATGCAATATTGCGGGCACTCGGCTAGTGAAATAATAAACCTTGAACTGATGAAGTGGATAGACTTGTTGTTTAAGGAGAAAAACTACTTTTTGTGCATAATGCCAGATATGGTCATAAAGGATATAATTTTCGACGTACTTGATTCGCACTTTGCTGAAAAAATACAAAATGACATTCCGAACGGACAAGAGATTATTTTAGGGTATCCTAAAGATGAGGTTTCACTATGTGAATTAGAGCAAATATTAGCTGGCGAGCAATGGAATCATCAAAATTTCAATTTATTGAAAAGTTGCGTAGAGGAACTACTATCACGCGGTGCTTTCGATTACTGTCATAGATTTTGGCAAAGAGCTTTGAAACGTACAGCAGTACATATAAATCATGGAGTAAGATACCAACTCCATGACGATGTCATTTCCCTCGCTAAAGACAACATAGAAACCTTTCTGAGAAATTTTTCCAACTTTTACAATGAAACCATTCGTGTACTAGGCGACAAAACTAAAAATTTATTTGACAACGGAGACTATCTTATATATATCAGCGAAGATTTACGAGGGTTCTCATACATCAAACAGAAATATGAAGCATTAAAATTTAGTTGGTCTTTTGAGTCAAAATCCAACAGAGAGTTATACGACGAATACAGGCAACATAATTCTTACACTTGTGGAGAATGTGCAATGCATCCACAAGCATATTTGACGTATAATTGGTACGACATCTGGCAAATATGGTGTTACAGCACTTTTTCAAAATTTGTTGTCCCATCTGACAATGATTCTAATCCATTCATAGAGACTCTGCGTTTCTTCCGTAACTATTATAGAGATTCACATAACTATATCGTTACCAGTAACCTTAAACTTTCTAATTCCTAGAGAGTAGCTGTGAGACTTTATCGGCAACATCTATTTTTTCTATGAACTCGTCGACATTGAGAGTAATAATATCGACTGCATATTTTTTCTTTTGCCACTCTGCCGCTTCAATAGCGTCGGGATGAATTGTAGGCGCGACGAATACCGAGAAAGATTCTTCACGCCTTTTTTTCTTTGCCTCCCTCAAGTGTCGGCTAATTGGAATGATTTCATTGTTGACTTGGTCTGACCTACCGCACATCAGCGTCACTTCAAAATAGCTGTCACATTCTGAATCGTAACATTCAATATCTGCATAACCGCCGGAAGCTGTGAAAGTCGGCAAGCCTTCGTCATCGACCGAGTAGTTAGGATTAACGTCTAACCCTTCGAAGTTTTGAACGAGAGCTATACTCGCCAAAAATTCTAAGCGTGTCGGAGCATTAATATATCTCAAAATTTTATCTGTACTTTCACGCCGAGCACACACCGTCAGCAATTCTTTTCGGACAGATTCTTTTGTCATCTCTCTGGCGTAACGATACAGTGTTCTCTTCCTGACATCTGAAAAATCCAGCTCCGATTTATCTTCGAGCTGAACAATCTCGCTATCAATCGTCCCCATGTAATTTATGTAAGCATCTTCACTCTCAAACTTCGGATAAATCGAGTAGTGCTCGATTATGTATTCCACCGAGTTTTTCTCAAAGCTGTTTATATCGAGAAATCTGCCATTTCCGCGTAGTGTCAGCAGTCCTGTCATTCGCATTTTACGAATGTACTCATCTACTGCCTCGCGACAAATCTTTTCCATTTTAAGATAATTTCTGTTGTTGCTCTTGAGAATGGAGAGACATCGCTCGTAAATGAATTCCTCCGAATAGTTGAACCCCTTCAACTTTCGGAGATTTTTTATGTAACGATAGACTGACTGCGCGTCGTTGTCTTGTCAGCAAATTAAAATAGGCAACTCGCCGCGATACAAGCCGACATTGTTCTCGGCGGTATCCTCGTGGAAATATTTTATCACCCGCAACAGCAACGAAAGCGGCGCATTGTCGTTCAAGGTCTTGCGCAACGGATTGTTCGTCTGGTACTTCATCAGCGCATTCAGGAACACCGTCTGAAGCTTTCTCTCGTTGCGCGGCTTTTCCAAATACGCATCAACTATCATGTGCCCTGTCGAAGTAATCTGAATCAGCTCGTTCATTGCGTACTTTACAAAGCCGAACTCCTTAAGCATTTTATACCACGTGTCGAAACGAGAATCCCAACCGTAATCAAAGCCCTTCTCCTTGTGCTTTTGCGGCGACTCGGTAATAATCAGTTCCAACTGCTCATCGGTGAAACTGTCATCAAGACTATCCCAAATAGCTCGCAATTCCGACGTCCTCTGCACGAACAGCGGCGTATATTCTTTTTCTCGGATTAAATTCTTAACCACCCTGTGAATAACATCAGAAGTTAAGCGCATTCCTTCAAAGGGTAAGACACATCTGATAAAGTTCGGGATTCTTTCTGGATTTCTTAGGGTAGTCGAGAAAGACAGCGGTTTTGCTTTGGGCGTTGCCATAATTTGTCACGAAGACCTCCCTCGAATCTTTTTTGATTGTGTTGTCGTTGAAACTAATGTAGTTGCTACTTATGTCGTAGATAAAATATTTTCCAGCCCATGAAAGAAAAATTTCATTGCTCACGCCTTTATGCGAAACTAAATTCGTTACTCCAAACCGAATACCTTTTCTATCGAGTTCATCCAAGCACTTACACAGACGCCGCTCCTCCGACTCGTCCCAGTTCTTGTTGTACTCCGAATCGCTTATCAAATAGGGCTGGTCGAAATAAACGTAGGAATCCTCGTCAAGACTTATCTGGTCGATAAACTGGGCAAAGTCCAGATTGTAGAAGACCACTTCATTCCGTTCCATGAAGTTCAGATAGTTGCGTATAGCGTCGTAAACATTTTTGTTGAAATCAACGTTACCAACAGGCAAATTGAATTGCCCAGAGCTATTGAAGCGGATCATGTGGTTAAAGCCGTATATTAAAAGCAGATACAAAATTAGCAAGTCATGCCCCTCGTTGAAATCTGCGCGAAGTTGCAAGTAAGCTTCTTTGTTGTAATGGGCGTAATAAGTCTTGACGTACTTCCTCTTCAGCTCACTAGGCACATAGGACTTTTTGAACGAGCACGACAAGCCGTATCGGTCTATCAAGTCGTAGAGCCGCTGAAAAAGTTCCTCCGAACGCCCCACGTAAGAAGACAACGCCTTGTGCAACTCCACGACGTAAAAATTGATGTCATTGACAACGTACCTTTCCGCAGGAGTGTTAATGAAAGAACTGCCGCCACCCGCAAACGGCTCAACGTACGTTGAAACATTGCGAGGGAATAACTGCTGGAGTTGTGGCATGAGTCTGTATTTGTCTCCGACGTAGAAGAAGGGCGAGCGAATTATTCTTTTCATACATCAATCCTCAACCTTTGTAATAAAGAGAATTTCTTTGTGCTTAGCCTCGTCGGTCTTACCAGCATTGAACCTGCTATGGCTTTTTTCAAATATTTGTGTCTTTCCTCTTGAGTCGAGAATTTTCCTTATCTGCTCAAGAGTTATTTTATTTCGCGACGAGGAACTTTTGGAATCGTAGGTGTTGTTGTAAGTAACTACAATATACCGCACTCTCAAACTCTGAATCAAGTCGTTAAACACAATCGGAGCATTGACTTTACTATACTCGGACATATTTTCCAACAGCGGCTTCATCGCTTTACCGCTCAATGGTGGCTTGTCCCATTTAACTATCGTCTCCGGAACATGATAAAAGCGCGAATACTGCCGACTGTTGTACGGTGGATCAACAAACGCAATATCGGCACAGATAAGGCGAGCCAACTTATTCGCGTCTTCCCTATAAATGCTTATCTCCGTCTCGCTAACAATTGGCTCAATCAACTCGAAAACAAAACTGGATTGACAAGCTCCTTTCACATAGGCGTCGTAATGACCAACCGTATTCGCACACCTGTCGAAAGAATAAAAGAGCGATGCCAACAAAATATCGAACTCGCGCTCATTCAATTCTCCAGCCTCGTAAGCACGCTGAATTTTTTCACGAACGAAACCAATCAGTTTAGCGTCTTCATAATCAAAGTACTTGCCACCATAGTTCACGGAAACGTAATTATCGTTCAAAGTCTTCCTGTCAGTAATAGCAACTGCATCCGCAAATAGCCGCAACTTTTGAAAGTCATATCTGTCACGACCGAAAAAAGCTTTGTAGCAAACCTCATTCGAGTACAAAAAATCATTTACAATCGCACTTTGCACCTCGTCGAGCATTTCAGCCGTAACTACACCTGTTCCTCCAAAAACATCGAAAAAAATTTTGTGCTCTGGACAATGCTCCAATATCAGTCCTTTTATCCACGACATGAGTTTGTACTTATTGCCAGTGTATCTCCTATTGTTAATCTTCAAAAACATCAACCCCAAAAAACTTCAAAGCAACTGACACAACTAATTTCGCAGAGACTCAACTAAATCCTTCAATAGCATTCAATGCTCTATCGCCTGCTTAAATGCGTCCACAAATTTTTGTGGAAAGCTTTTCCACACGTCCACACTTTTCCACACAAAAGAATGGCGTCAGAACGCCATTCTTGAGCCAAAAAAAGTTTTTGTGGAAAGTGTGGAAAGCATTTTCCCTTAATTTAGAATGGCATTCTCAAAAAAAAAAAAAGGGTCGAAAACGTGTTATAAAACCATACCGTTTTGATATATATAACAATTTCCATATAGATACATAACATGTTTTCTGGTGTTTTTTTTTTTTTCGTTTCCCCAATTTCTCTACCATGAAAAACGTTTCCACAATTTCCACAGGTTGTAACAAATGGCGTCAGGACGCCAACTTTTTTGTGGAAATGTGGAAAGTGTGGAAAGCAAGTGCGTCCACAAAAATTTTTTTAGTCGTCGTCGCGGTAGAAAACTTTTTTCTGGTCGCAATAAGCAGGGTCAGCGCGTGCAATCCGTGCGCCTAAGCTCCAGCCGTCAATGCGATTCAGAATTTCGTTGATGCGAGTAGGAGACTTGCGCCTGTCGTTGCCGAAGCACTCGTTGTAAATTTCAACGGCGCAGATATGTTGACGAAGTTCGGAGCCGTAAAGAATGTATTCGTCAACGTCGTTGCCTTGAATGGTCTTGTGCTCAACGCGAAGCCAATGCTTTTGCTGTGTCTTAGTCAAGCAGGAAGAGATTAAGTCAACATCACGTTGAACGATAGAGTCTTTGCCGCCTCTGGCACGTCGCCTGTGATTGAATTCTGTAAGAGCGTCAAGCATGACAAGGCGACCGTTTTTTATGAAGTCGCGGCGTTCTTCACGGGTAAGGAGATACCAGAGAACGAGAGGTAAAATTTTTATATCAAGGTAGGCGCGAATTTCGCTTTCCATACCGTCATCGCGAAGATAATCCTCAGCAATTTCATCGGAAAGGATTTGGGCGTCGCGACTAAGAGCAAGTTTTTTCTCGTCGAAGCCGTTTTTGAAGAGTTCATTGTAATGGGCGAATACTTCAGCCCAAACTTGTTTAATATAATCATCAGTCAAACCTTCAACAAAATGGCGCGCCTTGTTGTGGCAGACGATAATGGGATAGCGACGATTGCCGGTCATATCGGTAAGGCACATTTTGTTATTGGTGGTGATAAGGAAGACGCAATGACGAGGAATAGTGGTGGCACGTCTGGCGTAGGCTTGCCGCCGTGTATCTTTAGCCGAGTCGATAAAGCGTTTATTAGCGTCAACGTCTTTTTTCATAGCCGCCATTTCTTTAATCTCTACAAACCACAATTTTTGAATGGCGTCGATAGCGTGAGGATCGCCAACGTCATCGACGAGACTGCCATACCACGCGCCGCCGAGTCTGCTAAGGCAATGGCTTTTACCAATACCCTGTTCGCCAAGCAGAATGGGAGCAAGCTGATAATCGCAACCTGGATGAAAGATACGGGCAATGGCAGCGGTCAAGATATTCATGGTGACTTCGTGAACGTAGGGAATGTCGTCTGCGCCGAGAAATTTAACGAACAGTTTTTTTGCTCTGTGTTTACCGTCCCATTTAGGCAGATTGCGTAAAAAGTCTTTGACAACGTGAAAACGATGAGCGTCGCTGAAAACGGTTACAGCATTGAAGGTCAATTTTTCATTGGCAAATTCTGTGTAAGTAGTGCGAAGGTACATTTGAAGTTGCGCGTCGTCGCGGTCAGTCCATTCGTCGCCCTTTTTGGTGTTACTCCATGTCGGAGCTTTCAAGAAAACGTCGGCTTGCTGAAATTCATCGTATCCGATAAGCCCGTCCAAATTAGGGTCGTAGGTGAAAATTTTATTGACGTTAGCAGCGGTGGCTTTGACGGATTCCTTAAAGCCTTGTCTGTTACAATGCCAATCGCAAGCATCACGAATAAGTTCAATCATTTCTGCGTCACGTTCCGGAGAGGCGGGCATAACACGTAACTCATCAAGCCTAGCAGTTGTTTCAATAGCGCGAGCTTCTTTTTCAGCGCGTTCTTTTTCGAATTTAGCGCGAAGACGTTTACGTTCCTCGTCCTTGAGAAAAGTGGCATGAGCTTTTTCAATAGAACTGGTTTCGCGGTCGACGTAGCGACGAATTTCAGTGATGCCGATGTTTACAATCTCGTTCAAGGATTTCTTTTCCTCCGCCGAAAGTTTAGCGGTCAGTTCACTTTTAGAATCAGCAATGCGAATTTTGGCACGTTTTTGAGCGTCTTTAATGGTGTCGAAAAATTTCTTGGCAAGAGCGGGAAAGCCGAAAGCGGTAGCTAAAGCGGCGGCGTGAAGACTTTCGGGAGAGTAGGCGTCATCGGCAGAGAATTTTTCCGCGTCTAAGGTGTTAAGAAGAATAACGGCGTTGTCGAGTTCGCGTTTGGTATCCTCGTCCATATTGCGTTTAGCGGACGGACGCAAGGAAGGATGGAGTTCGTACCACTCACGATAAATATCTTTAGCGTCGTAACCGCCTTGTTGAGCGAACATAAAAAGAGTACCGATGTCGTAGCCGTCACGGTTAAAGCCGTTCCATTTGGATTCACATTCGCCGTCTTTGAAGCGATCATCAGCGCGGCTCCACTGTTCCCAATCAGAGCAATCACAGCCGCTATTTTTCAAAGCCATGCCGACGGCGAGCCAGTCATCATAGGTTAAACTTGAAGGAGAGATAAAATCGAGCATACGACGAGTGCGGAAAATATTAAAATCTCTGTCGTCGATGAAGGTTTCATTAGATTTGGGCGTGGAATTCGTTGAGGAAGTAGTGGTTGCTTGCGTTTTTTGTGTTTGGGTTTGAGTGAGAGCGTTCAAGCGGTTGTCAAGGTCGATAGGAAAGAAACGAACGTCGGTTGCTTCAACAATGTGACAGATAGGAGCGTTTGGGGATACACCAAGCTTATAGTTCCTCGTGCCAGGTACGCGCAAGACGCGGGGCAAATCTCCTACGCTGTCAACCGCTTTGCTGTAAATTCCGGCACAGCTGCGAATGACCTCAATAAACTTTTTATTACGTTCCACAGCAAGCTGGCGATTGTCGGCAGTGATAGTTATCGGCGTGGAGTAAATGCACAAATCGTGAAGACCGTAGCCGCTATTGACAGAGATAGAAGTCTTAAAAGGAACAAAAGATTTAGCAATGTCGAAAGTCGGCGGGTATTTCTTTTTGTCGTCACTGATGTGTTTACCACCTTCAATGTCAATGTCAGTAACAGTAGCAGTTTGCAAAGTTACGTGGTCGGCAGTGACCCGCTCATTGGTAGCAGGCGGATTGTCCATAAGATTAATACCGTAGTAGACATCTGCGCCGGCGTCGTTAAGTTCGATAGCTTTAATAGCCATAGCCGTGCGCTCGACGGGATTAGAGACGTCGAAGGGAAAAGTCAAGCGCACATCGCCTTGTTTCGTCCAGAGGTAGCCGAATTTGCGTTCTTTGACCGCGCCGAAAAGCAGATTGAAGAATTTTTCCGCCTCAGCAATTCTAAGGTGCTGTTGTTTTGTCTTTTTCTCGCCTCGAACCTTCGGTTTTGCTTCAAAATAGAAGGTGCTGTCATTTTGTTTTTTTGTGGTGTTGCCAACGAGGGCACTGGTGCCGCCGCTCATTATTGGTTCTTTCGGCGAATCAATGGCGATCGCGCTATTACCGCCGTGCATAAAAGTTTCATTCATAAAAATCAACCTCCAAAAAAGTAAAAGACGACAAACACAATTTCTCGTGAGTGTCGTCTTCAATTTCCGATAACTATTTGAAAAAGCTACAAAGCTAGCGTATAATGGAACAAGCTGATGTAACTTGTCAGTGGCAATGAAGCCTACGGGTTTTCAAATGAAGTTGACATTCACTTGAAGAGCTCTGCAACGCCTGAGAAACGTTGTGGAGCCTTTATTGCGTTATAGAATCTCCTTCTAAAAATTTTTTCCATTGTAGCATAAAGTATGAAGGAGTTCAAATATTTATCTGTGTTGAATAGGAAAAGAAGACGTAGAAGTTAAAGCCAACGAGCAATAGCTATTTTTTCTCGGATTTCTTCTTTTTCAAGGGAGGAAAGCAAATCCCAGTTAATCATGTCCCAGTTGATGTCAGGGACGCGGGAAAGTTGCAAGGACACAATGCCAGTTTCATCGGGCTTTGAGTAGTCGGTTTCAGAAGGCTTAGAGGGTTTCCAAGACGATTGCGGAATATTCGGATGAATATTTTTGTTGTGTTGCTGAATAGCGGAATGGATAACGTCGCGAATATATTGGTCAACGTCATTAACGTCTGTGCTGAGGATGAGATTTTTTAAAATGGTTTTAGTGCGTTTGAAGTCGCCATGAAAGGCGAGAAAAACTCGAACGGTAGCGCGATGAAGGTCACGGCAATAAGCGGAAAAAGTAGGCTGAAGCTTTTCGATTTTGCGGTCAATGTCTTTTCGCCAAGCTTTAGGAATAGCAGTATAAAGAGCGGTATCTTTTTCAAGTTTGTTGAGTTTACGGCGAAGAAAGGAAGAATCAGAACGAGCTTGATATGCCTCATGTTTCAACCGCTGATTGTCGTCTTGAAGAAGATGGATAGTAGTTGCCATTTTGGTGCTTTCTTCGCTGGTTGACTTCATGTAGAGATAGTGCTGTATGGGTAATTCAATGTTGTCTCTGTCCTCAGAGGTGAAAATAAAGCCTTTAGTAGGAAAATGAGCGGCTTGGTCTGCTTCCTTAATTTTTTGGTGACTGATGTCAGCGAGGTTTAGATCATCAGCGAAAAGTTGAGCTTTGTTTTTTGCTTGTTGAGCCTTGAATTGCTGTAAGGGTAAATATTTTTTAGAGTGATGTTCACCGCGTTCAAGCCCGTAGTGTTGAGCAACTTCGCGATGAAAGTCAGTTTGTAATTGCTCCAACGTTTTGGGACAGAATAGGGATT
>JAFYIE010000079.1 GCA_017538795.1 Bacteroidales bacterium | reverse complement strand
GGTCGTCACGGTAACAAAGGTATCGTTTCAAGAATCGTTCGCGAAGAAGACATGCCGTTCCTTGAGGATGGTACACCAGTCGATATCGTGTTGAACCCGTTGGGCGTGCCTTCACGTATGAACTTGGGTCAGATTTACGAGACAGTGCTCGGTTGGGCAGGTCACGAGCTTGGACTGAAGTTCGCTACACCTATCTTTGATGGTGCCACATTGGAAGAGATCAATGAATATATGAAGAAGGCTGGTTTGCCAGAAAATGGTAGAGTTCAGCTTTATGACGGCGAGACAGGTGAGCCGTTCGATCAGCAGGCTACAGTGGGTTACATCTACATGCTGAAGCTGCACCACATGGTCGACGACAAGATGCACGCACGTTCAATAGGACCATACTCGTTGATTACACAGCAGCCTCTTGGTGGTAAAGCACAGTTCGGTGGTCAGCGTTTCGGTGAAATGGAGGTTTGGGCACTCGAAGCATTCGGTGCATCTAACGTCCTTCAGGAAATCTTGACAGTGAAGTCAGACGATGTCGTCGGCCGTGCAAAGGCTTACGAGGCTATCGTCAAGGGCGAGAACATGCCAACACCAGGTATTCCAGAGTCATTCAATGTTTTGGTTCACGAATTGCGCGGACTCGGACTTGAAATTACGTTTGAATAAAAAAGCTCTTAATATTTTGTAAATCTATGGCTTTAAATAAGAATAACACATTAAACAGCAACTTTTCAAAGATTACCATCAGCTTGGCATCACCGGAAAGCATTTCCGACCGTTCATACGGTGAGGTGTTAAAGCCGGAGACAATAAACTACCGCACCTACAAACCTGAGCGCGATGGTTTATTCTGCGAAAGAATCTTTGGACCTGTGAAAGACTGGGAGTGCCACTGCGGTAAGTACAAACGCATCCGTTACAAGAACATCGTTTGCGACCGTTGCGGCGTGGAAGTTACAGAGAAAAAAGTCAGACGTGAGCGTACTGGTCACATCCAGTTGGTTGTGCCGGTAGCACATATCTGGTATTTCCGCTCGCTTCCTAACAAAATTGGAGCTTTGCTTGGTATTCCGACCAAGAAACTCGACAGCATCATCTATTATGAAAGATACGTCGTGGTTCAGCCGGGTATCATGGCCGAACAAGGCATAAACAAACTCGACCTCCTTTCAGAAGAGGAATATCTCGACATCTTAGAGAAGCTTCCTATTGAAAATCAGCATCTTCCGGCAGAAGACCCTAACAAGTTCATCGCCAAGATGGGTGCGGAAGCTATCTACGATTTGTTGGTTCAGATCGATCTCGAGAAAGAAGCAGGCGAACTTCGCGATAAGGCACATAAAGAGACATCACAGCAGCGTAAAGCCGATGCTTTGAAGCGTTTGCAGGTGTTTGAGGCATTCCGCGAGGCCAACAAGCACGTCGAGAACCGTCCAGAGTGGATGATTTTGAAGGTCATCCCTGTGACACCACCTGAGTTGAGACCATTGGTCCCGCTCGATGGCGGACGTTTCGCAACATCAGACTTGAACGACCTCTATCGTCGTGTCATCATCCGTAACAACCGTCTTAAGAGACTCATCGAAATCAAGGCTCCAGACGTGATTATGCGTAATGAGAAACGTATGCTTCAGGAAGCTGTTGACTCATTGCTCGACAACTCACGTAAGTCAAGCGCCGTGAAGACTGACTCTAACCGTCCGCTTAAGTCATTGAGCGACAGCTTGAAAGGTAAGCAAGGACGTTTCCGTCAGAACTTGCTCGGTAAACGTGTTGACTACTCTGGCCGTTCGGTTATCGTGGTCGGTCCGGATTTGAACATGAACGAATGCGGTCTTCCAAAGGATATGGCAGCTGAGCTTTACAAACCATTCGTCATCCGTAAGATGATTGAACGCGGTATTGTGAAGACAGTGAAGTCGGCAAAGAAGATTGTCGACCGTAAAGACCCGGTCGTGTGGGATATCCTCGAGAACATTTTGAAAGGACACCCGATTCTGTTGAACCGTGCTCCTACATTGCACCGTCTCGGTATCCAGGCCTTCCAGCCTAAGTTGGTTGAAGGTAAGGCAATCCGTCTGCACCCATTGGTATGTACAGCTTTCAACGCTGACTTCGATGGTGACCAGATGGCTGTGCACTTGCCACTTGGCAACGCGGCAATTTTGGAAGCCCAGATTTTGATGCTCGCATCACACAACATCCTTAACCCTGCCAACGGAGCTCCTATCACGGTACCTTCGCAAGACATGGTTTTGGGTCTGTATTATATCACAAAACCACGTAAGAGCACTCCAGACCATATCGTCAAAGGTGAAGGCAAGAAATTCTATTCGGCAGAAGAGGTTATCATAGCCTACAACGAGAAGAAAGTCGATATGCACGCCATCATCTACGTGAAGGTGCCGGTTCGTAAGGAAGACGGCTCAATCGTTGAGGAAATGGTGGAGACAACAGTGGGTCGTGTCAAGTTCAACCAGGTTGTTCCTGCAGGATTTGGCTACATCAATAAACTGTTGAACAAGAAGGCTTTGCGTGACATCATCGGTGATATGGTGAAACTGCTTGGTACAGCTGTTACAACCAAGTTCTTGGACGATATCAAGAACATGGGTTACTACATGGCTTACAAAGGCGGTTTGTCGTTCAACCTCGGCAACGTTTTGATTCCTTCAGTTAAGGAAGAGTTGATCCGTCAGGCTAATGAGGAAGTGAACGCCATCCGTGAAGAATACAACATGGGTTTCATCACAGGCAACGAACGTTACAACAAGATTATCGATATTTGGGGTCACGTCGTCACCAAGTTGACCGACGAAGTTATGAAGCTGTTGCCTCAGGACGACCAGGGATTCAACCCAGTTTACATGATGCTGGATTCAGGAGCTCGTGGTAGTAAGGAGCAGATTCGTCAGCTTTGCGGTATGAGAGGTTTGATGGCGAAACCGCAGAAATCGACAGCAGCCGGTGGTGCTGAGATCATCGAGAACCCAATTCTTTCGAACTTCAAGGAAGGTTTGTCAGTGTTGGAGTACTTCATCTCAACTCACGGTGCTCGTAAAGGTTTGGCCGATACCGCTTTGAAGACCGCTGACGCTGGTTACTTGACCCGTCGTCTCGTTGACGTGGCACACGATGTCATCATCACTGAGAAAGACTGCGGCACTTTGAGAGGCTTGTCGATCGGAGCTTTGAAACGTGGTAAGGAAATCGTCGAGTCATTGTACGACCGTATTTTGGGTCGTGTGGCTTTGCACGACATCTTCCATCCTCAGACAGGCGAGTTGCTCTGCAATGGCGGCGCTGAAATCACTGAGGATATTGCAAAGAAGATCTGCGATTCACCATTGAAAGACCAGACTATTGAGATTCGTTCCGTGTTGACTTGCGAGTCGAAGAAGGGCGTTTGCGCCAACTGCTACGGACGTAACCTTTCATCAGGCAAGCTGGTTCAGAGAGGTGAGGCCGTCGGCGTTATCGCGGCACAGTCAATCGGTGAGCCTGGTACACAGTTGACCTTGCGTACATTCCACCAAGGTGGTACTGCATCGAGCACATCGGAAGACTCAATGATTAAGGCAGACTACAGCGGTAAGATGATTATCAACGACTTACGTGCTGTTGACTATAAAGATAAAGATGGTAACAAGTATCAGGTCGTGGTGAGCCGTGCATCTGAGATGAAGATTTTGGACCACAACACAGGCGTTGCTCTCGTTACAGAGAACATCCCTTACGGTTCGAAGTTGTACATCCCGGCAGGCAGCGACGTCAACCAGGGCGATATCATCTGCGAATGGGATAAGTATAACTCACTTATCATTTCTGAGCACGACGGTAAGGCACGTTTCGACAACATCGTTGAAAACGTCACATTCCGTAACGAATCAGATGAGCAGACAGGTTACAACGAGCGTGTTATCATTGAAGGACGTAAGTTCTCGAAGAACCCATCTATTTCAATCGTTGACAAGAACGGCGAGGTTATCAAGTCGTACGACTTGCCAGTTGGCGCACACGTCATGGTTGAAGACGGCGATAAGATCAAGGCTGGTGACATCCTGACCAAGAAGCCACGTGCTACTGGAGGTTTGGGCGATATCACCGGTGGTCTTCCACGTGTTACAGAGCTCTTTGAGGCACGTAACTCTTCAGAGCCGGCTATCATCTCAGAAATCGACGGTGAGGTCTCATTCGAGAAGAAGCTTGTCCGTGGTAACCGTGTTTTGGTTGTCACATCGAAGACAGGCGAGGTTAAGAAGTATCTCATCCCGACAACGAAGGAGGTTTTGGCTTCAGAAAACGACTATGTGAAGGCCGGTCAGCCATTGTCGGAAGGTGCTATCACACCTGCCAACATTTTGGCTATCGAAGGCCCTATGAAGGTTCAGGAATATATTGTAAACAACGTTCAGGAAGTGTATCGTTCACAAGGTGTTACCATCAACGGTAAGCACTTCGAGGTCATCGTTCGTCAGATGATGCGTAAGGTTGAAATCGACGATCCGGGTGATACAAGATACCTTGAGGGCGAGCTCGTCAGCAAGATCGCATTCCAGGAGACCAACGACGACATCTTCGGAAAAGTCGTTGTTACCGATCCGGGCGATTCAGATACATTGTTCGTGGGACAGATTATCTCGGCAAGAAGACTGCGTGATGAAAATTCATCATTGAAACGTCGCGACAAGAAGCTTGTTGAGGCTCGTGACGCACAGCCGGCAACGGCACACCAGGTGCTTCAGGGTATCACCCGCGCTGCATTGCAGACCGACAGCTTCATCTCGGCTGCTTCATTCCAGGAGACAACGAAGGTCTTGACACAGGCTGCTATCAGCGCGAAGACCGACTATCTCGAGGGTATGAAGGAGAACGTCATCGTTGGTCACAAGATTCCTGCAGGTACAGGTTTGCGCGAATACGACGATTTGATTGTCGGTTCGAAAGACGACCTGCAGCCTGAAGTGGTTGAAGCTGGGCCGGTAAAGGCGTAATTAGTCTTTAGCCATTAGCCGTTAGCTATTAGCCATTAGTATTAATTACCTAATGGCTATTGGCTAGTAGCTAATGGCTTTTTAAATAAATAGAATTATGGAAAACAATAACAAGAAACAATTGAATATTGACATTCCGGAGGCAGTTGCAGACGGTGTTTATTCAAATCTGGCTATCATCAGCCATTCACCAACAGAATTCGTCATTGATTTTGCGCAGATTGCACCGGCGATGCAGAAGGCGAAGGTGCGCTCGAGAGTCATCATGACTCCTCAGAACGCGAAGAGATTATACAGAGCGTTGGCTGAAAATTTGCAGAAATACGAACAGAATTTCGGTCCGATTAAGGATATCAATGACAATATGGCGGCTCCGTTTACGATGGGGAGCGCAGGGGAGGCATAAAAAAAGCCCGCCGCAGGCGGGCTTTTTGTTTATATAAACTCCAGTTTATCCTGTGTCGTGTTCTTTTCGCAGTAGTGGCAATGAAGTTTGATGTTGCCTTCGGCGTCTTTGATCACGGTGAACTTGGTCGGGACGTCGTGTTCTTTGTTAGTGACGCAGTTAGGGTTGAAGCATTTCACGATGTGTTCGATGCTGTCTGGAAGCGTAACCGTCTGTTTCTTAATCACTTCGTAATCTTTAATCTCGATGATTGAAGCGGTAGGAGCCACCAAACCGATTTTGTTGTAGTCTTCAGGTGCGAAATACTTGTCGGAGACCTTGATGAAGCCTTTCTTTCCGTATTTCTTGCTGTCGACGTTAGTGCCGAAATACACAGGGGTGCTGACTTTTTCGAGGCCCAAAATCTTAACGACCTGGAACACTTTGTCTGCAGGGATATGATCGATAACGGTGCCATTTTCAATGGCTGACACAACTAATTCTTTTCTCTTTTCCATAATTTTTTATTTAAAGATTTAAGATTTAAAATTTAAAAATTTAAAGATTCATTTTTAATATCCTCAATTTGAATTTTAAATTTTAAATTTTGAATTATTTTAATCCGAGGATTGTGGCGATGAGAGCTTCGCGGGCGTAAACACCGTTTTGAGCCTGTTGGAAGTAGTAAGCCTTCGGGTTGGCGTCGACGTCGACATGGATTTCGTTGACGCGTGGAAGCGGGTGCAGTACGCGGCAGTTAGGCTTCGAGTTTTCAAGCATTGCGTTGCGGAGAACGTATGAATTTTTCACTTTTTCGTATTCTTCAGGATCTGGGAAGCGTTCGCGCTGGATACGGGTCATGTAGATGATATCTGAGTGCGGGATGGCCTCTTCGAGTTCTGTATATTGATGATATTCAAGATGTTTATCTTTGATATGCTGTTTCACCACGCTCGGGAGTTTCAGCTCGACAGGGGAGACGAGGTTGAACTTGGCGTTGAAGTTGCACATGGCTTCCACGAGGCTGTGCACTGTGCGGCCGTATTTGAGGTCGCCGACCAAGGTGATTTCGAGGTTCTCCAGTGTTCCCTGTGTTTTGCGGATGCTGTAGAGGTCGAGCATGCACTGTGTAGGGTGCTGGTTGGCGCCGTCGCCAGCGTTGATGACCGGCACTTTCGACACTTCAGAAGCAAAGCGTGCTGAGCCTTCGATAGGGTTACGCATCACGATGAGGTCGGCGTAGGAGGCTACCATTGTGATGGTGTCGGCGAGCGATTCGCCTTTCTGTACGCTGGTTCCTGCTGTGCTGCTGAATCCGATGACGTTGCCGCCGAGCAGCTGGATGGCGGTTTCAAAGCTGAGACGGGTACGTGTGGATGGCTCGAAGAACAACGAGGCGATGATGCGGCCGTTCAGAAGGTTCTGATGCGGGTTCTTCTCAAAGTCCTCGGCTATGTCCAGAACGTGGCAAATTTCTTCAGGCGTGTAGTCGCTGATTGAAATGAGGCTGCGGTTTTTTAATGAGATTGACATTGTTGCTGATATTTTGATTTGTTAATTATATGATTTTCGGGCAAAAAAAATGACGGTTTTAATTGACCGTCAGCTGATAGAAAATGATGAAAAGTTGAGGAATTGCTTCCTTTTTTGACGTCGTTGTGACGCGAACCCGATAACGTTTTTTGTAGTATCATCGGATTGCAAAAATACGATAAATTTTTGAGATGTCAAGAAAAATTTTGTAAAAATTTTTTAACAAAATTTGCGAAAAAAAGATGCAAATCTTAAAATCTTTTATGAGAAAAACCCTTGACAAACGAAAAAAAACGTTGTAATTTTGCATCGATAATTAAAAGTCAGAACTTATGAAACGGGTTATATTGAAAACGATTTTTAAAGTCTGCGGTTTAAGCACAAGTAGCCGCAGACGATGACAGAAAGGTTCAATGATTGTGCATAAATCAAAAAATTTTATTATTATTATTTTTTTAGATCAAACTTATGAAACGAAGAAATTATCGCGGAATAGCACTGGTTGTGCTGATGGCAATGGGAATTGTCGTGTATCTTGAGGCATGTAAGAAAGATTATGTTACACCTATTAATAATAGTGGGCATACAAATGATTATCCTGGTTATACCGGCGAAGCAAAAACTATAGTCGGAAAAATCAATAAATTCAAGAAGCAACTTATTGAAAAAGAGAGTGTTATGCGAAGTGGGCTGTATATGCCTATCGATAGCGTAATTTGGAATGTCGAGGCGCTTTTTAATGCTGAATATGCTTTTCCTGAAAGGAAATATCTCGAAACCGTCAAACAGGAACTGGAGTTTTTTGTCGATGTTAATGAAAACGACGAGGCGCCTTTTGGTGTTGTGGCTGATTTATACGATGAAATTACGAGTTCTGTAAGGCTTGCGTATTCGTGTGATGGAATCAGTAGTGACAAATCGCTGATGGCTGTTGTTGTTGACAAAGGAGAGAAGACCGGCAATAAAGTGAAACTTAATGTTTTTGTTATTTCAGGTAAGATTGATAGCGGCAATTTTGTGAATGAGACAGTGCAATTACCGTTTAAGAAAGGCGATTGTTGGTATTACGGCGAATATGGCGGTACTTGTGATGATCCGTCTGTCTTTGGTGATGCAGCTGAGATTATTGAGGATACCATCAACTATTATTATGGCGGCAAAACAGTGCCACAGACCGGATTTAGAAGTATTAATTTCAGTATGTTCAGGGTTGTGCTTGACGGCAATGAATATTTTGATGAAAATGGCGAGCCATACCTTTATTTTCATAGTGTGAACGGTGAACCGCCGCTTTATTTGAACTATGAATTGCTCAATTATTACTATACAAGAGAACTTGAGGTGCTTTTGCATGTCGTGCCTTCAGACCCGATATATCAGGGCTATCTGCCAACGACGCCGGCATTTATAGAAGTAGATATAATAGGTATGCTTGATTATGTGGGTAACGGCAGTTGTTATCATCATAAAAATTATGTTGTTTACGGAAGTAAAATGTCTATTCCAGAGCAAGAACTTCCACCTTTAAGAGATTTGTTAAATTAAAAAAATGAAAAAATTACGTCATGAAGAGATTTCTTTTGTTGATATTTTGCTTCTTGGCTTTTAGGGCTCAGTCGCAGCAATGGGTGATATCGCATCCATTTGAGGAGGGCGTGGTACTCGTCGGCGGTGATTGTAATGGATATGGAAATTATATCTTCGGGGCTTGTAATAACGAAGGTTCGGGATATCTGGATGCTTATGCGATGTATGTTGACAATGATGGCGCATTTGTAGATAAAGTGTTTAGTTTTGAAGGCTATAAATCGCATTTGTGCAGTGCAATATGTCTTGACGACGGCAATGCGTTTGTTGTTGGAGTTAAAGGAGGAACACTGTCGAATCATGTTTACGACACATTGTGGATTTCGGTTATGAATCGGGAGTTAGAAATTCTTGAAGAGCATAATTATCCTCTTGTTGAGCCGTATAAAACATGGACGACAGATGTATATCTGAATTTCAACAATTATGGAGAAATTATTGTTTTGGCAGATGTCAGTGAAAGAGATTATCCGTATGTGACGAATGGTGTGTACGTTGTTTTTAAGTGTGACGCTCATGGAAATGTGCTTAAAAGTCGGTATTTTGATGAGGAGCACGGATCCAACGGGGCGAGACCTACCGGTATTGTAAGGGTTCCGGATAGCGATAATATGATGATGTTGGGGAAGGGGTTCTTTGTGAACAATTCTCATAGTATCTGTTATATTGACAATGATTTGAATAAAGTTGATGCTTATCCGTTGCAATGGTTGGAAGATAACTGGAACTACACGGATTGTTGGAAAGAAAACGGAAATTTTTTGATGTCGTCGGTGACCCATCATCATGGTATTGTTAATAATTCGTATTATGCTGCTGTTTTTGAGGTTGATGAGGAAGGGCATTATGTCGATACTTTGGTTTATGACAGAGCTGACACTTCTGATTATACGGCTCAATTCGGGAGTATGGCTTATGTTAGCGATGAGCTTATATACATTGCCACTTATTGGGAAAATGGATTTAACGAGTTGCCATCTGATGCTGTTATCTGTTTGATTGATAGTGAATTAAATCTGAAGGGAACGAAAAGATTAAAGATTGACGACACAAAAATAAGAATAATGCACTGTCAAAAAACTTCTGACGGAGGATGTCTTGTTTATGGACAATGCAGGAGATGTTATGATAGTGAGATTGCTTGTGTTTGGAAGCTTTTGCCTGAAGATTTTGTCATTCCATGGACATTTGATGAAAAGCCGGAGGTCTTGCCGCACCAACAAGTGTTTCCTAATCCTACAAAAGATTATCTGAATATCGTTTTAGATGATATTGATAATAGTGAATTTAGGGTTGCGGTTGAAGACTTGAGCGGGCGAAAATATTTTGAACGAAAGTTTGAAAATTGCAATGGCTTGTTAAGGATAGATGTCTCTTCCCTTGAAGACGGAGTTTATTTTTATGAAGTTGTCGCATCTGGACAAAGTACACGAAAAGAAAAGTTTATAAAAAATAAGTAACAATTTTAAATATTTAAATTATGAAACCACGTATTTTATTATTTGTCGTTTTATCACTTGCTATGGGCAATGTGGTGATGGCGCAGGAGAAAGGCGGCTGCGATTTGTGCGGGCCATCGGGAGCAACGCAAAACCAACCTAAAGGCAATTATTCTGCCACGATAGGAATGAATAACATTACCAACGGGGCTAATTCTATAGCTGTTGGACAAGCAAATAGAACAGCAGGAGCGGCGTCGGTCGCTTTGGGAAAATTTGCATGGGCTAATGCCACCAATGCTGTCGTCATCGGCTCAGGACTTGATAACACAGAAGCTAAAGCTTTGATTAACAGCTATTCTGGAACGCTGATGATTGGGTTTAACAGCCGTCGCCCAACAGTTTTTGTCAGCGCATCAAATGGAGGCGTGACAACAGGAAAAGTAGGTATTGGAAATATGACAAACCCATTGGCGAAACTGCACATGCTGTCGGACTCAAACGAAGATGCCGGATTGATTTTGGAGACGTCGAACAAAACATCAAAAAAGGCTTTTTTGCAGTTGTATGACGACAATCATAATATAGCCGTGTCAAAGGAAGGTATGAAAATTACAGCCTTAAATGATGATATCAGCTTTGACTCCAAGACTATTAAAATGAATGGAAAGGTCGGCATTAATATTGATAATGGTTTTACGGGAGATTATGATTATACTTTGGCGGTCAAGGGTGGCGTGCTTACGAACAAAGTATATGTTAAAGAAGTTGATGAATGGCATGATTATGTGTTTTCTAATGATTATCATCTGATGACTTTGGCTGATTTGGAGAGATACATTCAAGAGAACAAACATCTCCCTGATTTGCCGTCAGAAACGGAGGTGCTTCAAAAAGGTTATGATGTCGTTTCAATGGATGGCGTTCTGTTGAAAAAGATAGAAGAACTTACATTGTATACAATTGAATTGCAGCGTCAACTGCGAGTCCAACAGGATGTAATAAATAAACTGCAAGAAGCGGTAAAGTAGTCATTTTAAACATATTATATTATGAAAACGAAATATTTTTTAATGTTTCTTGTGCTACTCTTGTCTTTTGTTTTCGCCGAAAAGACATTCGCTCAGAAATGCCTTGTCTTTGGCTATGACCCCGACGGCAACAGGGTGAGTAGGGCAGTGGATTATGACTGCTTTGAAAAGGATGAATATGATGAAGCGCAAGAAATTGCCTATGAAGAAGGAATCAGAGTGTATCCCAATCCTACGAGTGGTTGTTTCACTATTGTTGTGCCTGATTTTTTAGAAACGACATCGGCTGTTTATGAGCTGTATGATTTTAACGGCATGATAGTTATGAGGAGTGTTTTAAATAATGCTGAGACAATAGTTGATATTGGAAGTCTGAGCGCCGGAGTGTATCTTTTGAAGGTTTTCAGTGATGGCGAAGTGTTTTCTAAGATTGTTTTGAAACGATAAAATCAGAGTTTATGAAAAAGAAATTGTTTTTAATATTATTGTCGTTGGTTGTGGCTAAAATGTTTTCGCAGACATATCAGCAGACCAACATAGAGCTGGATTCGGAAATACCGAAAGACAAAAGTATGATTTATGAGGCGACTACCTCTATAAAAATGCTTGATGGATTTCGATGTGAGCCTAATAAAAAAGCATCTGTTACATTTTCGATAGACAGGTTCGGCGTTTTCCCGCCAGATGAAGGTATTGTTGGCGGCCCGGTTACGTCGGGTCAAGATGGAGTCGTTGGCACTTTGCCTGGAAATCTTAGCGTGAGCGACATGGGCGCTGCGATATATTCAATCCCGTTGCAACTACCTAAAGGTATAGGGAATATGACGCCAGAGATAGCTGTGGTTTATAACAGCCAGGCGGGAAATGGCGTTCTCGGATGGTGCTGGGATCTATCGGGTTTGTCGTCAATTATAAGAGATGGCAAGACATATTATCATGATGGCGAGAAGACATCCGTTGACTTTGTCGACGACCGTTTTGTTATGGACGGGAAAAGGTTGCTGTTGTGTTCTGGCGATTACGGCGGAAATGGAGCTGTATATAAAACAGAGGTTGATGAGATGAGTAAAATTGTTTCATATACTAATGGATATGATGGTCCGGCCAAGTTTATTGTTCATAAAAAAGACGGCACCGTTTGGGAGTATGGCTATACTGAAGATTCCAGAGTCGAACCGCAGAACAGAAATGATGTGGCATTGTGTTGGCTTGTCAATAAGATAACGGATCCTGATGGAAATTACATTGCCTTTAATTATGTTGAAAAACAGAATACTGGAGAATCGTACATAAGCAGTATTGATTATTCTTTAAATGATAATGCGGGAATTACTTCCATGTATAGGGTTTGTTTCGAATATGAAAACAGAGAAGATGATGAGTCGGGATATGTTTACGCAAATCTTGTTCAGAAAAAGAAACTTCTGAAAAATATTGTGGTTAAAAACAATAAAACAGGTGCTGTTTTGTATGACTATTCGTTCAACTACCAGAGCCCGGGAAATAATTCTAATGACTATAAGTTTTTCTATCACCGGCTTGACGCTATCGGCTTGAGCGCCAATGGAATGAAGATTAATTCAACAAAAATAAGCTGGAACAAAAGCAGTCATTATTCGAATAAGTTTTTGTCATATCAACAAGATAAAACCATACTTAATAAGGTGCCGTTTGTCGGTGATTTTAATGGTGATGGATTTTCTGATGTGCTTACTGTGCCTTATAAAATAGGAAATTATTATTCTGAAAATGTTCAAGCATCAGTGTTTTTAAATGATGGAAAAGGCTATTTTGATAAAAATCCGTATTACACCTTTGATTTTGACAAAACGCTTGAATGGGTTTATATTGTCGATTTCGATGGTGACGGTCGGGATGACGTCGTGTCATATTATGCAAATTATGATAATAAAAGTAGTTGGAAATCAAAGATCAAGGCGTATTTGAATGTAGGCGGCGACTTCTCATATGTTGGCGAGTTTGCCGACAATGAGTTTTTTACTGTTTATCCAGGTGATTTCTGCGCTGAAAACAAGGTTAGTTTCTTTCTTAAATATGAAAATAGCCCCGTACATAATAAGCCACGTGTCGTTCATTATAAAAACGGCTCGTTTGCGTCCCAAACGATAAACGGACAATTGTGCTATCGTAAGCCTGAAAGGGTTGTCATTGAAGACATTGACGCAGATGGTCGTTCGGAGATTTTGTATCTGATGGAACATAACACTGTCGTCGCTAAAGTTTTTTATGAAAACGACGCCTATGAAATGTTGGAAATGTATACAGATGATAATATCGATGGCAATGATTTCTTGTTTCCAGGCGATTTTAACGGCGACGGATACACAGATTTTTTGAAATACGATAATGTCACGTATTGGGAAATCGCTTTTTCTGATGGCAGCAGACTTAAGACCCCTGTTCCTTGTCTGAAGAACAATCTGTTAAAAGGCTTGACGTTGGTTCCACAAGACAGATATTATTGTTCTTTGGAAAATTTATCGATGCCGTCGGTGACAATAAGAACCGCTGATTTTGATGGTGACGGCAAGTCGGATGTTGGAGTTTTCAAACATACTGGCGGAAACTACTATCTGGAAATCGGGTTGAAAATGTTCGCTTCCTCTGCCGATGAGTATGGTTTCAGCGATATAAGGAGGTATTATATGAATATCAATTATTCGCATCAATATATCCATATCGGAAATTTTCTTGGTCATGAAAACGCGAGTATTCTCAGTAGTGTTAAAAGCAATCCTTACACTAACGAGTTTCCTAAAATCGTTGCGCTAAACCCGCATTCTTCGAAATACAGCGTTGAGCGTATCACTGATGGTTTGGGGAATGCGCACGGTTTTGCATATGATTATATGATGCCGCGTGACAACGGCTTCTATCAGTATGATTTTCATTGGATTAATGATGACTTGAGAACTGTTTCAATTCCATTTAAAGCGTTGGCCGCAGACACCGTGTTTTCAACGAACAACAATCCATGTGTCACGAAATATTCATATAAAAACGCGCTGTATCATACGAAAGGGCACGGATTGCTCGGCTTTGAAAGAAGTGAAATGAAATTGTTGGTTAATAATTCGCTTCACGAAAGAAGAGTTTTTGAAAAGGATGTTGAATTTATGGGAGATAACTTTATCGCCTTGCCAAAATCGTGTTCGATATACAATTATTCCGGTCAGCTGGTGGCGTCAGAACACTACTTTTATGAGAAATATCAATGTGTTAAAAATGATAAGGTTGTCATGCCTTTGATTGTCAATAAGAAAAGTGTGTTTTATGATTTTGACATACCAAATTCTATTTTGAAAACAAACATTGAAAGCAATGATTATCAGAGCGATATGTCTGGAAATATTTATAATGATTTTGTTAAAATTACTAATTCAAAGAAGGGGGTTGACGACAACTATTTTGGCGATGACGCTTCGGCTTGTTCTTATTGGGAAGAAACGAGTTATGTGTTTAATGACAATCCGGGACAATGGATAGTGGCGCGACCTCAAAGTATAACTTTTTCAAAGCATTACGAAGATAACGACGCTGTCGGAACATGTGAAATATATGTATACGCAGGCAGTAATCCGTATCAGGTGACCCAGAAAACGACATTGCCTAACGCCAGCATGAATTATGCCGACCCATTGAAAATTGTCGCGGAATATTCGTATGACAATGTCGGGCATACTGTCTCGCAAACGTTGACGTCTCCGTCGGCAAAAGACTTGCGGACAACGAGCTTGAGCTATGGAGAGAAGTATAATTACCGTTATCCGACTTCTACAATAAACGAAAATGGATGGGAAACGAATCTCTCATATGACAATAATTATGGAAGTCTGTTGTCAACAGTTGATTATAACCAGTTTGAGACATTGTCGAACACCGATCCGTTTGAATTGACTGCCGAGAAAATATTGCCAGATGGTATTATTAATGTCAAAACAAAACGTTGGTCGTACGGCAATGAGCATGCACCGCAATGGGCGGCATATTATTGTTGGGATAAAACCAAAGGAAAATCAGAAACGCTGTCGTTTTTCAGTAAAAATGGCAAGAAGTTGAGAGATGTGTCGTTCGGTTTTAACGGAGAACCGGTCTATGTTGACATGGAATATGACGATTATGGTAATTTGACCTCAAAATCGATGCCTTATATTTCAGGCGATGATATTCAGAAATTCTATTATGTTTATGACAAAAACAAAAGACTGATAGAAGAAGTTTATCCGAACGGACTTGTTAAAAATTATGTGTATAATAAACTGCAGAAGACAATTAGCACGGTTTCTCCTGAAGGTGTATCCCATAATGTCGTTGAGACTTGTAATCCTGTCGGATGGCGCATCCAGACTGTAGACATCGGTGGCAACACTATTAATTACGAATATTATAGTGACGGAAAATTGAAAAACGCTATGATTGGTAATAATGCCATGACAAAAATAGAGTATGAATACGATGGATGGCGTAATGTAGTGAAAATGAAGGATCCGGCATGTGGCGAAGTTTCTTATGAGTATAATGCGTATGGTGAACTTAAAGAAATGAGGACGGCAAAAAATTGTATCACCACGTATAACTATGACAATATGGGAAACCTTCTGGGACGTGCTGAATCGGATGAAAATGGCGGGAATGTCGTGAATACACAATGGATTTATGATAATAAAAAAGGTAAAATAGGGACGTTGTCGAAAATCATCTACGGGGATTCACATGCCGTGTCATATTTTTATGATGACTTGTTGAGGATAACAAGTGTCAAGGAAACAATCAAAGGTGTTGATTATATCACTGATTATTCTTATGACAAAGCCAACAGGGAGGATGTTGTGACTTATCCGAGTGGCCTGACGGTTCAAAAAAAGTATTCAAATTCAGGTTGTTATAAATCGATGCTTAATGCCGAAGACGAATCAATGTTGTGGCATACTGAGAAAGCGAATGCTCTGGGTTGTATCGCTGATTATGAGGTTGGAAACGGGTTAAAAACATCTATGAAATATGATGAGAAAACAAATTTTCTGTCAGGGATATATACAAGAGCGGATAATAAAGTTTATCAGAATTTGTCGTATTCGTACGATGGCTTTGGAAATCTTGTCAACAGAAGTTCGTTGATCGGAAATAAGAACAATGAGAGTTTCGTTTATGACAATTTTAACCGATTGATCGAAATAAGAAAGGATGATAAGATTACGGGTGAGATGACTTATGACAATTATGGAAATATTCTTTCGAAAACTATTGATAATGAGAGTGTTTATTATGACGCTCATTACGATGGCGATTGTCCTTATGTGGTCAGTAGGGTGGCGACAGATATTGACGATGAAACGGGTTTGAATCATAATATTGAATACACCGTTTTTGATAAAATGTCGCACATTCAAACAGATTTTGGCTCGTTGACTATTGAATACGGCTATGATTATGGACGAATTTATTCTGAAGAATGTGTAAATGAAAAAAAGAAGGAGAAAGTCTATGCTGGTGACTGCGAATATGTTAACGACAATGGCAAAAGTGTGGTGTACACATATCTTAAAGGACCAATGGGTGTTTTCGCTGTCTGTCGTACAGATGATAAAGGTGAAAATACGATTTTCTACGTCCACAAAGACCATCTCGGCTCATGGTGCTTAATAACTGATGAAGAAGGAAAGATTATTCAGAAAACAAGTTATGACGCTTGGGGTAATCCAAGGAGTGATGACACTTGGTCGGGAGGCTACAATGGCGAAATGCTTTGTGACAGAGGCTTTACTGGTCATGAACATCTGTCGTCGTTTGGAATTATCAACATGAATGGCAGGGCTTATGACCCTTTGCTTTCAATGATGATGAGCCCGGATAATTACATTCAAAATCCAGATTTCTCACAGAATTACAATAGATACAGTTATTGCTATAATAATCCGCTTTCGTATTCAGACCCTTCTGGAGAATGGGTTGAATGGCTGCTGTATGGTATTTTCAATGGGGTGATGAATATTATTTTCAATGCTCCTGATATCGATGATGTGGGAGAAGGAATGTTGGCGTTTACAGCTGGTTTTGTGCAAGGCTGTCTTACACAAGGATTTAGTGAGAGTGCCTGGATTTGGCAGGTCGCTGGTAATGTCGTCGGGAATACTGTAAAAACCGGTATAAATAATTTTATAAAACAAAATGACGGTAGCTATGATTGGAACAGTATTGACGTTGAGGGACTTAAGAACGATGTGATGTATACGTTAGGCTCAAGTCTAGCATCTTCGGTACTTGGCTCTTATCTTGTTCATCCTACCGAAACGGAAGATGGCGTTAGCTTCGGCACAATGTTATGCGGCGATCAGATGGATTCAAAGGTGTTGGAAGGCTTTGCCGGGAATGTGGTCGGAAATATTTTTACTGGGAAGAACTTTTTTGAAGCGCTCGGCATAGATCCTGATAATCTTGATTTCGGAAAGTCTGTAATCCCTTGCGTTACTAGTTATTTGTATATTTATTCTGAAAAACTTAGTCATATTGAACATGCTGAAGATATGGGGCTTGCTTATAAAATGCTTTTGAAGATTAATGATTTGTTGCCAAGAAGAGAAGGGCAGACAGGCTTTGAGAACAATTATAGCATGCTTCGTTCTGTATTTTTTAAAATATGACAAGTAAATTGTAGTTTTTTTACTATCTTTGCACCCAAATATCTAATAACGATTTGTACTATGTTGGAATTGATTTTGAAACAGCTTTTTGTTGATGCCTTCAAGAAACTATACGGACAGGAACCTCCTGCGCAGAACGTGAGTTTCCAGAAGACAAGACCGGAATTTGAAGGTGATTTTACTATTGTGGTTTTCCCGTTTGCGAAAATGGCCGGAAAAGCCCCTGAAGCCCTTGCCAATGAACTTGGAACAGAGATGATGAAGGAAAGCGCTTTTATTGCCAAATATAACGTGGTGAAAGGCTTCCTGAACTTGCTCATCAGTGATAGCTATTGGATTGACTTCATGCAGAAAAACCATCTCGATGAACGTTTTGGACGAAAAGAAGTTTCAGGCAAACCAGTAGTGGTGGAGTATTCCTCACCGAATACCAACAAACCGTTGCACCTCGGTCATATCCGTAACAACCTGCTGGGTTGGAGCGTGAGCGAAATCCTGAAAGCCAACGGCGAAAACGTGGTGCGTGTGAACCTTGTGAATGACCGCGGAATTCACATCTGCAAGAGCATGATAGCGTGGCAGAAATGGGGTAACGGCTGCACTCCGCAATCGACCGGCAAGAAGGGCGACCACCTGATTGGCGACTTCTACGTGATGTTCGACAAGCATTTCAAAGAAGAAGTGAAGAGTCTGCTGCCAGCTAACTACGACGAACTCAGCGATGAGGACAAAGAAAAGGCGAAAGCAGAGGCCGAAAACGCTTCTCCGTTGATGCAAGAAACCCGCGAGATGCTGCGCAAATGGGAGGCCGGCGACAAAGAGGTGCGTGAACTTTGGGAGATGATGAACAACTGGGTTTACGAAGGCTTTGATGTGACGTACAAACGTCTCGGAGTGTCGTTCGACAAGATTTATTACGAATCACAGACCTACTTGCTGGGAAAGAGCACTGTGATGGATGGCTTGAAGAAAGGCGTTCTGTATCAAAGAGACGACAACTCGGTGTGGTGCGACCTCCGCGATGAGGGGTTGGACGAGAAACTGTTGCTGCGTCGTGACGGCACCTCCGTTTATATGACTCAAGACCTGGGAACAGCTCAATTGCGTTATGACGAGTACCATCCGAAGAAACTGATCTACGTGGTTGGTAATGAGCAGAATTACCACTTTGACGTGCTGAAACGCGTTTTGGTGAGATTAGGCTTCGAGTGGGGTAACGACATCGAGCACCTTTCCTACGGTATGGTTGAGTTGCCAAGCGGTAAGATGAAGTCGCGCGAAGGAACCGTTGTCGACGCCGACGACCTCATGGACGAGATGGAAGCAACGGCCAAGAACGTGTCGGAAGAACTCGGCAAAGCCCACGGATTGAGCGACGAAGAGTCGGCAAAGCTCTATCACATGATAGGACTCGGCGCTCTGAAGTACTTCATCCTGAAGGTCGACCCGAAGAAAACGATGCTGTTCGATCCGAAAGAATCAATCGATTTCAATGGCAATACAGGTTCATTCATACAGTACACCCACGCCCGTATCTGCTCGGTGCTGCGTAAAGCTGCTGAAGCCGGAATCGCAACTGGCGATAAGGTCGACGTTGAAAACATACTGCCTGAAGAGAAAACGCTGCTAACCAATATCCACACATGGCCTGGAGTTCTTGAACAAGCTGCAATAAACCGCAGTCCGGCCATGATTGCCAACTACATCTACGACCTCTGCAAAGGATTTAACCAGTTCTATCAGGAATGCAGTATCATGAAAGAACCTGACGAGAAGCGCAGAGCGTTCCGTTTGCAGTTGGCGGCGATGACAGCACGTTTGCTGCGTAACGCAGGCGAGCTGCTGGGTATGCAGATGCCGGAGAGAATGTAAAGAATAGTAAAGATGAACGTTTTTTATTTACCGGACGCGATAGAAGGAATGGTCTCCTTCCCTGAGGAGGAATCGAAACACAGTGTCAAAGTTCTGAGGATGCAGGCAGGAGACCGTTTCTGCGTCACCGACGGCAAGGGCTCGTTGTACGACGGTGAGCTGGTGGAAGCGCACCCGAAACGCGCGACGGTATGCCTGACAAACAAACGCCTCGGTTACGATAACAAAACGTTTAAACTCGAGATAGCCATTGCGCCTACAAAACTCAACGAGCGCACTGAGTGGTTTCTTGAAAAGGCCACGGAGATAGGCATCGATAAGGTGCAGTTGTTCGCGTCATATCATTCCGAACGCCGTGTGGCCAACGTGGAGCGTTTCCGCAAGGTGATGATAGCTGCGATGAAGCAGTCGATAAAGTCGAAACTGCCGGAAATTGAGGATGTGATCGATTTCAACAAACTCGTTAAGCAGCCTTTCGATGGACAGAAATTCATCGCATGGATCGACGACGATGTGACGGAGTTGCTTTGCGACAAATACGAAAAAGGACAAAATGCACTCGTGCTTATCGGACCTGAAGGCGACTTCAGTCCGGAGGAGGTGCAGCTGGCAAAAGATAACGGTTTCATTCCGGTGAGCCTCGGCGATGCCCGACTTAGAACGGAGACAGCAGCAGTAGTTGCTTGCCATACAGTGAACCTGATAAACCAAATGAAATGAACATGAAGAAATCTCTGTTCATTATATTGTTTTCGTTTTGGTTATCGTTTTCGTTTGCTCAGCAAACGCAGATAGCGCTTCTGAAATACAGGGGCGGGGGCGACTGGTATGCCAACCCTACATCGCTGCCGAATCTGGTGAAGTTCTGCAACCAGAAGCTGCACACCAACCTCAATCCTGACATCGCGACGGTGGAGGTGGGGAGCCCGGATATCTTCAATTACCCGTTTGTGCACATGACCGGACACGGAAACGTTACTTTCGACAAGGCGGAATGCGAGAACTTGCGAAATTACTTGCTTGGTGGCGGTTTTTTGCACATCGACGACAACTACGGACTCAAGGATTTCATCATGCCGCAGATGCAGAAGGTATTCCCGGAACTCGAGTGGGTGGAGCTGCCTTATTCGCATGAAATCTTCAAGGAGCCGTATCCATTCCCAAACGGACTGCCGAAGGTTCATGAACACGACATGATGACTCCGCAAGCGTTTGGTATGATTTACTACGGCCGTCTCATTTGTCTATTCACCTACGAATGCGACCTCGGCGACGGTTGGGAAGATCAGCGCGTTCACAAGGACTCCGACGAGATAAGACTGAAAGCCCTGAAAATGGGTGCTAACATAATACAATACGTTTTTTCTAAATAGAAAGAATATTTAACAACATAATTATCAAAATGAATGAAACAAATGTTAGAAGAAAAACTAAAAAATGTCCCTATTGCAATAAGATAATTACCGGCAGAACTGATAAAATGTTCTGTGACGACCGCTGCCGTAACAACTTTTATTACAAAGTTAATAACGAACAGAAGACTTATATAAGAAAAATTAATAATATTCTGCTGAAAAACCGAGGGATTCTCAGAAGTATCAATCCCTCAGGGCGGACGTCGGTTCCAAGGAGATATCTCGAGGAACTAGGCTTTGATTTCGATTGTTTTACGAGTGTTCATAAAACCCAAAAAGGAAGGCTGTATTATCTTGTTTACGATCAGGCGTACAGCTTCGACGAGGACGAAAGAATCAGTTTAGTCGTTTTCTATCGTGATGCTCAAGCCGTCGTAAGCTAACATCATGTTCGACGGCAAAGTTTTATTTACATCCGCAGCTTTTCCCATGGAATGGCTGACGTGAGTGAACCACGCTTTCTTGACGTTCAATTTTTGCGCAATCTCAATGGCTTCAGGCAGACTGATGTGCGAATAATGTTTCTCTTTGCGCAACGCCTCGATGATGAGGTATTCGACGCCTTCAAGCTTTTTCAGACTTTGTTCTGATATATAATGAAAGTCGGTGACATATGCGAAGTTGTCGATACGAAACGCATAGCACAACATCTTGAGATGCAGCAACGGAATTGGCTCGATGGTTAACTCGTTGATAACGATAGGCCTGCCAACTTCGATGTTGATGAGATTATAGGTCGGGGCACCAGGGTAGAGCTCGCTTTTATCGACGAAGGCGTAGGAGTACTCACGCTTGATTTCTTCTTGCGCTTCAGGCGACGCATATATCGGCATGGAGATGTTTTGGAGGAAATTGAACGACCTTACGTCGTCCAAACCGCCAATGTGATCCTTGTGCTGATGCGTGATAAGGATGGCATCGAGATGTTTCACGTTCTCGCGAAGCATCTGCTGACGGAAATCGGGACCCGCATCGACGCAGATTGTGGTTCGTTCAGTCTGAATAAGAATGGATGTGCGTAAACGCTTGTCTCTCGGGTCGTTAGATTTGCAAACATCACAGTCGCAACCTATTACAGGAACACCTTGCGAGGTGCCGCAGCCTAATATGGTAATCTTCATCATAGTTGTAAAATCGCTGCAAAGATATGAAAAAGACATAGTCTTTAGACGTAAGACCGTAGTTTTTATTTTTTTTAAGTCGATTTTAAAAATAATTTGTATCTTTGCAAGTTTTTGAGTATATCATAAACTGATGAAGGCTATTGCTAAGTTTTTCAGGCTACGCGCCATTAACAAATTCTTGAGAAAGAAGAAAGCGTGCATCTTGCCGGATATCACGAAATATCCGTCGATTGCGATTCTTCTTGATCAGGATCAGCTCGGCATGCGCAGAGAGATCGAAAATACGCTTAAGCGGCTTTTCGTCATGAAAAGATATACGTTTATTGTCTTCGTGGATGAACTTCCGAAAGACGTTCTGCAGTCGGACCGCTATTTCTTCATCAGAAAAGAAGATTTCAACTTCTGGGGCATGATGAAACGCGAAAAATACGAGTCTTTGATAAGCCTGTCGTTTGACTTTGTGGTCGATTTCACGAAGATGCAGGACGAATTGATGACAAATACTTATATTTTGACGTTGATAAACAACACATTCAGAATTTCTTTCAGAAGTAAATTCACGTCATTTTATGATATGGTTATCGATTCGAAAAAAGATCATGATATGTTGAACCGGATAGAGATTTTGCAAAGATATCTGTCTATGTTGTTAGGAATGAGATGAAAAACAACCCGTTTATAGGTACAGGAGTGGCTTTGATAACTCCGTTTAACGGTGATTATTCTGTTGATTATCAGTCGTTAAAGAAAATTGTCGACTACACACTGCAGAATGGCGCTGACTTTCTGGTAGCTCTCGGAACGACATCTGAGGCTCCTACGATGAACGCCGAAGAGAAGGTGAAAGTGGTGAAAACCATCATCGAGACTGCCAACGGCCGATGCCCGATTCTGTTGGGAATGGGGGGGAACAATACCGCTGCTTTGATTGAAAGCATTAAAAATCAAGATTTTACGAAGATCGACGGCATCTTGAGTGTAGTCCCTTATTACAACAAGCCTAACCAACGTGGCATGAAAGCGCATTTTACCGCTGTGGCCGACGCATCGCCAGTGCCGGTGGTGCTTTACAACGTGCCGGGTAGGGTTGGAGTGAACCTCCAAGCCGCCACCACAGTGGAACTCGCCCAACATCCTAACATCATCGCGGTGAAGGAGGCGTCTGGCAACCTGCAGCAGATAATGGAGATTCTGCGCGACAAACCGGAAGACTTTAGAGTGCTCTCTGGCGACGACGGCATAACACAACCTATGATGGCTCTTGGCGCGGAAGGCGTGATCTCGGTGGCTGCCAATGGTTATCCGAAACCGTTCTGCGAGATGGTGCATAAGATGCTGGAAGGCAAAACCGAAGAAGCTCTTAAATTGCATTATAAGATGCTGAAAATGAACGGCCTGATCTTCGCCGACGGCAATCCTGCAGGAATAAAAGCACTCATGGCTCATGCGGGATTGTGCAAGAACGTACTCCGTCTGCCTTTGGTGCCGGTTAGCGATAGCGTACGCCAAGAGATTGAAAATGAATATGATAACAACTTGAAATGAAAGTAAAACTTTAATACAAAATGAAAACAAAATTTTTTGCAATTCTTCTCTTTTTTGTTTCTTTGGGATTATTTGCACAAGAAACAAATCTTAACAAACTTATGCAAGACCGCAATGAGTATTATTTCACTTTTGAACTTAACGGCAACGACAACCTGCCGCAAATCGCTCGCATGATTTCCGTTGACCGCGTCGACGGCAATGTCGTTACAGCTTACGCTAACAACAAGGAATTCGCCGAGTTCCAGAAAATGGGATATGAGATCACATTGCAGACTCCTCCTTCAATGCTCGAGGAACACGTGATGTGGGACGGCAGCAACCGCGCCGAATACGACTGGGATCAGTATCCGACATACAGCGCATACGAGGCGATGATGTATCAGTTCGCAACCGAACATCCTGACATGTGCGAAATCATTACTCTTGGAACATTGCCGAGCAACCGCAAAATCATGATTGCTCATATCAACAATGGCAGCGGCGCCGGAAAACCGAAGTTCTTATACACCTCGACTATCCACGGAGACGAGACCACAGGCTGGATGCTGATGCTCCGCTTCATCGACTATCTCCTTGAAAATCCTACACTTCCGGAATGCGCCAACATCCTCAATAACGTCGATTTGTACGTTGGCCCTAACACCAACCCTGATGGAACATATCATGGTGGCAACAACACTGTGACCGGCGCTACACGTTACAACGCCAACGGCGTCGACATGAACCGTAACTACGCTGACCCTCACGGTGGTGCGCATCCAGATGGAAACCCATATCAGACTGAGACTGAATGGTTTATGCAGCTCGCACAGGAAAACAACTTCGTGATGGGCGCTAACTACCACGGCGGTGCAGAGGTTATGAACTATCCTTGGGACAACACCTACACTCTCCACGCAGATGACGCATGGTATCAGCTTGTCTCACACGAATATGCCGACCTTACACACCAGGTCAGCTCAGGCTATATGACCGACTACAACAACGGTGTCACAAACGGCGCACAGTGGTATATGATCGGCGGCGGCCGTCAAGACTACATGAACGGCTACGCTCAGTGCCGCGAGCTCACTATCGAGTGCTCGAACACAAAAAATCCTAACGCAAGCCAGATGCCTACATTCTGGAACTACAACAAAAACTCTATCTTCGCTTTTGTGAACCAGTGCTTGAACGGTATCCACGGCACAGTGGTAGATGCGGCTTCAAAGGCTCCGATAGATGACGCTACAGTCACTTTGACAGGTCACGATGACCAGTATTCAACAGTGTCGACTCAGCTTCCGGCAGGCGACTTCCATCGTCCTGTAAAAGGTGGAACTTACAACGTGAGAATCACCAAGAACGGCTATGAGGCTTACGAGACACAGGTAACAGTGGCCGACGGCGAGGCCGTTACAGTCAACGCTGAACTGGTGGCACTCGAAGGCATCGTCGCTGACTTCACCGCCGACGTTACAGCGGTGGCAGTGGGCGGCTCAGTGCATTTCACCGACAACTCATGGGGCGCACAGCTAACCAACTGGAATTGGGAGTTTGAAGGCGGCACACCTGCAACATCAACACAGCAGAATCCTACTGTTACATACAACCAGGCTGGAACATTCGGAGTACGTCTCACAGTGACCAACGCCGCCGGCGAGAGCGACACAAAATATATGCCAAACTACATCTCGGCATCAGAGTCTTATAACATGCAAAACGGCACCATAACAACTTGCGACGCAATGTTTTACGATGACGGCGGCCCGAGCGCTAACTACGGCAACAACAAAGATCTCACCATGACATTCATGCCTGCTACAGAAGGCGGTATCATAGAGGCAGTCTTCCAGTCATTCGACACAGAAGGCAACTACGACTGGCTTTATATTTACGATGGAACTTCAACATCTGCTCCACAAATCGGACAGCAACACTCTGGAAGCGACAACCCTGGCACCGTGACAGCAACCAATGCAGCTGGAGCTTTGACATTCCGTTTCACTTCAGACAGCAGCGTCAACAAAACAGGATGGGCAGCTCACATACACTGCATAGGCGTTTCTTATCCTCTTGAAGCTACAGCATACGCTTCACATGACACCATCCTGATTAGCGAAACAAACACATTGCACGTGAGCGCAACAGGCGGTACGGAGGTGTATACCTATTCATGGTCACCGGCCGACAACCTCAACAACGCCACATCACAGAACCCAGTGTTCACCCCGACAGAAGCTGGCATCTTTACTTACACTGTGACAGTTAGCGACGGCAACGAGACAGTTTCAGCATCAGTGACTTTCACCGTTGTCGATAACAGCGGCGTTGACGAAATCGACGGAATGAACGTGTCGTTGTATCCAAATCCTGCATCTTCAATGGTTTACATCAAGGGAATCGAAGATTACAGAAATCTCGAGATCTCAATAGTAAACCTTCAAGGACAGGTTGTGATGAACGCTGTTAACTCTTTGGAAATCAATGTTAAAGATATTGAATCTGGAGTTTATTTCATCAATATTAATTGCGACGGAAAACAGATCGTAAAGAAAATTGTTGTGGAATAAAAATGGTAACTAAAAAAAATGTAATTTTGCAGCATGCTAAAAAATAGATTTTTCTTATTGGTGATAATATGTTTACTGGGATGCGCGTCTTGCAGTAAATACAGGAAATTGCTCAAAGGAACGGACAATGAGGCTAAGTATAAAGCCGCTTTGGAATATTATGAGAAAAAGAATTATGACCGTACTTTGCAGCTTTTTGAAGTGATGCAGGCGTATTACCGTACGAAACCGGAAGGGGAGACAATATCTTTCCTTACGGCGGAATGTTATTACAATAAGCAAGATTATGTCATAGCAAGCGGCTATTACAGACGCTTTGTTTCAAGATACCCTTATTCACAGCATACAGAGGAAGCGATGTATAAGAGCGGTATATGCTATTACAACATCTCTCCGAAAATGACGCTCGATCAGTCTGATTCGTACATGGCTATATCTGAGTTTCAGAATTTTATAGACGCTTTCCCTCAGAGTTCTTTAGTGCCTGATGCAAATGCAAGAATCGACACGCTCAGAACAAAACTTGAAGAAAAGGAATACGATATCTGCAGACTCTACTTCAAAATGGAGGAATATCAGGCGGCGATAACGAGTTACGAGGCCTTTTTGAAAGAACATCCTATGACGAAGTATCGTGAGGAGATTCTTAACAATATGGTTATCAATTATTATCGTTATGCCGAGAAGAGCGTGCCATCAAAACAGCGCGAACGTTATGAGTTGGCTCTGGAGAAATATAACACCTTGTGCTATGTTTATCCTGACAGCGAATATATTGCTAAACTGGAGCCCACTGTCAACAAAATAATGGAAAAAATAGAGAAAATTAAATCAAATACAAATACAAAGAAATGATAGACTTTAGAAAAGTTAAGACAGAAACAACCGCAATCACACGTCAGAAAGACCAATTCTACGTGGGAACAGGTAATATCTATGAAACTGTGGCTATTCTCGCAAAGAGAGCAAACCAGATTGCTACAGAAGAGAAACAGGAACTCAACAAGAAGATCGAGGAGTTTGCTTCAAACAACGACACTCTTGAGGAAGTGTTCGAAAATAAAGAGCAAATCGAGGTCGCAAAGTTCTACGAGAGATTGCCGAAGCCAACTCTTATAGCTATCGACGAGTTCTTGAACGACAAGCTTTACTATCGTAATCCAAACAAGAAAAACGAAGGCGACTTCTAAAGATGTTCACCGGAAAAAAAATCCTGATCGGAATTACGGGAAGCATTGCCGCTTATAAGATTCCGTTGTTGGTAAGGCTTCTGAAGAAGCAAGGTGCTGAGGTTCAGGTCGTGATGACCGATGCGGCAAAAGATTTCGTAACACCACTCACGTTAGCTACGTTGAGTGGTTTACCCGTTTTATCGAAGGGCTTCGACCCTGAGACGGGTAAGTGGAACAGCCATGTGGAACTGGGCTTGTGGGCCGATCTCTTCGTGATAGCGCCCGCATCGGCTAACACATTGGCGAAGATGGCGTCAGGCATAGCCGATAACTACCTGCTAACTGTCTGTTTGTCAGCGAAATGCCCGATAATGTTCGCTCCGGCGATGGATCTCGACATGTACAAACATCCGGCTACGCAGGAGAATATCCGCACCCTCATCGGCCGCGGATATCGTTTCATAGCACCGGCATCAGGAGAACTCGCTTCTGGACTGTGCGGCGAGGGTCGCATGGAAGAACCGCAGGAGATATTCAACCGTATCAAGGAGTTTTTCCAGAATAAGCAACGTTTCGCAGACAAGAAAGTGCTCGTCACGGCAGGCCCTACTTACGAGGCTATCGACCCGGTGCGTTTCATCGGAAACCATAGCTCAGGCCTCATGGGTATTGAGATTGCACGCGCTTTCGCTGACCAAGGCGCTGATGTCACTCTGGTGCTCGGACCTTCGTCGATACGCCCGGAAAGAAGCAATGTCAACGTGCTGCCTGTGACATCGGCGAAAGACATGTTTGACGCTACTACAGCCGCATTCAAACATTCCGACATCGCAGTTCTGAGCGCGGCAGTGGCCGACTTCCGTTCGGAAACAGTGGCCGATCAGAAGATTAAGAAAGACCCGAACAAAGACGAGATGGTTCTGAAACTGGTGAAGACAGAGGATATCCTGAAAACACTCGGGCAAAACAAGAAAGATAACCAGATGCTTGTGGGCTTCGCTCTCGAGACAGAAAACGGCATCGAGAACGCAAAGAAGAAACTGCATTCCAAAAATCTCGACATGATTGTCTTGAACACCATGAACGAGGCAGGCGTAGGGTTTAAGACGAAAACCAACAAAATTAACATCATCACAAAAGATGACAGGATTATGGATTTCGAACTTAAACAGAAAAGCGAAGTGGCTCAAGATATCTTAAATGTTATATATCAATCACTTACAAAATAATAGTTATGAAAAAAATCATTCTTTCAATATTGTTTGCATTCTGCTTCTTAGCACAAAATATGTTTGCGCAGGAGCTTAATTTCACCGTTACTGTTAACTCAAAACAGGTGGGTGGCACCGACCAGAGAATGTACGAGGCTCTTCAGGAAGCAATGACGAATTTCTTGAACAACACCAATTGGACAAACGTTAAATTTGAGGAATACGAGCGTATTGAAGGAACGATGGTTCTGGTGGTTAAAAGTAGGACGGGTAACAGCATCACCGGCGAACTGAATATCGGTCTTCGCCGTCCGGTGTATAAATCGAACTACAACACGCCGCTTTTGAATTATGTCGACATGGATGTGGCTTTTGCGTATGTAGAGTCTCAGCCGCTTGATTTCAACGAGAACACTTTCTCTTCGAATCTGACTTCGTTGCTCGCATTTTACGCATATTACAGCCTTGGTTTGTATTTCGACTCTTTCGGCCTTTATGGTGGAGAGGAGATGTTTAAGGCTGCGGAAATGGTCGTGACACACGCTCAGAGCGCAGTGGAGCCAGGATGGAAAGCCTTCGACAGCAATAAAAACCGTTACTGGCTGATTGAAAACTTCACCAATGCGGCTTATCGCCCGCTTCGCCAGTTCTTTTATGAATATCACCGACAAGGTCTCGACGTGATGGGAAATGGCAAAGTCGATGAAGGCCGCGCTAATATGACGAAGGCTATCGGTTATGTGAAAAATGTCTACGACAGCAAGCCAAACCTGTATTTTATCCAGATCCTTAACGACACCAAGCGTGACGAATGGAAAAACATCTATTCGGGCGGACCGCAGCAGGAAAGGACGAAAATTGTTAATATATTCCGTGAGATAGACCCGACACACGCTGAAGAATACGAGGAGCTTCTTACCGCGAAACCAAGATTCTAAAAAAATGCTTAAGCATCTCGCTATAAGTAATTATGCTTTAATTGACTCATTGTCAATGAGTTTTGATAATGGTTTTAGCGTAATTACAGGCGAGACAGGTGCCGGAAAGTCAATTCTTCTTGGAGCCTTGGGCTTTGTCCTTGGCGAACGTTCCGACTCAAGCATCATGCTTGATGAGACGAAAAAATGCACGGTAGAGGCAACGTTTGCTGTTGATAATGAGCGTTTTAAATCGTTTTTCGAGGAGAACGACCTCGATATTGAGGAAGAGCTTATTCTGAGACGCGAGCTGACACCAACAAAGAAATCGCGCGCGTTCATAAACGACACTCCAGTTTCTGCCCAACAGCTGAAAGAGCTTGGAAATCAGTTGGTTGACATACATTCTCAGCACGATTCGTTACTCCTTACCAACAATGATTTTCAACTGAAGATTATCGATGACGCAGCAAATAACATCTCATTACTTGCTGATTATCAGAAAGTTTACTATTCATATCTTGCTTTGAGAAATGAGCTGAAACAGCTCCGTGAAATGGCTCAAAAGAACGTGGCTGAAAACGATTTTCTTGCGTTTCAGCTTGATGAATTAGTCAAAGCTGATTTGCAAGACGGTGAGTATGAGGATGTTAGCCAACGCCTGGAGCTGCTTGAGAATGCTGAAGAAGTGAAAACATTGTTGGCTCAGTCGTTGAGTACTTTGAGCGAATCCGAATATTCGATTTTAAATCAGCTTAACGATCTTAAATCTTCGGTTGATAAATTAAGACGCTACATCCCGCAAGCCGAACAGTATCTGGAACGCCTCGAGTCGACAAAAATAGAACTTAAAGACATAGCGCAAGACCTTGACAGTCTGCAAGATAGCACTCAATTTGATTCTGACTCCTTGAATGAACTTCAAGAACGTTTCGACCTCATCCAACGCCTGATGATGAAACATCATGTGAACGATTACACAGAGTTGCTTAAAATCAGAGAGGATTTGCAACTGAAAGTCGGCGCTTTCGCAAATATCGACGAGGAGATAGCCAAGAAAGAACAGGAACTCAAAAAATGCGAGAAGGAACTTACAAAACTCGCTGATGAGCTTTCAGCAAAGCGCAAAAAGGTTAAGGTATCGTTTGAGAAATCAGTTACGGAAATCTTGAAACAGTTTAAAATGCCGTATGCTGTTTTCGAAATAGAGATATCTGGGTTTTCTAATGGCTCAGAGTTCTCTCAAAACGGCCGTGACAAAATCCGTTTCCTCTTCTCTGCCAACAAAGGCATCGCTCCCGACGATATGTCTCGCGTGGCTTCAGGTGGTGAGCTGTCTCGTTTGATGCTTGCTATCAAGGCTGTAGCCGCAGAAAACAGCTATATTCCTACGCTTATTTTCGATGAAATCGACACTGGCGTCTCAGGCGAGGTGGCTTCAAAACTTGGCGACATCATGCAAAAAATGGGGGAGAACCTGCAAATTATTTCGATTACGCATCTTCCACAAATCGCGTCAAAAGCCAAGAATCATTTCTTCGTTTACAAAGACGAGAGCGCACAAAAAACACGCTCATGCATCAAACAACTGTCTCATGATGAACGTGTTACGGAGATCGCTAAAATGCTTTCCAATGATAAAATTACCTCGGAAGCAATTAGAGCAGCCGAGGTAATTTTAGACTTTAGTCGTTAGACCTTAGACCTTAGAAAAATGACTAAAGTCTAAGGTCTAAAGTCTAAGGTCTTATCTGAAGATTTCTTTGTATTTCAGCTTCTTCACTGTTCCGTACTTCTCAAGCGCCTTTATGTCGATCTGCTTCTTGTTTCCCGACATCATAATGATGACAGGACGGTTGGCGACATTGCGCTGGTAGAAATCGTAAACGTCTTTGTATTCAGTGCTCTTGATGATTTCAGTTACCTCCAAGCGCGGGTCATGGTCGTAACCCTGCTCAATCCAAGAACTCACGGTTTCAGGCATTGCTCTGAATCCAACGTAATTTGAGGCGCGCGACATAATCAAAGCGTCTTTCGAGGCGTTGAATTTCTCCAAACGTTCAGGCATGTCGGTGATAAGTCCGCGCAAAGCCTCGATGCCATCGTTGGTCTTGTCCGACTGCGTGCCGAGGAAGGTGAACAGATATCCCGGTTTCCTATTGAGATAATCGTATGTGAAATATCCGTAGGCTGTGTAACCCAATGAACGGAACTCTCTAATCTCTTGGAACACAATTGAATACATGTCGGTGCCGAAGTATTTGTTGAAGACTTGCGACACGGCTTGGTCTTTCTCGTCCAAGGTGACACTTGGCACGTGCATGTAGATGTTGCTCTGACGGAACTTCTTGTTATGTGCGATAAACACTTGATTTTCAGTGAAGTTTTTCTCTGGCTTGACTTTCTTCGTAGCTCTGATGACGTTGTTGCTGACGATGTTGTATTTCTCCAATGTTTTTATAACTTCCTGATTGTCAATGTTTCCTGAGAAATAGACATCACCATTGTAATAATGTGCTTTCTTGACTTCGTTCAGGAGTTCTTCGCCGGTGCGTTTCTTCCATTGTTTGACAGGTGTCTGTCTGAGATAGAATGACTTGTCGCCATAAAGTGCGTATTCGCGCAAAGCCTTTGCCCATTCCGAAGCGTCTTCTTTCAAAGTCTGCTCATCCATCTTTTCAGCATCAGCAAGGATTTTAACCTTGCTCTCGTCATTTGCGGGATTTAAGAGCTTGTCTTGGCAAAGTGCCATGATTCTGTCAAAGTCTTTCTCAAAACCTTCAATCCTCACGGTATTGGTATTAAGATGTGCTTGTAATGAGATGGAAGCTCCAAGTGTCTGTAACTCAAGTCCTAACTCTTCAAAAGACATCTTCTCGGTGCCCATCATTTCCCAATAGTTGAATGCGCGTTCAAGGTCAGGATTGTCGAGTGTGCCGTAGTTGTAAGAGATTGTAAGGTTGAAGATGTCGTTATAAGGATTCTTTGACGAATACATTGTGTAGCAGTCGTTTATCTTTGTAATCTCGACATCTTTGCCGAATTGGATGACCTGTGGTGTGACAGGTGTAACTGCTTCAGCCTCAATCATCTTGGCGAAATCAGACTTTGCGTCGGTGTTCTTTGCCTCGATAGGTTTCCAGTTAGGTTTGTCGACTTTATCCTTTGCCGGGAAGCCCATTTTTGAACGCACGGCGAGATAATCGTTGCTGAAATATTTGTTTGCAATGGCGATGATTTCGTCTTTTGTGATGTTCTTAATGCGTTCAGTCTCAGCGAGATAATCGTCGTATGTCATGCTGCGCTGTTCAAGTTCTAGGAAGAGGTTAGACAATGCCGCGATGCCTTCGGTGTTTTGGATGCGTTCTTTCAGCATCGAGGCGCGGATTGCCTCAAAGAGGTCGTCACTGAACTCGCCGTTTTTCAGCTTGTTTACACTTTCAAATACGATGTCTTCGGCTTCTTCGTGCGACTGTCCGAGAATCTGCGGCACGTATATGATGATGTTGGCGCCGTGGTCTTCGAGTGAGAGAGGCAGCAGCATTGCCATCATGATTCTGCCGTCGAGCATGTCTTTGTCCATGATGCCGGTCTCGCCGTTGCTGAAGATGTTGCATGCCATTGACAGAGGCAGATAGTCAGGGTCGGAGACCTTCACGCCGCGCCATGCGAGCACGCCGACTTTGATAGGTGTCATTCTCACTTTCTTCACTGTCGGGCCGTTAAAGGTAGGCAATGTGAACTCAGGCTGTGCCGGAATCTCGCCGCTGCGCCATGTCCCGAATTTCTCTGCAATCTTTGGCTCGATTTCCTCGATGTTGATGTCGCCGACGAGGATGAGTGTCATGTTGTTTGCAACGTAATAAGTGTTGTAAAACTCACGCATCTTCGATGTCTGCGGGTTCTTCAGATGCTCGGTGAGGCCGATAATCGGGCGGCCGTAAGGATGATCACCGAAGACCTCTTTGAACATTTGTTCCTGGAATGCGTTGATAGGGCCGTCGCCGTACATGTTCTTCTCCTCATAGACGGTCTCAAGCTCGCTCTGGAACAGACGGAACACCGGGTTGCGGAAACGCTCGACGTACACGTCCATCCATTTTTCAATCTGGTTGGAAGGGAATGCGTTGAAATACATCGTCTGGTCGTAGGCTGTTCCTGCATTCAAGCCTGTGCCGCCCATCTTGGTGAGGATGACGTCGACCTCGTTAGGAATGGCATATTCTGTCGATGCTAACGACAGTTCATTGATTTTCTGTTGAATTGCGGTACGAGCCTCGATATCAGTGGTCTCATGCAGTTTGTCGTACATGATGTCGATGCTGTCGAGATACACCTTCTCGGCTTCCCAGTTGATGGTTCCGATGCGGTCGGTGCCCTTGAACATGATATGCTCGAAATAGTGAGCCATACCTGTCGCCTCAAGAGGGTCGTTCTTACTTCCAGCGTGCACATAGACTGCACCAAAGACCTTTGGTGCTGAGTGCTCCTCGCACATCACAACTTTCAAACCATTGTCAAGATAAGTGGTCTTGACTTTTTGCTGAGCGTATAAGCAGCTGACACTCAGCATAATAGCTAATGTTAAAACTAATTTTTTCATGTGTTGTTATTTATATTTTTTAATATCTTCGATTGTCATTCCGTACAGTTCCAATTTCTTGAAAAATGCAGGCAGCTCATTCTCAATAAAATCTTTTTTCTGCTCATTAAGAACGATTTGTTTCGCATTTTCGCATATATAAAATCCGATTCCACGTTTCGTGGCGATGACTCCGTTGCGTTGCATCAGCTCGAACGAGCGCATCACAGTGTTCGGATTTACGCCTAATTCTATGCCTAACTCCCTGACAGACAGTATTCTATCGCCTTCGTGGAACTCACCGCTGAGAATCTTCTCATATATGAGATCTACAATCTGCAAATATATAGGTTTATTTTTATTGAAATCCATAATTAATATTTTTGTGTTCTAATTTTACGATAAACGCCCCAAAGCAGCAGTGCCGAAACGATGAGTTCGGTATAGAACATGGTGTTCATTATGATGAAAAGGAAGCGTTTTAAGAATTCAGTCATGCCGTCTTCGGCCATTTCTTTAAACATCAGCTCATGAGTTGCGACAAAATTGATGCTGATAATCATAAATAAGATTGATAACAGTATCAAGATGCCAATCATCTTGGCGGTTTTGTGCTTTTTGAAAATCATGTTTCCTAACATGAAGATCGAGGATAGCATCAACGTGCCAAGGAGACTTATAATACACAAGAATGTAGGAGAAATGCTGTTGAACAGCAATAATGACTCTTCTTGGCTTAAGACCATTTGGCTCTTTTCGATAGAGTGGCCAAATTGTGCGAAAGAGTCGAAATAATATGCTATAGCGAAGCCGTCGTATGGTCCGTTGAAGAGGGCGAGGATGCTGTCAATAGCGAGCGCACCTGCCACATATATAATAGGTGTGACAATGACGCAGAAAATCACCATACTGAGGAACTTCTCGAGCGTTGATGCCGGCAACATGGCGTAGCCGATACCTTGGCGTGAGTCGTTGCAGTATTTGTAAAGTCTCGCCGGAGCTATGATAATGGCGATTTTTTTGATAAAACCGATGGTGCTTATTCTTGAAAAAGCGTCAAAAACATGATTTGTTTCATCAGTCGGCATAAGGCTTGTAAACAGGTAAACGATTACAGGTATAGCCCATAAAATTGCCAAAGTCAGAATGAGATTCGGAAAGTAATTCAATCCGTCGTGTGTGAGGACTTTGCCGAAACGTTTGATATCTAATGTGTTATTCATTTCATTAAGTTTTTGATGGTTTCTTTATTTTTCATTACCGCATTGAACAGCGCCTCGATGTTGACGTTGCTTTCTTCATGTTCTGTGTTAGGTATCACGTTGATGTAGCCGCCCGGCAGCATCTCAGTGTAGTAAGCGTTCTGAAGTCTCTCCGGACTGTATTCGAAGTAAATCTTATCTGTGATTTCAGCGAAGCTGGCGTTCAGAAGCACGTCGTCGCGGTCGAGGATTACGATAGGGTCGATGAGGTTCTCGACATCCTTCACCTGATGTGTAGAGATTATCACTGTGGTGTCGTCGGTGCAATATTTTGAAATCACCTTGCGGAACAAGGCTTTCGAAGGGATGTCGAGACCATTGGTCGGCTCGTCGAGGAACAGATAGTCGGTCTGCAATGAAAGTGCGCATGCCAACAATGCTTTCTTCTTCTGACCGTGCGAGAGCTCGTTGAATCGCTTTGAGAGATCGACTTCAAGCTCTTTCATGAGTTCATTGAAAAGATCGTAGTCGTAGCGAGGGTAGAAGACTCCTGTTTTCTGAATGAATTTTTCAGGAGTAGTGTCCTCTGTAATCACTTCCTCAGGCAGGAAGTATACATTTTGCAAGAACTCAGGCTGACGTTCTGATGGTGTCAAACCATCAACAGTCACTGAGCCGTGTTGTGGTTTCTGCAGACCGCATATTAATTTTAATAAGGTGGTCTTGCCAACTCCGTTCTCGCCTAAAAGTCCGTAAATATTCCCCTTTTGGAACTCCAGGCTGATTCTTCTGAAGACTTGCGTATTCTTGTAAGCAAAGTCTAAGTTATTGATTTTAATCATGTTATAAAAATTTTGTTGTCAATTTTATGCTGTATTAGTCATCTAATACACCGCAAAAATACAACAAATTTTTTACATGTCAAGAAAAAAATGAAAAAAATCACGATTTTTTTCATTTTTTTAGTTAATCAGTTAGTCAGTACTGAACAACTATTTCTTGATACTGAGTATTACACCTAAAGCGACACCGAGTGCTGCTGCAAATAATACTTGCAAAGTTCCTGGCAACAAAAAAGTGATTGTATGCGCGGGATACCAGAACAGCGGGATGGTCTTTTTGAAAACGAAGCCATATTGGATGTTCCAGTTGATTTTTTCCGCCATTGTTTTCTGAATCTCAAGAGGTTTGCTGAAAAATCCTTTCAGCGTGCCGCCTGTCTCAGCGATATGTATGTCGGTGATTTTGTGGAATGTCATGAAAACTGGTGCGAACAAGGTGTTCATCAGCACGCTGACGCACAATGCCACGAAGAACTTGCCAAAGCTGAGGTCGCCGGCGAGCCACATCGCTGCCTTGCCGTCAAAATGGAAACTTCCGTCGAGCAGTTTCACTGTTCCGGTCTTGAAAATTGTCATCGCGGAGGCAATGACAACGCCTAAAACGCCCCAAACGAGCATCTTCGGCAGTAAACCGAACCCTTTCTTGTAATACACGCCTTCCTTGATTCTTAAAGAGAGCATCTCGCCAAAGGTTCCTAAAATGGCGAACTTGAAGAAGCTCATCAGCAGTCCGTGATGCTTTGTGGCCTTGATGAACCAATCCCACGCTCCCGGGATAAAAGCGAAGCCGCAGATCACTGCGGCTATCACTATCAATGTTATTTTATCTGACTTTTTCATTACTTCTCGATTCTGATACGTGCGTCGACAGCGGTCACGTAGCGTGGGTTGCCGAGCAATGGGTTGAGGTCCATTTCAGCGATTTCAGGAGCAGCCTGTACCAATGCACTCACGCGAGCCACCTGGTCGGCATAAAGGTCGAGGTTGACACCTTCCTGACCGCGGACGCCTTGCAAAATCTTGTATCCCTTGAGCTGCTTGAGCATCTCCTTGGCTTCGTTGGCAGTGATAGGAGCGAGGGCGCTTTGCACGTCTTTCAAAACCTCGATGAAGATACCGCCTAAACCGAAGAAGATCTGATGTCCGAACTTCGGGTCTTTGATAGCGCCGATGTAAACGTCGGTACCGTCGAGCATAGGGTACATCTCCACCGCGTATGTCTCAGGGATGACGATCAAGCGGTCGAATTCCTTGGCAACGGTGTCGAGGTCTTTCACGCCGAGGGTAACGCCGCCCACATCTGATTTGTGGAGAGGGCCGACGACCTTCATCACGAGCGGCACATCTTTCGAGCAACCTACTTCCTTAGCGAAGGCGAGTGCGTCTTCTTTTTTGCTCACTTCCACTGATTTCTTGCGGCTGATGCCTGCTGCGTCGAGTAGTTCATTGTAGTCGGCGATTTCCAAATATCCTGACTTGCAGCGGTCGATGGTCTTGCGGATGCGTGCCACGTCGATCTTCGGCAGCTCAACATGTTCAGGCTGTGGTTTCGGTGTGTTGTAAACCTTGCAAATCGCGTTACCAAGCACACACTCCTCCGGGAAATTGATACGTCCTTTTGCAATGAAATCGTTGATTTCGTCCTTCACGTTGATGATTGAAGGCAGGACAGGGAAGATAGGCTTCTTGCAGGTCTTCATCTTCGCGTCGAGCAGATCGTAAACCTCTTTGTTGCTGAACAATCCCGGCGAGCCGAAGATGACGACTGAGAAGTCGATGTCGGTGTATTCGTTTTCAACTGTATCGATGATATATCCGAGCTGCTCGGCTGTTCCTGTTGCGAGGAAGTCGATAGGGTTACCCACTGATGAGCCTCCGAAGAGCTTAGCCAACAATGCGGCGCTTGCCGGATGGTCTTTCAATGGTGGAACTTCCATGCCGCCGTTCGACAAAACGTCGGTGAGCATAACTGCCGGACCGCCAGCGTGTGTGATGACAGCGCAGCGTTTTCCTTTGATTTCAGGGTGCATAAACACGCCGCAAACAGTTGTCAACTCCTGACGGTTGTTGCAACGCACTATGCCCGCCTTGCGGAACAAGGCGTCGACAGCGGCGTCGTTGGTGGCGAGAGCGCCAGTGTGTGACGAAGCTGCACGTGAACCTGCTGCTGAACCGCCTGACTTAATAGCTGCGATATGGCACCCTTTGTTGATGAGGCTGCGTGAGTGTTTGAGCAATCTCTGCGGGTCGCCGATCTTTTCCATGTAAAGCATGATGACACGGCTAGACTTCTCCGGGTCGAAGGTCTCATCAAGGTGTTCGAGGACGTCTTCGATGCCGAGCTGAGCGCTGTTACCGACAGCCCACACGCTGTTGAACTTTAAACCATTGCTCATTCCGTATTCTTTGATGAACACTGCTGTTGCACCTGAGCCTGTGATGAAGTCAACGCCTTTAGGGTCGAGGGTTGGTATAGGGGTGTCGAAGCAACCGGCGTAGTTCACGTTGAGGAAGCCTGTGCAGTTAGGGCCGATCAAGCTGCCGCCGACGCTGTTGATGGTGTCGACGATATGTTTCTCGATCTCGGCGCCTTCGTGGCTCTCTTCTGAGAATCCCGCGCTGATGATGATAAAGCCTTTGCAGCCTTTCTCTTTTGCCAACACGTCCACTGTCTGGGCGCAGAACTTGGCGGCGATGCAGAGGATGGCGCAATCAACCTGCGGAAGCTCGTTGACGCTGGCGTAGCAGTTAACGCCCTGTACCATGGTTTCTTTCGGGTTCACTGCATATACAGGACCTCTAAACGGACTCTCCAAAAGGTTTTTCAATGCTTTTCCACCTGGTTTGTGAATGTCACTCGATGCACCGCACACAACGATGCTTTTCGGATTTAATAACTCTTTTGCAATCATATCTGTAGTTTTAATTTGTTTCAATTTTTTGCAAAAATAAGACAATTTGCCGTATCCTCAAAATTAATTTTTAATATAAGCGTAGGTGATGACTTTTCCGTCGCGTTTTATCGCGAAATGCCATTCGTTGTCGACTTTCTTGCGATAGATGCGGAGTACGTCGCCTTCCAAGCTTTCTGCTTCATAATGAATCTCTAACTCCTTGAGAATCATTGTTTCTAATTCTTTGATTGAGAACGAGTCGAGAATCATCATGCAGTATTTGGTGTTGTTGGTGTGATGTGAGATGTCGATGTCGCAGGCGCGGATTACTTTCTCGTAAACGAAGTCGTCTTCGGTGAAATCGTCTTTGAATCTCTTGAATGTCGGCTCGCATGCTTTCTCTTTAATGAATTGAATATCAGGGTAATGGACGCTGTCGGTCTTCCTAAGGCGACGAGTTTCTTTGTCAAGGATGACCCATTCTGCCACAGCGTTTACTGCCGGCTCCATGTCAGGTTTCAGAATTTGATACGAACGGAAGCATCTCAGCACTTCTGGTCCCGACGGCCATGTCTTCAAAATCACGTCGTCGTGGTCTTTCACCACGGTGCGGAACTCGAATTTTATGCGGCGGACGACCCAAAAGGCGTTATCGCGCTCTCCCAATGTCGGCTGGTCGATGCCGAGTTGTGTGGCGTTGGCGTCGGCGAGCTCCTCAAACAAGGTCTGCATCATGAAAGGACTGAGTCGGTTCATGAAGTCGCAGTAACTCGACATCACTTTGAAGTTCTTTGTATAATGATTGTTTTCCATGTTATTTTCTTCTTTGGCGGATTGCCTCAAACGTCACAATCGCTGTAGTCACCGAAACGTTGAGCGAGTCGGCGATGCCGTTCATTGGTATGATGATGTTCTGGTCGGCGGCATCGACCCATTGTTGCGAGATACCTGTAGCCTCGGTTCCCATCACTATGGCCGATGCTTTTTTGAAATCGGCGTCAAGGTAATCGATGGATGCTTTAAGATATGTGCAATAAATCATTATATTATTGGCTTTCAACCATTTGATGCATTCTTCCGAAGAACAAGCGAACAGCGGCACCGAGAAAATGCATCCAACACTTGCTCTGATGGCGTTGGGGTTGTACAAGTCAGTTCTTGGGTCAGCGATGATGACCGCGTCTACGCTTGCTGCATCCGCTGTACGCATCACCGCACCGAGGTTCCCTGGCTTCTCCACAGTCTCAAGCACTATGATGAGCGGGTTCTTCTTTTTGGGCTTAAACTGTTGTAAGTCAGCGTATTTTGGAATGGCCACAGCTAACAAGCCGTCGCTGCCTTCGCGGTAAGCGATCTTCTCAAATACTTCTAACGAGACTTCCTCAATCGAGCGCGCCGTTATTCCTGCTCCTTCGCGAGCAATCTCCGGGCACACAAACAACGTGTCCACCTCAAATCCGCACGCCACGGCGCGCTCGATCTCACGGCGTCCCTCGATGAGGATGCGGTTCTGCTCACGGCGCTCCGAAGCCTTCTCTAACTTGTTGATATTCTTAATCTTAGGATTGGTCTTGCTCGTAATCATGCTTTCGTCTCCTTCTTTTTTAACTGTGCGAAAATCAAACCGACAACAACTAAAACGATGCCTAATATCTTGTTGCTCGACAGTGCCTCGATTCCTAAAATGAAGCTGAAAATGCCTGTAAACACAGGTATCAGGTTGCTGTAAACGTTGGCTTTCGACGCGCCGAGTTTGCTGAACGCGAACGCCCACAAAGAGTATGCAACAGCGCTGCAAAACACGCCGAGGCATACCAACGGCACGATGTAACCGCCAACGTTGGCGAAATTCGACGGCTCAAACTGTTCCATGATGATGGTCAGCGGAATGAAATAAATCATGCCGACGATGTTCTGCATCCACGTGATTGTCAACGGTTTATAAAGTTTTGTCAGCTTTGCCAACGAGATGGAATAACCCACTGCTACAATCACCGCACAGAACAAGAAAATCACACCTTTCGTCGACGCCACAAACTGAAGGTCTTTGTTCATGAGCATCACCATCACGCCGAGGAACGACACAACCAAGCCCAAAATATTCATCGGCGAGAGCCTCTCTTTCAGGAAAATCGACGCCGCGATAGGCGTCACTAACGGAATCATCGCGATGATGGCCGACCCGATGATAGGAGAGGTGTTTTTTAAGCCGTAGCCTTCGAAAATGAAGTACAAAAACGGCTCGAACATTGCTGCCAACGCGAAAAGTCCGAGATGTCTGCGCTCGATCTTCTCGTTCAGACGGAAGATGTAAAGTATAGCGGTGAAGAATATCGTCGCCACCACAAGACGCAAAAATATCGTCGCCGTGGGGTTCAGGTTACGGTACACCTGCGTCGACCAGATGAACGATAACCCCCAGATAATCATGGCGATAACGCCTGCGATGTGAACTAAATAATTCTTGTTTTTCATGATGCAAAAATAGTCAAAAAAATTGTCAATTATTCAAAATTAATCTGTATTTTTGTATTTTTAATTACAATGAAAAAACTTTTAAAATATCTCTTATATCTCGTAATCGCTTTCGTCGCTTTTCTGATTGCGATGAACCTTTTCGTGCCGGTTTACGTCTTCGATGAGCCGGTTCCGTTTCATGGCGATTATCTCCACAATCCATATCAGAATATCGACTCAACTTATTGGAAATGCTGCAATTTTCATGGCCACACTCGACAATATGGCGGCGTGACGAACGGTCGCAACAACGGCAACGTGGTTTATGACAGCATGTATCGTCTTTTCGGCTACGACCACGTCGGAATCTCCGATTATAATAAGGTGAACGGCTACGAAAATGGCAAAGACCCCGGATTTATCCCTGGTTACGAGCACGGCTATAATATCTGGAAAATTCATCAGGTGTGTCTCGGTACCAAGAAAGTGCGCCGAATCGACTATTTTTTTTACCAGACTTTGAGTCATAAACAGCACATGCTCAATAAGTTAAGCGAGCAGAATAGGGTGGTGGCGGTGGCGCATCCGAGCTTCGTCGACGGCAGCTATAACGTCCGCGACATGAAATATCTTAGCAATTATCGGATTCTTGAGGTTTTGAACGGTTTTGTGAACTCTCCGGAACATTGGGATATGGCACTTTCAAACGGTCATCTGGTGTATCTTATTGCCGATGATGACACTCATGATGTGCTGAGAATCAATGATATAGCATTGAGAATTACTTATCTGAACGCCAAAGACAACGACGCGAACCAACTTTACGACGCTTTGCTTTCGGGTAAGGCTGTCGGCATTGATTTCAAACTGGATAGAAAGGAGAAAATGGAGGATAAGGTCGTTCGCTTCAAACAAACGATACCTTATTTAAATAGTGCTAAGCTGAATGGCAATGATTTTTCTGTCAGCGTGACGAAGCCTGTAAAAAAGACGGAGTTTATCGGACAGGGCGGTGTAGTTTTGAAAGAGGAAAATCATAAAATTACTGATTCGGTTTTCGGAGCATCTTATAGAATTCAGCCTTCCGACTTGTACGTGCGCACAGTTTTCACATTTTTCGACGGCAGCACGATGTGGCTGAACCCGATCACGCGCCACGAAAGCCCGGAAATCACCAAACAGCGCCTCGATCACATCTCTTACCCTTGGACTGCAGCGTTGTGGGCTGTTTACATCGGAATAATTACACTTATAGTAATACTAATCAGAAAGAAATAATCAAGCGAAAAAGCAGGCCTTTGAAACGATAGTTCCCATACTGCTGTTTGCTTGATTATTTCTTTATTACAAGAACTACAGACTGAAATGCGGAATCGGCTCTAACTTGAACAGATTCTTCGCATGTTTGTCATCAATCTTCGCTTTAATTGCCGGATCTTCGCAAACGCCTGTTCTGATGTATTTATCTAAAGTGGCGTAAGTGAATCCTAAATTATCTTCATCGCTCTTGCCGCACAATCCGTCAGATGGCGTCTTTTCAACCAATTCAATTGGTAATCCGAGCTCTTTTCCGATAGCTTTAACCTCCTGAACTGTGAGTCCGCCGAGAGGGGAGAAGTCGCCGGCAGCATCGCCGTAACGTGTGCTGTAACCGACCCAGTCCTCAGAAAGGTTGCAGGTGTTTGCAACGCGTCCGTTCACCGACTGCGATACTGCATACAATGCCGTCATTCTTAAACGTGGTGGCATATTGATAACTGTCTGATTTGCAACATCTTTGCCCAATGTTCCGAGCTGTTTTTTTACCTCATCCATCAGAGCGTCGTATGTCTCGCCAATATTCACGCAGCAGTATTTGATTCCCAGATGATTGATGAGTTTCATGCTGTCGGAGATGTCTTTCTGCACTCCGTTAGGCATCGTCACGCCGTAAACACGGTCTTTGCCGAGCGCTTCGACGCACAATCCTGCCACAATCGAGCTGTCTTTGCCGCCCGAAATGCCAATCACAGCGTTGCAACCCGGACCATTTTGCTCAAACCAGTCTCTAATCCATTGAACCACACGGTTTTTTACTTCTTTTGCATTAAAATTGTTCATATAACTTATTAAACTATTAAACTTCAAAACTACTCTAAACTCTACACTTGATAATTTCTTTCTCCGAAAATCTTACTTCCAACTCTCACCATGGTCGAGCCTTCTTCGATGGCGATAGAATAATCGTGCGACATTCCCATCGATATTTCATTAAACCATTCACAATCAGCGAAATACTTCGATTTTAAGGTTGTGAAAATCTCTTTCAGATGTTTGAACTCCTTGCGAACCTGGTTCATGTCGTCGGTGTTTGTCGCCATTCCCATCACGCCGCAGATGCGCACGTTTTTCATAGCCTTGAAAATGTCGGAATTGAGTATCTCTTCGGCTTCTTCCATGCTCAAACCGAATTTCGTTTCTTCCTCCGCGATGTGGAACTGCAGCAGACAATCGACCACTCTGTCGTGTTTAACTGCTTCTTTATTAACGGCTTGCAACAGATTAAACGTGTCGATTGAGTGAATCAGCTTCACGTATGATATGATGTATTTGATTTTGTTTGTCTGCAGATGCCCGATGAAATGCCAGTCGATGTCCTTGGGCAAGGCCTCGTGCTTGTCGCGCATCTCAAGCGCGTGATTCTCACCGAAAATACGTTGTCCGGCGTCGTAAGCTTCCTGGATATCCTCAATAGGTTTCGTCTTCGACACCGCCACCAATAAAACTCCTGAAGGAATAGTTTCCTTCACTTTTTTCAAATTTTCCTTTACCATAGCGAAAAATTTTTAAACACGCAAAATTACGAAAAGTTTTTAGTCGTTAGTTGTCAATTGCCAGTTTTTTTCTTGATAAAAAAATCTAATGTCTAAAGTCTAAAATCTAAAGTCTTTTTTGTATTTTTGCAAAAATTTGGAAACAATGAAAAAATACGTCATTTATCTTGTTAAAGTGTTGATTTTCTTCGTCGTTTTATTTGCGGGAATGAGAATCGTCTTTATAATGAATTATTGGAATCTCGTGAGTCTCGACATGGTTCCCTTCACTGAGATATTAAAAGGTCTGGTGAAAGCTCTGCCTCTCGATATCGCAAGCGCCTGTTTCATAATGCCTATCCCGGCTCTTGTCATGTTCGTCCTGACGTGTTTAAACAAAAATATCAACTACCGATGGATGAGATGGTATTTTTACCTGATAATTGGTCTTTATGTCCTCACCGTGATGGGCGAGATTGGAATCTATGGCGAGTGGCGTACTAAACTGAGTTACAAGGCTTTGGTGTATCTGCAAAATCCTTCTGAGGTGATGAATACCGCTTCGACGCAACAGACGGTTTTGCTTGTCTCGCTGTGGGCGTGCTTTACCTTGTTGTTCTCGTGGTTGTATGTGAGATGGATTGAACCTTCTGATACTACTTATTCGCAACATAAAGACAACATCTACTCATATATCGCAGTCTTCGTGCTTTCGTTTGGACTGATGTTCATCGGTATGCGCGGTGGCTTGGGTGAGATACCGATTTCGACGAGCTCGGGATATTTTAGCAATTATAAGATCGTCAACGTGATGACGGTGAACCCGGCGTATAATCTTTTGGAAAACTATACAAATACGAAGAAATTCGAGTCCGGAGCGCATTTCAACTACATGGATTCGGAGATGGCCGAGGCTATCACCAAGGAGACGCATCGTGTTGAATGTGACTCTACCGTGCGAATCATCAATACAGAGCGCCCTAACGTGCTTATCGTGCTTCTCGAGAGCTGGTCGGCCGACCTTATCGAGTCGTTGGGCGGCGATCCTAGCATCACACCTAATTTCCATGAGATGGAAAAGGACGGACTTCTGTTTACCAATTTGTATGCTTCCGCAAACCGTTCGCAGCAAGCGATAGCTTCAATTGTAGGAGGTCTGCCGGGCCTTCCGGTGACGACAATCACCAACCATCCGGAGAAATATTACGCTCTCCCGTCGATTGTGAGATCTCTCGACTCCGTCGGATATTATTCGAGTTTCTATTTCGGTGGCGAGCTGAATTATGGCAACATCCTTTCGTACCTCAGATATAACGAATTTGACAGGGTGGTTGAAGGAAGCGATGTCAAAGAGCGTTTCCATAAGGGAAAGCTTGGCATTCAGGACGCCGACATGCTCCCATGGGCCGCTAAAGATATCAACAGTCAGCCGGAGCCGTTCTTTACCACGATTTTCACGCTCAGCAGCCACTCTCCATACGATTTCCCGAGAATATTTGAGGAACTGGAATGGCCTCAGCTTGAAAAAGACTTCGTAAACGCGGCGAAATATACCGACATAGCTCTGAAATTGTTTATGGACAGGGCAAAACAACAGCCTTGGTATAACAACACTTTGTTTATCTTCGTGGCCGACCACAGCCATCCGTCGTATAAGAACCACATGATGGAATCCTTTGCCTATCATAAGATTCCGATGCTGATATATGGCGAGCCGCTTCAGGATTCGCTGCGTGGCACCACTTTCGACAAGATTTGTGGTAATACCGATATCCCTGCCACTATTTTGGCACAGCTCGGCGTGAACCACGAGGATTTCTTCTGGAGTAAAAACGTGTTTAACACATGTTATCGCCCGTTCGCGTTCTTCGAGCTTAACAGTGGATTGGGATGGAAGACAGAGGAAGGCGATTTCGTTATCTCAAATGATAATAATATTTCGACAAGCACTTTCCCGGAAGATAAATACGACAGCCTGACAAAACAAGGGAAAGCGTATATGCAATATCACTTTGATTTATTTAGCAGATATTAAAATAATTTGTATTTTTGCAATTTAAAATAAATACTATATGTTTGAAGGATTAACCGAGAAACTGGAACGTTCGTTCAAGATACTGAAAGGACAGGGATATATCACGGAGATTAACGTGGCGGAGACCGTGAAAGAGGTGCGCAAGGCGTTGCTCGATGCTGATGTCAGCTATAAGATAGCGAAAGATGTGACTAATGAGATCAAGGAGAAAGCCATCGGTCAGAAGATTTTGACATCTGTTTCACCAAGTCAGTTGATGGTGAAGATTGTGCACGACGAGCTGGCTGAGCTGATGGGTGGCGAACATACCGAAATCAACGTCAAAGGCAGCCCGGCTATAGTGCTCATTGCTGGTCTCCAGGGTTCTGGTAAGACCACATTCTCGGCGAAACTCGCCAATTATCTCAAGACAAAGAAATCTAAGACCGTCATGCTTGTGGCAGGCGACGTTTATCGTCCCGCGGCTATCGACCAGTTAAAGGTGTTGGGCGAACAGGTTGGCGTTGAGGTTTATTCGGAAGACGGTAATAAAAACCCTGTTCAGATTGCACAGCACGCTATTGAACATGCTAAAGCGCAGAATAAGAACGTTGTCATCATCGATACCGCAGGCCGTCTGGCTGTCGACGAGGAGATGATGAACGAGATAGCGAAAATCAAAGAGACGGTGAAGCCGCAGGAGACTTTGTTTGTGGTCGACGCCATGACAGGTCAGGATGCTGTGAACACTGCCAAGGCCTTCAACGACCGCCTCGACTTCGACGGTGTGGTGCTCACTAAACTCGACGGTGACACTCGTGGTGGTGCGGCTCTCACAATCCGTACCGTCGTTGAGAAACCTATCAAATTTGTGGGTCTCGGCGAGAAGATGGACGCTCTCGATATCTTCTACCCGAAACGTATGGCTGACCGTATCCTCGGCATGGGCGATATCGTCTCTCTCGTGGAAAAGGCGCAGGAGCAGTTCGACGCTGAAGAGGCTGCCAAACTGAAGAAGAAACTAGCCAAGAATGAGTTCAACTACAACGATTTCTTAAAGCAGATTCAGCAAATCAAGAAGATGGGAAGCATCAAAGACCTCGCTGGCATGATCCCTGGCATGAGCAAAATAAAGGATGAGGATATCGACGACGACGCCTTCAAGAGCATCGAGGCCATCATCGGGTCGATGACACCGGAAGAACGTGAGAATCCGAAGCTCATCAACGGAAGCCGCAAACGCAGAATAGCGCTGGGCTCTGGCAACAATATCGAAGAGGTGAACCGCCTCATCAAGCAGTTTGAGGAGACCTCGAAGATGATGCGCATGGTGACGACAGGTGGCGCCAAGAAGATGATGCAGATGATGCAACAAGCTAAGCGAAGACACTAGTTAATCAGTTGTCAACTGAATAACTGAACAACTTTAAAATTATGAATATAGAGGATAAGATTATCGACGGCAAAGCCATTGCCGACGCAATGAAAAAAGAAATAGCGGCTGAGGTCGCTGGAATGTTGGACAAAGGTATGGACGCTCCGCATCTCGCGGCAATCATAGTGGGTGAGGACGGAGCAAGCAAGACATACGTGGCATCGAAGGAGAAAGCCTGCCAGAGTGTGGGAATGACGAGCTCGGTGTACCGTCTGCCTGAAGCCACGACAGAGGAAGAGCTCCTGAAACTCATCGATTTCCTTAATAAGGACGAAGAAATCGACGGTTACATCATTCAGCTGCCGTTGCCAAAGCATATCAACGAGACCAAAGTCATCCACAGCATCAACCCGAAGAAGGACGTCGACGGCTTCACACCTTTTAATATAGGTTTGATGCAGCTTGGCGAGCCATGCTTCCTGCCTGCGACACCAGCCGGCATCGTGGAGCTGCTTAAACGCAGTGGCGTGGAGACGGCGGGCAAACATGTGGTCGTTCTCGGTCGTTCAAACATCGTGGGAACTCCAATCAGCGTGATGCTCTCGCGTAAAGGCGCCGACGCCACTGTCACTATCTGCCACAGCAAGACACAGAACCTTCCGGAGGTAACACGTCAGGCCGACATCCTCGTGGTGGCTATCGGCAAACCGAAGTTCCTCAAAGCTGATATGGTGAAACCGGGTGCTGTCGTCATCGACGTGGGTATCCATCGTATCGACGACGCCACAACAGAAAAAGGCTATCGCATCGAAGGCGACGTCGACTTCGACGAGGTGGCTAAAGTGGCATCGAAAATCACCCCAGTGCCAGGCGGCGTGGGCCCGATGACGATAGTATCTTTGCTTTATAACACTTTACAGGCGAAAAAAAGAAAATAATAAGTTATGAAAAAATTCCTCAAAAGCTTAATGTTGTTGGTGCTTGCGTTGTTTATGCTTGCGCCGGTGACTTATGCTCAGAATTATCATACTAAATCGAAAAAGGCGATAAATTATTACAAAAAAGCCAAGAAAGAGTATGGTAAAAAGAAATATCCAAAGACTTTCAAGTATCTTGACAGAGCCTTGGACGTTGACGCCAAGTTTACGGATGCTTTGTTGATGAAAGCTGAGCTGTCGTTGAATCTGAAAGATGAGGATAAGGCCATAGAGAGCTTTGAGAAGATGTTTGCCGCCGACTCAATGGCTTTCCCGAAGTCGGCCATAACACTGTCGAATCTGTATCTGAAGAACTTCCGTTTCGGCGATGCAGTCAACATCCTTCAGTGGTATGTGAAAGCGCCGAACCAAAAGAGTGCCTTGATTGCGCAAGCTAAGGATATGCTTGAGGTCGCGAAGTTTAGAAAAAATGCTTTTGAGAATCCGGTTCCGTTTAACCCGATCAACCTTGGAAACAACGTGAACACCGACGGCGATGAATATATCAACCAGATTTTGCCTGACGGAAGCCGTATTTATTTTACTCGTCGTTCGGGAGAGGCTGACAAACAAGGAATTAGAGATGAGGCTATTTTCTCCTCGGCTATAGTGAACGGTGAGTTTATGCCAGCGATACCGATGAACTTCGATTGGCATAACAAAAAGAGAATGGGTGCCGTGAGTATTACCTCAAACCAGAATAAGTTGTATTTTGTGGGTATCGACTTCATCGACAGCTATGGCAGAGGCGATATCTATACCTCGGATTTCGTTGATAATGAATGGACTAAGCCTGTGAATATAGGAAATATCGTTAACACCTCCACTATGGAGTCGCAGCCTTACATCAGCGCTGACGGCAAGGAGTTGTATTTTGTGAGATATTCAAGAACTTACGAAAGCACAGATATCTATTACAGCCAACTTTATCAAGGAAAATGGTCGAATCCGCAGCCAATCACTACCGTAAACTCAAAAGGAAATGAGATGAGTCCGTTCATCCATCCTGACGGAAATACCATGTATTTCGCATCTGACGGTATACCGGGAATGGGAGGCTTCGATATCTTTATGTGCAAGAAGATTGGCAAAAAGGAATGGAGCGCGCCTGTAAATCTTGGCTATCCTATCAATTCTGAAAAAGACGAGATAAGTTTTGTTGTCAGCTCCGACGGTAAAAAAGGCTACATCTCTTCAAATCGTGAAGGCGGTCTTGGCGGTTTCGATATCTATGTCTTTGACTTAGATGAAGTTAATACTCCCGATTCTATCGATATGACACGTTATGTCATGCGTAACATCAATTTCGAATTCGACAGCGCTGTCCTTGGAGAATCGTCGTTTGCAGAGATAGATTCGCTTGCCAATTTTATGGTGGAAAATCCTAAAATCTACATCGAGATAGCGGGTTATACCGACAATAGTGGGAACAGTGAGCATAACAATACTCTTTCAATGGAACGTGCTGCAGCTGTTGTTAATGCTTTGATTGAAAGAGGAATCGATAAAAATAGACTTGTCGCTGTCGGTTATGGCGCCAGTCGTCCGATCGCTCCAAACGACAGTGAGAGCAACAAGGCTTTGAATCGTCGTGTGGAAATCAGAGTGATTTATTAGAATTATCTTTTCACTACTTTTCTGAAAATAATTTCATCAGCAAGACTCAATTTGAGCAGATAAATGCCAGTTGGCAAATTGCTTAAGTTGAGTTTTGTTTTTGTCTCGGATAGTTCGTTGTCAATCACTAATTTACCTTGTAAATCAAATAGTTGGCAATAAATTATGTCTTTTTCCGAGATGATGTTTATAACTTCGTTCGACGGGTTTGGATAAATGATAACGCTTTCGGTCGAATTCACTTCATCAACACCTTCGTAATAACTGCTGAAAGTCCAATTCTCGGCGAGGCTGTTGTCGGCGTTTAAGTCGATGAGTTTCAGGTAAGGGCCGTTGCCGTCAGGTTCGGTAGGCCACGGTTCGCTGTCGTAATAATGCACTTCATCGATGACATTGCCCCAGGCGTCCGCAATGACGATCTTTTCCGATTTGTTGGAGAGTTTTCTTTGATATTCTCCGAAAGGAATTTTGTTGTAAAACTCTACGTAAGTCAATGAGTCAGAACATAATACGATGGAGTCGCGGGCTGCGAGATGTGATCCGTCAGGGAAACTGTAGGTCACGCCAAGCTCACTGAGATAGATTCCCGTGAGGTCAACATCGTCATCGCCGTTGTTGTTGATTTGGATGAATTCAAGCTGGTTGCCGTTGATGTCGCCGGCATCCATCGGATGATAATGGATCTTTGAAATCACGAGAGGTGGCAGATCGACGTTATTGCAGTTGCTATAAGAGCCTATGTTCTGGTTTAACCAGTTGATTCTCTGTTGAATCCAGTTTTTCATCGATTGAATCTCGGAGGTGTGCTGGTTCATCTGGTGCCACCGTTGATTGTCGCGTCCTACGCCTTCGGTTATCCATTCGTTTATTTCGTCGAGTCTGGCACAAATCACGTCGTAGTTGAGCGGCATCCCGGGTTCTGTAACTTCAAACCAGCGTTTTGCTAGATAGCAGCGGAACTCATCCGTGTCGAACAGGTCTTTCCAGAACTTAGGGCCAACGTTGTCGTTGTTATCGAACTGCCATACGTCGTAGCGGCTGCGGTTCCCGAATTCATCGTGGCCGTAGGCGAGGTTGTAGTCCCAAATCGGGCCCGCGCGAAGCTTGCCTTCATTATCTTTATGGAAAAACGTACTCAATTGATAAACATCTACGTTGGAGGCGAACTCGCCCAAAATCATGAAGTCGACAAAAGTGGAAATGTCGATTATTGACGGGATCCCAGATAAAATCGAGGTGTTATGATTCCCGGCTTGAGTAGCGAGTTTTGTGAAAACGCCATGAATATAATTGGCTTGTTCGTTGGTGATATCGTCGGCTTTTGGATAATTGTAGACGAAATATGCCATTTCGGAGCCGCCCCACATATTGATGTAAGTTGGCATTGACCAGGCGAAACCATCGTCAGCACGGTCGGTTTGCACGATATAGCCGCCGTCTTTATTGATATTGACACGATTGTCATCGGCTTTAATCTTCTCCATGAAGACGTAAAGTCCTTTGTAGTCGTTGTTTATCATCACTTCGCAGTAAACGCGGCGTGGCGTATATTGGCCGAGATTTTCTGAGAGTTCGTAAGAGATGACGTCACGCATGCCTGTCTGGTCGAAGGCGAGAGAGTTGAGCACCCAGTCGTTTTCTTTCGGCATGCCAAGTATGCTGACGTTGTTGTTTGTGACATTGTCGGCTTGCAGAGTCTCCAGTCCATAAGGTTTTTTCTGAAGCATCTGTGACGAGCTTCCGCGAATCTCGATGCCGATTCGGCCGTCGTAGTTTAGAAATTCCGGGTTGTTCTGGTCGGAGACATAGTTGCGTGAACCGTCCTGATGCCAGATGACTTTCATGTCAGCCAACACCTTGGGCTCGTCGGGTATGGCAACGCCGCCGTCGGTGTTAATTATCACTATAGGAAGGTTGCTGTCGGTGAAATTCTGAGCGATAGCCATCGCTGGCAGCAGTAAAAAAGCCAAAATTAAAAGACGAAATCTCATTTTAAACGTTAAAAATTTCGGCAAAGATAATAAAAAAAATGATTCCAAGCACTTTATTCCATCATGATTAACTGAATCAATCTCCTCCTTGGTACATCCTGTTGATCATGTCGCCGTATTTCTGCAGAATCACAGCGCGTTTCACTTTCAGCGTAGGAGTGAGGATGCCGTTTGCTGTTGACCACTCGTCGGCGATGAACTTGAAGCGTTTTACCTTTTCGGTGTCGCCAAAGTTGCTGTTAATCTTCTGAACTTCAGCTGTTAAGCGGTTTTTTACTGCTGTGACACTAAGCATTTCTTCGTTGGTGGTGTACGGTATCTCGTGTTTTGCGCACCAGTCTTTGAGGAATGAGAAGTCGGGGACGATGATGGCGGCGGCGTATTTCTCGTTCTCGCCAAGCACCACGACGTTTTCGAAGAATCCCGATTCGGTGAACTTGGTCTCAATAATGTCAGGGTTGATGTATTTGCCTAACGAGGTCTTGAAGAGGTTTTTCAAACGTCCGGTGATGCGCATGCTGCCGTATTTGTTGAATTCTCCGAGGTCGCCGGTGTGGAACCATCCGTCTTTGTCGATGACTTCAGCTGTCAGTTCCGGCTGCTTGTAATAACCCATCATGACGTTGTGTCCGCGGCAAATAATCTCTCCGTTTTCAGCGATTTTAACCTCAACGCCAGGAAGGGCAGGGCCAACGTAACCGGCTTCGCGTGCATGTGGGAGTCTCGAGCTCACGCAGATAACCGGCGAGCATTCTGTCATGCCGTAGCCTTCAAACACAGGCATTCTGATGGCTGAGAAGAAAGCACTGATATTCTTTTGTATGCTTGCCGCGCCTGAAACGACGATGTCGAAGTTTTCTGCGCCGAGATTTTTGCGAATCTTGCTGTAAACAAGCTTGTCGGCGATGGCGAGCTTAAGGTTGTAAAACCAACTGCGGCCTTCCACTGTATACCTTTCGGCGAGGTTCATGGCCCAGTAGAATATCATCTTCGAGAGACCTTTCTGTTTCTGTCCGTTTTGTCTGACTTTCAGATAGATCTTCTCGAGAAGACGTGGCACACACGACATCATCGTAGGCTGAATCTCTTTCATGTCCTGTGCTATGGTAGCGACGCTTTCCGCGTAATACACTGACATTCCGAGGTATTGGTACAGATAGACCAGCATTCTCTCGTAAGCGTGGCATATCGGCAGGAAGCTTAAGGCTTTCGTTGATGTCGGCGAAGGCGTTTGGTGCAGATTCTCAATCTGACCGAGGATATTGGCATGCGAGAGCATCGCGCCCTTCGGGGTACCTGTGGTTCCTGAAGTGTAAATAATGGTCGCGCAGTCGCTGCTCTTCACTGATGCCTTGCGTCGCTCAAGCTCCTCTGAATCCTGGTTCTCCCTTCCTAATTTAAGAAGGTCGTCCCAGATAGGGTAGTCGCCGCGTTTCACAAAGGTGTAGATAAACTTCAAAGATGGAATGTCGTTGATGATATCCTCAATCTTGTTCAAAACGCATAAGCCCTCGACCATCACGAACTTCGCCTCGCTGTTGTTGATGACAACGCGATAGTCTTCCTTGCTGATGGTGGGGTAGATAGGCACTGTGACGGCTCCAACCTGCTGGATGGCCATGTCGAGGATGTTCCATTCAGGACGGTTGCTGCTGATGATGGCGACTTTATCGTCTTTCTGTATACCCAACTTGATGAGGGCATAGCTGATGATTTTAGTCGTATCGACATATTCCCTGATGCTATATTTCTTCCATTCGCCGTTTTCTTTCTTGGCGAGGGCTATTTTCTGGTCAGGGTGTTTCTGTAGATAAGTCGTTAAAATGTCAAAAATGCGTTTTTCTTCCATTCAATTAATCTTTAATGGTGCAAAAATACTATTATTTTTAACCCAAAAAAAATTTAGGGATGAATGGGGTGAAAAATGGGTTAAAAGTGCCCATTTTGGGGGTGAAAGTGCCGTTTTTAGGGGTGAATGAAAATTTTTTATGCGTTTTTAGGGGTGAAAAATTTATTCTTTGGGGTGAAATTTAAGCACCAAAATCGTCGAAAAGTATATTCTCTTCCGGCACGCCCAAGTTGTCGAGCATCGTCAGTACAGCCTGCGTCATCATCGGCGGACCGCATAAATAATACTCGATTTCTTCGGGTTCTTTGTGTTTTTTGAGGTAGTTTTCGAATAAAACTTCGTGAATATTGCCTACATAACCGTTCCAGTTGTCCTCAAGAAGCGGTGCCGACAGCGCTATGTTGAATTTGAAGTTAGGATTATCGGCTTCAATCTTCTTGAAGTCGTCGATATAGAAAAGCTCACGTAACGAACGCCCGCCGTACCAATATGACACTTTTCTTTGTGTGTGTTTGGTGAGGAATAGGTCGAGGATGTGCGAACGCATTGGAGCCATGCCAGCGCCGCCGCCGATAAAGATTATCTCATTTTGAGTGTCTTTGATATGGAACTCGCCATATGGCCCGCTGATGGTCACTTTGTCGCCAGGTTTCAGCGAATATATATAGGAAGAACACACGCCAGGGTTGACTTTCATGAAACCGCCGTTTTTCCTATCGAACGGCGGCGTGGCGATGCGCACGTTGAGCATGATGATGTTGTTCTCCGCAGGATGGTTAGCCATGGAATAAGCCCTGAATTGAGGCTCTGAGTTACGCATCACGAGGTCGAACATATGGAACTTCTCCCAGTCTTTGCGATATTCCTCGTCAACATTGATGTCGCTGTATCTGACATCGCATTTCGGCACGTCAATCTGGATGTAGCCGCCTGAGAGGAAATCGAGATGCTCGCCTTCAGGCAGTCTCACCACAAACTCCTTGATGAAGGTGGCGACGTTACGGTTGCTGACGACCGTGCATTCGTATTTCTTGATGCCGAAGATCTGCGGATTGATATGTATCTTAAGGTTTTCGCGTACTTTAACCTGACAGCCCAACCTCCAATGGTCGAGTTGCTCTTTGTGACTGAAAAAGCCTTTTTCAGTAGATAAGATGCTGCCTCCGCCTTCGAGAACCTGACATTTGCACATTCCGCAGTTGCCTTTTCCGCCGCATGCCGATGGCAGGAAAATCTGCTCCTCGGCGAGGGTCTGAAGCAATGAGTTGCCAGGTTTTACATCAAGTTCGCGCTCGCCGTTGATGCTGATCTTTACATTCCCCTTAGGCGAGAGTCTTTTCTTGACGATGATAAGAATCGCCACAGGAATCAACACCGCGATGAGAAAAACGATGACGCTGGTTAATATGATGTACTGACTGCTCATGTTACAAACTAATTCCGAGGAACGCCATGAAAGCTATTCCCATTAAACCTGTGATAATGAATGCGATACCTGTTCCTTGCAAGCGTTTTGGTATCTTTGAATATCTTATTTTCTCCCTGATGGCTGCTATCCCGACGATGGCGAGAAGCCAACCGATGCCTGAACCGAATCCGTATGCAAGTGACTGACCTACAGAGGTGAAATCTTTTTCCTGCATAAAGAGACTCGCTCCTAAAATGGCGCAGTTGACAGCTATCAGAGGGAGGAAAATTCCCAAAGAATTGTAAAGCGAAGGGCTGTATTTCTCAATCACCATCTCCAAAATCTGCACTATGGCGGCGATAATGGCAATGAAGAGTATGAAGCTGAGAAAATCGAGCGAAACGCCTGCAAAAGCAGGATTCAGCCATGCTAAAGCTCCTTCCGAAAGGATATATTTATCTAAAAGGTAATTCACTGGCACCGTGATGATCAGCACGAAGGTGACGGCGATGCCGAGGCCAAACGACGTCTTCACATTTTTCGAGACGGCGAGGAAAGAGCACATCCCGAGGAAATATGCGAACACCATGTTGTCGATGAAAATCGAGCGGAAGAAAAGACCTAAAGTATCCATCATTTTTCCTCCTCAGGTTTTTGCAGCCAGATGATTATTCCTATGATTATCAGCGCCATAGGAGGTAAAATCAAGAGGCCGTTGTTCATATATCCGAAATCGTAAAGTCCTTGCGGGATGACTTGGTAGCCAAGCAAAGTGCCGCTTCCGAACAACTCACGGACAAACGCCACTATGACGAGTATCGAGCCGTAACCGAGGCCGTTGCCGATGCCGTCGAGGAACGATTCCCAAGGTTTATGCGCCATCGCAAAGGCTTCCAAACGACCCATCACTATGCAGTTGGTGATGATAAGTCCCACGAACACAGAGAGTTGCTTGCTGACGTCGTACATAAATGCCTTCAAAAACTGGTCGACGAGGATTACCAATGTCGCGACAATGATAAGCTGCACTATGATACGTATCTTCGATGGTATTCCCTTGCGTAGCAATGAGATGACGAGGTTCGACAAGGCAGTCACCACCGTCACCGAGAGTGCCATCACGATTGCTGGTTTGAGTTTAGCCGTGACCGCCAAAGCGGAGCAGATACCCAAAATCAGCACTGTGATCGGGTTTGCCTTACGCAAAGGAGCCGTTATCAAATTCCAGTTTTTACTCATGTTCAAGATAAGGTATATATAAATTCAACGTCCTTTCAATCATCTCTTCCACGCCTTTTGAGGTACGTGTGGCGCCTGCTATCGCGTCTACTTCAACAGAAACGGTGTCGTCGTTTTTTATCAAAGTTCTTCCTTCAAATTGATTTTGATAATTTTCGGTAGTGATTTCCGCTCCCAACCCTGGTGTTTCCGATTTATGGTCGAAGACAGCTCCAACGACGGTTTTCCCGTCAGCGGCTATGCCGATATAACCCCAAATCGGACCCCAAAGTCCGTTGCCGTGCATCGGAATTACGGTAACTTGCCCGTCTATAATATAATAAGGTAGCTCGCCGTCATGTTTTGCGGTGCAATGTTGCTTGAACAACTGCTCGGCATTTTTATTGGTGATTCCACTTATTCCCGCCGCTTTCAGGATGTTGATGCGCTTCTCGTTGAGCTCGTTGCGTTTCTGATATGGCTGTAGCCACATCGCCGTCGCCGACAGAAGCACCGACACTATCGCCACGAGGATAATGATGTAACGGAAGATATAACGGTCACTCATTTAGCGCTCCTTTCTGCTGCAGCCCAGCGTTTTTTACGTTTGCGGATGTTGCATGCCACCACACACCAGTCGATGAGAGGCGCGAAGACGTTCATCAACAGTATCGCGAGCATCATGCCTTCAGGATAGCCGGGATTTGCTACACGAATCAGTATCGCTATCGCTCCGATGAGGAATCCGTAAATCCATTTTCCGATGTTAGTTTGTGCCGCTGTCACTGGGTCGGTAGCCATGAAGAATGTTCCAAACAGGAATCCGCCCATCAATAGATGGTAATAAAACGGGATATCAGAAATTAACAGACTCATTGCTATCGCTCCGATGAATGTTGAGATTATGATTCTCAAGCTTAGTATTCCATTGATTATCAGGAATAATGCTCCAATTAAAATTGCTATTTTCGATGTCTCACCGATGCTGCCTGGGATAGTCCCGACAAACATATCCATCAGACTCGGCAGTTCGTTCACACTTCCTCCGTTGAAAATAGTGCCAAGAGGCGTTGCACCGCTGTAAGCGTCAATACCTGTCATTTTTGAAGGGTATGAAAAAAACAGGAACGCGCGCGCCAGCAACGCTGGGTTTACCACATTCATGCCGCTGCCTCCAAAAACCTCTTTTCCAATGATTACAGCGAAAGCCACGGCTATCGCAAGCATCCAGAGCGGTACTTCGACAGGCATGATGAGTGGGATGAGAAATCCAGTCACAAAATAGCCTTCGTTGACTTCCTCGTGCCTGATTTCAGCAAAAGTGAACTCAATAGCCAGGCCGACAATGTAGCTGACTAAATATAAAGGGATTATCTTTAAAAGTCCGTAACCGAATGTCTGCCAGAACGTTACGCTTTCACCAAGTGAAAGAAAGTGCTGGTAACCGATGTTCCATGTCCCGAACAAAAAGCATGGGATGAGCGCGATGAGCACCGAAATCATGTTACGTTTCATGTCGACGCTGTCGCGGATGTGAGCGCCGCAGCTCGTCACTCGGTTAGGTGTGTAAAGAAACGTCTCAAACGCCTCGAAAGTCGAGTGAAACTTGGCGAATTTACCGTTTTCTTCGAAGTTTGGCTTGATTTTATCGATATATTTCCTGAGTCCCATTAGTTCGTTTCCTTTCTGATAAATTCAAGTCCTTTGCGAATAATTTGTTGTATCGAAGTCTTTGACGGGTCGATGACTTCACAAAGCGCAAAGTCTTCAGCGTCAACCTCATAGATGCCGAGTTCCTCCATCTGGTCGATGTCTTTGATAAGGCAAGCCTTGATGAGCTGCATCGGGTAGATGTCAAATGGAAACACGCGTTCAAACTCGCCAGTCATTATGTACGGGCGGGTGTCGCCTTTGGTGTTTGTGTTGGTGAAACGCTTTGTTATCGGCAGTAACCAACCGAAAAGCTTATATTCGTTGCCTTCGGGTATCACCGTGACCTGTGTGTCGTGGAAACAAAGGTACCCGTCGTTGGTGATGTTTGTCCCTGTCAGCACGTTACCGCTGATAACGCGTGAGTTTTCATCTATATTTAATATAGGTGTGATGTCGGCTCCGATTTTTGTTTTGTAATAATGCGGGTCTTTCACCGCCGAGCCTGTCGTCGCGATGATACGTGTGCTGTCGTATTTGCCTGTCAGGAACAGGTTTCCGATGGTGATGACGTCCTGCGGATAGCAGTACCACACGATTTCGCCTTTGTTTATCGGCGAGATGGCGTTGATTTGCGTCCCGACGTTGCCGGCAGGGTGGGGACCTTCAAATTCGATTACCACAATATTGTTAGCGTGTCCATCAATTGATTCCATCGTAGAGATGCGATTAATCGCGTCTCTACATGTCGTTGAACTGGTGTTTATGTTGATATAGACGTTGCCGTCGGTCAGTTTCGACAGAACGTTGACTCCCATTTGTAGAGACGTTTCCTGGGACATCTCCGAAATGATATAATCGTTATCGGGTGCCAACGGCGCGGTGTCGAACATCGAGATGAAAATATGTTTCGGCCTATCGTTTGGGTTGGCTATGGTTGCAAACGGGCGCTGGCGCAGCATTGGCCAGACGCCGCTTTGTAACATTTTGTCGATCAATTCGTTGCGTGATAATTCTGATGAATTTGCTGCACCGAAATCGATGGCTTCGTTTTTGCCGTCGGATTCAACTATGACTTCCAAAATTGCGCGTTTCTCGCCTCTGACGATGGCTTTTACCGTCCCTGAGACGGGGGAGGTGAAAACTATGTTCTCGTTGTTTTTGTCATGAAACAGCACTGAACCAACTTTCACTGTATCGCCTTCCTCAACGTGCAGTTTCGGTAAGACGCCAATGAAATCAGTGGGTTTTATGGCACAAGACGTTGGCTCGAAGCATTCGAGATGTTTCGAGGGCATGCCTGCGAGACGGATATCCTTACCTTTTCTTATCTTGATTTTAGCCATTTTCCTGTTTCGTTACCCACCTTCCAGAAATACAATCCTGTCGCCCAATTCTCGGTGTTGATAGTCATAATATCGCTGTCAATTTCTTTTTCAAGAATCATTCTGCCTTGGAAATCAAAGATTTGCAGCTTTGAGAAATTGTTTTCTGGTGTTATTATATTCAACTCGTTCTTTCCCGGATTAGGATATACGGTAATGGTATTGTTTTTTTCTATAACTTCTTCAACGTCAGTGATTTCGACATGCATCGGAGGCAGTTTTATGAGGTCAATTGAAGCTGAGCCTTCGTTGGAGTTACTTTTTCTTGAGAATGTCCATCTCAATAGGTGCTTGCCTATTTTAAGTGGTTGTACGAAATACTGCCATTCGTTGCCTGATAAAGTGAATTTCTCGGTGTCCAATGTAAATTCAAAAACATCGGCGGCGTTTACAGAGCCTTTATAGTAGAATGAAACGATATCGTCTATTTCAGTTTCAACAACTAACGCTATCTTTGATGTGGTACCCGTTTCAGAAGATACACCTGTGAAACAATAGTTGCCTTCGTATGGGTCGTTTTCATCCTTAAACCATGGTGAAGCGCCTGAATTACTCCATTGGAATAATTGGTTAAGTGTTTCATTCTCAAAGTTTTCGATACAATTTCCAAGAGGTATGCTTGATTGGTATTGTTCGATATAGCCGTTTGATGTCACTCTCAGGTTATCGTCAAGAATAGCACCGTCTGGAGAACTTTCTGATACTGTTACTGTGAAAGTCACGTCGATGCTGTCGTTGGCGGCGATTCCGTCGGTCGTTATCGTCTGCTCTTCATAAATGATGATAGGTGCATCGATAAGGAAGTTGTGATTTACACTGTTGCTGTTGCTATGTCCCTTATTATTAACGGTAAACGTTAGTTGTGACGTTTCGCCTTTATAAAGTCTGTCGATCGGGTTTCCGTTAGCGTCTTTAATGTTGAAATGCGTGATTTTAAACACAGGGGCATTGGCTATGATAATGAAATCGTCTGTAAATGAATGACTTCCGTTGCTCATGCTAAGGTGGAAGTTTATCTTTGTCTGGTCAGGAACGTCGTCGCTTACTTTTATCGCGAAAGCGTTGTTTTTAGTCACAATCTCATTCACGTTGAGTGATTCGTAAGTCGTTGAAACAGAATTGATTTGCACATAAGGAGAGTCTGTCGTCAACTCAACGTTCACATTTTGTATGTTTTCGAAACCGACATTGTGAATAGCGATATTTAACCCGGTTTCTTCGTTAAAATCGAGTTGGTCGTTGTCGGAACCATTCAATTCGTAGCTGCTGAAGATTAGGTAAGGGCCTTCATTTGGGATGACAGAGATTTTCTTGGTGTATCTGTAATAATCTTGTTTTGTGACTGTCAAAAGCACTTCGTCACCAATGGCTTGTGGCGCTATCTCTATTGTCTGCGGTTGACCTGTGGCAGTGGCTAAACCAATGATTGTGCCGTTGTTTGATAAGCAGATTGTAGCATTTTCAGTCGCTGTTATCTGATATTGTGTGGCGCCTTCAACGACGACAGGAAGCATTGTTACATCAAGATTTTGAGGCATCTCGGTATAAAGATTCATATACACGTCGCCATGATGATGGAAGAGATAATATGTTATTTCCTTGACACTTTCGCCAGTCCAGTTCGACTGTTGCAGGAAGTATTTTCCTGAGGCGTTAGCGTAGGCGGGCAAGACAAAATCTGTAGGGTGGTGCGTGCCGAATGTCGGCATGAAATTAGGCCACATGTTGTCGTAGGCTCCCCAGACGTACACGTCGTTGACGAAAGAGTACGACACCTCTGTCGCTGCTACAAGACCCAGCGCGCCGTATTGATGACGGTGGAATGCCTCGGCGAAGCATGTCCCGTTGACGCCGCCGTAGTTGAACCTTCCTGTGAGGCAGTTGTTCGACATCACAAATGTCAGGTCGGGATTGACGAGACGGTTGATGCTGCTTATAGAATATGACGGCTCGCCCCACAGCTCCTCGGCTCCGTGGTCGCGGTGCTGGATGATGAACGCGCCGGCGTTGATGTTTTCGTTGATAAACTGCCATGTGGCATCCCATTCGGTGAGGTGCGACATGTTTTGTGGAATATAACCTAAACCGTTAGGACCGAAGTAGTTGACGATAGTGTTGGTGCGTTCGGCCGACGACCATCTGCTGCCAGGTGTGCCTTGGTAAATGGCGTTGGCGCGCACAGGGTGTTTGCCTAACTCATATTCCCAGAATCCGTTGACTATCTCAGAGCAGAGCTGGAACCAACGTTCGAGCTGGAATCCCATGGCTGTGATAGGCTTATCATAGAAACGCGGATTAGTTGAAGGATGACGCTCGTACTGTAAGTCCTTGTTAATCATGTGGTAAAGCTCGTCATAGTTACGCCCCGTGATACGTCCGATGACGACATCCGGAAGATGGTTGTTGTTCATGTCGCCGTATTTATTATCGGAGATGTATGGGTTGCCGTCGCCTGGGTGGTTGTTCATAGTGTACGAAACCACGCCTTGAGTGCCGTCAGTGTTATGGTCGCCGAGGATGAGCACCGCTGAGACAGGGATGTCCCAGTTGTTGTAGGCGTTCTGAATGTAGCTACGGATAGCGCTTTGGCTGTTGCCGCCGCATTCAGTCACTGTAACGACATCGGTGAGGATGCCTTGCTGGTTACGGAAAAGCTTGATGGAGTCGGCAAGTTGGATGAAATCATCGTTGTCGGGAGTGATGATGAGATATTCGCAGCCAGTGTCACGACGTTGCACCGCTTCTTTTATAAAGTTCTTATAATCAGCGTCGGGCAGGATGCTCTCGTTGATGACCATGTCGCGGATGATATGATCCCAGGCGGTGCTGCGATAGCGCGGATCACCACCGAAATTGCCGTTGCCACCTTCAAAAACGACTTCAAGGTTGAGTTGTCTTGTCACAACAAGTTCTTTTGTGACAGGGTTATATTGGAAGGGTGTCACGCTGACGATGACAACGTCCACGTCGCGGATTTTCATCGGTTCTGACGCTATAATAGGGTTGGCAGGGTAGAAGGCGTCGGTTGAATAAACCGTCGCGTCGCGATAGTATTTCATCGGGCTTTTGTCGTCGTCTAACGGCAGCTCTGGCGCAGGCATGAGCTCGACGCCTGAGACAGTCTCAGTCACCTGATTTTTGACGTTTAAAACTACATTAGCGCCTCTTGGAATCGCCACATAGCTTGAGACTACAGGCAAGTCGGGCATTCCGGCTTGGTTGGGTAGGAAAATGCCGCTGAGCACGATTGTTTGTCCGTCGATACCGCTTTTACTTGTGTTCTCGAGAGAGAATTTGTCAATGGTGAGGCTCAACTCGAGGTTGGAGCGGTTGCTGTTCACAATCTCGAAGCTCTGTGCTAACGCCGTGAATGACGAGAACAGTATTACCGCCGAGATTATTATCTTTGAGAAAAGAGATGTTGTTTTCATATGGAAATGGTTAAATTTTATATTTCTTCTTTTTGTTTTATCATTTTTGCCGCGTCATTTGAACTCACGAACCAAATAATGTCTTTGTCGTGGAAAATGGTTGAGGCTGAAGGACTTAATATGTAATCGCTGCCTCTTTGTATCGCGATTACCATTGCGTCGTATTTGTCTTTGAACATTGAGTTGAGAAGCGAGACATGGCACAGCGGGCTTCTTTCGGATATTGTGACGAAATGAAGATTCATCTTATGCGCCACACGCTCGCGAATCAGTTCGGTGTCCTCGACTTCTATGATAGGTTTCACTTTGTTTATGTTTTCGTCGCATCCGACCAGAGTCACGATGTCGTAAGGATAGAAAGCCATGTCTTTATCGGGAAGGTCGTAGATGTTCTTGCCTCTCTCGATGCACACGACGCTGACTTTGTATTTGCTGCGGAACACGGTATCTTTCAGCTGTTTTCCGACAACCTGACTCAACGGGCTGACTGTCACTTTTTCGAGATGGAAATTCTGTTGGAGCACTTCCGGAATGATGAATGACGCCTGTTTCTGACGTTTGTTGAGGTTTTCCATGAAATTTTTCTCTATTCTGTCATAGAATTTCATGATTCCGTTTGAGATAGCGAGTATCAGAGAGACAGCGAAAGCTATTCCCAAAGCTCCAAATATGTTGATGCTTATGAAATGTCGAATTATTGATGTGATAACTATTATGGCTATTATATATCTCAAAACGAAGATAAAGACGATGACATGATGTTCGAATTTGTTTTTCGTTATCAGCTTTGAGTTTGTGAGAGATATTTTGTATTTGAAGGCCATGGCCCAGATGAAAGGTGACACTATGAATAGCGTTACGGCTATTGATGTGATGACACCCCATATTCCATTTATGTTGTTGATGATAAGGGCTCCCGTTAGTGACAGACAAATCACCCCCATTGCGAAGATGATACATCCGTAAATCACCATATTTTTAAACTGGTTTATGACGAACGTTTTGAATGTAAGGGTGGTGTCTTCGTTCACCTTGAAGCCTTCAGAGTAGTTTGTCATCGTCTGTTTCCAACGTTCTGGAATCCTTGGGTTTAGCCAGTTGTATAACGGGTCGGCGATACGCATTATGTATGGCGTGAAGAATGTCGTCACTATTGAAACGGTGACGATGATAGGGTAGAGGAACTCATCTATCACTTTGAAGCTCAAGCCTAAAGCGGCGATGATGAATGAGAACTCACCGATTTGGCAGAAGCAGAATCCTGCCTTGAAAGAAGTATGGATGTCTCTTCCTGAGATGAGCATTCCGAAGGTGGCGCTTAACGTCTTGACGATCATCACGGTGAGTGCGATGATTATCACCGGCCAGGTGTATTCCACCAGGATTTCCGGGTCGACGAGCATGCCGACGGAGACGAAGAAAATAGCAGCGAAAAGGTTTTTTATCGGCGTGACGAGACGATGAATGATGTCGGCCTCAAGCGTCTCCGCAAGGATTGAACCCATGACGAAAGCGCCGAGAGCTGATGAGAAACCCGCGTAGTTGGCGAGCATCACCATCATGAAACACAAGCCGATAGATATTATCACCAGCGTTTCTTTTGTCATGAATTTCCTGATTAGTCTGAGGAAGGAAGGTATCAGATAGATGCCGAAAATAAACCAGATAATGAGGAAAAACATTAGTTTCACCATGCTCAGCACGAGCTCGCCGCCGTCGAAGGTGTTTTTTACCGATAATGTTGATAAAATAACCATCAGAATAACGGCAACGAGGTCTTCAACCACGAGTGCTCCGATTACGTCGGCTGTGAATTTCTCGTTTTTGAGTTTCAGATCGTCAAAAGCCTTGACGATGATGCTGGTGGAGGAGATGGAAAGCATGCAGCCGAGGAAGATACAGTTCATTTTCTGCCATCCGAAGAGCTTTCCTATTAAAAAACCGATCGAGAACATGATTATGAGTTCGGTGAGAACCATAATCGCGCCAGGACCGCCTACTTTTTTGAGTTTCTTGAACGAGAATTCAAGACCAATAGCGAATAGAAGGAATACCATTCCTATTTCACTCCATGTCGATACGCTACTATTGTCGCCGACGACCGGAAAATACGTGAAATGCGGTCCAATAAGGAAGCCTGCCACGATGTAACCAAGCACCAACGGTTGTTTCAACCATTTAAAGATGACAGTGGTAACGCCAGCCGTAATAAGAATTAGGGCTAAGTCGAAAAATAGAGCAGGTACTCCTTCCATTCGTTACTAAATTAGTTATCTCTTGATGATTCTCTTTGTCCAGACGTTTTCATCGCTTCTGATCTGAAGGATGTAAGCTCCGGCTGAGAGATCATTGAGATTGATAGTAGTGTTGAATCCACCCTCGACAGTTGATTTCATAGAATAAACAACCTGACCGATGTTGTTGTAAATCACAACATTGACGTCGGAAGAGATGTCTCCTATTGAAATATTGATGATATTGCTTGTCGGGTTAGGATGTATGCTCAACTTATGAGTTTCTGGTGTTACAACGTCTTCATGTGAGAAGTGTACATTCACATCAGTCTGATATGTCTTGTAGCCGCAACCATCGTAGCTCGCTGTAAGTACGATGTCGGCGGCATCGAAGTCTTCTTCAGATGGTGTGTAGACTGTCTGCAAATCGTATGGATTCGCGAAACTGCCTGTTCCTGTTGTCGTCCAACCGTTGAAGTTGCCGAGGTTCTCGATTTCGTAAACCAGGTCAATCGGCTCTGTTGAGAGGACGCTGATTTCGTCATCGCCAATCATAACAGGTTCTTCAACAAATGAGATAACCATGTCGTCGCTCATTACTTCACTGTCTTTGTAAGCTGTCAAAGTAAGTGTGACGTTGCCGTTGGCTATGTCTTGCATACCTGGGGTGTACAGAGGATTCAAGATTGTTATGTCATCGAACATACCGTCGCCCGATGAAGACCATTGCAATGATGTCTGATTTGCAGCGAAACCATTAATTTGTGCCACCTCGTCGTCGCAGATGTTAATGTCGAGACCTGCGCTGACGCTGAGAGTACGGTCGGTAGGCAGAATCACAAAGTCGATCCAAGCGCAATCACTGCCGCTTGAAACGCTGGTGTCTTTCTTATATCTCCATTTGAAAGCGTGTGTTCCTGGTGTCACAGCGTATTGTGCTCTTGACCATGCAACACTGCCTGACCAGTTGCCCATTTCAATGTTGTCGATGTAGAAATACAACTTGTCATAGCTGCCCTCAGACGATACCTTATAATAGAATGCTATCGAGTCGTTTCCACCTACTTCGTAAGAGAGTATGAGCGAAGTCTCTTGGTTATGGCTGATTGTTCCTGACTTCACACAGTAATTACCTTCATAAGGCTCGTTTGTCTCCATTGTCCACGGATAAGTGACGTCGTTGGCCCATAATGTAGGGTCAAGTGATCCTGATTCGAAGTCTTCAACGTTGAGACCGATCTTTGAGGAGAAATCTTTAGTGTCGGTGTAAACGCCTGATGCCACACTCAAATTGAATTCTGCCGCAAATCCTGATGGAGCGTTGCCGACATAAACCTCATAGTCGAAAACGTGTGTGTCGGAGGCGGCGATGGAATCAGTAGTTACTACATTAGATGACAAAATCTGCAGGAACGGGTTGTTCATAGTGAGTGTAGCGTTGGTAGCATCTGAGTCAGCATAACCTTTGTTCTCCACGTAGAATTTTAATTTTACTGTCTCACCAGGGTCGAGGCGACCGTTGCCGTTACCCTCGATCTCTCTGATCGACATATTCCCGATTTCAAATAAAGGAGCGTATGCTTTCATCGTGATATGGCTTTCGTAAACATCATTGCCACTTGTGATGGTGATGAGGAAATCGATTGCGGTCTTGTTTGGCACTTCATCTGAAACAGAGAAGCTGAATGCGTCGTTGATATCGAAAGTGGTGCTTGAGAAGATAGCGTCGAAGCTGGCGTTGCCGTCAGTGATGGTAACATATTCTGAATCTGATGTCAGTGTCATAGTTCCGGCAGGAGCGACTGAGTTACCGACATTCTTGAGCTGTATGCTCATAGCCACATCGTCACCGAAGTTGACGTTAGTCTTTTCGTTGTTGAGCTCATAACTGTTGACAACGAGGTATGGACCACTCGCAGGTATAACTTCTATCTCAGCTTCGTAACGAAGGTAGTTTTGTCCTGTTACGGTGAGCTTTAATATTGTAGGAGGGACTTGAGGCACTATCTGAACATCTTGAATAGAGCCTGTAGCCGTTGCGACTGCCACTATCTCCATGTCATCGCCTTCGCCTTTTGTCAAAGCGATAGTGGCGCCTTCAGGAGCTGTGATTTGGAATACGTCGAGACCTGCAATCTGCACGTTCTGATGCTGCACTGTCATTGTCTCAGGCACTTCTGTGTAAAGACGTAAAAAGGCATCGCAGTGTGCTGTGAACATCTGATAAGTGATGTATTTGCTGTCAGTGTTGTAAGGCCATGTCGTCTCGTTAAGGAAGTGCTTCCCTGCTACAAGACCGAATGCCGGACGCCAGTTGCCTGCGTTTTCAGTTACAGCAGCCGGGGTTGTTGTATTTGCAGGATATGTAGGCATGAAATCAGGTTGGAACTGGTCGTAGATACCCCAAACGAGGGCGTCGTTGCAGAATGAGTACGACACGTCGGTAGGGCAGATCAAACCGACAGCGCCGGCGTTCTGTCCGTTGTAAGTGTGACGCATGAAAGCCTCTGCGAAACATGGTCCTGAAGTAAGGTCAAACTGACCTGTCAAGCAGTTGATTGAGAACACGAAAGGCATCTTACCGGTGTTGGTGAGCTGTGCCACATGTGTGTTACGGAAAGCAGGCTCGCCCCAGCCGGTCTCAAGACCATGGTCGCGGTGCTGCACGAGCATAGTGCCTTGGTTGATGGCAACTACAATCTGGTTAGGATCACCGCCAGTCCAGCCACCTAACTCAGATGGAGTCTGAGGAATGTAGTTGACGCCAGCAGGTCCAAAATAATTTACAACCTGTGCTGTGTTTGTCGCTGATGACCACTGTGAACCTGGAGTGCCTTGGTAGATGCAGTTGATACGCTGCGGGTTCTTGCCATGAGCGCGGAAATATCCGCCTACGACTTCTGAGCAGAGTTGGAACCAACGTTCTGTCTGCCATCCAAGCGCCGTGATAGGTGCATTGTATGCGTTGGCATCCATGTTAGGGTTGCTGTACTCATACTCAATCTGTTTGTCTGCCATCATAGCTGCTTCGGCGTCGGTTGCCGCGACAAGACGGCAGAAGATCATCTCAGGGAGATAATCGCCGGTGACGTCGGCATACTGGTTATCTGTGATACAGTTGCCGTAACTGCTTGAGTGATAAATCTCCTCGGCAGGGATACCCTGTCCCATGTTGGTGTTATGGTCAGCAAAGAGAAGCACTGCCACAGGAGCGATCTCCCATGTGTTGTAAGCGTTATGGAACCATGTCTTCATCATCTGGGTTGTAGTCGCAGGCATGTCCTCGAGTTTCACAACTTCGGTAATGACACCCTGAGCCATACGATAATCTCTCAAACGCTCGGCTGGCTCTACAAAACCATCGTTGTTAGGGATGACGATGATGTATTCAGCGCCTTCGGCACCGTCTCTTAACCATTGCTGCATTCTTGCCTCATAGTCGATGACTGGCAAAGAACTGTAGTTCATGATGTTCTGGGCGAGGATAGGGTCGAAGTAAGGTGAACGCAAGCGGTCGTCTCCGAAATGTCCGTTACCGCCGACAAACTCAACTTCCATCTCGATGTTGTGATACACGATGGCTTCCTTTGTAACAGGGTTGAATCTGACAGGGTTGACGCAGATGTTCACAACGTCGACACCACGAATGCTCGATGGCGCGCTGACTGTTGCGAACTCGGCAGGATAGAATGCGTTCTCAGCATAAACCTTCATGTCTTTGGTGTAATTCATGTCAGGTTCTTCGTTTTCCACTTGGACACCCAACGATGGCTCCACGTTGACGTTTGTAATGGTCTGCTGTTCATAATTCTTCACGCGAAGTACGGCTTGGGCACCTTGCGGGATAGCAATGGTACGGCTGTAGCTAGGCACGTTAGGCAGGCCTTTCTCGTTAGGCAGGCTGATGTCGGCGATATCGACAGTCTGCATCTCTTCGCCATTATAAACAAATGCCGAAAGACTCATCTCATCGATGCTGTACACAAGAGATACATTTCCTCTTGTCTGCTCAGTCATTTTGAAGCCGGTTTTCCCTTCGTGATTGAAGTTGAAAGTGCGTGCTTCCTGAGCTGTAGCTGTTAAGCCAAGCAAAATCAATGCCAGGCAGAACAAACTTTTTAAATTCAATTTTTTCATTTGATATAATTTAAATGGTTTATTTATTATACAAGTCCTCCGAATCCCATGAATGCCATGGCTAAGATGCCAGCGGTAATCAGGGCAATAGGCGTTCCTTTGGTGCCTTCAGGTGCTTCCATGAGCTCGATGTGCTCGCGGATGCCTGAGAAGATTATCAATGCCACCGCAAAACCAATGGCGATGCCGGCGGCGTAAATCACCGACTCCCCAAGGCTCAACATGTGCGCTGCCTCGTTACCGAAAGCGAACTGCTTGGTAACCACTGTGATGGCCACGCCGAGAACACAGCAGTTGGTGGTGATAAGAGGAAGGAACACTCCAAGCGCAGTGTAAAGCGATGGACTGATTTTCTTCAGAATGATTTCAACCATCTGCACAAGTGCCGCAATGACCAAAATGAACGCGATGGTTTGCAAAAACTGCAATCCGTTCGGCACAAGAAGGTATTTATTTATAAGGTATGTCACCAATGTGGCAAGGACGAGCACGAAGATAACGGCGGCGCCCATACCCATTGCTGTCGAGGTCTTTTTGGAAGTGCCTAAGAATGGGCAGATTCCAAGGAACTGCGCTAAAATGACGTTGTTGACAAAGATTGTCGATATAAGAATGATTATAATTTTCATGGCACTTTGTTATTTAGTTTTCTTTAATCTGTTGACTATAGCGATTAGATAACCCAAGGCGATGAACGCTCCAGGAGCGAGCACGAAGATGAGGATTGTGCTTGCGTCTTCAGGTAATAATCTGACGTTGAAGACACTGCCGCTGCCGAGGATCTCACGGATGGCGCCGAGAACTGTCAAGGCGAAAGTGAAACCAAGTCCCATGCCGGCTCCGTCGAGAATCGACGGGAAAACAGGGTTCTTCGAAGCAAAAGCCTCAGCACGTCCGAGAACGATGCAGTTCACAACGATAAGCGGGATGAACAGACCTAATGTCTCATAGATGGCTGGGACATAAGCCTGCATAACCAATTGCACCACGGTGACGAACGAGGCGATAACCACGATGAAGCAAGGGATACGAACCTTGTCTGGAATGAAGTTCTTCAATAATGAAATGACGAGGTTCGACATTATCAAAACGAACGTTGTCGCAAGTCCCATCGACATACCGTTGATGGCGCTCGTCGTTGTGGCGAGGGTAGGACAGCATCCTAACAAAAGGACCAGAATAGGGTTCTCCTTGATAAGTCCTTTGGTAAAAGTTTTCCAGTTACTCATTGTTTCCTCCTTTCATAAATTGGCCTTTGTTGGCCTCGAAACCTTTAACAGCCTTGTCGACGGCTTTGGTGAAGGCTCTCGAACTAATTGTTGCCGCTGTTATGGCGTCGACATCACCACCGTCTTTCTTCACCTTAAGTGCGAAATCAGCTGGATTCTTGCCGCTAAACTGGCCTTTGAACTTGTCGTTGACCATGTTGGCTCCCAAACCTGGAGTCTCTTGCTGCGACAAGACCGACACCTTATTAATATACCCGTTGGCGAGTATGCCGACCATCAACTCAACCTTGCTGCTGAAACCGTCTTCCGCAGTCTTGATGGCTGCTCCGATGAATTGTCCGTCAGCGCTGTAAGCCAAATTGTAAACCATTTCGTCGATGGTTACCTCTTCTGTGGTGGCTATCGCGACATCGGTTTTCAACACCTCGTTGATTGCGGCTGCGTTTTTCTTTATATTTACTTCATCAATAGCTGGCTTTGTCAAACCGTAGATAAAGCCGAGAACTCCGCCCGAAACGATAGTGATGACCATCAGGGCGACAATCATATTTTTTAATGTTGATTCTTTCTTTGCCATAATTTTCAAATTTTAAGATTCAACAATTATTTAGCAACGCCGAAGCGTTTTGGTTCAAATCCTTTGTTGATGAGCGGCACTACTGCATTCATGATAAGGATGGCGAACGACACACCTTCAGGATACAAGCCCCACAGACGTATGATGACTGTGATAGCGCCGATGCCGATGCCATAGATGATCTTGCCTGGGGTTGTCATAGGTGATGTCACCATATCTGTCGCCATGAAGAAAGCGCCGAGGATGAGACCGCCATAAACCAAGTGATACCATGGAGCGATGTACTGCGTCGGGTCTACGAGGTAGCAGATGCCTGTCATGATAAACACTGTGAGCAAAATGCTCAATGGTGTCCAGATGTCGATAATCTTTGTGACGATGAGGTAGATGGCACCGATAAGCAAAGCTATTGCGCAAATTTCACCGAAGGCACCGCCACGGTTGCCGAGCACCATGTCGAGAAACTGCATGTCGTCTGACTTGGCGAGTGTTCCCACACCTGATTCCTTCAAAAGACTGAGTGGGGTAGGACCTGTCACAGCGTCAGCGAAGAAGCCGGCGTCGAAGATTGGCTGCGCCTTTGGCCATGTCGTCATGGCTGTCGGGAACGACACGAGCATGAACACACGACCTACCAATGCCGGGTTGAACGGGTTCTTGCCCAAACCACCGAACGACATCTTGGCGATGCCGATGGAGACGATACTACCCACGATGACCATCCAAAGTGGAAGGTTCGCAGGCACGTTGAAGGCCAACAGCAAACCGGTCAAGGCAGCAGAGCCGTCGTTGATGGTCAGAGGGCCTTTGAATAAGAATTTCTGAATGAGGTATTCAGTCAGCATGCACGCTGCCACCGCAACGATGGTCAGACGAAGCGCGTACCAACCGAAATAGTAAATGGCTACAAGTAAAGCGGGAAGCAAGGCGATAATCACCATGCACATTATTTTCCTGACACTTAAATCTCCGTGAACATGCGGAGAACCTGATATTGTTAACTGATTCATATCTATTTCTGATTACGTGAACGAATAATTTGTCCTGTTCTCGTCTTGCCGTAACGGATGTAGTCCGCCAGCGGGATGTTGGCAGGGCAGGTGAACTCGCATGAGCCGCATTCGATGCAGTCCATGATATTGTGTTTCTCTGTCTCCTCGAAGTTGTTCTGACGCGCGAGACGGTTCAAGAGATATGGCTCAAGACCCATCGGGCAGGCTTGCATGCACTTGCCGCAACGGATGCAGTTGCTGACCTTACGCGGCTGTGCGTCTTTCTCGTTGAGCATCAAAATGCCAGAAGTACCCTTGATGGTCGGGAAAGTGGTGACACTCACCGACTTACCCATCATCGGGCCGCCGTTGATGAGGTTGGCAGTGTCTTCAGGGAGTCCGCCGGCTGCCTCGATGAGCATGTTGGCCGGAGTACCGATTCTCGTCAAGAAGTTCGATGGCTTCTTCACCGATTTACCTGTCACTGTCACAACGCGGTAAACCAAAGGTTTGTTTTTCTGCACCGCCTCGTAGATGGCGAATGTGGAAGCCACGTTGACGACCACGCATCCTGTCTCTATAGGGAGCTTGCCTGACGGCACCTCGCGTCCTGTGATTGATTTGATGATCTGTTTCTCACCGCCTTGTGGATATTTCGTCTTCAACGGCTGGATCTCTATGCCTTCGAAGTAGCTGTCGCTTTTCACGATCTCGTCGAGTTTCTTGGCTGCTTCCATCTTGTTGACCTCGATACCTACTACGCCCTTTGGCGCGTCAACAGCTTTCATGATAACCTTTACGCCTACGAGGAACTCATAAGGTTTCTCGATAAGAAGACGGTTGTCGCAGGTGAGGTAAGGCTCGCATTCCGCCGCATTGATGATGACGTACTCGGCTTTCTTGTCCTTTGGTATCATTAACTTGACGTATGTCGGGAATGTGGCGCCGCCCAAACCCACGATGCCGTGTTGCTTGATGCGCTCCACGATCTCTTCTCTTGTGAGTGTTATGTCTTTAACTAAGGTGTCGCTGGTGTCGATGCCTTCGAGCCATTCGTCGCCTTCCACGTCGATGAAGATAGCTGGCTTACGATAGCCTGTGTGGTCCATCACGTCGTCAATCTTGTTGACGGTGCCGCTCACTGACGAGTGCACGTTGGCACTGATGAAGCCCTTCGCTGTTGCGATGAGCTGTCCCACCTTCACCTTGTCGCCTTTCGCGACTATAGGTTCTGCCGGTGCGCCGAGGCACTGCCCGAGCGGGATGATGACCTGTTTCGGTATCTCAAATGTGATGATAGGCTGATCCGACGAAAGCTTGTTTTCTTCCGGATGAACGCCACCTTTTGGAAATGTCTTAATTGGATTCATACGTTATTCTTTACTTTCGTTATTTGATGATAATGGTTTCCTTGGCGGGAAGTTGACCTCATGGATGCTGCCACGTGGACATACCTCGACGCACTTGCGGCACTGCTTGCACTTCGTGAAGTCGATGTAGGCGAGGTTGCCACGCATCTCGATGGCCTCGAACGGGCAGGTCTTGAAGCACTTCTGGCAAGCGATGCAGCTCACCTTGCAGTTCTTCATCGCCACGGCGCCTTTCTCCACGTTGTTGCACGCCACATAAACACGACGGTTGTTTTTGCCCTTGGCACGGATCTCGATAACACCACGCGGACAAGCCTTGGCACAAGCGCCGCAGCCCACGCATTTGTCTTCGTCAACCTCGGGCAATCCTGTCTCCTTGTTGATGTGGATGGCGTCGAACTGGCATTTCTTCACGCAGTCGCCCAAACCCAAGCAGCCGTTAGGACATCCGTTCTCGCCTGCATACAAAGTGTTGGCGAAACCGCAGATGTCGGCGCCTTCATAATGCACCTTCGACGGTGCGTTTTCACAAGTACCGTTGCAACGCACTACTGCGATCATCGGCTCGGCAACGGTAGCGGTAAGACCTAACAATCCTGCCACTTTAGTCATGTCGGAGCTCGGACAGTTCAAACCTGCGAGACTCTGCTTCTCGGCAGCGGCTTTAACACAAGCCTCGGCAAAGTTACGGCAACCAGCGAAACCGCAGCCACCGCAGTTGGCACCCGCCAACACTGACTCCACCTCGTCGATGAGTGGGTTCTCCTCAACCTTGAACTTCTTCGCGACGAAGAACAGAATCACCGCCGCTACTCCGCCTAAAATTCCCAGAATAATCAGGGACCATAGTAAAATGTTATTCATGCGAATAGAATTAATGAGTTAAAATTCAAACCATATTTTTAGCGGTTGCAAAATTACTATTTTTATATTAATTATACAAGGAAAATTTTGCAAAAAATGTAAGTCGTTAATAACTAAAGATTAACGTGCCACTTGTTATTTCGAACGTAACGAAGCGGGATGGAGGAATCTCATTGAAAAGTAAACGGATTATCGGATTTCGTAAGTGAATTCGTTTCTAAGCTTGTCTCTGAAGAAATACAAAATCACATAGTAAACCGCCACAACCCCGATTCCAATTAAGGCCGAAAGCCATTCTTTTACCGATAAGTTGCTGAGAATCATAATGATAGCAACCATAAGGAATGCTGGGATGAAATATGCGAAAAGTGCCGCTTTGTTGCCTTGCTTGGTGTTCATATTTATGCTGACAGGTTGCCCCACAATGAATTCTTTGTCCTCTGGCTTAGGCACCACGACCCGTTTTTCCTGCATCTCCGACATCCCGCATGCCGATTTTATTCCGCACGAGCCACAAGAGCTTGAGCTAAGTATCTCAATCTCAAGATCTTTATCTGTTATCCCGACTACAACGCCTGGGTGCGAAACATGTCCTTCCATATTTTAAATTTTTTGCAAAAATAATAAAAATCTGCGAGAAAATTTATAATTTTGCATTTCAAAAAGTCAATTATGAAAGTTGATGTCGAAAAATACAAAAATAAAGCCGTTGCATTGAAAGACAGGGGAGAGAACTGGCTGAGAGGAATTACCTTGCCCGGATTTCATGGCAAACCGCTTTACGATGTCCTTGTTTATTTTTTGGAGGGCTTTTCAAAAGGTTATCTCACCGACCGTGCGGCTGCTGTGGCTTTCAACGTGTTTTTGGCGATTTTCCCCGCCGTCATGGTGCTGTTCACTTTCATACCGTATATGCCGCTTGAAGGCACCCATACCATGATTGTCGGCCTTATTCATCAGGTGGTGCCTGAAAATATAGCCGGAAAAGTAGTGGAAACAATCGACGAAATAATGTCGCGCCAGCATAATACATTGATGTCAGTAGGTATCATTATGGCGTTTTATTTCAGCTCTGGCGCCATCCGTGCCTTCTTCCGCGGCTTCGACATGGGCGTCAACCATATCGGGAAAATGTCTTTTCTTAGAATGTACGCCGGCGCTCTGATCACCACACTGTTCCTTGGAGTCTTACTAATCCTCTCGGTAGCATTAATCATCATCGGAAACGACGTCTTGCCTTGGTTTTTTAACCAGATTAATTTTTATAACAAATTCATTATCAACCTGATAGATATTGGTCGCTGGATGCTTACTGTGTTCGTACTGCTCGTCGCCATCGCGGTGCTTTACTATTTCGGAAATCCCGATAAGGACAGAAAATTCCGACTTTTTACGCCGGGCACTATAATGTTTACCTTACTTTTTATCGTCGGAACGGTGGGATTTAATTTCTATATCGTAAATTTCTCGAATTATAACGCTCTTTACGGCTCCATCGGCGGTCTCATTATTTTCATGATGTGGATTTATGTCAACTGTATCATTGTCTTAATCGGCTACGAGCTGGATGCCTCGATTTTCTTGGCTGAGCATAATGATTCATCCCTTATTTCGACCGGTAGTCGCTCATAAAATAAAAAAAACTAAGGTCTAAAATCCAAAGTCTAAAGTCTTTTTTTATATCTTTGCAAAAATTTTATTAAAATGCGAAGAATAGTTTTTATCGGTAGCGGTGCCATCGCGACGGCAATAGGCGATGTCCTGGCTGCCAAAAATAAAGATGAGATATTTCTGCTTTCCATTGAAGATGAGGTGATTGAGATGATAAATACTCGTCATGTCAACACAACTTATTTTCCTAAATGCAGGCTTAGCGAGAACCTGATTGCTACCAACGACAAGAGGGTGCTCCTCGAGGCTAACGTGATTTTTCTGGCTATCCCGTCGACGGCTGTCGTCGATTACCTGAAGACAAACAAGGATTTCATCAACCCGACGGCTCTTGTGGTGAACCTCGCGAAGGGCTTCGGAAGCGGTGAGCAGATTATCCCTGACACTGTTAAGACGTTCATTTTCAATCCTTTCATGACGTTGAAAGGTCCTTCGTTCGCCCGTGAAATCATCAACCGCCAGGATACAGGCCTTACCGCCGCCACAAAAGATGAGTCTCTTTACAAAATCATCACCGATGTGTTCGACGGCACCATGATCCGCACCGATTTCACCACCGACGTCACAGGCGTTGAATATGCTTCAATCCTGAAAAACATCTACGCCATCGTTATCGGAATGGTCGACGCCAACTTCGACTCGGCAAACCTCCGTTCGATATTTATCACCATGGCACTCAACGAGATGCGTAAGCTTATGACGGCTTTCGGAGGAGAGGAACGCACCATGTACCAATATTGTGGATTCGGCGATTTCTCACTGACAGCTCTCAACGACATGAGTCGCAACCGTACTCTCGGACTTCTCATCGGAAAGGGGTTTTTCAACACAAGCATCTCCGACAATGTGGTCCTCGAAGGTCGTATCGCAGTGGATGTCTTCTACAAGAAAATCGTTGGTAATCAGATGGATTTGACGGAATATCCATTGATGAGCGAGCTTTATCATGTGTTTAACGACAAGAACTATCCTACAAGCAATTTCATTAAGAATATCTTGAAAAACTGATGGGAATTGTTGTAAGACAGAGCATCAAAGGCACGATAATGAACTACATAGGCGTGGCCGTGGGGTTCATTACCACCTTTTTCGTGATGACTAAATATCTCACGCAAGAGGAGATCGGTCTTACTCGTGTCATGGCCGACGCCGCGATTCTGCTTTCCGGACTCGCTTCGCTCGGCACCAACACCTCTGCTCTGCGTTACTATCCTTACTTCCGTGACGGGGAAAGCCGCGACCATGGCTTCTTCGGCTGGACTTTGTTAGTCCCGATGGTCGGATTTATCATTATCACAATACTTTTCTTTTTCTTTAAAGATGTGATAATCAACATGTTCGAGGGAAAATCAGCGCTTTTTGTCGATTATATCTACCTCGTCATCCCGATGGCGTTTTTCATGATGTATATGACGGTCTTCGAGACTAACGCCAACATCCTCATGCGCATCGTAGTGCCGAAAATGGTTCGTGAGGTGGGAGTGAGGGTTTTTACACTTCTCGACTATGTCTTGTATATCACAGGCGTCATCAACCTCGACTGGATGGTGCTTGGCTTGTGCTTGACATATTTTGTAGCTACATTGTTGAATATCATTTACTTACTGAGTCTGTCGAAGATTTCCTTTAAGATCGAATCTGGGTATGTTTCAAAATGGCTGCGTAGGGATTTTATGTTTTATACCATGTTCCTGACTGTCGCGGCTGTGATCGGAAACATCATCCCGAGTCTCAACACTTTCTTCATTTCAGCGCAACTTGGACTTGCAATAACTGGTGTCTACACCATAGCTTCTTACATGGCGAATCTGGTGGAGATACCTTATCGTTCGGTGTCAGCTATTTCCCGCCCAATCATCTCGCAAGCGATGAAAGATAATGATAATCAACGGGCTGCGGAAATTTGCAAAAGCGTTTCGCTGCATCAACTTATTGTTGGCGCGTTCGTTTTCTTCGTTATCTGGATCAACATTGACTTGTTTTTCGAAATGCTCCCGAATGGTGAGAAATATGTTGACGGAAAATGGGTGTTTTTCCTCCTCGGATTGGCAAAATTAGTCAATTCTTCGCTTAATATTGGCGTTACAGTGCTTAGCTATTCTCGTTGGTATTACCTTCAACTGATTTTCACCGCTATACTGACTGTGAGCGCTATCTTGTTAAATAACGAACTTATACCGCTTTGGGGAATGACAGGGGCGGCCTGGTCGTCAATCATCTCATTCTCGATTTATTATTTGCTTTTGCTGTCATTGATATTGTGGAAAACGAAGATTTCTCCGTTTTCATGGAAGGAAGTGGTCGTTGTCGCAATAATGTTTGCTCTTTTTGTAATAAATTGGTTATCATATAAATATATATCAAAATCTATAATTTACTTTAATAGTACTGGTGTCGCTTTGAAGGTCGTTGAAGCGGCTGTCAGAACCGGCATTTTAGTGATTATCGGATTGGTGATAATATACAAAACAAAAATCTCGAAAGAGATAAATGAAATAGTAAATAAATTGGTTCGAAAGGGGAAAATATGAAGAAATTATTAATAACGGTTTTCTTTTGTTTCCTTGCTATCACTTCATTTTCGCAGATTAAGGGCGTAGTTAGGGATCAGAGCGGTAACGCCATGTTTGGAGCCAACATTATCTGGAAAGGAACCAATATAGGCACTTCTACCGATGAAAACGGCAATTTTACTTTAGAAAGAAAGTCTGATATAAACACTATCGTGGTTTCTTACGTCGGTTATGACAACGACACTATATCCTGCGAAGGCCTTGATTTTGTTGAGATTACGCTTTCTGGCGAAGTCACTCTCGACAATGTTGTGGTTAAGGCTACTCGCCCGGGAGTGATGAAAGCGAAAGGCGCTCAAAACATCGATGTCATTGGCGGTGCCGAGTTATGTCGTGCGGCATGCTGCAATCTCGGCGAGAGTTTCTCAAACAATCCTTCAGTCGATGTGGAGTATTCCGATGCCGCTACAGGCGCAAAACAGATCAAACTCCTCGGATTATCAGGAGGTTACGTTCAAATGCTAACCGAAAATGTGCCTGCTTTTCGTGGCGCGGCCGCTCCGTTTTCATTAGGATATATCCCGGGAACTTGGATGCAGTCGATTCAGGTGTCGAAAGGCGCTGCTACAGTGAAAAACGGCTACGAGTCGATAACCGGACAAATCAACGTTGAATACCTGAAACCGCAGCTGGATGAGGAACTAGACGTGAATTTGTTTCTCGACAGTCATCTGAAATTTGAAACAAATGTTGAAGGTAATATTCACCTCAACGATGCTTTAAGTACCGGATTATTAGCGCATTACGAGAATATGTGGATGGAGCACGACGGCAATGACGACGGCTTTATGGACATGCCTAAAGTGCAGCAATATGATTTTATGAACCGCTGGATGTTTAAGAAAAATCATTACGTCATGCAGGCGTACGTTAAGGCGTTGAAAGAAGACAGAAAAGGGGGACAGGTTGAGGATGCGCATAATCATATGAAAATGACTGATAATCAGCTGTATAGGATAAATATTGAGTCTGAACGCTATGAAGGCGTTTTGAAAAACGCTTATATTTTTGATGAAGTCCATAACACCAACGTCGCATTGATTTTGTCTGGTTCACTTCATAAAATGAACTCATTATATGGTTTGAAAACCTACGACGTAAACAATAATAATGCCTACGCGCAGTTGATGTTCGAGACCGAATTCACTTCAAATCACAGTATATCAACGGGTTTGTCGTTCAATCATGACTGCTTTGATGAGCGTTGGACGTTGATTCCTAACCTGGTCAAGGCTCCGGATGAAAATATTGGAGGCGCTTATGCGCAATACACTTTCAATTACGATGAGAGACTGGTGTTTATGGCAGGTGTTCGTGGCGATTACAGCGATTTGTACGGTTCTTTCTTTACGCCTCGCGCTCATGTTAAATGGGTTGTCAGTGAATTGCTGAAACTGCGCTTCTCTGCCGGAAAAGGCTATCGTACACCGCGCCCTATGCTTGATAATCATACGCTTTTGGCTAGCAGCCGTGATATTATTCTGGATAACAATCTGAAACAGGAGGAGGCTTGGAACTATGGCGCAACAGCTACATTAGACATCGACATCTTTGAGAAGTGCTTGTTAATCAATCTGGAATACTATTATACAAACTTTGAGAATCAGGTTGTAACTGACATTGACAGCGATAAACATCAAGTGCATTTCAGCAATCTCGACGGAATTTCATATTCGCATACGTTCCAAATTGACGCTACATACCCGTTTTTTGAAGGTTTCTCGCTTCTTGGCGCGTTCAGGTATAACGACGTAAAGACCACTATAAACGGTGTTTTGCGTGAAAAGCCGCTAACCAGCCGCTACAAAGGTTTGATGACGGCGACATATAAAACTCCGCTTGAGATATGGCAGTTCGATGTTACCATGCAGCTTAACGGTGACGGTCGTCTGCCCGACGGATTCGGCACTTTTGACGCCTATCCGATACTTAACGCTCAGATACTCAGATGGTTCCGCTGGGGAAATATTTACATTGGAGCAGAGAATATAACCAATTTCAAGCAGAAAAATCCGATAATCGGCTACGACAATCCTTGGGGTGAGAACTTCGACGCCACGATGATTTACGGTCCAATCGACGGAATAATGTTTTACGGCGGAATAAAATGGAAACTATCAAAATTATAATATTATGAAAAAGCTGGTTTTATTAGTGTTTGCATTGTTTTTAGCAGTCTTGACACAAGCTCAGACGATTAAAGAAGTTGTCTTTACAACCGAACCGCAGATCGACTGCCAACATTGTGTGAAAACCATCAAAGAAAACATCCGTTTCGAAAAAGGAGTGAAGGCTATCAATCCCGATTTGAATACTAAACTCGTTACAATTCAATACGATAGCGAGAAAACAGATCCGGAAAAGTTGATTAAGGCGTTTGCCAAAATCAAATATAAGGCAACGGTTGTTGAACCTAAGAAAGAGACAGAAATAGAGGAAAAAACTAAAAAAGAGTAGTTAGTCAGTTAATCAGTTAACCAGTTAATCAGTTGTGTTAGAGAAGATTGTCATCGTCGGAACATCGCATCCTTATCGTGGAGGCATTGCTGCTTTCACCGACAGACTCGCTACAGAGTTTGTCAAGGAAGGCGTTGATATTGAAGTTGTTACATTTAAACTTCAGTATCCTTCGTTCCTGTTTCCTGGCAAGACGCAGTATTCCGACGCAAAGGCTCCCGCAGGTTTCCCGATTGAGCGTAAAGTCAACAGTATCAATCCGTTAAACTGGATCAAGGTGGGGAAGGAGATACGCAAAAAGAACCCCGACCTTGTGATTTTCACCTATTGGATGTCGTTCTTTGCACCTTGTTTCAATAAGATAGCCAAGGTCGTCAAGCGAAATGGTCATACAAAGTGTATCGGATTGATACACAATATGATACCTCACGAAAAATCGCTTCTCGATAAGATATTCGCTCCTCGTTTTGTAAAGGCGATGGACGGTTTTGTAGCTCTTTCTAAGGCTGTTTTGAACGATATCGCGTCGCTCGACAAGCAAAACAAACCTAAAATCTTTGTTCCTCATCCGTTGTACGACCATTTTGGCGAGATTATGGATAGGACTGAAGCTGTTAAACATCTTGATCTTGATCCAAATTATCGTTATCTGTTGTTCTTCGGATTGGTGCGCGCTTATAAAGGCCTCGACATTCTGATTGACGCTTTTGCCGATGAAAGGCTCCGGAAATATCCCGTTAAGCTGCTCATCGCCGGTGAGTTTTACGACGACCCCAAATCTTATCTCGAACAGATTGAAAAGCATGGTTTAAGCGATTTGATAATTATTAAAAATCAATATATTAGTGATAACGAAGTAAAGTATTACTTTAATATATCGGATATCGTTGTTCAGCCATATAAATCGGCCACGCAGAGTGGTGTGACGCAGGTTGCTTACCACTTTGAAAAGCCGATGCTCGTGACCAATGTCGGAGGTCTTGGTGAGATTATTCCGAATGGAAAAGTCGGTTATGTCGTTGAGCCAAAACCATCGTCGGTTGCTGATGCTTTGGTCGATTTTTATGAAAATGAGAGATATGATGCTTTTGTTGAGGGCGTTAAGGAGGAAAAAAAGAAATACCAATGGTCGAATATGACCGATGCAATTAAAAAGCTGTTATGAAGAAGTTAATCGCTTTATTTACAAAGATATTTCCGCGTCAAACTCTGATTCGTTTTAGCGGACTGTTTAGTCTTCTGATAAGGCCGTTTTATATTGGTAATAATGTGGAGTGTCCGGTGTGTGGAAAACACTTCCGCAAATTCCTCCCTTACGGCTATGGCAAGGCAATGGAAAACCGTTTGTGTCCTAAATGCTTATCGCTTGAACGTCATAGGCTTATATGGCTTTATTTAAAGCAACGCTCTAACTTTTTTGAAGCCCCTTTAAAGGTGTTGCATTTCGCTCCGGAGCAGCCTTTTTTGAAGCGTTTCAAAGCTCTCAAGAATCTCGATTACACCACAGCCGACCTCGATTCTCCAATTGCTGATTTGCATCTCGATGTCACTAATATCGACCTTCCGGATAACCAATATGATGTGGTGATTTGCAATCACGTTTTAGAGCACGTAAATGATGTGAATAAGGCTTTTTCAGAAATTAAACGTATTCTTAAACCCGACGGATGGGCGATATTGCTTGTTCCGATAAATCCTAACGTCGACACTTGGGAAGACCCTTCAATAACTGATCCTGAAGAAAGAAAACGCTGTTTCGGACAATATGACCACGTTCGACAGTTCGGTCGCGACTATGCTCAAGTGCTTGAAAATGCTGGCTTTACCGTCGACGCTGACCGCATTTATTACGATTTGACTGAAGAACAACGTCAGCGAATGCGATTAGCAAGACCAGGAGAGGAACTAATTTATCGTGTAATTAAAAGTTAGCAGTTAGTAGTTAGCAGTTAGTAGTTTAACTGCGAGTTGATAACTTCTAACTTCTAACTAAAAAAGGCCATCGAAAATCTTCGACAGCCTTTGTTTTTATGCAATTCCTTATAAAGAAGCTACTTAGCTAAGAAAGGATATCCGTATTCCGTTGCCGGCACAAATGTTTCCTTAATTGCGCGAGGGTTCGTCCAGCGGATGAGGTTCCACAAACCACCAGCCTTGTCGTTGGTACCTGATGCGCGTGAGCCGCCGAATGGCTGGCATCCCACAACGGCGCCAGTTGGCTTGTCGTTGATGTAGAAGTTACCTGCTGAATATTTGAGCTTCTGATCTGCGAGCTGACGTGCCTTGAGGTCGTTGACGAAGATGGCTCCTGTCAATGCGTAAGGTGATGTTGTGTCGCAGAGTTCCAGTGTTTCCTCATATTTCTTGTCGTCGTAGACGTAGATTGTGATGATTGGTCCGAAGATTTCCTGAGCCATTGACTCGTAGTTCGGAACCTTGGCGAGGATGACGGTTGGCTCGACGAAGTAACCGACGCTCTTGTCGCAGTTGCCACCGAACACGATTTCCGCGTCCTTGCTGGCTTTTGCTCTGTCGATATAGCCCTTGCAGTTGTCGAACGAAGCCTCATCAATCACAGCGTTGACGTAGTTGGTGAAGTCTGTGACGTCGCCCATCTTGATGGTGCTGAGCATGTCGCCGACAATCTGTTTCACCTCTTTCCACATCGACTTCGGGATGTATGCGCGTGATGCTGCCGAGCACTTCTGGCCTTGATATTCGAAGGCGCCGCGGACGATGGCGCATGCCACCTCGCGTGGATTTGCTGAGCTGTGAGCGAAGATGAAGTCTTTGCCTCCTGTCTCACCGACGAGACGTGGATATGACTTGTAATTGGCTATATTGACGCCTACGCCTTTCCATAAGCCTTGGAATGTGGCTGTTGAACCGGTGAAGTGGATACCGGCGAGGTTCGGGTTGTTCAAAGCAACGCCGCCAATCAAAGAACCCTTGCCTGGCAGGAAGTTAACGACGCCAGCCGGAAGACCAGCTTCCATTGCGATCTGCATGATATGATAGTTAGAAAGCAATGCTGTTGTTGATGGTTTCCAGATTGTGGTGTTACCCATCAAAGCTGGTGTCATGTTCAAGTTCGAAGCGATAGAAGTGAAGTTGAACGGTGTCACAGCCATGATGAAGCCTTCGAGTGGACGGTATTCCACGCGGTTGAGCTGATCTGGTGTTGATGAAGGCTGCTCTGAGTAGAGGTTGCCAGCATAGTAGTTGTTGAAACGGTAGAAGTCGATGGTCTCGCAAGCCGAGTCGATTTCAGCCTGGAAGCAGTTCTTTGACTGGCCGAGCATACATGCTGCGTTGATGCGTGCACGGTATTTTGTTGCCAGCATCTGACCGATACGTGCCATGATTGAAGCTCTCTCCACCCATGGTGTGTTTTCCCAGTCTTTCTTGGCTTTCAGAGCGGCTTCGATAGCCATGTTGACCTCTTTTTCGCCTACTTTATGATATTTTGCAATCACATGCTTGTGGTTGTGTGGCATCACCACTTCGCCCATGTCGCCGGTGCGGATTTCCTTACCACCGATGATGATTGGGATTTCCACAACTTCCTTCGATTGTTTCTTGAGTTCTTTCTCCAAAGCGAGGCGCTCAGGGCTGCCTGGTCTGTATTCTTTCACAGGCTCGTTAGCAGGATGTGCAAATTGAAATAATGCGTTATTCATGAGTTAATTATTTAATGGTTAGTAATTTTCAACATTTTGAATTGCAAATTTAGAAAAAACTTTTTGATAATTTGACATTTTATTTTAAAAAAATGTTATTTTTGCAAAACCAGATATAATTAATTGGATTAATGAAAATAAATTAGATGATATGAAAAATTTACTAATAAAATTTACTGCTGTCCTGTTTGGATTATTAGTTATGAATTCTTGTAATAATGATGCAGCCATTGAAGCATATTCAAAGTTGGATTCATTACAGATTGTGTTAAATAATGAGAAAAAAGCTAATGATTCGTTAAAACTTGTTATCGCTAATCTTAACGAAGACATAGATGAATTAAAAAACGGCGAAGCTCGAATGATTGGTATTATCGAGAGCGATTTGAGTAGTAAAAAATATCAAAAAGCTAAAGATGATATATATTTGTTGTTTGAAAAACATCCAGAAACAACTAAGAGAGATTATTACACCAACAAATTAAAAACAATAAACATTGAGATTGATAGAATTAAAAGAGACCAGGAGATACATAGACAAGATAGTATTAAACTTGCAAATCTTAACAATTTGGGTATATGGGATATAGATTATTTTGTTGATGAGTTCGGTGAGCCGACAAAAGAGCCTTATATAACCACAAAGAATCCTATTTATGGTAGTTTTTCAAACTCGGCTACAGAAGGCTCTAGACTTCGTGTTCAATTTATAATTGCAAATAATGAAAGCGTGGCTATTAAATTGTTTGAGTATGATCGTAGTAATCCTGTTAAAAAGAGTTACTATGTTGAATATAACGTGTTAGTTCAAGACAAAGATGGTAATAAATATAATTTAAGTGCATTCAATAATGGTGATCGATTGAGATTTGGCTGGTCGTATGATGATTATAAAGATGCAAGAAAGATGCATAATATTTTAAAGAAGGGTGGCAAAATCAAGTTTAAGATAACAGAGATAAAAAATAAAACAACACAGTATAATTTTGAAATTGATAATGCTGATTGGTATGAAAATGCATATACAAAATTATCATATTTAAGTAAATGATTACCGATAGCATTGTTTATTCTGACGCAACTCGTCGTAATTGGGAAAGACTTCATTCTAATCATAATGGCAGGCTGATGTCGCGTGCCAACAAGCAGCTATCAAAAAAAACTATTGTACCGATTGAATACTTCTCAAACAAAGAAAATACTGTTGGGATTCAACGATTTGTGGATTTTTTTAAAGGTGAGGATTATCCTGTTGATGCTGTTCTTTTATCGGTTGGTGTGAATCTTTTAAAAAAAGCGCAGATATATGACAGGTCGCATGTAAAAAATGTTCTTAATGAGTATTTGGCAATACCGCTTATCCCATCCGTCGAGGAAATGCCGCTTCCATCTGATGAGTTCGATGTTTTAGGAGCTATTTACCAGAGTTCTTTGCTTGAAGGCGAGAAAAACTGCAAAGGTTCATACTACACGCCATTTTCAGTGGCTCGCAATATGACGAAATCGCTTGATTTTTCAAAAGGTCAGACCTTTTTCGACCCATGTTGCGGCTCCGGAGCATTCATTTTGGCACTAGAAGGCGCGAAACCATCGCAAATTTTTGCCTGTGACAACGATCCCATCGCTGTGATGATAGCGAAGATAAACCTTTTGCTGAAGTTTCCTAATGAAGAGTTTGAACCGCAAATTTATTGCTGCGATTACCTTAACACCATTAATGCCGTTAACGCCATTAATGGCCTTAAGGCAAATTACATCATCAGCAACCCTCCATGGGGTGCTGTAATTTTTGATTCTTCAGGAAGCCCGATTTCGACTAAGGAAAGCTTCTCATTCTTCTTTGAAAAAGCCTTTAATCAGCTTGATAATGAAGGGATTATAAAATTTTTATTGCCTGAATCAATCTTGAACGTAAAATGTCATCGCAATTTTAGAAAGTTTCTGCTTGAAAATACTGATATTCAGTCAATTACTAGATATCCAGGAACATTTTCGGGAGTGCAGACGAAGTATATTGACATCCAATGTTGTCATTCCGAGCCCCGCAGTGGCGAGGAATCTGCTAAACATTACGTAACAGTTAACGAAAATGGCTTGTCACGTACCGTTTTAAAAGACGCGTTTTGTCTCACTAAAAACCTGAATTTCAATCTGTTATCCGATTCAGATCTTGAAATAATTCAAAAAATTCTTGCTAAAGGCAAGTATACATTGAAAGATAGCATTTGGGCTTTGGGCGTCATCACCGGTGACAACAAAAATAAGGTGAAAAACCGTCAGGGCAGGGGAATGGAGCCGATTTACACAGGTAAAGAAATAGAGTCCTATACTTTGAAACAGCCTCGCAAATTTATTAAGTACGAACGCTCTGATTTTCAACAGGTTGCAAAAGATGAAATATATCGTGCCGATGAAAAATTAGTTTACAAATTCATTTCGAAAAATCTTGTATTTGCTTACGATAATTCAAAAAATCTCTTTCTCAACAGCGCAAATGTTTTAATTCCAAAGATTCCAGGAATGTCAATAAAAACGGTGCTTGCCTTCCTCAACAGCGAACTGTTTAAATTCCTTTACAAATCGCTCTTCGGTGAGATAAAAATCCTGAAAGGAAACCTTATGGAGCTGCCATTTCCAGAAATTACACCTGAAACTGATAAAAAGATTACCGAATTGGTTGATGAGGTGCTGAATGGAAACAAGGAAGCGGTGCGACTTATTGATAATGAAATATTTAAAGTGTTTGCATTGAAACAATGGGATTCCTCACTTCGTTCGGAATGACATATTATTTTTTTATCATTGTGGCGCGGCTTGTAGTTTCTTACTGATTAGTAAGTTCTAGCATGCCGCGCCACATTGTTTTTCTTGTTGTTTATTTGTCATTCCGAGCCGCTTTGCGGCGAGGAATCTCAATGTTTTACAATAACCCTCTGAGTTACAACAGTTTCATTAGTCTTAACGCTTATAAAATACACTCCGCAATCCATCTCTCCGAAATCATACTCAAAAACATCCTCACTTAATTCGCTCTCAAATAATAGTTCTCCAATTATGTTGTAAATACTGATTTTTTGGATGTCTTTTTCTTCTATTTTTACAGAACCTTTTGTTGGATTGGGATACACTGAAACTTTTACATCAGCATTATCTGGAACGGTCTCACAATCCTCATTTATTGTTGCGAAATTAGGTCCCCACGGTGAGTTGTCGTACACATCGATACATCCGCAAGGAACTGTTAGAGAATTACACGAAAAAGCTTCGCCAAACAGGAAGTTCCCTATTGCCGGAGGTGTCGTGGCTAATGATACCATATTAAGTATTCCAGAACAGGCATTAAAAGCTGCATCTTCTATCGTTGCGACATTGGCTCCAATTATAAGAGAATCGCCCAACCCATTACATCCTAGAAAGGCTCCGACACCAATAGATTCAACAGAGTCGGGAATAACCAACGAACCGTGAAATCCTGAGCATCCCGAGAACGCCATGCCATCTATTCTTGTTACAGACTCTCCAAGAATCAAACTGTCAAAACCAATGCAAAATGTAAAGGCAAGCTGGCCAATATAAACTACAGAATTTGGTATGATCAGTGTCCCTGTCAGACTATCACAATGCTCAAAAGCAAAATTATCGATTGTAGTTACTGAGTTTGGTATAACAAGCTCGCCAGTCATGTTTGAACAATATGAGAATGCACGTTTACCAATAGAAACTACACCTTCTGGAATAATGGTGTTTTTGCAGCCAGCAACAAGCTTATTTGTGCTTGTATTGATAATGGCGTTGCAATTATTTCTTGAATCAAATGTCGAGTTGTCTTCATCAACAGTTATTACAGCTAAATTTTCACAGCCAGCAAATGGATTTTCGAAAAAATGATTAATAGAACTTGGAATAAACACATTGGTCAAACTGTTACAAAAACTAAAAGCGTCTTCTCCTATTGCCGTAACTGTGTTGGGAATTGTTGAATTTTTGCAACCGGAAACCAATTCATTATCAGCTGAATAAATAATGGAATTGCAGTAATCTCGTGAGTCATAATTCAAATTACCCGACTCAACTACTAAACTATCAATAGAGGAACAACCGTAAAATGGGTTGGTACCAACGTGTTCTACAGACGCAGGTATTGTTACAGTTCCTGTAATACCGCAATAGCCAAAGGCACATTCGCCAATTTCTACTAATGAATTTGGCATAATCAGGCTTGTTAGGTCTTGACATCTATAAAATGCATAGTTGTCAACTTTAGTCACGGTATAACTGTTGCCATACCAATATGCAACTGCCGGTATGTTAAGCTCGCCACTTGCTGCATAGCCGTCAGCATGTCCAAGCAAAGTTACAGTGACTCCATCATCATTGATAGTGAAATCCAAGTTGTTATAGGTGAACTCCTGTGCAAAGCTCACAACGACGAAAAATGCTGCAAAAACTAGCAAAAAGAACAGTTTTTTCATATGATTCTCTTTATAGTCCCCAAGAAATGTGTATGTCTTCCTAACTCTTTATTAAATATTCCTGTCTGGTCAAGAGAGTCAATCCTGACCTTTCCGGAGGCGTGGATGATTTTTTCGCCTTCCAAAATGATGCCGACATGCACAATGTGATGCTCTTCATTCTCAAAGAAAGCTAGGTCTCCAGGCTTCGCTTCTGTCAGGAAATACACATCTTCGCCGCATTCCACCTGCTGTGATGCATCGCGCGGCAGCATGATCCCGATTGTCTTTGCGCAAAGCTGCACAAAAGCAGAGCAGTCGATGCCGAAAACAGTTCTGCCTCCCCAACGATATGGCACATCAAGAAGTTTTAACGCATTGTTTATGAAGCTGTTAGCCTCAATGCAGCACTTGTCTTTTGAATATATTGTTGTTCCGAAAGTCAAAATCTTTGAGTCGTACAACTCAATTGGATTGTTGACGACGTAGCAGTCGCTCGAAGCCAATGCTTTGTATGCATCTTCTTGAATATCAAAGTGTTGCAAGCTTCTGATCCAACCTTCATAGTCGTCGTATTCCATCTTGATGTAAAGCCAGTCGCCATTTTGTTCCAAAACTTCGTAAAGGTCGTTGAACAGCAATTCGGTTACCAATTCGCTCTCGTGACGAGGCTCTTTTCTTACAGGGATTGCCGATAAAGTGCAAATTCCAAACATATTTGTAACTTTTTTTGCAAAGTTACAAGAAAAATTTTGTATTTTTACAAGTTAATTTATTTTGTTTGCAGAAAAATCTTGTTCTAATTATAACTTATTGATTATGAGTAAGGTAAAAAATATAGCAGAAAAGATTCGCCATTCTTATTATAACATAATGAAGGTGTTGGGGTTCGTTTTGACGCTCACAATCGTCGTTTTGATGATGCCCCGAAATGTCAAGTTCAAATATGAGTACCAGAAAATGCTCCCTTGGCAGCATCCGTCTTTGTACGCACCTTTCAATTTCCCGATTTATAAGTCTGATGAGGTTGTTAGAAAAGAAAAGGAAGAGGCACTGAAAAACATCGAGCCTATTTTTGTGTTCGATGCGCTTGGCACTGAAAACGGACGTGAAAAACTGCTGAAAGACTTTGATAATCAATGGAATGATACAATTGGCGACAAAGATTTTTATGAAAATCTTATCCTGAGCGTTTACGACCATATTGAGAATAACGGCATTGTGGCAAAAAACGACAGAACGACTAATCTCAAAGAGGAAGAGACGGTTGTTGTTGTCAGAAACAAGGTTCAGACAAAGTGCGCCTACGGCGATCTGAATACGATGACAACCGCCTCGGAATATATTCACAGGCAACTTTCAAACATCTCTGATTATAACACCAGACAGCTGATTAGCAATTTGTTACATAGTTCGCTGCGTCAGAATGTGATTTATTCTGAAAGCATGACGAAGCAGGCTGAAAAGATGGCTGTTGACAATATCATGCTGACTTTCGGCATGGTTCAGAAAGACGAGCTGATTATCATGGAAGGCGATATCGTGACAGAAGAGAAGTATCAGATTATCAGTTCGTTACAGCGTGAATACGCCGATATTTACGCGAATAATTTCTTCAGCAGAAATTATATGCTTTACGGTCAATTCTTGCTTGTGGCGATGGTGTTTATTGCTTTATATCTGACAATCAAGATGTTGCGCCCGGATATTTATGAACAGCTCCGCTATATCAACTTGATTTTACTGCTGATGCTGGTTATCATTGTACCGTCTTTTTTGTTGTTAAAATATGCCCCAAGCTTCATTTTTCTGATGCCTGTAGCGATTATGGCTATGCTTTTGATGACATTCTTCGATGCCAGAATTTCCATTATAGTGCAGGTTATGACGTTGATAATCATTAGTTTAGCGGTGCCAAATCCATTCCAGTTTTTCTTTGTGCAGTTGCTCGTTTCGTTTGTAGCTGTAATCACCATGACAAAACGTTCGAGCCGCGCGAGCTATTTTGGCACTTCTTTGGCGGTTTTCGTCACATATGTGGCCGTTTATTTTGGAATGATGTTGATTTATGAGGGCGATTTTGACTCTTTCGATTGGAGATATCTTTTGATTTGCGCTGGAAATGCCTTCTTCACGATGCTGACATTGCCGCTTGCGTTCCTTTTTGAGCGAATCTTTGGCTTCGTCACCGACCTCTCGCTGCTTGAGTTGAGCAACACCAACAGTCCGCTTCTTCGTAAGCTGGCGTCGGAGGCACCGGGCACGTTCCAGCATGTGATGCAAGTCGCCGACCTTTGCGAGGAGGTTATATATAATATAGGTGGTAACTCGCTTCTCGTCCGCACAGGCGCTATGTATCACGATATCGGAAAGACAAAAAATCCGTTCTATTTCATTGAGAATCAAAATGGTAAGTATAATCCTCACGACGATGTGTCTTATTCCGAGAGCGCTCAGATTATTATCGGCCACGTTATTGATGGTATTGAGATTTGTAGGGAATATCGCATCCCGGAACAGATTATCGACTTCGTCAGGACTCACCATGGCACCCGCCGTACGGAATATTTCTATCAGATGGAGCTGCGCGAAAACCCGGATGGCGTTGACGAACGCGATTTCTGCTATCATGGTCCGGTGCCGTTCTCGAAGGAGACTGCCGTGTTGATGATGTGTGACGCCGTTGAAGCCGCTTCACGAAGCATGAACGACAAGACAGAGGAATCGATTTGTAAGCTTGTCGACAATATCATCGACGGTCAGATGAAGGCGCATCAATTTGACAACACTAATATCACATTCCACGATATCTCCATCACAAAGAAAGTGCTGAAAAAAAAGCTGATGAGCATCTATCATGTGAGAATCGCTTATCCGGATTAGTTTAGTTAGAAGTTAGCAGTTAGAAGACTAGATAAATAGCTAACAGAGTTTGGTCCTTCGTTGAAAATCAAGTCGATGACGGATAAATTGGAGATAAACGGCTGGCGATCGCTGAAAACTTGATAATATTTAGGGAAATTGGTTGTTTCAGGCGACCATTTCGATAAAGAAACACGATAATCGTTTGCATCTTGGATTGTTTCAAAATCCTTGGTATAAACGATTTCATTATTGGTTTTCAATACTTTAAGGATGAATTTTAAGCAAAACTCATTCAGATCGATGAGTCTGTCGAATCGTGTTGTAAAAGCTTTCTCAAGGTAAGGAAAATAGTACTCGAAATAAGGCGTTTTGCGGTATGCAGCCTCCAAACAGCGCTGATGAATCTGCTGCCAAGGCTCTTTATAGCTTATCGCGATGTCTTTAGTCAATGTATGGTTGCCGTTGGTTTTGACAATAGGTACTGTTAAAGTCTGTAATCCGTTGGCAGTCATTACATTACAGCGGGTGCGGCACGATTGTTTCTGATATGACTCAAACAATTCTATCTTAGGCGCTTCGTTTTTTAAAAACAGCGCAATATACTGAATATCAGAAAGATAAGATGTCGGGAAAATGTTATTCACCTAACAATTTGTTAATCTGGGAACGGAAATAAGCTTCGTCTTTTGCACCGACAGATTTCTCTGGCTGAGCGCCTTCTTTCATGAAAAAAACCATAGGTATGTTCCTGACTTGCAATATAGTAGCGAGTTTCATCTCTTGGTCGCAGTCAACTTTGTAGAAATCGACTTTGCCGTCGTATTCCTTCGCCAGTTTTTCCATGATTGGGGCAATCATCTTGCAAGGACCGCACCATGTTGCGTAGAAGTCGATCACGCAAGGCTTGCTGCCATTAAACACGAATTCGTTAGCGCTTGTCTCGAAATCCCAAACGTTTTTGACAAAGTCTTTATAAGACATCTCTTTTATAAAAGTCTTCTCGTTACTTGTTGATTCAGAAACAGTTATGTCTTGTTTTTTTGCTTCTTTATTTTTGTCGGAATTGCCACAAGAAAAGAATAGGGCTGATAATACGATTGATAAAACCAATAATTTTTTCATGATAAATTAATTTTTCGCAAAGATAAGAAAAGACTTTAGACGTTAGACCTTAGACTTTAGTTTTTTTATTTTTTTTTACATTATCTAATAAATTTTGTATTTTTGCAAGTTAAAAGGAAACATGACAATTAAATCTAAATAAAATGGCAAGAAAACTTGAAAAGAAAGACTTATTGAAGAATGTCGTGAAGCACATCGACATCAAGAAGTACGACTCAACAGAAATCATCGACGCAATGCGTGAAATGTCGTTCACATCACGTGATACCGCTCGCGCCGCCGACATTTTGATGATGATGGTTAAAGAAAAACAGTGTACCAACATCCTCACATTGGCTGGTTCAACATCAGCAGCAGGCTGTATGCAGGTTTATGTTGACATGGTCCGCAACAAAATGATTGACGTCGTCGTTTCAACAGGCGCTTCAGTCATCGACATGGACCTCTTCGAGGCTCTCGGTTTCAAACATTATATCGGTGAAAAAGAGAACGTGGTGCCTGATACCAAGCTTCGTGAGCTTTACATCGACCGTATCTATGATACATACATCGATGAGGAACAGCTTCAGGTGTGCGACCACGCAACATACGAGCTCGCCAACATCCTCGAGCCACGTCCGTATTCATCACGCGAGTTCCTGTGGAACCTCGGTAAATGGCTGCATGAAGGCCACGGCGTGAAGAAAGACAGCCTCATCCAGACATGCTACGAGTGCGGCGTCCCGATGTTCTGCCCGGCATTCTCAGATTCTTCAGCAGGTTTCGGTATCGGTCTGCACCAGTGGGAGCGCAAGCACGCTGGCAAACCATACGTGAGCATCGACTCAGTGGCCGACTTCCTCGAACTGACAGAAATCAAGATGGCTGCTCCACAGACAGGCTTGTTCATGGTCGGTGGCGGTACTCCTAAGAACTTCGCTCAGGACACCGTCGTCTGCGCTGAAATTCTTGGTCACGAGGTGCCAATGCACAAATACGCTATCCAGATCACCGTTGCTGACGTCCGCGATGGTGCTTGCTCATCATCAACATTGCTCGAGGCAGGTTCATGGGGCAAGGTCAGCGAGAAGCTCCAGCAGATGGTCTACGCCGAAGGTACAACTGTCATCCCGATGATTGCATCTTATGTATATCATAACGGTCCTTGGAAGAAACGTGAATATAAAAACTGGCAAAGCATTTATAAAAATAAATAATGTTAATTACAAACATTAAAGAACTCTGCGGCATCGTGGAGGACGGCAGTCTGTGGAAGGCCGGCTCCGCGATGTCAGATGTTAAGCGCATCAAGAATGCATACCTATATATAAAAGGTAGCAAGATTGCCGACTATGGCGAGATGAAATCTCCGAAATACCAGGAATATCTGGCAACGGAGAAGAAAATCGTCGATGCCAAAGGTGGACTGGTCTTGCCTGCGTTCTGCGACTCGCACACCCATTTGGTGTATGCCAACTCGCGCGAGATGGAGTTTTGCGACAAAATCCGTGGCTTGAGCTACGAGGAGATTGCAAAAAGGGGAGGAGGAATCCTCAACTCGGCGAAAGCTACAGCAGCTGCTAGCGAAGACGAGCTTTATGAGTCAGCTATGCAGCGTCTCGATGAGATTATGCATATGGGAACCGGCGCCGTCGAAATCAAGAGCGGCTATGGTCTTACCACCGAGAGTGAGTTGAAGCTTTTGCGCGTGATACGTCGTATGAAGGAGAACTCTCCGATGACGATAAAGTCGAATTTCCTTGGCGCTCACGGCATCCCGATGGAGTACCGTGGACATCAGGAAGACTATGTCGATCTCGTCATCAACGAGATGATTCCGCTTGTCGCAGCTGAGGATTTGGCAGATTTCATTGACGTTTTCTGCGACAAAGGCTTCTTTACTGTTGAAGACACTGAAAGAATACTCATGGCTGGTATCAAATACGGCATGCGTCCGAAGATCCACGCCAACGAGATGGCTGTGTCAGGCGGCGTGCAGGTGGGTGTGAAATACGGCGCCATCTCTGTTGACCATCTCGAGCAGATGGGAAAAGAGGAAATCGAGGCTTTGAAAGGCTCCGACACCATGCCGACGGTGCTTCCTGGCTGTGCTTTCTTCCTGAACTTGCCACTTTCGCCAGTCCGCGATATGATTAACGCTGGATTGCCAGTCGCTATGGCATCTGACTTCAACCCTGGTACATCGCCATCAGGCAATATGCAGTTTGTGCTTTCATGCGCCTGCATCCGCTATCGCATGACACCGGAAGAGGCATTGAATGCTACAACTTTGAACACCGCGTATGCCATGGATGTGGCTCACGAACTCGGCTCCATCACCAAGGGCAAGATTGCTAATGTGATTATCACCAAGCCGATGACCCAGCTGGAGTTTATGCCGTATTATTATGGGGCGAACAAGGTTCAGACAATGATTTTAAAAGGAAAATTAATAAAATAAAAATATGAAACAATTAATCGAATGTGTTCCGAATATCAGCGAAGGTCGCGATGTGAACATCATCAATCAGGTGACTGCCGAGATCGAGAAGGTTGAAGGCGTGAAATTGTTGGACGTTGACCCGGGTGCGACGACAAACCGTACCGTCATTACCTTTGTGGGCGAGCCGGAAAATGTGTGCGAAGCCGCATTCCGCGTGGTGAAGAAGGCTGCCGAGCTTATCGACATGCGCAACCATCACGGCGACCACCCACGTCAGGGTGCTACAGACGTTTGCCCTCTCATCCCGATTTCAAACATCACAATGGACGAGGTGGTTGTCTATGCCCGTAACCTCGCAAAACGCTTCGGCGAAGAGCTCAATATCCCTATATATTGCTACGAAGAGGCCGCCTTCCAGCCCAAACGTAAGAATTTGGCATATTGCCGCACAGGCGAATATGAGTCATTGTCGAGCCGTCTCGGAACAGAAGAATGGAAACCTGATTTCGGTCCGAACGAATGGAACGAGCACGTGGCACAGACTGGCGCTACACAGGTCGGAGCCCGCGACTTCCTTATCGCAATCAACTATAACCTCAACACCACTTCGACACGCCGCGCCAACGCCATCGCTTTCGACGTTCGCGAGAAAGGTCGTCCGAAGAGAGTGGGACCGAAGGTAACCGACAAGCCAATCAAAGATGAAAACGGCAACACCATCATGATTCCTGGCACTCTGAAGAGCACCAAGGCTATCGGCTGGTTCATCGAGGAATACGGCATTGCCCAGGTTTCAATGAACATCACAAACATCAACGTCTCACCGGTTCACGTATGCTTCGACGAGGTCTGCGCTAAGGCTGCAGCTCGTGGCGTGCGCGTGACAGGCTGCGAAATCGTCGGTTTGATTCCTAAGAAGGTGTTGATTGACGCTGGTAAGTATTATCTTGCAAAACAGCAGCGTTCATTGGGTGTGAGCGAGGATGAAATCATGAAGATTGCTATCAAGTCGATGGGTCTTGATGATCTGAAACCATTCAACCCGAAGGAAAAAGTCATCGAATTCCTTATCGAAGACATGACACAGAAGAAGCTCGTCGATATGACATGCACAGGCTTTGCTAACGAGACAGCCAGCGAGAGTCCGGCTCCAGGTGGCGGCTCAATCTCAGCTTACATGGGTGCTCTCGGCGCAGCATTGGCAACGATGGTGGCAAACCTTTCATCACACAAACCAGGTTGGGATGACCGCTGGGAAGAGTTTTCAAAGGTTGCTGAAAAAGGTCAGGTTTTGAAAGATCAGCTTCTTGATTTAGTTGATGAAGATACCAATGCTTTCAACAAGATCATGGCCGCATTGCAGATGCCAAAGAAGACCGATGCCGACAAGGCTGCTCGTATGGAGGCTCTAGAGCTCGCATCGCAGTATGCTACAAAGGTGCCTTTCAAGACTATGAACGTGGCATTTGAGGCATTCGAAATCGTAGAAGCGATGGCAAAGACAGGCAATCCTGCATCAGTGTCAGATGCCGGAGTAGGTGCTTTGTGCTGCAGAAGTGCTGTGATGGGCGCATATCTCAACGTTAAAATCAACGCCGCTGGATTGAAAGACAGAGCATTTGCCGATAAAATTGTTGCCGATGGCGCAAAGATTGAGGCTGCTGCCATCAAGAAAGAGGCTGAAATTCTCGAGGTTGTCAATAAAATTATCAATAAGGAATAATTAAACTATTGATAATCAAGTTGTTAAAGTTTTAAAATTTTTTGACTGAAAATGTTGTCGGATATCAAAAAAATATGTATTTTTGCAGTCCGAAAATTTGAAAGGAAATAGATATGTCAAAGAAAGTTAAAGACGCACGCGTACAAGTGATTTTGGAGTGCACAGAGCAAAAGGCAACAGGCATCCCGGGAACTTCTCGTTACGTTACAACGAAGAACAAGAAGAACACCCCAGAGAGATTGGAACTCATGAAATACAACCCAATCCTCAAGAAAATGACTCTTCACAAAGAAATTAAATAAGATTTAGGATATGGCAAAGAAGGTAGTTGCATCATTGCACACAGCTGGTAAGGAATTCACGAAGGTCATCAAAATGAAGAAATCAGAGAAAACTGGTGCTTACTATTTTGAAGAGACCATCGTCCCGATTGACCAGGCACAAGAATTCATCGCAAAGAACTAATATAGTTTTTTGAATTGATTTAGAATAGCTTTCCCGTTTCGGCGGGAGAGCTTTTTGAGGTTTAAAAACATAGGAAATGGGCTTATTTTCATTTTTTAAGAGAGATAAAGAGGCTAAAGAAGATCTGAATAAAGGTCTGGAGAAGACTAGAACCAGCGTGTTCGACCGCATTTCGAAGGCGATTATCGGAAAATCGGCGGTCGATGACGAGGTCTTGGATAACCTTGAGGAGATTCTGGTGACATCTGACGTTGGCGTCGATACCACTTTGAAGATTATCGACCGCATTCAGAAACGTGTGGCACGCGATAAATATCTGGGAACCAGTGAGTTGAATATGATATTGAAGGAGGAGATAGCATCGTTGCTTCAGGAGAATAACTCAGGCGACGGCAGCACTTTCGATCTTCCGGAAGATAAAAAACCTTACGTCATCATGGTCGTGGGCGTGAACGGAGTGGGTAAGACTACTACTATCGGAAAGCTAGCATACAACTTCAAGATGGCGGGCAAGAAGGTGATGCTCGGCGCTTCCGACACATTCCGTGCAGCTGCTGTCGACCAGCTCAAGATTTGGGCTGACAAGGTGGGTGTGCCGATTGTCTCTCAAGGCATGGGCGCTGACCCTGCATCTGTCGCTTTTGATACAGTGAAATCGGCTGTGGCACAAGGCGCCGACGTGGTTTTGATTGATACAGCTGGCCGTCTGCACAACAAAATCGGCTTGATGAACGAGCTTTCGAAGATAAAGAAAGTATGCCAGAAGGTCATTCCTGATGCACCGCATGAGGTGTTGCTGGTTTTGGATGCTTCAACAGGACAGAATGCCATCGAACAGGCTCGTCAGTTTATCGCTGCGACTGAAGTTAATGCGTTGGCACTCACCAAATTGGATGGCACAGCCAAGGGCGGCGTGGTCATCGGCATCTCCGATCAGTTTAAGATTCCGGTGAAATACATCGGAGTGGGAGAGAAGATGGAAAATCTGCAGATTTTTGACAGAAATGAATTTGTTGATTCATTATTCAAATGAGAAAACCCGTTTTAAATATTGTAACCCTTGGTTGCTCGAAGAACAAAGTCGATTCGGAGCATCTGGCGGCTTTGCTGAACAACACATATAAAATCGTCCACGATTCGGAGGAGAAATCTGACGTAGTGATTATAAATACCTGCGGCTTCATCGGCGACGCAAAAGAAGAGTCGATTGACACTATTTTGGAATATGCTGAACTGCGTAAAGCCAACAAAATCAAGAAGTTATATGTGATGGGTTGTCTCTCGGAGCGTTACAAAAAAGAGTTGCGCAAAGAGATTCATGAAGTTGACGCTTTCTTTGGAGTGGAGCCGGTGCAACATGTCGCTGCCGACATCTTGAAATCAGATTTTCATGCTGATTATTGCTGTGAGCGAGTGCTTTCGACGCCATCGCATTACGCATATCTGAAAATTTCGGAAGGCTGCGACCGTCATTGCGCTTTCTGTGCAATCCCGCTGATTCGCGGCGAGCATAAGTCTGTGCCGATGGAAAACCTCATCGAAGAGGCGGAAAACCTTGCGAAGAAAGGCGTTAAAGAGTTGATACTCATTGCACAAGACCTTACATTTTACGGCTACGACATCGACGGAAAGTCACATATCGTTGAGTTGGTTCAGAAACTCACTGAAATCGACGGCATCGAGTGGATTCGCTTGCATTACGGCTATCCGCTTGGATTCCCTGTAGAGTTGCTTGAATTGATGCGCGACAACAAGAAGATTTGTCATTATATCGATTTGCCTTTGCAGCACATCAGCACACCGATTTTGAAGGCGATGCGTCGTGGTGTGACACATGAACAGACCGTTGAATTCGTGAAGAAAGTGCGCTCGTACGTTCCGGATATAGCTTTTAGAAGTACGTTTATCGTTGGTTTTCCTGGCGAGACAGAGGAGCAGTTCAATGAGTTGATTGATTTCATCAAAGAGATGCGTTTTGAGCGCGCCGGCGTGTTCGCTTACTCGGCTGAGGAGGGGACTCCGGCCTTTGAACTCGAAGACGATGTTCCGGAAGAGGTGAAGAAGGCGCGCGTTGATAAATTCATGGATGTGCAGCAGGATATCTCATTGGAAATCAATCAAAAACGTCTCGGCAGAATCGAAAAAGTGCTCATCGACCGCACCGAAGGCGGCTACTATGTCGGTCGTACCCAATACGACTCTCCTGAAGTCGATGATGAGGTGCTTATCTCAATGAAAGATAATAAGTTGGAGATTGGCAGTTTTGTCAATGTGAATATTATTCAGGCTGATTATTTCGATTGCTACGGAGAGGTTATTAGCCATTAGCCGTTAGCCATTAGCCATTAGAATTGTTCTACCTAATGGCTAGTGGCTAATACCTAATGGCTTGGATTTATTAGTATGTTTAAACGATTCCAGATATCAATAAAGCAAAATGCCATCGATTTGATTGGTGCGAAGTGGTATTATTGGTTTCTTGCCTTGATTTCTTTCGTTTTCGTATTGCTTTTCTCTCGTGCGACATCGCCACTTTATGCTTATGTGGGCTATGACGCTGCCATCTTCAAACAGATGGGAATGGCAATTCTGAAGGGCAAAACCATCTATCTCGACTATTTTGACAACAAAGGATGTTTGCTGTATTTCCTGCACGCCCTCTGTCTATGGCTCGGTGGTGATTTTGTAATCCTCATTTTTCAAGCTATCTCGTTGACAATCACTGCAATTTTATTAGATAAGATAATATCTTTGTATAAAGAAGGCGCAAGTCGGTTTTATATATTGTTGGCCGGATTTGTGTTGCTTTTATGCTTCTACGAAGGCGGCGATTTGTCGGAAGAGTGGAGCTTGCCGTTCATCTGCTATCCGCTGTACAAGTTTTTGAAGTCGTATAACTATGATAAGCCATTGGCTACTAAAGATTTATTTTTTATTGGCTTGTGCTTTGGTGTTATCGCTTTCTTGAGAATCAACAACGCTGTGCCTTTCTGCGGATTTATGCTTTGCCTTTTCATTGGCTATCTCTTGAAAAAGCAATGGAAAGAGTTTATAATCAAAGCGTTAGCTATTTTGGGCGGCATTTTAACAATTACAATTCCTTGTTTCCTTTATTTTTACCTCAAAGCTGGTGCAGAAGGCGTTTACTGGATGGTTTACGGGACGTTTTTGTCTGGTTTCGATTATTTAGGAGTTGTGTTGAAGATACATGTTGCTGTCATTATATTTTATTATTTGATTTTGGCGACTTTCATTGTTATTCATGTTATATCATTGAGAGGCAATAGATTAAATATTCCAATAATAATCGCCTATTTGCTGTTTTTTATTACTTTTGGAACCAAAAGCAGTGAACATTATCAAATGGTGATGATGCCGGTTTATGTTCTATGTCTTGCCGGTTTGAATATTCATATGAAAAGATTGAAAAGGGCGCTGATAGCAGTGTTATCAGTATGTGTTGTTGCATTTCTAATGCGTCCTATGGGATTTTTATTGATTGAGGCAACAGACAATGACAAATTTGGGAAAGCTTATTCGGATTTTTCAGAAAAGCTTGAAAATATTCCTGAGACAGAAAGAGATTCTATTTACAATTACAATACTGTGATGGCGATAGGTGCAGGGCTGTTATATTCGAATAATCGTATACAAAGCAATCAAGTACTGTTTCCGTATCTTACGTTTTGGTTGAAAGATATGCGTGAAAACGCGAAATCGTTACAAGAAATAAAACCGTTATGGGTTATGATAAGTCATGGAATTGTATTTCCTGATGATATGCCATATCTTCGTGATAATTACGAGGAACGTTTTGTTTTTCACTATGATACGCGGTATATGAAAGATTATCGCAGTTTCGGCGTTGAGGATGACATTTATTTCTTCAGAAGAAAATAATCTAGTTTTAATAAAAATGAAATGGAGAAACCTCTTTATGAGATTTCTCCATTAACTTTTTACTTTCAACTTTAAACTACTCTAAACTCTACACTTTAAACTCTCCACTATTATTGTGCCTGGAAGCTAAACGCTTGCGTCGATGCTGACGATGTTCCACCGAGGTAGAGTCCGTGGAATGCTGTCGTCGGGTTGGTTGGAGCATCATTACCGTACTTTACATAATATGTTTGACCGCTTACCATTCCAGTCGCTGTGATGAGGGCGAGGTTACTCGTGCAGTTGGCTTCGAAGCTGAATGTCACCATATTGGTGCCACCTGTGCCGCTGGCATTCGACAGGGTGTAGTATTTACCTGCTTGGAAAGTATAACTGCTGGTGTAGAATTTATAGCCTTGTGCAGGGTCGGTGATAGTACCACCGCTACCGCCGCCTCCACCAGGCCAGCCACCGCCGCCTTGCGAGCCGCCTGCGCTGAGACCGATGCCAGTGCCAGTAATCCTAATGTAGTTGTTGTTGTCGCAGTCAAAGCCTTCTTCTGGGCTGCCTTTGGTGGTGTAGGCGAAAGCTACGCCGTTGCCGATGGTGATGGCGCCGGCCTGTCCCGCATTAGAGTCGACGGCATCATTGCCGTTGCTGAAGCACACTGTAACACCGCCGTTGAAGAATATCTTACCCGACGAGTTGATGCAGTCATCGTAGCATTTGAAGTAATGCTGACCGCCTTCAATGTTGATTTGTGTCTTAGATTCCAGACCTTCGGCACCGCTTGTTGAGGTGTGTACGTCTGTTGTGCCTCCGTAAACTGTTGCCACGCCGCCCGATTTGATGGCTTTTGCCGATGCTCTTGACGATGAGCTGCCGCCGCCAGGACCAGGCCAGCCGCCGCTTGAACCGACTTGAGCTCCAGATGTGGTGATAGTGAGGGTAGGACCTGTACCATCAGTGTTACCTTGAGTGTAAGTGCCCGTATATGTATTGCCATTCTTCGAGCCGACTTTGATGCCTTTACCAGCTTTTCCTGTGCTTGTGAGGGTGATGTCGCCGCTCAGAATCTGCATGTTGCCTTCGGCGCGGAGACATGAGCTTGAATAGGTGTCAGTGCCTGAAGTTGCTGTATAAGTGCTGCCGTCGCCATGAGTCTCGATATTGATGGTGTTGTTGCCGCTGATAATCATATCGCCATTGCACGTGATGCCTTTGCCTCCGTTGTTTGAGGATGGTAGGTTGATGTTGAAGGTACCTCCGGAGATGTAGATATTTGTTTCGCCTTTAATTGCGGTGCAATATGATGGATCGTTGTTGGCAATCACTGTGGCACCGCTCGATGTGATGGTGATGTCGCCATCAGTGATGGTGATGTCGGCATCTGATTTTATACCTTTAGAGGTGTTTCCTGAATGGTTGAGAACAAACGTTCCACCGTTGATAGTCAGTTCCTTATCTGCTTTGATGCACTTAGAATCGACTCCAGTGACAGTGATGTTGATATTTCCGCCGTTGATGACAAGAGTACTGTCGGCAGAGATGGCGTTGATGTCGGTGCTGCCGCTTGTGATGGTGATGTTTCCGCCGTTGATATATCCGTCGAGTTCGCTGGTTATGCCGTCGTCGCCGCACGACTCAACGGTGATGCTGCCGCCTTGAACGAGAAGCCCTTCAGTATGAATGCCATCGGCGACAGAGCTTGCGATGATGAGGTTGCCTGAGTTCATGTTGAACTGTCCTTTCACTTTCATGGCATGCTGAACCAAGCCTGTAACAGTAAGAGTGCCTTCGCCTTGAACGAGAAGGTCGTTGTTGCTCATCAAAGCGGCTTTCTTGTCGCTTGTGGTGCCGTCGGCAAGAGAATTCTGTGTTCCATTGGCAAGTTGCATGATGATTCCTGCTTCGCAAGTCAAATCCATCGCTTTGCCAGTAGGGTTGGTGAGGTTGACGCCGTTCAACTTGATTGTTGGTGTTGTCACGCTCTCAATCTCAAAACGTCCAGGATTGGCAGTGCCTGAAAGACAATAAGTTATGTTAGCTGAGCTCGTTGAATTGATAGTAACTTTTGCCTCGCTGGCTGTGATATTGACGCCGGATGACGAATATGGGTTGTCGATTTCGACGCTGGTGCCGTTATAATTAATGTAAACGATGTCGCCGGTGCTTGTCGGAACCCAAGGGAATGTTAAGCTGTCGATTTCGTCGAAGCTGAAGGAGTATAAGTTGTTGGTAGTGCGCACTTTAAGCTTGTTGTTGCTGTTGACGTACATGCTGTCGACAGATGTGGCGGGTGCGTCTAAAACAACGCCTTTGTTTTCCTGGCCATGAATGCGCACGTGATATTCTCCGTCCTGTGCCTTGACAGATAATCCAATGAATATCAATGATATAACTAAAAATAATCTCTTCATGGCATTACATTTTTATAAATTTGGAAAACATGTTGCCTGCGCTGACGATATACATCCCTGAACGCAAATCGCTGATGTTGATTTCTGAATCGCCCGAAACGACGACTTTTTTGATAATCGCTCCATTTATTGAATAAATGCTAACTTCTTGATTGTCAGATAAGTTATTTATTCTCAAAACATCTTTTGCAGGATTCGGATAAATCGAAAGCTGTTGATTTTCAACCTCGTTCACGTCTTGCGGAGCGGTGAAAAATGCCTTTCTGATTTCTGAGAAGTTGATGGATACAGTCTCGCTTCCGTTGTAAAACATGAGTTGCGTGTCGGAATAATAAATCCTCGCGTCTTTGTTCATCTCGTAATTTACCGTGCTTCCGTCAGTCTTAACAATGGAGAATATGACCTCATTCTGTGCAAATGACGTGCAGAAAAATCCCACTGAAAGCAGCACTATGATCAAAAATCTTTTCATGGTTAATTTAATTTTAAAATTCTAAAAAGTCTGCAAATATACAAAATTATTACAAAAATCATGCCAAAAATAAAAAAAAAGTGACGATTGCTCGCCACTTTTTTAGCCATTAGCTATTAGTCGTTAGCCATTAGCTATTACTCAATAACCAATAACCGATAACCAATAACCTATTTTTTAGGTGCTTCTAACAAGATATCGCACAGCAGATCCCAGAACATCTGGACTGTCTTAATCTCAATTCTCTCGTCAGGTGAGTGCACGCCGCGGAGGGTAGGACCGAATGAAATCATGTCCATGCCAGCAATCTTGTCGCCGATGAGTCCGCATTCCAAACCTGCGTGGATAGCTTTCACTTTCGGGTCTTTGCCGAAGCGTTTCTTATAGACTTTCTCAGCGATGGCGCAGATTGCCGAGTTAGGGTTAGGTGTCCAGCCCGGGTAGCCGTCGGTGTGTTTCACTTCAGCGTTGGCGAGGTTGAAGCAAGCCTCGACCATTGCTGCCGCGTATTCCTTAGCCGACTCGATAGAGCTGCGCTGTGAAGTCTGGATGAAGAAATAACCTTCTTTTTTCTTCACAGAAGCGAGGTTTGTTGATGTCTCCACGAAGTTCGGGATGGTCTGTGACCACTCGATGACGCCGTGAGGGCAGGTGAGGAGGCCGTTCAGAAGGTCGAACTGTGTCATCTCGTCGATGACGACGTCGGCTGTAGTCTCTGATTTCTTTGCTTTCACTGTGATGCCCGGGTCGGCGACTTGATATTCGTTCTTGAAGCTCTTTTCAAACTTCTTTACCATTGCCTCGAATTTCTTTGCACAGTCTTTCGGGATGAATACGACTGCTGTTGCCTCGCGAGCGATGGCGTTTCTCAGATTACCGCCTTGGATGTCATAAATACGGAGGTCGTAGTCGTTAGTTGCCTGCCATAAGATTCTGGTTAACAGCTTGTTAGCGTTGGCGAGGTTCTTGTTGATGTCGTCGCCAGAGTGACCGCCTTTCAGTCCGCTGACCTTGATGTCGTAAGGGATATAGCCTTCAGGAGCGTTCTCGAGTTTGTAGAAAATCTTGACGATGGTGTCCATGCCGCCTGCACATCCGATGAAGATTTCGCCTTCGTCTTCTGAGTCGAGGTTGAGGAGGATACGGCCAGTGAAGTCTTTCGGGTCGAGTTTCTCGGCGCCGGTGAGACCCGTCTCTTCGTCGACGGTGAAGATGCACTCGAGTGGACCGTGTTTTACGTTTTTATCAGTAATCACTGCCAATGCCGCAGCCACTCCAATGCCGTCGTCAGCGCCCAGTGTGGTGCCGTTAGCATGCAGCCATTCGCCTTTCAACACAGCCTCGATAGGATCTTTGTCGAAATCGTGGACTTTGTCGCCGTTCTTCTCGCACACCATGTCCATGTGAGCTTGCAAAATCACGGTCTGGCGGTTCTCCATGCCCTTTGTTGCCGGCACGCTCATGATGATGTTGCCGCAAGGTTCTTTTTTGTATTCCACTTTATGGTCTTTTGCCCATTTCTCGAGGTAAGCGACCATTTTTTCTTCTCTCTTCGACGGACGTGGCACGCCCATGATGCCTTGGAATTCCTTCCAGACGTTTTCCGGTTTAAGTTTTAATACTACTTCGTTCATGATATTAATGTTTTAATAATTCTATTGTCTTTATTGGGTCTTCCGATTTGAAGACAGCGTTTCCTGCCACCAATACATCAGCTCCTGCATTGAACAGTTTAGGTGCGTTCTCGACATTCACGCCACCATCGACTTCAATTAAGGTCTTTAATCCTTGATTTTCAATCATTTGACGCAGCTTTTCAATCTTTGCATAAGTGCGTTCGATGAATTTCTGTCCACCAAAGCCAGGATTCACTGACATTAATAATACAAGGTCTAAATCGCCAAGAATATCCTCGAGGAGCGTCACCGATGTGTGCGGATTCAGTACCACGCCAGCTTTCACGCCAAGCGATTTCAGCATCTGCACGCTGCGATGGATGTGGGTGCTTGCCTCGTAATGGAATGTGATGATGTCGGCTCCCGCGTCGCGGAACTTCTCGAAATAGCGGTCGGGTTCGACAATCATGAGATGCACGTCGAGAGGCTTAAGTGCTTCTTTCTTAATGGCTTGCACCAGCGGGATGCCGTAAGAGATATTTGGCACGAACACCCCGTCCATGATGTCGCAATGGAACCAATCGGCCTGACTTTTATTCACCATGTCAATATCCCTTGAAAGATGAAGGAAATCAGCTGAAAGCAACGATGGAGCGATAAGTTTTTGCATTGTGAAAATGTTTAATTTTGTTTTGCAAAGATAATAAAAGTTTTAATACCTACATACAAGCTTTAATAAAACTCATAAACAACGGATGCGGATGCAGTACTGTTGACGAATATTCGGGATGGAACTGTGTGCCGATGTACCAGCGTTTGTCGGGTATTTCGACAATTTCCACGAGGTTGGCGGCAGGGTTGATGCCCACGCATTTCATGCCTGCTTTCTCGTATTCATCAAGATATGTGTTGTTGAACTCGTAGCGGTGACGGTGTCTCTCTTTGATAAGCGTCTGCTCGCCGTAAGCCTCCCAAGTGCGGCTGCCTTGTCGTAACTCGCAGTCGTAAGCTCCCAGTCGCATGGTGCCGCCCATCTGGGTGATGCTTTTCTGTTCCTCCATGATATCTATCACGTTGTGTGGAGTCTCCGGATCCATCTCGCGGCTGTTGGCATCGTTGTAGCCCAACACGTTACGGGCAAATTCGATTACCATCATCTGCATTCCGAGGCAGATGCCGAATGTCGGGATGTCGTGGCAACGGGTGTACTCGGCGGCGATGATCTTGCCTTCGATGCCTCGTGTGCCAAAGCCTGGGCATATTACTATGCCCTGTAGTCCATCGAGTTTCTCGCTCACGTTTTCGCGTGTGATATGCTCGCTGTTGATGAAATGAGTCTTGACTTTTCTATTATTATAGGTGCCGGCATGGGCGAGGCTTTCGAGTATGCTCTTGTAGGCATCTTGAAGGTCGTATTTGCCCACGAGACCGATATGAATCACTTCGGTGGCTTTTTTCCTGAGTTCCAGGAAGTTACGCCAAGCGCCGAGTTCCGGTGCTTCTCCGGGTTCAATACCCATTTTTTTCAGGATAATGGCGTCGAGTCCCTGTCGCTGCATATTAACAGGAACCTCGTATATGCTTGGCAGATCCTGGCTTTGAATCACGGCCTGTATCTCGACGTTGCAGAAATGCGCCACTTTTGCCTTGATGTCGTCGCTGAGCTCATGCTCGGTGCGCAGAACCAGCACTTCTGGCTGGATGCCGAGCCCCTGCAGCTGCTTGACGCTTGTCTGTGTAGGCTTGGTCTTCAGTTCGCCTGCAGCTGCCAGATATGGCACGTAGGTGAGATGCACGTTCAGTGCCCGCTGTGAGCCGAGTTCCCAACGCAGCTGACGTATTGCCTCAAGGAAAGGTTGTCCCTCGATGTCGCCGATGGTGCCTCCGATTTCTGTGATGACGAAGTCGAAATGCTGTTTTGTGGCGTTGAGCAGTATGCGGCGTTTAATTTCGTCGGTGATATGCGGCACCACCTGAATCGTCTTGCCGAGATAGTCGCCACGGCGTTCGCGTTCGATGACGCTAAGATAGATACGACCTGTCGTCACGCTGTTGTCGCGCGTGGTCTCGATGCCTGTAAAACGTTCGTAATGTCCCAAGTCGAGGTCGGTCTCCATGCCGTCGGCTGTCACGTAGCATTCGCCGTGTTCATAAGGATTCAGCGTGCCTGGGTCGATATTGATATAAGGGTCGAATTTCTGGATTGTGATTTTGTAGCCTCTTGCCTGCAGCAGCTTTCCCAACGAGGCTGAAATGATGCCTTTGCCCAACGATGAGGCAACGCCACCAGTGATGAAGATATATTTTGTTTCCATAAAACTAATGTGCTTTATGGACTGCAAAGATATGATTTTTTTTGCTTTATAAGATTGTTTTACAAAAAAAATAACAGGACCGTCGCCAGCCCTGTTAAGTCCTTAATAATCAAATAATAAGATCAACCAAGATAACTCTTGAGAATCTTGCTTCTGCTTGTGTGCTTCAAGCGGCGGATGGCCTTCTCCTTGATCTGACGTACACGCTCGCGCGTGAGGTCAAACTTCTCGCCAATTTCCTCCAAAGTCATCGGGTGACCGCCGTTGAGTCCGAAATAAAGACGGACGACGTCGGCCTCGCGTTGTGTCAAAGTCGAGATGGCGCGGTCGATTTCCTTACGAAGTGACTCGTAAAGCAATTGTGTCTCAGGTGTCACCACTTCGTCACTCTTCAAGACGTCGTACATGTTGTTGTCTTCATCCTGCACGAGTGGTGCGTCCATTGACACGTGACGACCTGCGTTTTTCATCGATTCCTTGACTTCGGCTTCGGTGAGGTCGAGGACTTCAGCTATCTCTTCGGCGTTCGGTTCGCGCTCAAATTCCTGCTCCAGCTTTGCGTATGTCTTGTTGATTTTGTTGATCGAGCCGATCTTGTTCAATGGAAGTCGGACGATACGTGATTGTTCTGCAAGAGCCTGGAGTATGGACTGACGGATCCACCACACAGCGTAAGAGATGAACTTGAAACCTCTTGTCTCGTCAAAACGGCGTGCCGCCTTGATAAGACCGAGGTTGCCCTCATTGATGAGGTCGGGGAGGCTTAATCCCTGATTTTGGTACTGTTTCGACACGGAGACTACGAATCTCAAATTAGCTTTTGTGAGTTTCTCCAAAGCGGCCATGTCGCCTTGTCTGATTCTCTGCGCAAGCTCGACTTCCTCGTCAGCCGTTATCAATTCAACTTTACCAATCTCCTGGAGATACTTATCCAAAGAAGCTGTTTCCCTGTTGGTAACTTGTTTGGTAATCTTTAACTGCCTCATATTTATTTTATTAAGATTTACTTCTTCTCGTGTCTCGGACCTTTATGGTCACCTCTGCCACCTTTGTGCTCACCGCCCTTGTGTTCGCCACGTGGTCTCTCAGGCTTCTCAACGTAACCTTCCGGTTTCGGTAACAAAGCCTTTCTTGAGAGACGGAGCTTGCCGGTCTTAGGGTCGATGTCGATGAGCTTCACCTGAATCTTGTCGCCTTCCTTCAGGACGCCATCCATGGTCTCGAGACGTTTGTAATCGATCTCAGAGATGTGGAGCAAACCGTCTTTGCCTGGAAGAATCTCGACGAAGGCACCGAACGGCATGATTGACTTCACTGTGCCGTCGTAAACTTCGCCAACCTCAGGAACTGCAACGATAGCACGAACCTTGGCCTTAGCTGCCTCGAGGTCTTCCTTGTTGGTGGAAGCAATCTCGACCATGCCGCATTTCTCGTCTTCAGTGATGACGATGACGGTGTTGGTGCTCTTCTGAATCTCTTGAACGACCTTTCCGCCAGGACCGATGACAGCGCCGATGAAGTCCTTAGGAATGATGAGCTTCTCGATACGCGGCACTGACTCTTTGTAGTCGGCACGTGGCTCGGTGATGGTCTTTGCCATCTCGCCGAGGATGTGCATTCTACCAGCCTTTGCCTGTTCGAGAGCCTCGCTCAAAACTTCATATGACAAACCATCAACCTTGATATCCATCTGGCATGCTGTGATGCCGTCAACAGTACCTGTGACCTTGAAGTCCATGTCGCCGAGGTGGTCCTCATCGCCAAGGATATCTGACAAGACAGCGTATTTGTCGTTGTCGGTGATAAGACCCATTGCGATACCTGCGACAGGTTTTCTCATCTTGACACCTGCGTCCATCAATGCCAATGTGCCACCGCACACCGAAGCCATTGACGATGAGCCGTTTGACTCGAGGATGTCTGACACCACGCGGATGGTGTAAGGATTCTCTTCACCGCCAGGAATCATATTCTTGAGAGCTCTCTCAGCGAGGTTGCCGTGACCGATCTCGCGACGGCTGACACCACGGCTGGCCTTGCATTCGCCTGTTGCGAAGCTTGGGAAGTTGTAGTGCAGCATGAAGTTGCTTGTGCCTTCAACGACAGCGCCGTCGATGGTCTGCTCGTCGAGCTTGGTGCCTAGTGTTACTGTCACCAATGCCTGTGTCTCACCACGTGTGAAGATGGCTGAGCCGTGGCATGAAGGAAGCACGTCAACTTCTGTCCAGATAGGACGGATTTGGTCGAGTTTACGACCGTCGAGACGTTTGCGCTCGATGAGGATAGCGTCGCGCACTGCCTTACGCTCGATGTCGTGGAAGTAACGTTTTGCCATAGAGGTCTTCTCTTCGAGTTCCTCTTCGGTGTATTTTGTGAGATAATTGTCAAGGATTGCCTGGAATGCGTCCTCGCGCTCGTGTTTGTTGGCGTTGCCTGTGAGAGCGAAGTCGTAGCATGGCTTGTAGCAACATTCCATCATGTCAGCGCGCAAATCTTCGTCGTTGACTTCATGGCAGTACTCGCGTTTAGGATTTGCTTTCTCGACTCTTGAAGCGAGGTCGAGCTGTGCCTGCACTTGACCTTTGATGGCCTCGTGAGCGGCCTTCAAAGCACCGATCATCTGTGCTTCTGATATTTCTTTTGATTCGCCTTCCACCATGCAGATGTCTTTCATTGTGGCACCCACCATAAGTTCGAGGTCGGCGTTCTCGAGTTCGTCGGCACGCGGGTTGATGACGTATTCGCCGTTGATCATTGCAACGCGGACTTCTGAGATAGGACCGTGGAACGGGATGTCTGACACAGCGATAGCTGCTGATGCCGCCAATGCTGCGTATGCATCCGGTAAAACGTTCTGCTCACCTGAGAGCAATGTAATCTGTACCTGGATTTCTGCATGGAAATCATCTGGGAATAATGGACGGATGGCACGGTCGACGAGACGAGAGATCAGAATCTCATAGTCTGATGGCTTGCCTTCACGTTTGAAGAAACCGCCAGGGAATTTGCCTGTGGCGGCGTATTTTTCTTTATAATCTACTGAAAGAGGCAGGAAATCGACATCGTCTTTCGCTTCTTTTGCCGCAACCACTGTCGCGAGCAACACTGTCTTACCGCATGTCACTACCGCTGCACCGTCGGCTTGCTTGGCCAGACGTCCTGTCTCGATGGTAATGATGTCCTTACCAGTTTGTATGGTCTGTTTAATACCTTCTGGACCCATAATAAAATCTTTTAATAATTAATAAAAAAACCGCTTTTGATTAGGCATACAACAATGCAAAAAAAGGCAACGCAAGATTGCCTTTTTTTGCAAGGGCATTGATTGACAATGCTTTTATTTTCTGATACCTAATTCTTTGATGATAGCACGATATCTCTCGATATCTTTCTTCTTCAGGTAGGCGAGGAGTTTTCTTCTCTTACCTACGAGACCAACCAATGAACGCATTGTTGCCAAGTCTTTCTTAGCACCCTTCATGTGTTCTGTCAAATTCTTGATTCTGAATGTGAACAATGCAATTTGTCCTTCTGCTGAGCCGGTATCCTGTGCGTTTTTACCGTACTTTGTGAAGATCTCTTCTTTCTTTTCTGCAGTTAAATACATATCTATTCTTTTTCTCTAATTTTTTTCGGACTGCAAAATTACAACATTTTTATTTACGTGAAACAAAAATTTTCAAAAAAAATAAAAAATAAAAAAAACACCTGTCCGTGTCTAAATTATTGTTAATTTTGGGGCGGTTTTTATTAATAAGGAGTATTATTTAAAAATTTAACGCTTATGAGAATTAAATTTACAAAACTAATCCCGATTGCACTTCTTTTCCTTGTGTTGATTAGTGCAATGGCTTGCAAGCAGAAGGATGTAAAGAAGATTATGGTGGATAATCAGTTCGCGATCTCGCTGTATAGAGACACTATTTTTATCGGCGAGCTGTTCAACCAGCTGGATTCTACTACAACAACTTGGCTGCGTGTCGATGACGACGGCAATCTTTCGGCTTTTTATAAAGACACAATCCTCGGCGTTGTCAACGCAAGCGATTTCATGGATAATGTCCCGGATGTGGACATCGACCAATCCGCGGAGTTTTCGGTGCCGTCATTCCCGCCGGTGCCTGGCCCGACTGTTGAATACGTCATCGATTATAACATGGATGTGCCTTTGACATACGAAGAGTATTCCATTACCAGTGTTGAACTTCGCTCTGGTGTCTTGTCGCTGAATCTGACAATCGAGCCTCAGCTCTCTATCGTTAAGAAGGTGGAGCTTCAATCAACTTCCATAACCTTGGCGTCGGGGGAGATGCTTAAGCTTGAATTCAATCCTAACGGCGGCGAAAACTCAAAGGAAGTCGATTTGGCAAACAGCGTGATTCTTCCTGATATGAACCAGAACATTCCATTCATCGGAAAGATTTATATTGAATATGATCCGCAGGGCGGTCTTACAGGTGGTGACTACCAGTGCATAATCAGTGGTGGCATCACAAATCTCAATTTTAAGACTTTGACCGGAACAACCAACATGCAACCTGTCACGTTTTCTGATAAAACACCTATCGACTTCGGTGTGAGCGGACTCTCGGGCTCTGTGTGGCTGCCTACTCCAGACATTGATTTCGCGTATTTGAACACCTTCGGCTGTAACGCTCAATGCGATGTCAATTTGCTGAACTTCTACAGCAGCATCACTGCCGAAACAGTGAATCTTCTTGGTGGAAGCGATGTTAATATTGAATTGCAGCCGACAAGCGGACAGTTCTACGACGAACCTATTACAGGCTTTACAAGCGAGATAAACGCCTTGGGTCAGTATACCGAGCTCAATTTCGGCGGTGACCTTACATTGAATTCAACAGGTATAATCTCAATTTCAGACACTTCAAGAATTGACTTGGCTGTGGGCGTTGATCTGCCTCTGAGTTTCAATATCACCGATTTGGATTATAGAGACACGATAGCGTTCTCGGCTTCCGGCGAAAATGGCAACGATATCCAGAATTATTTGGATCAGATCGATTTCTTCATCGACTTCGATAACCAGTTGCCTCTTAACGTGACGATAGAGGCCGAGTTGCTTAACACAGCCGATCCGTCATTCCATGGATATCTGTTTAAGACAGGTGTGACACCGAACAATACAATACCTTCCGGACAAAAGTCAACTTTGGAATGCTCTGTTACAGATGACAGTACCTCAACGGATTTGGTCACACTTGAGGAAGTTCTCTCGGCAGACCAGATAGTTCTTCATTTTACGGTAAGCACTGATGGCATGCAGACTTTAAAGATGGAAGATTATATCAATGTCGGAGTCAGAATCTTGACACATACTAGTGAAATTGATGTGGATGATGTATTATAATAAGGAGGGCGTTTTATGAAAAAGTTATATAAGTTTTTGGTTGTTATAGCATTAGTTTGCTCATCATTTGTAGCCAAGGCACAAAACGACGGCGTGATTTTCACCTTGTTGCCGCAGTTGCCATATGTCAACTACTATAACCCTGGCATCAGAGTTCCGTATAACGGAGTTATTGGTTTCGGAATATCTAACATAGGTGTTTCGGTTTATAATTCAAGTATTAAATATTCAAATATTTATACAACCAACGCCGCGGGAGAAGATGTTATCGACGCCGCTAAGTTTATAAACAGTCTTGACGATCAGGACAACGTCTTCAATTTCAACTTCTCAATGGACATCTTGAATATCGGAGTCAGATACAAGAAAATGTTCTTTAGCTTCGACTGGAGAGCGAGAATCGGTTCAGACTTTGTGTATTCAAAAGATTTCCTCGGATTCTTCGTGCTCGGTAACGGTCATTATCTGGGTCAGGATAATCCTTGCGATTTCAATGTTCAGTTGGATGTCAACGCTTTCGCTGAATACGGAATCGGCTTCCAGTATGATGTTAATGAGAAACTTACCGTCGGTATCCGTCCGAAACTCTTGAGCGGTATCGCTAGCGTCACTGCCGACAATCAGAGAACGAAGATTTTTACGGATGAAAACACTTATGCGATGAGCGCTGATGTTAATCTTGATGTTAAGGTATCGTCGATTTTTAAATCAGAACTTTATCGTATCGGTGACATCTCGAAGATGTTCGACTCAGTGAGCAACGGAACGATCAACGCCAGCAGTAACCTCGGTCTCGGCATCGACTTCGGTGCTTCGTACGTCCATAATGAGCATTGGGGTGTCGCGGCAGGTGTTTATGACTTGGGTTATATCAAATGGAAAAACGCAAAGGTAAAACATGTCGAGAAAACCGCCGTTACCTTGAATGATGCTGTCTATACCGATATCAATGATATTTACACCCTTAAACTCGATTACAAGGGCATGCTTGATCAGATTGTTGATGAGGTTTGGGGTAACGACTCTTTGGTTGACGGCTCCGACTATAAGACATATCTTAAGACGAGAATCATGGCGCAGGGTTACTATCAGTTCAACCCGATGTTGCGTTTCACCGGTATAGCGCAGTTCTATGCGTTTAAAGGAAAAGTCAAGCCGGCGTTCACTCTCGCTTATAGTGGACTGTTCCTCAACCACTTGAACCTGGCATTGAGTTATACTATGTCGAACTACACCGGCAACGCGCTTGGCACAGGTCTGGGACTTCATTTTGGAGCATTCAACTTCTATGTTGTGTCTGACAACATTTTAGCTATGTTCAAGACCGCGTCATATACTGAAGAGTTTGCCACATCATATCAGTCGGCAGGTGCACGACTCGGTGTTGTCTTTACAATAGGCAAATATCATGGCACAAAGAAGGTTGAGAAGGTGAAGGAAGAGAAAGAATACATTGAGGATATGAAGGTTGATACGGAGAAGATTGATAAGGAGAAAGAAGAGTTCGAACAACAACAGAAGAAGCAATAAAAAAAGCGGCGCATCGCGCCGCTTTTTTTTAACCTTTGTAGAAAGGTAATTTCACCACGACTGCGCTGATGAGCTTGTCTCTCACCTTGATGAAGATTTCTGTACCGACCTTTGAGAAGTCTTTCTTCACATAGCCCATACCGATAGCTTTCTTCACTGATGGAGCCATTGTGCCTGATGTCACTTCGCCGATGTGGTTGCCTTCAGCGTCGCAGATCTCATATTCATGACGTGCGATGCCTTTGCCAGTGATCTCGAAAGCGACGAGTTTGCGTGTGACGCCTTCAGCTTTTTGTTTCTCGTTGTAAGCACGGTCGATGAAGTCGTTGCCGTCAACGAACTTGGTGATCCAGCCGAGACCAGCCTCGATAGGTGAGGTTGTGTCGCAGATATCGTTGCCATAGAGGCAGAATCCCATCTCGAGACGGAGAGTGTCGCGAGCGCCGAGACCGATAGGTTTGATACCGAACTCTTTACCAGCTTCGAGAACCTGTTTGTAAACGTTCACTGCTTCTGCATTCGGGATGTAGATCTCGCATCCGCCAGCGCCGGTGTAACCTGTTGTTGAGAAGATGATGTCTTTTACGCCAGCAAACTCGATGATTTTGAAGGTGTAGTATTCCATATCTTCGACAGATGCCTTTGTGAGCTTCTGCATAGCCTTGAGTGCGAGAGGGCCCTGCACTGCGAGCTGTGACCACTGGTTGCTCTCGTTGATGAAGTCGACGCCGAGCTTCATGCCCATCTCTTCAGCGACTTTCGACATCCAAGCCCAGTCTTTATCGATATTGGCTGCATTAGGAACCATGAAATATTCGTCAGCTGACACGCGGTAAACGAGCATATCATCGACGATGCCGCCTTTGCCGTTCGGGAGGCATGTATATTGGACCTTGCCGTCAACCAATGCTGCCACGTCGTTTGATGTGCAGCGCTGTACCAATGCGAAAGCCTTAGGACCTTTTGCGCGGAACTCGCCCATGTGAGAGACGTCGAAAACACCAACGCCCTTGCGGACTGTCTCGTGTTCAACGTTCACGCCTTCAAACTGAACCGGCATGTCGAAACCTGCAAATGGAACCATCTTGGCGCCCATTTCATAGTGCATTGCGTTCAATGCAGTCTTTTTTAATGTTGTGTTTTCCATAATATTTACGTATAAAAATAAAATTTTCAATATTTCAAACTGCAAAATTATGAAATTTTTTTGATATCTTTGCATTAAATTTCAATAAAGATGAAAAAGTTTAAGAAATATATTATCCTTTTGATAATCATGATGTTGGCGATGCCTCGAATCTTCGCCGCCTACATCCTGATTCCGATGGACGAGACCCAGACTAACCACCTGAAGGCGTACGGCGTGGCTTATTGGGTGCTCGAACGCGAGGTGGAGATCAGTTGGCTCCTTAATTATAAAGGAGGAAGCTATCTGATGCCTTATCACGATATGTTTGAGCGTGAGTGCAAGCTCAGAAACGTGTCGTATCAGGTCATAGCCGACGTCCAGGCGCAGAGCATTTTGGCTGAAATAGCCGATCCTTCTGTCAATATGGACGAGATGAAACTGCAGAAAGTGCCTCGGCTGGCGGTCTACGCCCCGAAAAATATCCTTCCTTGGGATGATGCAGTTACTTTGGTGCTGACTTACGCCGAGATACCTTATGATATAATATATGACGACGAGGTTTTGGACGGCGTTTTGCCCACTTACGACTGGCTCCACATGCATCACGAGGATTTCACGGGGCAATATGGCAAGTTTTGGGCGAGATACAGGAATTATCCGTGGTATCAGGAAGACGTGAAAAAACAGGAGGAGACGGCGCGCAAGCATGGTTTTACAAAAGTTTCGCAGCTGAAACTTGCGGTGGCGAAGAAGATTCGCGACTTCGTGGCAGGCGGCGGTTACCTCTTTGCGATGTGCTCCGCGCCCGACAGCTTCGATATCGCACTTGCGGCTGAAGGTCTGGATATCTGTGACGTGATGTTTGACGGCGACGCGATCCGTCCCGGCGACCCACAGCAACTGAACTACGATAACTGCTTCGCTTTCACAGATTTTACAGTGTCGACAAATCCGCAGGAATACGAAGTCTCGAACATCGACGTGACTTTGCGCAGGCCGAAGTCGGTAAAAGAGGGCAACGACTATTTCCTTTTATTTGATTTCTCGGCGAAGTGGGATCCTGTCCCAACCATGCTCACTCAAGACCATGAGAAACTGATAAAGGCTTTCATGGGACAGACCACTGCTTTCGACAAGAGTTACGTGAAGCCTACGGTGGTTGTTCTTGGCGACAACGCCGCATTGGAGGAAGACCGTTACATCCACGGTGACTACGGCAACGGGTTCTGGACATTCCTCGGCGGTCACGACCCTGAAGATTACCAGCACCTTGTAGGCGATCCGCCGACTGAACTCGACATGCATCCAAACTCCCCTGGATACAGGCTTATTTTAAATAATGTGTTGTTTCCAGCAGCGAAAAAGAAGAAACAGAAGACTTAGTCTTTAGTCCTTAGTCTTTAGTTGCTAAAGTCTAAAGACTAAGGACTAACAACTAAAAATTTAAAAATTTAGTAAGGATTTAAATTTTTTTATTATTTTTGCGCCCGAAAAATAAAAATTGTTACTATGGGAAGAGCATTTGAATACCGCAAGGCGGCTAAGATGAAAAGATGGGGTCACATGTCAAGAGTGTTCCCGAAACTTGGAAAAATTATCACAATCGCAGCAAAAGAAGGCGGTCCGGATCCAGATATGAATCCTAAACTCCGTCAGGCTATCTTGAACGCCAAGGCGGAAAACATGCCAAAAGATAACATCGATGCAGCTATCAAACGTGCTACCGATAAGAGCACGGCTGATATGGTTGAAATCGTGTACGAAGGCAAGGGTCCTCACGGCGTACTTTGCGTTGTTGAGTGTGCAACAGACAACACTACGCGTACCGTAGCCAACGTCCGTTCATATTTCAACAAGGCTGGCGGCGAACTTCTCAAGACAGGTCAGCTTGAATATATGTTCACACGCAAGGCTGTGTTCCAAATTGAAATTCCTGCCGGAATGAGCAAGGACGACCTCGAACTCGAACTCATCGACGCTGGTCTCGAAGAAATCGAGGAGACAGAAGACGGCACATTCGCATACAGCGACTGGACATCATACGGCACAATGCACGAGGCATTGGAAGGCATGAAGGTCAACATCATCAAAGCTAACCTCCAGCGCTTCGCCAACAATCCTGTTGCTTTCAACGACGAACAGATTGAAAGCATTATGAACTTCCTCGACAAAGTTGAAGACGACGAGGACGTGCAAGCCGTTTATACAAACATGGAATAGTTAGAAGTTTGAAGTTAGAAGTTAGAAGTTAAAAAGAAGGCGGTGCCTTCTTTTTTTTTATTTAATAAGTAATTTTACTTATAATTGCTTTTATAAATATTATTAAATTTGCGTGACTATTATATAATTATATATGAGAAGCTGCAAATTTATAATAAATAAATTGCAATCAATTGACTATCAGTTAGTTATATTATGGGGGGGGTAAAATGTTGTATAAAAAGATAGTCGTTGCAATAGTTATTTTTTGTCTTTCACTTGGTGTGAAGGCGCATGAGGTTGACAGCCTTAGGACTAAGATATTGCAGTGTTTCGACGAAAGCAGGTTTGTTGAGGTGATTGACTACACCGAGCAGGCACTGGAGCTTTATGAACAAGCAGGTGACAAATACAACGTGGCAGGATGTTACAACACCATCGCGGGAGCCTACATGCGCATAGGGCAATATGACGATGCCATACGCAACTACAATATCTGCACCGAGATTATGGATGAAATCGGGGGCGATATGGCGGCAGTCAACAAACGATATATCATGAATAACATCGCCGCGATTTATTATGATATGGAGGAATATGACCAGTCGGAGGAGTTGTACTGGAAATGTATCGAAATGTTGGGAGATCCTGGCGATGATGCGAAGGCTAATCTTGACCTCGCGACATATTACCAGAATCTTTCGGGAGTGCGGCTGATGCAACATGACCCTGACGAGGCTATCAGCTTTGCTGAGAAAGCCTTGGCGTTGTCGCAACAATATGGTGACAATAATGAAAAAATCATCAATAGGCGTATAGCCTTGTCGAAGGCCTATCATGAGGCGGGACGGCAAAACGAGTCGGATGCTGAGCTCGAGGCCGCACTCGAAATAGCGCGTCGTGAAAAAGAACTCTATTACGAGACATGCGTTATTATGCTTTATGGCCAGTATGCTTACGAAAGTGGCAATTACGATTCCGCTGAGATGTACTATCTTATGGCAATACGCATCGCAAAAGAAAATCAGTTCAAACAGTTTTATCTGGATAGCCAGCAAGGAGCATATCTTGCCACAAGAGCCTCGCATCCGGAACGCGCTATCGGATATCTTGAGGAAAACGTTAAGATGAGGGACTCTATCTACAATGAAGATATGCAGACTTTGATTCGCGACTATCAGGTGAAGTATCAGATGGCCGAGAAAGAGCATCAATTGCAGCTGCAGGAGGAAAAAACCCGACAAAGCCGCAGGCAACTCTCTTTGTCGCTGTTAGTGGTGGTGTTGTTGCTGATTCTGGTTGTTTTACTGGCACGAAATGCCATCCAACGTAAGAAGCGTAATGAGATGCTGACCCGCCTTAACAAAACTAAAGACCAGTTGTTTAGTGTTGTATCGCACGACGTTAAGACGCCGGTACAGGCGCAGGAGAAAAGTCTCGACCTCATATGTGAGCATATCGACGAGGTGCCGGTTGAATATCTGAAAAAGTATCTGGTTACACTGAAATCGTCGACAAAGGAACTCAAGGCAAAGATAATCAACGTTATAAGTTGGGTTAAGGGAATGATTGGCAAAACCGAAAGCCAAACCGAACGGTTCAACTTAAGCGAGACGGCCGACAAGGTGATACGCAGTCAAGCCTTTGAAATAGGGCAGAAGCAGCTGAAAGTTGCGAATGCCGTTCCGAAAGATTGGATTGGCAACGACGACCCGCAAATTGTTGAGATGGTGTTGCAAAACATTCTCTCTAACGCTGTGAAATATTCATTTGCCAGTGGTGAAATAAGGTTGGAAGCCGAAGACGATGGTGAACGTTATCTGCTTAAAGTGATAGACCATGGTCAAGGCATCGGCAAGGAAAAGTTAGGCAAGTTGATGAATAGGATGACCTCGTCGACTGAAGGAACAGGTGGCGAGTTGGGCACTGGCATCGGCCTTTTCGTGAGCCAGCAAATGATGGAGCGCAATGGCGGAATTATAGTGATAGAAAGCGAAGAGGGCAAAGGAACTACAGTAACTATGAGTGTAAAGAAAGTGTGAAATTATGGGACGACAGCCAATAAGAATACTTTTGGTTGAAGACCATCCGATTTATCGCATGGGTCTTCGATTGTCGCTCAACTATTCGAGCTTGAGCGGCGTTATTGTCGGGGAGACTGAAGACGTGAGGTCGACCAAGCAGTTTCTGGAGCAACACGGTGACGAGGTGGACATTATCTTACTCGACTACTTCCTGCCCGACGGAGACGGTGTTGATGTGATACATTATGCGCAAACTTTAAGTCCCAAAGCCAAAATTGTTCTGCTTTCAGGCGATAGCAAAAACCCTGAAGTGGTAAGGCGAACTCAAGGCCTTGTGGATGATTTTTGGGATAAGAACGAGGATCCTGAAGCCATGAAAGCCAAGCTCAACGCCCTGTTTGGCATAAATAATTACGACGAGGGCAAACAATACCGCATAAGCGTAAAATCAGACCTTTCGAGACGCGAAATAGAAATTATCCAACTATGCGCCAACGGCATGTCGGCCCAACAGATTGCCGACCGTCTTGGCATAAGCCGCCGCACTGTGGAAGTGCACAAAAGCCATATTTTTGAAAAACTCGACATCAATACCACGGCGGATTTGGTAAAATATGCCTACGATGCCGGATTGGTTAAATAAATGTTGATAATTTTTTCGGGCTGTTAAGTAATATTACTTACAATTGTCCAGAAAATTTCCTATATTTTTGTAAAGTAGAATATTGAATGACAGGAAGATATCATTCAAAGTGATTCATTATAAAATTCATACATTTATTAACTTAATAATTATTTATTATGATTTACTGTACTTTACAAAAACAAAGAGGGCATTATACCCTAAGGGGGCTAATGCTTAAGACAGGGAAATTGCTTTCTCTGTTGGTGCTTTTGTTTGCCTTTGCGGGTACGATGAAAGCAAGTCAAGATGTGGTAGTCGGTTATGCAGGGACTGCATACAACACTATCCCGACTTACACTTATTACATGAAAACAATTTCACAACAGATTTACACTCCTGCTGAAATTGGTACTCCCGGTCAGATTAATTCAATCACTTACTCGGTATCATACAATGGTGACAGCCGTTACAGATCAGTTAAGGTCTATATGGCACATACCACAAAAAACTATTTCACCACTACGACCGATTATGTGATAATGGATCCGACGAATGATCTTGTGTTTACCGGAAATGTTTATTTCAATGCCGGAAATGTTACATTGACATTGGATACTCCGTTTATGTATAATGGCACCGATAATTTGTTGATTTGTATTACTGATAATTCAACATATTATTGCAATTCCAGCAGCATGGCAATGAAGATGTACACTTATCCTGATCCAAACGGTCAGTATCGTGCAATAAGACAGTATAGAGACGATTACAATTTTGACGTGACAAATCCAACTGGAGATGGTCATGGTGGCACTGGTGGTAGTTTTGCATACAAGAATTACATGAAACTTAACATGGACATTCCGGCCAATATCGCTGCTTTAACCGATGAGGTTGAAATGGGTGAGTGTCCTAATGGAGCTTGGGCAAGACAGAAGACTTTCACATTGCAAAACACAGGTAGTGAAGGTACGGTTACAAGCATTACATGCGACAACGATTTCTTTGCTATCAACAAGGAAGTTCCATTCACGCTGGATGCTTATGAAACAACTCAAGTTGAAGTTTCAACAGGAACAACAGCAACTGTTGGTGATATAGCAGGTGTGATAACCGTGGCATATGAAGATGAGTTTGGTAGCTATACAACAACTGTTGATGTTACGGCGACAGTCTACGAACCTGTTGAAGGCGATGTTTGGGAAAATCCATATGATCTTGGTACATTGCCAATCAATAATAATTACACCTATGATTGGTATCTCGGCACTGATTACACTGGTGAGCCTTGCCCATATCACAACAATTATGACATTCCGGAAAGCATGTATTATTCAGCAATGAATGATGTGGTTGTCAAGTTTACTGTTGAATCGGAAAGTGTTTTGTATTTTAATGATGAAGGTAACGACTGGCAACGATTGACCGCTTTGTATAATGAAGATATGGGTGGTCTTGATGCTCCACAGATTACTAACTGTTTGTATTATCGTTGGGGTAATATGTCTTGGTTGGTGACGCCTGGAACATATTACATTGTAGCCAAAAACAATGACAATGCTGGCAGAGTCATTCATCTCAGGATTGAATCTGTCCCTGCGCCTAATATGTCTTTTATTTATGATATGAATTATAACTCATGGCAAGGCAAGTCGGGCGTTGACAATGGAGACCAGATGAAAATCTATCTCGGAAATTACAGTAAGGAAATGCAGGTGCTGGTTGGAACACAATATCCACCACAAACAGTTCTTGTTGACTGGACAGACGACCTGACATTCGATTATACCGATGTGACACTTGAGGGCTTGCTCCACAATACAGTGTATTTCGCACAGGTTAAGACAAGAAACAATACTGGAACAACGGCAAGTAACGTTTATCCTTTCACAACGTTTATCGATCCTGTCGAAAATTTCGCTGTTGAAAGTGAAGAAATTTTTGTAGGCGACACAGCAGTGTTTACATGGGATGCAGTACGCGGCACGTTCCTCGGATACAACTTCTACAAGGACGGCGTCAAGCAAAACGAAGAGCTTATTACAACCAACACGATGAGTGTTACGGGTCTGGCTTACAACATGGGCGGCTACACATTCGGTGTGACTACGGTTTATGAGGCAGGCGAATCGGCGGCTGAAGAAATAGTAGTGCGTGTTTCAGGCTATGCCACCATCGAAGGTTATGTGTTCGAACAGGACGGCACTACACCTATTAATAATATAAACGTTACATTGGTCGGTTATGATGAGTTTGATAATGAAGTTGATTACACATTCACGACCGACGAAGACGGTAAATATGAAGGCACATTCAAGTGCGGTTATGGTATCAATGTTTCAATAGATGTTGAGGAATATCAGCCTCAAAATATATTTATAGGATGGGTAGGTTACAACTGGAGCTTTATTGATCAAAACTTCGTTTTGACCGAGACATACTTCCCGGTTGAGGCTGTAACTGCAGTTGAGGATGGCGACAACGTGTTGGTAAGCTGGACACCACATGCACGTGAGGTTCAGAACTACCGTGTGTATCGTACACTTAACAGCAACAACGGTCCTTACACATTAGATAACACCGATGTCGTCGCGACACCAACAGAGACATCGGTTCTTGATGAGACATGGGCTGACGCTGAATCAGGATTATATAAATATGGTGTGAGCGTGGTTTACGAAGGTAACCGCGAAGGCGAGACAGTGCCAACCACACTCTCGGAAGGCTTCGACGAAGGTTTCCCGGAGGGATGGACAAAGATGGACCCATACAGTTATGGATACAACTGGATGCTCGGAAGCGAGGCAGGCCTCGGCTACTACAAAGGCCACAACGGTTCAAAAGACATGATGATTTCAAAGAGCTATAGTAACGGTTCACCAGTAAATCATGACGCATGGCTTATCACTCCAAAGGTGAAATTCACAGACGCTTCGGAATTCTCATTCTGGGCTTGCGCACAGGATGCCAACTATCCTACAGAGTATTTTGCAGTTTATGTTTCAACATCATCAAATGATTATGTGGGTTATTTCTATTACGTGAACGGTTGGACGATGACGGCACATCCGAGCAAAGCGCAGGGCGACTGGGCTCAATTTACAGTAAACCTTGGCGATTATGCAGGAGAGGAAGGTTATGTCGCGATCCGTCACTATAACTACAACAGCAACGGTTTCTATCTTGATGTTGATGATGTTGAGCTCCGCAGCCCAAGCATCCACGAAGGAAATGAATCGGACATCGTTTGGTCGGACCCAATCGGCAAGGATATGTTTGTAGCTGAAGGCGTGAATATCAAAGTATGGCTCAATAATCCTGATGTAAGCCCGGTTGGAGCAACTATTAATTTCATCAACCAGAACGAATTCGAACAGGAGCATTATCCTATCGCTGATGTGACACTCACCGAAGACATGATTGTTGAAGAATATGACGAAGTAAACGACATCACAACATACTACGGATACGTTGAATACACTAACTTCCGTAAAGGTTATTATAAAATGACAATTACAAGAGAAGATTATGATGACTATGTGATGTACACAAATATTACAGAACCTGTCGAAATTGAATGCGAAATGAATGAAACTTTGTATAATGATTATGTTTTCAATGTTTCACCTACAGGATTTGCAACATGGGTTCCAGTAAATGATGACCGTGCATTCCAAGAATACGCTCTGCAAATCATTGACAATACTGAGAATGTTGCCTATGGTTATTTTTATACAACAAATGATTTCATTCAGTTGCCAGTTGAAGAGTTGGGCTTGATTGAGGGCAGGAAGTACACTTGTCTCCTGTATTCTATTTACACAACAGGATGGTCAAGTTCTGAGAATACAACATTCAAATATAGGCCATGCAGCAACTTTGAAGGTGTAAGCGATTTGAGCTTAACTTCAACATCTGAAGGCAACACCATGAGTTGGGAGTATCCGGAAGAAATCGAGTTTGAAGAAGAAGTGGCTTATGATAATGGTTCTTATTCTACCGCATATAATTATGCATATTGGGCAGTTAAATTCCCTGCAGGTACGATAAACAGCAATTATATTACAAAGGTAGCAGAATTCAACTACTATTATAACTATACTACAAATATTGTTCAAATATATATCTATAATGGTGGTGAAAATGCTCCTGAAAATCTGATTCATACTTCAGATGAGCAAACTATGCCCAATGCATATCAGTTCGCTAATTATGTGTTTGATGAGCCACTTGAAATAGACAACACACAAAATCTTTGGGTTGTTTATAAAAAGATTTCGGGTTCGAACTGGCAAGCTACAGTGTGCCAAAGTACAAATAATGGTAATAACTATTATTCATTTGACGGTGTGAATTGGAATTTGTTTACGTCCAATTCAAATTATAATATGATGATTCGCGTCTATTATAATGAGACAATTACTCCAGAAGGCGCTGTAGTTTATCGTGACGGTGAGATTTACGACTTCGTTGATGAGGCATCATATGTCGACAATGGCGTTTTTGACGGTCATGAATATGGAGTACGTGTCGTTTATACTGGCAACACTATGAGTTGTGTTGAGACAGCAGCTATTGATGAGCAGACAGCAGCATTGGCTGAAGGCTGGAACTGGTGGTCACCGTTCATTGAGCAAGCCAATTACGCAGGTCTTGGCATCCTTGAGGCAGGTCTCGGTGAAAACGGCGAGATGATCAAGTCGCAGAATGGCTTCGTTACATACGACGAGGAGAGTGGCGAATGGAGCGGTTCACTCACAGCTCTCAACAATGAGTCGATGTACAAGATCAAGATGGCGGGCGATGCCAATGTAGCTATGTTCGGAACAGTCGCTGCACTTAACGATCATCCGATCACACTCAGCAACGGCTGGACATGGATTGGCTTCCCGACAAATAACGCCATGAACTTGAACAACGCATTTGTCGGTCTTGAAGCTACAGCAGGCGATATGATCAAGTCGCAGTACGGCTTCGCTACATACGACGCTGAAGGCGGCTGGGTAGGTTCACTCAACGTGTTTGAACCAGGCATGGGTTACATGTACAAGTCGAACAACGAGAACGATGTGACATTCGTTTACGGTGTTGCTGACAAGGGTGAACTTAAGGCTAACGTCGGTTCAGACCACTGGATGGCAAACTACAACGCATACCAGAACAACATGACAGTTGTGGCAGTTGTTGAGCTCAACGACATGGAAGTTGAAGGCGACTACGAGCTTGCAGCATTTGCCAACGGCGAGTGCCGCGGCAGCGTGAAACTCATCCCTGTGATGGGCCGTTACATGGCATTCCTCACAGTGGCAGGCGACAACGCGGCTGAGCTCAGCTTCGCATTGTACAACGCTACTACAGAAGAAGAGATTTACGACAGCAACGAAACTCTCAGCTTCAGCAACAACGCAATGGTTGGCGACATCGACAACCCATTCGTGGTGAGCTTCAGAGGCACAACAGGTGTCGGCGAGCACAGCGGCAGCATGAGAATTTATCCTAACCCGGTTGCTAAAGACGGTGAAATCCGCATCGTTTTGGCAGAAGAAACAGAATCAGTGCAAGTCGAAGTTGTCAACACAATCGGCGAGGTTGTTTCTGTTGAGACTATTTCAGGTTCAGAGGCAAGCATCCAGGCTCCAAGCATGCCAGGTGTATATATGCTCAGAATCATGACAGACAACAATAACACTCATTTACGCAAAGTGGTTGTTGAATAAGTGTTTGTTTTTTGAAAATAATTAAAAAATATAAGACAATGAGTAAGATTAAATTATTATTTATGCTTTTGCTTATGACGGTGTTATCGGCAAAAGCTCAGAATACTCCGCAAACACTTACAGTGAATGACGGAACGATAACAAACTATGCTATACCAATTTATAGCTATTATTCATACAATACGTATCAACAGAGCCAGTTTGTTATTCCGGACTATGATATTAGCGCAATGGCCGGCAAGACCATCGATGGATTGACATTCTATCTGTCAAGCCCTGCAACCAATGCAAGTAGTGCTGTGTATAAGGTTTATATGAAACCATATAGCAGTGAGACAATAACATCGATGCAGAGCTACGATGAATATGATGTTGTTTACACTGGTGTTCTTGACAACACACAGGATGAGATGGAGGTTATTTTCGATAAACCATACGACTATGATGGAGGTCATCTTCTCATCGGTTTCCGTGTTTATTCAACCTACTCAAGCTATGAAAGTGCAGCTTTTTATGGAGTTGACAAGAGAGGCGCTTCTATTTACAGAACAACCAGCTCAACTGTTTATTCAGCCAACTTCTTGCCAAAGACAACCTTCACATATCATGAAGAGACTGAGGCTTACACAGTGACAGCTGTGGCAAACCCTGAAGAGGGTGGTACAGTGACAGGCGCTGGTGAGTTCCTCGTCGGTCGTCCTTGCACACTTCAGGCTTCGGCCAACGATCACTACACATTCGTCAACTGGACCACAATGGACGGTGAAGATGAAGTGGTGCTCGGCACATGGTCGACACTCAATTTCAATGTGACGCAAGACACTGTTATCAATGCGAACTTCCAGATTGACCAGTTTGACATCTACGTTTACGCTAACCCTAATGCAGCTGGTACTGTTGAAGGATCTGGCACATACGATTATGGCGAGACCTGCACACTCACGGCTACATTGAATCCTGAAAGCGAATATCACTTCGTGAATTGGACAAACGATTATGACGAAGAGGTCTCAACCGAACTTACATACGAGTTCACAGTGGAAGGCACCGGTTTCTATATCGCCAACTTCTCAATCAACGAGTACGCTATCTCAGCTTCAACAAACCTGACAGGAGCTGGCGTGATTACAGGAACAGGCACATACGAATACGGAACGAATGTGACACTTTCAGTGACACCTAATTTCGGTTACGAGTTCGTTAACTGGACAAAGGGAGGAGAAGAGGTCTCAACCGACCTTAGCTTCAATGTCGTGGTTGAAGACAACGCCGCTTACGTGGCAAACTTCAACGCTCTTTTAGTGGAGAACGACGACATTACAATCTTTGACGAAGAAGATCAACAAAGAGGCGGTGTCCCGGCATTCGTCTATTATTTTGACATGTTGTCAAGATCACAGTACGTCATCCCTGAAAGTTATCTGACAGATATTCAAGGCGCTGGAATTTCAAGCCTCACATATTACTATAATGATACCTTAGTAAGTTCTAATAGTAATATTATCGGAAACCCTACATATCCATGGACAACTGATGTGACTGTTGATGTGTATCTGGCGGAATATCCTTACGATTACATGGACTATTTTGTCGATAAAGGAGATGCCACTGTCGTAAGCACAGGCTATATGTCATTTGATGCTAATGGCGAGGTGAAAATCAACTTCACCAAACCTTATCAATATAATGGTGGCAATTTGCTGATTGGTATCGACAACAATGAAATAGGAACATGGAATGATGTATTTTTCTATGGTGTCAATGATTACATGGCTGTGCACGGAAAATACACTGACGGTTCAAATAACTATACTGCCTATTTCTTCCCTAAGACAAAAATCGAATACGGAATTATCGTTCCTGAAGAGCCGGATCTTACTATAGCTCCTGCTTCAATCGACTTTGGCATTCGCGCTAATGGCGTGTGGAGCGAGAACGACTACACATATAATGTGAATCTCGCCAACGCTGGCAAATCCGCTACAATCACAGGCATTGAGGTCGATAACCCATACTTTGAGATTGACTTGGAAGGCATCGAATTTCCTTACACATTGAAATACAACAAGTCGCTTAACTTCCCGGTGAAAGCTGTCGGTACAGCAGAAGGCGCAGTCGAGGCGACAATAACCGTTACTGTTGACGGAAGCGAGCCTCTCGAAGTCACATTGACAGCCGAAGGCTACACTCCAATTACAGGCGATGTATGGGAGACAGCTATCGAGGTTGAGTTTGAAAACGACACTTACGAGAACCAGATGCCTGTTGATGGCCTCCATGCCAGCTACAACCTTCCGGTAAATAATGGCATTGACGCTATTTATAAAGTCGTCCTGCCGGAAGAAAGAAAACTTACAGTGGCAACAACAGCCAACAACGCTTCGGCATACATCTATCAGGAAGACTTCGATGAAGTGGGTGGACCGTCGAACTACAACACATACACATACAACGGACCAACCTACACCGACATCCGCGGCAACCGCGACAACAACGACTTCCTTAACGAAAGTTTCGACGGCGATGAGATGCCGGAAGGCTGGAGCCAATACGCAGAGTGGGGTATGAACGAGTGGGTACTCGATACCGAGAACCACTACATGAAATGCGAGCACAACATTAATGCCGGTCAGAGCTGGCAAGGCTACACATACCTTGTTACTCCAAAAATTGACTTGAGCAACGAAACCAACGTGCGCATTACATTGAACTACATGAACAAACAGTGGGACAACGATATTGACTACTTCGGAGTTTATTTCCGTAATGATGAAGGCGACTGGCAATATTTGATGTACACAACAGAAGCTCATGAGACGATGACAGAGGTTGTTATTAACCTTGACTATTATAATTACTATATGGGCTCTGAGTTCCAGCTTGGTTTCGTGATGGACGACCATTTCGGCCATGGCGCTATTGTTGATGACGTTAAAGTGACAGGTTTCCGCATGCCATCAAATGTTATCGAAAACGCTTACCTCCCTGCAGGTACATACTATGTGGCTGTCTCAACCGACGATACCGACTTCATGGAAGTGAGCATGCATACCTCTATGGTTGATGCTCCTTATCAGTCATATATCAATTATCCGGCATATTATCAAAATGTGCCTCTCGATGCGGAAGTGACATACAACCTCGGATGGTTTACTGAAGAGATGCAGATCCTCATCGGTGTCACCAACCCTCCGACAGATACACTCATCAACTGGACAGCACCGGTTGAGACAGTACAGCTGCAAAACGTTGAGTACAACAAGAAATACTATATCCAGCTTAACGGACGTAATGCTGCAGGCACAACATACGGCAGTATCTATTACTTCCAAACAATTCGCGAAGGAGCGGAGAACTTCCTGGTTGACAATACCCAGGCATTCTATGGCAACTCAGACACATTGACATTCACATGGGATGCACCTGAAGACGCCCTCGGATACAAGTTGTTCTATGGCAAATATTACGACTATGGAGACTGGGGCTACTGGGGCTGGTATAACCAGATCGGTGATGTGATAACCACTACAGAATACCAAGTCGCAGTCGATGATTTGTTGTATTACAACATGGATGGCTATGACTTCGCAGTAAGAACAGTTTACAAATATGGTGATTCAGAGTTCTCTGATCGTCAGACAGTGTATGTTTCAGGAAATGGCTATGTTTGGGGCTATATATTTGAACAAGATGGTATTGTGGCTATCGAAGGCGCTACAATTGTTATGGATGGTGCCGACGAGTTCGATAATCCTGTAATGTATGAATTTACAAGCGATGAAACAGGTTACTTCACAAATGAGGTTAAGGTCGGTGAATATACGCTTACAGCGACTAAGGAAGGATACCAGCCGGTTTCACACGATTTGACAATTACATACAATAACTGGAACGGTGTTGAGTTCTGGCTCACTGAGGAATACTATCCTGTGTCAGATGTTGTGGCTGTTGAAGAAGATTCAGACGCTGTCATCACATGGCAGTATCAGAACACTGACCGCTCACTCCAGGGCTTCAACGTGTATCGTACAAGCGCCTACAACGACGGTCCTTACACAACTGACAATACAGAACTCGTTGCAGAAGGCGTAACTGAGTTGACATACACCGATGAAACATGGGCAAACCTTGAAGTCGGCTCATACAAATACGGTGTCGCCGCAGTGTATGCAGGAAACGCACCAACAGACCGCGGCAACCGCGATGTCGAGACGCATACTATTTATGAAGAAGATGCAAACACTAATTATAATGTGCCGGCATATGCTTTGTATTATGATGAATATACCCGTTCACAGCATGTCATCCCTGCTGAGGAAATAAGTGTGATGGCAGGCGGTACAATTACCGAACTTACGTATTATTTCGATGAGACTAATGGTGGTAGTAATAATTTCCAACATCCTTTGCCATGGACAACAAATGTTCAGGTGAAATACTATATGAAAGAAGTTGATTACACCACTATTTCAGCATACGAATCTGTTGATAATTGCACTGTGGTTTACACAGGATATGTCACATATAATACAGATGGAACGGCGGTGATTACTTTAGACACGCCTTTCGAATATAATGGTGGTAATCTGCTTGTCGGTTCTGAAAATATTACTACAGGACAATGGAATGGCATAAATTACTATGGTAAGACTGCGAATGGAGCAAGTATTGGTAAAAATAATTCTTCAAATCCTGCAAATATTCCGGCAACGCAACAAAACTTCATTCCAAAGACAACGTTTACATACGAGACTGACGGCGCTCCAATCAGTGGTGACAATATGTCGGAAATCGTCTGGTCGAATCCTCTCGATGTTGATATGGAGATTGAAAATGGTGTAGAAATCACAGTTACACTTAACAACGGCGCAAGCCCAGAAGGTGTTGAAGTGGTCTTCACCAATGTCAACGATCCTTCAAAGGTCTATGAGGTGACACTCGATGAGACAGGTCACTACATGTGGGAGACATTCTACAAAGGTACCTACGACGCATCAGTCAGCTTCGGCGACGACTACAGCACAGTAAGTGGTCAGTTTGTCATTATGAACCCGGCAAGTATTTCTTGCACTTTGAATTACATAGTGCCTATCACGATTTCAGCATCGGCGACTCCGGAAGGATATGGTTCAGCAAATGTTTGGTGGATGGAAAATAATAGTTGGTATCATGCACCAGAGAGAGCCTATCTGTACGGAGAACAAGCAAATGTTTATGCACAGCCTGTTGGAGGTAAGGAATTCATGTTCTGGATGAACATCGACACCTTGGTCTCAAGAGCAGATGACTATTACTTCACAGTAAAAACTGATGGTCACTATGAGGCATACTTCAGAACACCTGGTAGCCACTACAATGTTGAGAATCCTCTCGCATTCGAGAACACAATGTCGTTCATCGGAATCATCCAGATTGAGGGTGAGACACAGAACGACCTCGAACTTGAAGTCGGCGCATTCGTAGGCGAGGAGTGCCGCGGCGGCGCACGTCTCGACTTCTACGAGCAGATTCAGGCTTACCGCTTGTTTATGACAGTGTACGGCAACGAGGATGGCGAAGAACTCACATTCCGTCTCTACAACCACGCTGATGGCGAAGAGCTCACCTTGAGATGCGCCACAACAGAGGTGTTTGCAGCCGACGCAGTGCTTGGCACAGCAGCTGAACCATATGTGTTCAACTTCAGAAATACAATCCTCCAGACTGTTGACCTTGCTGAAGGCTGGAACTGGTGGTCGACATATCTCGAGCAAGAAAACTTCGAGGGTCTCGCAACCCTTGAGGCTGGTCTCGGCACCAACGGCGTGAGCATCGTCTCACAGTCGAACGGCTTCGTGACCTACGATGAGGAATACGACGAGTGGAGCGGCAACCTCACAGCTCTCAACAACGAAGAGATGTTCAAGGTTAACTTGACAGCCGACGTTACATTTGATATGGAGAACTACTTCGCTGATCCTGCCAACCACGAGATCACACTCTACAACGGTTGGACATACCTCGGCTTCATCTCAACACAGCCGATGAGCATTGAAGAGGCATTCGCAGGCTTCGAACCTACCGACGGCGACATGGTGAAGGCTCAGGAAGGCTTCGCAACATACGATGCCGAATACGCTGAATGGAGTGGCTCACTCAACACACTCACACCAGGCGCAGGCCTGATGTACAAGTCGAACAACGAAGAAGATGTGACATTCACATATCCGGCGGTGGTAAGAGGCGAGATGATGGAAAACGTAACATCAGAGCACTGGATGGCCAACTACCATGCATATCCTTACAACATGACAGTTGTGGCAGTTGTTGAGCTCAACGATACAGAACTCACAGACGGTGACTACGAACTCGCAGCCTTCGCCAACGGTGAGTGCCGCGGCAGCGTGAAACTCGTCAACGCAGGTGTAAATAATCGTTACTACGCCTTCCTGACAGTGGCAGGTAAAGAAGCGACAGAACTTAGCTTCGGTCTCTACGACGCTACTACAGGTATGGAGACATTCGATAGCAACGCAAGTCTCACCTTCGCAGGCGACGCTATGGTTGGCAACATGAGCGAACCATTCGTTATCGGATTCAGAGGTACAACAGGTATCGGCGAACTCAGCAACGACATCGCGATATATCCAAATCCTGCCTCAAAGGGTGGAGTCGTGAGACTTGAGGTGTCAGATAACATGATGGCTCAGGTTGAGATCCTCAACACACTCGGCCAGGTGGTATCAGTTGAAAAAACACAGATGCCAGCAAACATCCAGGTTCCAGAAGAAACTGGCGTTTACACAGTGAGAATCATCACTGACGGCAAGATTATTAAATGTCATAAACTGATTGTTAAGTAAATTCGGTTTGAAGTTAAATTAAAAAAATGAATACAATGAAAAAGTTATTTTTAATCGTGTTGATGGCATTTTCAATGATTGCTAATGCCAGTCAGGGTACTCATTGGACTTACAACAGTCACATGCAGTACAATATGACCATAACAGGAGAGATGTTTTTGAATGGCGTCTCAATGAGAACCAATCCAGATGCACAATATCTTGAAATAGGCGTCTTCTACGGTGATGAATGTAGAGGTAGCTATCTCCCGGACTATAACAATACTTCAAGTTATCAGGGATATGTTTACTGGATGCAGGTTTATAGCAACGCTACATCAGGAGAATCAATGAATTTCAAGGTTTATAACCATCAAACAGGCGAAGAGATGGCTGTCGTTTGCATAAGCGGCTTCACCTTCCAGAGCGATGCTAACTTTGGAACTCTTAAAAACCCTTACGCTATCCATTTCTTCTATCCTTATGATATTACAGCCACAGCTAACCCAACAGAAGGTGGCGTGGTGACAGGAGCAGGCACTTACAACCATGGCTCAACCTGTACCTTGGAAGCTACTCCGACAACAGGCTATACCTTCCAGAACTGGACAAGGGGCACTGAAGTCGTCTCAACCGACGCTTCTTACAGCTTTACAGTGACAGAGGCAGGCGATTACACGGCAAACTTCCAGCTTAACAGCTACGATATCACAACAGCAGCCAATCCTACACAAGGCGGTACAGTGACTGGCGCAGGCACCTACAACCATGGCGCTACAGCGACACTGGTCGCTACACAAGCCACAGGCTACACCTTCCAGAACTGGACAAAAGGCGGCGTTATCGTTTCAACCGACGCTTCTTACAGCTTCACAGTTGAAGGCGCCGGCGAATATGTCGCTAATTTCCAACTTAACAGCTACGCTATCACCGCTACTGCCAATCCGGCAGTAGGCGGTGCAGTGTCTGGAGCAGGCACCTACAACCATGGCGAGACAGCTACATTGGTAGCTACACCAACAACAGGCTACACCTTCACCAACTGGAAGAAAGGCAACACAGTGGTTTCAACCGACGCCTCATACAGCTTCACAGTGACAGAGGCTGGCGATTACACAGCTACTTTCACTTTGAACACATACAACATCACAACAGTGGCATCGCCTGAGACAGGCGGTACAATGACAGGCGCTGGCACCTATAATCACGGTGCTACAGCAACATTGGTCGCTACACAAGCCACAGGCTACACCTTCCAGAATTGGACAAAAGGCGGCAATGTCGTTTCAACCAACGCTTCTTACACATTCACAGTGGAAGGCGCTGGCGAATATGTCGCTAACTTCACATTGAACAGCTACGCTATCACAGCCTCAGCCAACCCGGCAGCAGGCGGTACAGTGACAGGCGCTGGAACATTTAACCATGGCGCAAGCTGCACTCTTACAGCCACAACCAACACAGGTTACACCTTCAACAACTGGACAAAGAACGGTCAGGTTGTTTCAACAAATGCTTCTTACACCTTCACAGTGACAGACGCCGGCACATACGTTGCCAACTTCACTTTGAACAGCTATGCGGTAGCTGCAACAGCCAGCCCGACAAACGGCGGCAGTATCACTGGCGCTGGCACTTACAACCACGGCGCAACAGCAACTTTGACAGCAACAGCTGCAACAGCATCAGGATATCATTTCGTGAACTGGACCAAAGGCACTGAAGTGATGTCAACCAACTCTACTTACAGTTTCACAGTGACAGAAGCAGTCAACCTGGTCGCTAACTTCGCTTTGAACAATTACAATGTCACAGTGTCGGCTAACCCGACAGCAGGCGGAACAGTAACAGGCGGCGGCACATACAACTGGGGTGCAACAGCACATCTGGTTGCTACACCTGCCACAGGTTATAACTTCACCAACTGGACAAAGAACGGTCAGCCTGTCGCCACAACAGCCACATACGACCTCACGGTGACAGAAGCAGGCGCATACGTCGCCAACTTTGCTAAGAACGTCTATGCCATCTCGGCATCAGCCGACCCGACAGTTGGCGGTACAATCACCGGCGCAGGTAACTACGAACACGGCGCAACAGTTACATTGGTTGCAATAGCCACTACAGGATACACCTTCCAGAACTGGACCAATGGCGGTCAGGTGGTGTCAACCAATGCTTCGTACAGCTTCACAGCTAACGCTGCTGGCTCATATGTGGCACACTTCACATTGAACAGCTACGCTATCACCACAACAGCCAACCCAACAGCAGGCGGTACAGTGACAGGTGCTAACACCTATAACCATGGTGCCACAGCGACATTGGTCGCAACAGCTGCCACAGGCTATGACTTCGTCAACTGGACAAAGGGTGGTCAGATCGTTTCAACAAACGCATCATACAGCTTCACAGTGACAGAAGCAGGCGATTACACAGCCAACTTCCAGCTGAAGAGCTACAATATCACAGCCACAGCCACTCCAACAGCAGGCGGTACAGTGACAGGCGCCAACACCTACAACCACGGCGCAAGCTGCACATTGGTGGCTACACCTAACATAGGCTATACCTTCGTCAACTGGAAGAAGGGTAACACAGTGGTTTCAACTAACGCTTCTTACACATTCACAGTGACAGAAGCTGCTTCTTACACAGCAACATTCAGCCTGAACAGCTACGCTATCACAACTACAGCCAACCCAACAGCAGGCGGTACGGTGACAGGCGCTGGCACATACAACCATTTCGCAAGCTGCACTTTGACAGCAACACCAGCAACAGGCTACACCTTTGTCAACTGGACAAAGAACAATGTGGTGGTCTCAACAAATGCCAGCTACACCTTCACAGTGACAGAGGCAGGCGCATACACAGCTAACTTCCAGCTGAAGAGCTATAACATCACAGCTACAGCCAACCCGGCAGCAGGTGGTACAGTGACAGGCGCAGGTTCATACAATCATTTCTCAACCTGTACATTGACAGCAACACCAGCAACAGGCTACACCTTCGTTAACTGGAAGAAAGGTAGCACAGTGGTTTCAACCGACGCATCATACAGCTTCACAGTGACAGAAGCAGGTGCATACACTGCAACATTCTCGCTCAATAGCTATGAAATCACCGTTTCAGCCAAACCGACATTCGGCGGCACAGTGACAGGAGCTGGCACCTACAACCATGGCTCAACAGCAACATTGACAGCAACACCTGCAACAGGTTACACCTTCACCAACTGGACGAAGGGTAACGAAGTCGTTTCAACTAACGCCTCATACACCTTCACAGTGACAGAAGCCGGCAACTATGTCGCTAACTTCACTCCAAACAACTATCAGATTACAGTATTTGCAACACCTGCAGAAGGCGGTACAGTGACTGGCGGCGATATATACGCTTATGGTCATACATGCGTCCTCAACGCAGTGCCAAACGAGGGTTACTACTTCATTAACTGGAAGAAGAACGACACCGAAATCGTTTCAACAAATCCTGCATATCTGTTCCAGGTTTATGAAAACGCTGCATACGTCGCTCACTTCGCGCTTCAAGCTTACGAAATCACTGCCACAGCCAACCCTACTAACGGCGGTACTATCGAAGGCGCAGGCAACTACGAAGCAGGCATGACAGCAACATTGACAGCAACACCAGCAACAGGCTACACCTTCGTCAACTGGACCGATGCAACAGGCGCTGTCGTTTCAACCAATGCGGCATACAGCTTTACAGTGACAGCCGATGCAGCATTCGTCGCCAACTTCGAGCTCAACAGCTACGCAATCACAGCGGCTGCTAACCCAGCAGAAGGCGGCACGGTGACAGGCGCTGGCACATTCAACCACGGCGCGTCAGCCACCCTGACAGCAACAGCTAACGCAGGCTACACATTCATCAACTGGACAAAGGGTAACGAAGTCGTTTCAACCAACGCTTCATACACCTTCACAGTGACAGAAGCTGGTGCTTACATCGCTAACTTCGAACTCAATAGCTACGAAATCACAGTGGTTGCTAACCCAACAGAAGGCGGCACAGTGACAGGCGACGGCACATACATCCACGGTGCTACTGCAACACTGGTGGCAACACCTGCAACAGGCTATGAATTCATCAACTGGACAAAGGGTAACGCAATAGTTTCAACTAACGCTACTTACACCTTCACAGTGACAGAAGGCGGCGAATATATCGCTAACTTCGCAATCCAGACATTCGAAGTCGTCCTGACAGCTGATCCTGCAGATATGGGCTCAGTGGAAGGCGCAGGCACTTACAACTACGGTGAGACTGTGACAGTGAAAGCAACACCAAGTGCCGACTGCTTCTTCGTCAACTGGACAGAAAACGGTGTGGTTGTATCAGAAGAACCTGAATTCTCATTCGTCGTGACAGCCGACCGTAACCTTGTGGCTCACTTTGACTTCGACGGCGTTATCGAGAACGGCAGCATTACATACAACATTTATCCTAACCCGGCTATCGATAAACTCATCGTTGAAAGTAAAGATGCGATCACTTCAATTGAAATCTACAATATTTCAGGAAGCTTGATCTACAGCCGTACGGATAACTCAGAAACAGTTGAGATAGATGTTAACAGCTTCTCAGCAGGTACTTATATCATCCGTTTGACATCAAAAGATTTGATGCAGACAAAGAGATTCATTAAAAAATAATTAAATTGGTTTTGTTAACGAAAAAGGTTGGGCAATCGCCCAACCTTTTTTATTCCTAACTGATTAACTGACCAACTGATTAAATAATCCCGCAAAGGTGATACAGCACCCTCGCTCCAACGTTTCCGTCCCATTCAGTGCCTTCACCTGGCGAGACCTCGCACAAATCAAAGCCGATAATCTCTTTTCCTGATTCCTTGATTCTGTTGAGCAAGTACATCAGTTCCTCGTATTCCATGCCGCCAGGGACTGGAGTGCCTGTATTCGGACAAAGTTTCGGGTCCAATCCGTCGATATCGACTGAAATATATACCTTTTCAGGTAATTCTTTCACAATTTCATCGCAAATTTGCTTCCAGTTGGCGCCTTCGTACATGCGACGACGGTTGTCGCGGTCGTAAAACACCTTCACGCGGCCGTTTGAGTCTTGTACCAACTGCTTCTCCTGATGACAGTAGTCGCGGATTGCCACCTGCACTAATTTCTCGACTTTCTCAAGTTTCAAAACATTGTAAAATATCGAGGCGTGCGAATATTCAAATCCCTCGAAGCGCTCGCGCAGGTCGCTGTGTGCGTCGATGTGCAGAACGCCGTACTGCACACCTGTATTATTAAGGTATTGGTGATAGGGCAGAGGAGTGCTGTGGTCGCCACCCAAAAGCCCGACTTTCTTTCCTTGTTTTCTCCAATATTCAATGCGCTCGCGAAGCCATGCGAACATCTTATCGAAACCGTCTTCAATGGCTTTATATTTCGCCTCGTATTTCCACGGAAACTCGTCGGCATCACCGCTTTCGATAGCCTCGATAATCTCTTCGCTGACCGGTGCCAGTTTGTCGTGCAGCTTCCTTAATTCCTTTGGAAACTCGTCCATCCATATGCCATGCTGCCACAAATCAGGGTAGTCGTGATGACACAAATCAACTTGCATCGAGCCTTCAAACACCGCGCTTGGACCGTCGACAGTGCCACGGTTATAACTCGTTGTCAACTCCCATTCCACCGGGATGATGATAATTTCTGCTTCTTCAGCCGTGCACGGCAAACCGTAAATTCCGGAGCCTAAAGCCGCCGCCGCATTGGGGTCAAAAGATTTTTCCGCCATAATATTTAAATTTTGACAAAAATACAAAAAGTTTTTAAGATGATTTGCTTTTGTATTAAAAATTGTGTAATTTTGCAATGTTAAATAACTGAATAATAACAAAAATTATTTGCCTATGATATAAAACGCAACTTGTTTGCGCACACTTTAAAGACATAATGGAAAAAGCGTTAGAAGCGAAATCTTGAATTTCTGAAAACTGGACACTTTCAAGAATATCAAGTCAAGAATAAAGCCGATAGCGCTCACGCTTTCTTAGCGTGGGCTTTGTTCGATTAATTTGACTTGATAGGTAGTCCAGAATCCTCAGAAATTCAGATGAAGCGAAAGGGCACCACGCTTTTTTTTGTGTGCGACACTTCTTTTTGGTGCTCCTTAACCTTTAATTATTTATTAACGAGTGTCCATAAGGAGTGGACGTAAAATTAAAAGATGAAAAGATTTACAAGATTATTCAATTTATCTATGCTTGTAATAGTGGCCTTAGTTATGACTTCTTGCTTTGCCAAGAAATCATTAGTTATTCCTACAGCTGTAAGCAGTATTAATGATCCTATCGCCCTTAAAAATTTAAATTTAACAAAAGATCAATATCAAATAATAAATACAGAAACTGCAGAAGCGTCTGTTGAATATGAGGAAGCAGGTTTGGGCATTGGTAAAAAAATAAAAATCACTGAAGCGAATAATGAATATACTTTGATATTTAAACCGAATGAATCAGTTGTTGGTGGTTATGAAATTAAATATGACGGAATTGTCAAAGTAGGTTATTTGTATCATGATCAAAATAATATACGTGATATAGGAGAGTATTATAAACCAGACCCATCATGGTTTGCAACTGGCTTGGCTATATACAGATTGATTAATTCTGTACAAGAACAAGGGGCTGACGGTATTATTGAACCAGTTATCACCATGAAAGTTGGTGAAAAAGGTAAGAAAGTTATATATACTGCCACAATTTCTGCAAAACTTGTTAAAATTAAAACTAAATAATATTCTTATAAGTAATTAAAAATGAGAAAAATATTAGTTTTATTAGTTGCGTCGATTGCAATAATATTGCAGTCTTGTGGATCTACAAAACCGGCTGTTAATAGCCATTCTAAGGCTAATGTAGTCAACCTTGCGCTTGTAAAGGAGGCACAGAAGAATCGTTTCATGTTTTTGGACTACGGTATCCGTTTGAATGTCGCGGATAATCGTCCTAATGACAATATCCTTAGAAAATACGATGGGAGTACGACATATACACCTAAGGTTAATGTTGAACCTGATGTTCGTTCTTTCGTGGATGAAAGCATGAGACATTACATGAGAACTCTTGGCTTTAACTTCGATGCTGATATCCGCACCGATTACATGATGCAGGTAACTATAACCGATTATAATGTAAGTTATCTGTCAGGTGTTGGCTGGTCGGGAACGGTTAAAATGAACATTGAGGTTTATGACAATAACAGAATTCTCGTTTATCCAAATGCTCCTGTTTCTGGCAGAGCTACCAGAGCTGGTGTCAGTAATGATTGGGAACTTGCATCGGTTGCGTTAAACAATGCTTATGCCAATGCTTTAGCAGATGTCGATTGGGATCTGATAGCATTCTTCCTTAACAAAGATAACCCTAACAAACAGGTTACAGGTGACGGCACCACAGGGCTTGAAAAGAACGTTATCAGATGGTTCGTCACATCGCAGCCTAAAGGTGCTGATGTTTACTGGAGAGTTGTTTCATCAACGCCTGATGTCAAGAATACAAACCGCAACTATTTAGGTACTACGCCTTATGAATCGACAGAGACTCTTGATATAAAAGGCTTGAAAACCAACAATTTAGGAAATGTCCAAATTGAAGTGACATGTGAGAAAGCCGGTTATTTGGAACAGACCAAACGTTTCAGCCTCCAACAGGTTGTTGATCAGAAAGAGATTTCAACGAAATTCAATTTGGTTAAGGAAGACGAATAATAGTGTCAGATTTCGGGATTTGTCCTATTTTAGTCCAGTTTCATTGCCCTTCAGCGCCGCTGAAGGGCTTTTTTGTTAAAAAGTTTTAACATTTCTTTCGTTTTTCTGCAAGTTATGTTAAAAAGTGTTAAAAATGCAGGAGGTGTTTATTTTTATATGTATCTTTGCAGAATCAGACACGATCTGATAAAAAGAAACTTTGTTTGTTTAACTTAATTTTTTTTGTTTATGGATGACAAAAATTCTATTACCGATTCCGATTATGTTCATTGGATTGATGAACTAAAGCAACGCTATCAGAGAAGCCAAATAAAAGCTGCAATAAAAGTTAATAGCGAAATGCTGAAATTCTATTGGTCAATGGGAAAAGACATTGAAGAAAGGCAGTTTGAGAACAGATACGGTTCGCATTTTTATGAGAATCTTAGCAGAGATTTGATTTTGGCACTTAATAATAAAAAAGGATTTGCACCTACTAGCTTATGGTATACAAAAAGCTTTTATTGTTTATACTCACCATTGTTTTCATTTCTTCGGCAACCTGCCGAAAATTTTGATGACGTAAATCGTCGGCAACTTGCCGACGATTTTGAAATGTTGTTCTGCATACCATGGACACATCATCAGAAGATTATTGATAAAGTTAAAAGTAATAGTCAGAAGGCTATGTTCTTTGTGCGTAAAACTTGGGAAAACCAATGGGGGAGAGGTGTGTTAATTAATTTCCTGAATTCTGATTTATATGAAAGACAAGGCGTAGCACAAACAAACTTTAAAACAACATTACCAGCAGTTGAAAGTGACCTTGCTCAACAACTTCTAAAAGACCCATATTGTTTTAATTTTACTCAACTGAAAGAAAAATATTCTGAAAAAGAGCTTAAAAAAGAACTTATAAATAAACTATCTCAGTTCCTACTTGAACTTGGCAAAGGTTTTTCATTCGTCGGACAAGAATACCGTTTGTCAGCAGGAGGTAAAGACAAATACATTGACTTGCTGTTTTACATAATCCCATTACATAGATATTGTGTGATAGAAGTGAAAACTACAGAATTTGATTTTCAGGATATTGGGCAATTAGCCGGATATACAGCTATGGTTGATGATTTATTGAACACAACTCAGGATAATCCATCAATAGGATTATTGATTTGTAGAGAGAAAAACAATGTGTTTGCACGATATGCTTTATCTCGGATTAATGCTCCAATTGGAATCTCCGAATATGATGTCGCATATAAACAGCTACCAAAAGAATTACAGAATAAACTACCGACAACTGAGGAAATTGAAAATGGTTTAAAATAAAGAATCCCGCCAATTGGCGGGATTCTTTTTAACTAAAGTCTAAGGTCTTTATTCCAATGTGTGAATTACCAATCCTGATCTGAGTTTCGGCTCAAACCATGTGGTCTTAGGTGGCATGATGTTGCCGGTGTCAGCGATGTCGATGATCTGCTTCATTGAAACAGGATACATTGCGAATGCAACCTTCATCTCACCGTTGTCAACACGACGTTTCAACTCGCCGAGACCGCGGATACCGCCAACGAAGTCGATGCGCTTGTCGGTGCGGAGATCCTTGATGCCGAGGATGTTGTCCAATACGTTGTTGCTCAAGATAGTAACATCGAGAACGCCGATTGGGTCGCTGTCGTTGTAAGTGCCAGGTTTTGCTGACATCTTGTACCAGTGACCGTCGAGGTACATGCTGTGCTCATGAAGCTTAGCTGGCTTGTAAATCTCTGTTCCCATGTCGGTGACTTCGTATGTCTTGCCGAGAGCTTTGATGAACTCGTCTTTGCTCAAGCCGTTCAAATCCTTAACAACGCGGTTGTAGTCGATGACGTTCAGCTGGTTGTCAGGGAAGATAACTGTCATGAAGAAGTTGTATTCCTCTTTGCCTGTGTGGTGTGGGTTGTGCTCTTTCTTTTCCTGTCCGACCAATGCTGCTGCAGCGCTGCGGTGGTGACCGTCGGCGATGTACATTGCAGGGACTTTCTTGTCGAACAACTCAACTAACTTGGCGATGGTAGCCTTGTCGTCGATGACCCAGAAACGGTGACCGAAGCCGTCTTCCTTAGCGATGAAGTCGTAGATTGGCTTCTCGTGGCGGACGATGTTGTTGACGATGGCGTCAATCTCGTTCACAGCCGGGTATGCGAAGAACACTGGTTCCACGTTGGCGTTGGTGATGCGGACGTGTTTCATACGGTCCTCTTCCTTGTCCTTACGTGTCAACTCGTGCTTCTTGATCACTTTGTTGATGTAGTCCTCGCTCCATGCGCATGCCACGATACCATACTGCCAGTGTGCGTTGGCATCTTTCGGGTTCATGCTCTGAGCGTAGATGTACAGTTTCTCTTCGTTGTCCTGGACGAGCCATCCGTAGTCTTTGAACATGTTGAAGTTCTCGACAACTTTGATGTAGGTCTCAAGGTCGCTGTCTTTGTGGCCAGCTGGAAGGTCGATTTCAGCTTTGGTCACGTGGAGAAGGCTATATGGGTTGCCTGCGCATTCCTCGCGTGCTTCCTCTGTGTTCAAAACGTCGTATGGTCTTGAAGCTAATTTCTCAACGATATCAACCGGTGGACGATATCCTTTGAAAGGTCTTATAACTGACATTTTCTTTACTTTTTTAATTAATAACTGCTAACTTCTAACTGCTAACTACTTGTTCACTTGGAACTTGGTGCAACCGTCTTTGAAGAAGCCCACGATCTGGCGAGCTGCTGCAAGACCTGCGTTCATGTTAGCCTCAGCTGTCTCAGCACCCTGTTTCTTAGGTGTTGCGAAGAAACGTGGAGCGAACTGTGCCAATGCCTCTGCGTTTGCTGGAGCGATGTCTGTCACATACTTGAAATCTGTACGTTCAGCGAGCATCTTCTCCATGTCAGCCTCGTTGATGACTTCTTTGCGAGCTGTGTTGACTAAGCAGCCACCCTTTGGCATCTTCGAAAGAAGAGCGTAGTTGATGCTGTTCTTTGTCTGGTCGTTTGCCGGGATGTGCAATGAGATGTAGTCGCAGTGTGCGTAGAGTTCCTCGAGTGTTGCAGGGACGTGAACGCCTTCAGCTTCCATCTTCTCTGTTGGTACGAATGGGTCGAATGCCCAGACTTCCATGCCGAATGCCTTTGCTTTCTCAGCCACGAGGCGACCGACGTTACCGTAAGCCTGGATACCGACTCTCTTGCCCTTCAATTCGCAACCTGTGCCAGGTTTGAATGTGTTACGGGCCATGTAAATCATCATACCGATTGCCAACTCAGCGACTGCGTTTGAGTTCTGACCTGGTGTGTTCATTGCCACGATACCTCTTGCTGTGCAAGCTGCGAGGTCGAGGTTGTCGAAACCTGCGCCGGCGCGAACCACGATCTTGAGGTTCTTGGCGTGGTCGATGACTTCCTTAGTCACCTTGTCTGAACGCACGATGAGAGCGTCAGCGTCAGCGACTGCATCGTAGAATTGCTGAACATCAGTATATTTCTCGAGTTTTGCGAAGTTGTAACCAGCTTCTTCAACTATTTTCTGGATTCCATTGACAGCTGCTGCTGAGAATGGCTTTTCTGTTGCAACTAATACCTTCATGATTTTTGTATTTATCAAATTTTGAAAGACTTTAAACCCTAATCTAATGACTAAGGTCTAAAGTCTAACGTCTAAAGTCTTATTTATTCGCTTTTTCAAAGTCTTGCATGCACTGTACGAGAGCTTCAACTGACTCGATTGGGCAGGCGTTGTATAATGAAGCGCGGAAGCCGCCGACTGAACGGTGACCCTTGATACCGACCATGCCGCGTTCTTTTGCGAATGCCATGAAAGCGTCCTGGAGGTCTTCACGACCTGGAGCCATAACCCAGCAGTGGTTCATGATTGAACGTGAGTCTTTCTCTGCTGTACCGACGAACATTGAGTTGCGGTCGATTTCTTCGTAGAGGAGGTTTGACTTCTTGACTGCGAGCTTGTTCATTGCCTCGACACCGCCGATGGTGTTCTTCAACCATGTCAATGTCTCGTGCATAACGAAGATAGGAAGTACAGGAGGAGTGTTGAACATAGAGACGTTCTTGGCTTCTTCTGCAGCGTGTGTTCTGTAGTCAACCATTGTTGGAAGTGGGTTCATATAAGCGCGGTCGCCGATGTTGCCAAGGAGGTCTTTACGGACGATGACGAATGTCACGCCAGCAGGACCGACGTTCTTCTGAGCGCCACCGTAGATCAAACCGTATTTCTTCACGTCGACTGGACGGCTCATGATATCTGATGACATATCAGCAACGAGTGTCACTGGGCAATCCATATCGGTGCGGATTTCTGTACCGTAGATAGTGTTGTTTGTTGTGATGTGGAAGTAGTCAGCATCTGTTGGGATGGTGTAACCCTTTGGAATGTATGTGTAGTTTTTGTCTTCTGATGAAGCGACGATGTCGACTTTACCGAACAATTTAGCTTCTTTAGCAGCTTTCTTTGCCCAAACACCTGTCTGGAGGTAAGCAGCCTTTGTCTTCAGAAGGTTAGCTGGCACTGTGAAGAACTGTGTGCTTGCGCCACCACCGAGGAAGAGAACCTCATATTCTGCTGGAATATTGAGGATATCGCGCCACAACTGACGTGTTTCTTCCATGATACGCTCCCAACCTGGAGTACGGTGTGAAATTTCCATCAAACCGATACCTGTGTTGTCAAAATTGCGAATTGCGTTGATTGTTGATTCAACGGCTTCTTTTGGAAGGACGCATGGTCCCGCATTGAAATTGTGTTTCATTACGTTATATTTTAAGTTGTTAATAATATTCCTTATTAATTTTAAAGCTTTTTCTGCGGTGCAAAGGTAGTAATAAAATTAATATGGTGCACAAATATCGATGAAAATAAATTTTTTAAAATTTTTTCAAAAAAATATTTTTCGTATTAAAAAATGTTGTATTTTTGCAGCCCGATTGAAAGAAAATTATACAGCAATGAAAAAAGACATACATCCAAAGAATTACAGACTGGTCGTGTTTAAAGACATGTCAAACGACCAAGCATTCATGTCACGTTCCACCATCAATACAAAGGACACTATCGTTTGGGAAGACGG
>JAFYIE010000078.1 GCA_017538795.1 Bacteroidales bacterium | reverse complement strand
ATGGGTCTGATTGGCTTTGTGCGCGACGAGTCGAACCGCCGCAGCAAGGAAGTCGCCATCCGCAAAGTGAACGGTGCCGTGTCGGGCGAGATCATCAGAATGTTCCTGATGGATGTGCTGAAACTGGCTTTGATTGCGGCCTTGCTTGGCGTGGCGATTGCCTATTTCCTCGCCGACAAATGGCTGGAGTTGTTCGCCATGCGCATCGGTCTCTCGCCTACCTATTTCATCATTGGAGCCGTTGCGGTGCTCCTCGTGGTGACGGTCGTGGTGGTGTTGAGCAGCAACCGCGTGGCAAGGATGAACCCTGTTAAATCGTTGAAGAACAATTGAATTGCAGATTAAGTAGTGATAGATTGTAATTCCTTTCCTAAAGAATGTAAAGCACCCACAATTTTATCACTTTGAGGTTTGCGGGGCTTGCTTCGTCCGCAGATATAGTGGCCAAGTTGACGTTGGTTTATGCCGGTCATTCGTGACAGGGCTGCTCGGGTGAGGATTTTGTCATAGCAGTACAGAAGGCTTTGGATATCCATCTTAAATAGTAATTCGTAATCGGAGTCGAAAACGGAAGGGTAGGGCTCTTGGTCAGTCTTGGCGCAATCAACATAAAAGTCAATGCTTTCATGAACATAGATGACAAATTCTGAAAAGCTGCCGGTAAAAGCGACAATCCATCCAGGAAGCAGCTCGCAGCTGGCACTGAATCCATTTTCGGTTTTTGACGTTGAAATGATAACTTGTTCCATAATGCTTCTGTTTTAGAATGTTAATCCAGACTGTTTCTCAATGCTTTTCAGTTCGTCTCCCCAGGTGTCATCGCTCGGCTTTCCATTTACGGTGACTTTCCCTTTTTTAGTTGGGTGTCGGAATTGTCGATGACTCCCAACTTGATGAACCAAATACCAACCGTCTTTAGCTAACATCTTTAGAATCTTACTGGTTTTGACAATCTTCATTGTTCGATTGATTTTGCAAAAATAGTATTTTTACTATTATTAGAAGTCTCTTTTTGATATTTTTTTTTGCAAAAATATGGATTTTTTCAAAAATATGTAATTAAAATCATTAAATTAATTGAAATAATATAACACTACGGTGTTTTTTTTGTAAAGTTTCTTTACACCCACTGTAAAGATTCTTTACACTTTTCAAAAAGCTGAAAACCATATTTTATTGATTCTTAATATTTTATTGTTTTGGTATAGAGGATGATACGCTCATGCCCGTTTTATCGTTATTGAGTCATGAGCAGTTACCTAAAGTTTTTAAGCAGAAACAAGCTTTACACCGCCATCGAGGCGGTGGGCCTCATCGTTTCCATTGCCTTCGTCATCTTGATTGGCAACTATGTGTATCAGCAGTATTCCGTCGCTTACGGAAACCCAAACGGCAAACGCATCTACGCTGTTGGAAACCAGAACTATCTCTCGCTCTCGTGGTGGGACAAGGCCGTGTTCGAGGCCGAACTTCCCGAGGCGGAGGCTGTGTGCCGCATCAGCGGTACTGACGATAGCGGCTATGTCACCATTGGCGACGAGTCTATCAGTGCGTTCGTCAACGAGGCCGACCCCGAACTTTTTGAACTCTTCCCGAGCCTTTCCCTTATCGATGGCAGCATGGACGAGTACCGCCTCAATGGGCATTGCCTGATCTCCGAATCGCTCGCCAATAGCGCTTTTAATGGTGATGCTATCGGCAAACCATTAAAAATCAGTTATTTCAATAACCTTCTTGAGAGTGTAGTTTGTGGCGTTTTCAAGGATGATGCCAACTCGATGATTCTACACACTGATGTGTTCCTTAATCCCGGATTTGGCGGAGTCTACCATTTCGTCGAGCAGAAGCCGTTCAGTTCCATTGGGAATTACACGACCTTAATAAAGGTACACGAGGGCACTGATCGTGAGGCGTTTGCGAAGAAAGTGGAGGAGGTTGGCTTGCGCAATTACTCGGATAGTTTCGTAAAGGCTTTGCCTATCTACACCTTGCCGGAAGTCTTTTTCCACGAAGACCAGTGGGTGCTCAAACGGGGCGATAAATCGGTGCTGCAAATGCTGACCATAGTCGTGTTGCTGCTTTTGCTTTCGGCCATTTTCAACTACATCAACCTCAACATGGCCCTTTCGGGAAAACGCGCCAAGGAGATGGCCACACGCCGACTTCACGGTGCCACCAAAGGCAATATCATTATGAAGTATATCCTTGAATCCGTGGCGTTTACCGCCGTATGCTTCGTCCTTGCCTATCTGCTTGCTGTGGTATTGCTCCCGATGATGAACGACCTCTTGAGAAATGTATCGGTTGACAACATTAAGCAATATGTGCCGATTGACCTGAAATGGTCTTTAGGTACGGTGTTGGTCTATCTGTTTGCCATAGTGTTGATGGGCGTTTTGGCGGGCATCACGCCTGCTGCCATCGCCTCGCGTTTCGAGCCGATTGATGTCGTGCGCGGCACCTATCGCCTGAAGACGAAAAGGGTGTTCAGCAAGGTCTTCATTGTGTTCCAAAACACGATCACGATAGTCCTTATCGCCATGGCATTACTGATGGAAGTGCAGATGCGCCACATGATGAACCGTCCCATCAACATGCGCTCGGAGGGATTGTATTCGCTGAAAAACAGGGCGAAAGAGTATTCCGAAATTGCGCCGCTCATCGACCGTTTGGAGCAGATTCCAAATGTGAAGGCTGTGGGCTACGGACGCGACTATGCAGGCCACATGAGCATGAGCACTACCATCACCACGCCCGACGGCGAAAAAGTGTCCGTCCAACTCATCCTTTGCGACGAGACCTATTTCAACATGCTTGATTTGCAGGTGGTTGAGGACTTTGGCGCACGCACCAATTCGGTGTGGATGTCGCGGACTACGGCTGAAAAACTCGCCTTGAATGATTCGACAGAGCGGTATTTTGTGCGGAGGATGAACATCAACGGTGCCAACCCCGAGACCATTGGCGGCATCTATGAGGACATCCCGACGCGCTCGGCATCGGCTTCCGAACCCAATCAATTATCAGCGGTCCTTATTGCCAAATCTGAAGACTTGATTTATGGCTTTGGCGTAATGATTGATGTTTCAGGCGATTACAAGGAGACTGAAAAAGCCATCATGCAAGCCTACGCCGACTATTCCGAGGAAAAGAACGGCACCTACGTGGAGCCAGCGGAGAACGGCTATGTGAAAGACCTGATCAATGTGTCACTCCAACCTGCAAAGATGGCCATGCGATTGCTTGAATTGTTCATGCTCCTTTCGGTATTGATTTCCTTGCTCGGCCTTGTCGCCATGAGCACTTATTACAGCGAGCAAAGCACCAAGAGTATCGCCGTGCGCAAGGTGTTCGGCAGCAATGTCCGTCGCGAGTTGTGGCGCACGGTGAAGGACTACATGGTTTTGGTTGGCATTGCCGCACTCATCGGCATCCCGCTCGCTGTATGGTTTTGTGGCCGCTATTTGGATCGCTTCGCCTACCGCATCAACCACTACGGCTGGATTATCGCCGTGGCGGTCGTCCTTGGTGTGCTGATGGCATTTTTGTCCGTGCTTTGGCAGACCTTGCGGGCAGCGAAGACCAATCCTTCGGAGGCATTGAAGAAGGAGTAATTGTAGTAAATTGATGAAAGTAACAATGAATCTTATTATTCAAAGGAACAAAATGTGTAAAGTCATAGACCAATGTCTATGACTTTACGACATGCTGTATATTGATTAATGATTATTCAGGGGAGGGGATTCGAACCCCTGAAGCTTTTTACAGCTTTCCGATTTCTTAGGTCGGTGTCTTAAACCACTCGACCACCCCTCTAAGATGCAAAAAAACAGTTTTTTTGATTTCCGTGGGAAATAATTCCTAATTATTTCAAAAATTTCTAAAAAACTATTCTTTTTCTATTTTCTCCATCATGTGCTGACAATAATTACAGTACCCACCATTGTCAAGTGCTTCAAGCATTTCACACCAAGGAATATCGCAAGCACAAAGCTTACACTCATCAACAGAGTTGTTCTCAATCATTTTGTCAAATACGTATCTCTGTTTATCAGTTAATGAACCATACCCTTTATCCATCATTTGTTTAGCAATACCAGCTTCCTTGCTTTCTATTCGTCCCGACTGAATCAAGTCTTGAACAAAGCCTGCAAAATCCTCTTCGTTGTAACGCTCTTTTTTCATAATTATCATGTTTAATCCTTTTCCTAATTGTCTAATTTCGTTTTACTAAATTGGATATTGTTTGGCATCTATGTCAGTATGCATGCCAAATTTGAATTGGGTAACAAAACGATGCCAAAACTTATTCAATATAAGTTCTTTAAACAGGGATTTAAGCATCGTTGAAACCGGAAGAAAGATATGACATTTTGTCAATTCTCGGGCTTGAAACTATAGATGGTTTTCGTAATGAGTTTTTGAAATCGTATTCTTTTTTTTGATTTTCGAAAATCATGTTTGAAAAAAAATCTCCAACCCCTTTCAGATTTCCAAAAAAGTTGTATTTTTGCATCGCGTCTAGGAAGAGTCGCCAAGCGTCTCTATTATGGGTCTTTCCCAGAAACTAGTCGCTTTTTTTGTATATAAACGTCAAGTGAATATGATGTACTTTTGTTACATAGATGAATCGGGAACTCCTGAAATTCCGGGAACATCAAGCCATTATGTTTTGTGCGGACTTGCTATTCCAATTAACAAATGGAAGATGTGTGACAAGCAGATTCATGTTATCAAACACAAGTACGGATTGGATGATGCGGAAATTCACACCGCATGGATACTCCGAACTTATTTAGAACAAAGTCGCATTCCAGATTTCGAGACAATGAGTTATGCGGAACGTCGTTCAGCGGTTATTCGTGAAAGGACAAAGGAGATATATAGACTCCAGCGCGGCGGAAACAAAAAGTTATACAAGCAATGCAAGAAGAACTATCGGATGACGGACGCATACATCCATTTGACACGTGACGAGCGCATTCATCTTATTCAAGAAATTGCTGATAAAATAGGTGGATGGCAATTTGCACGCATCTTTGCAGAAGGCGTTGATAAAACTCATTTTAGTCCTACTGCCAAGCATACCATTGACGAGATGGCATTGGAACAAATTGTCTCGCGTTTTGAGCAATGCATGATCAAGAAAGATGGCAATCCCATCAGCATATTTGGTGCACTTATACATGATAACAACCTCACTGTAGCCAAACGTCATACCCAATTGATGCAGCAATTCCACCGAAAAGGAACTCTATGGACTTCCATTAACCATATTATAGAGACGCCTTTATTCGTTAATTCCGAACTTACAAGTATGGTACAATTAGCTGACCTGTGTTCATTTGTTATCCGTCGTTTTTTTGAACTGGGAGAGACGGATTTGTTCGACCGTATCAAGAAACGGTTTGATAAGCACAATGGAAAACTTGTGGGTGTCCGCCACTTTACCAATGACATGTGCACTTGTGCTGTTTGTATGGAGAAACGACTGTCAAAGAAAACAAATTAAGATAACTGTTTCGTTTATTTTTGACGTCATTGTAAACTTTCTTTACACCCACTGTAAAGATTCTTTACACTTTCTCAAAAATCAAAAACATATTCTATTGATTCTTACTGAGTTGTAAGTTTGGCACAGAGCGTGTTATTCCTATGCTTGTCTAAAACCAACAGGCTATGAAAAACTTCAAAACTTACACCTTGCTTGCAGCCCTGTTGTTATTGGGTGGGTGGAACATGCAAGCGCAAACGGTCAAAGGGAATGGCAATCTCATCACGCGCGACTTCGAGGTGGCGGCGTTCAACGAAATCAAAACGATATTGCCTGCTGCGATGAACTACACAGTGGCGGACAAGTATTCCTGCCGCGTGACGCTTGACGAGAACCTTTTCGAATATCTTAACATTCGTACCGATGGTGATGTATTGGTTCTTGGATATGTCCCCGAAAAGGTTCAACATATCAACTTAACACATACGGGATTCATTATTGAACTCAGTGCGCCCAGGATAGAGGAAATCAGCATTGCAGGAAGCACCGATTTTTGTTTCGTTACCCTGGTTGAAACCCCAAAAATGAAGATCCAAACGGCGGGTTCGGGCAGCGTGATTTTCAAGGAAACCGCTAACATCCATGATTTTGATATGCAAATTGCCGGATCGGGAAAAATGATTTGCAAAAAACTCCTTGCTGACCATATAAAGTTGAATATCGCCGGCTCTGGTGACATGATTGTTGAAGATGGAACGGTGAAAAGCGCGACTATTTCCATTGCAGGCTCGGGTTCGGTAGAGACCCGATGCCAACTTGAATCGATGGATTACAGTATCGCCGGCTCAGGGACAATCAGATATCTTGGTCATGTTAAGGTTCAGGGCAAAAACATAGGCGGCAGAATCAGTCGGATCGACTCGGAGAACAAGAATTGCAAAACCAAGAAATAGAATGATACTATGAAGTCGTTTTGGAATTTCCTCAAGCGTAACAGGCTTTACGCCCTCATAAATATCTTGGGCTTGACCATCTCGATGGCTTTTGTCCTGATTCTGGCGGTGTATGTGCAAAAACAGCTCACCACCGACGCCTTCCAGAAAAATGCCGACCGCATCTATCTCGTCGCGCCAAAACACGGCTACATGATGGCGTATTGGACCGACAAGCACCTGCGCAACCTCTTGCCTGAGGTGGAGAAATCGGTGACGGTGTATCGGATATCCCAAAACGCCGAGTTCACCATCGAGGACGAAACGGTGTATGGCAGCGTCACCATCGCCGACTCCTGCTTCTTCGACATCTTCAGCTACGACCTCGTGGAAGGCTCGAAGGCGGACTGGAAAATCTCGTGGGACCGCTGTATGGTGAGCGAAGCCTTCGCCAATGCGCATTTCGGCGACAAAGACCCGATGGGACGCACCATCGTGTTGAACGAGGCTGGAGGCCTTGTGTTGACGGTATGCGGTATTTATAAGGACTTTGGCAACTCCGTCATCAACGCGCCCGATGTGCTGTGCCGCGGCGAAGTGCTTCCCAAAATCATCCCGAACCACAACGAGGCAATGAACCAGTCCAACGGAGGCATGTGTTTCCTGATGACCTATCCTAACGCTGACCTAAACGCAAGGCACGACGACATGCTGGATTTCCTGAACAAGAACTATTTCGTTTACGCCAGCGGCAGAGAAACAGATGTGCGTATCATCCCGCTTCGCGACGTTTATTTCTCGGGCATCGATGTCATGGATGGTTCGCAAACCTTGAAATTGGGCTCACGGACAATGGTGAATCTGTTGCTCGCCGTGTGCCTTGTGCTGTTGCTTTTCGCGGTGCTCAACTATGTGAACCTCACTACAGCGCTCACGGGTTTTCGAGCCAAGGAGATGGCCACGCGAAGGCTCGTCGGAGCGACCAAAACAGGCATCTTCATGCGCATCATCGGGGAATGTGTCGCCCTGTGCGCCGTGGCGATGGTGTTTGCCATTTTGCTTGCCGAAGCCCTTGCACCCAACGCCTCTGAACTGTTGGAGTACCCTATCTCGGTGTTCGAGATGGCCTCGTTGGGCAATGTGCTGGTTGTCGTGGCTTTCGTGCTGGTGTTGGGAATGATTGCAGGACTGGTGCCTGCCTTGATGATACAGAAGGCACAACCCATCGAAATTGTGCGTGGCTCGCTGCGTGTGAAGACACGGACGGTTTACGGCCCTATCATTATCATCGTGCAAAACGCCGTGGCCGTGGTGATGCTCGTCGCTGCCCTGACGATGTTCCTACAAATCCGCTTTATGGTCACAGCCGACTTGGGGTTCAACACCAAGGACATTGTTGTCGTGCAGAACAACTACGGCCGGTCTTCCATGATTCAGCCGATGTTGGAGCGATTCAAGAGCGAGCCTTTCGTGGAGGAAGTGGGCAAAGGCATACCGATTCCGGCCTTGGGTGCTTTTTATGGCAATACGGTTGAGCTTCCCGATGAGTCATACGTGAGTTTCAAGTTGGTGTTGGGCGATGAGGGCTATTTCAAGATATTGGGTCTCAAGGAGAAACAAGACAACCACAATCCAGATGCCTATTGGCTGACGGAGTCGAGTTTCAATTTGTTGGGCCTCGATGAGAATGCCACGGAGTATCAGAGCATTGCGGGAGCGATGCCGATTGGCGGCGTTTATTACGATTTCGGGACGGCTCCTTTTGAAAGTAAGCATGATGGTTGGGGGACGATGGTCATGAACTACAAGGATGACTATCCCGACAATATGTGCTGGTGGTTCCTCTTGAAGACCACGGGCAGCCACAAGGAGGCTGTCGCACGATTGGAGGCGATTGCCAAGGAGTTCTTCCCCGACAAGATATTTGAGGCGCGGTATATTGAGGACTTCATCAAAGATAATTATGCCTCGTCGAGCCGTCTTCTCCGTATAGTGTTGATATTCACTCTGTTATCGAT
>JAFYIE010000077.1 GCA_017538795.1 Bacteroidales bacterium | reverse complement strand
TGTTAAAAAAAAATATTGAAGTTATGGTTCGTCAAATGTTACATAAAGTCACTATCGAACTAATACCTTATGATAAAAGTCGTTAGGCGAGAGCTTAGCGACTTTTAATTTTTAATCCTTCACAAGTTTTTTAGCCGATTCGTATTCTTGAGCGATTTTCAAGTTTTTGCGAAGAATGCCGACGGCTATAAGTGCAATCTTTTCTTGAGCTTCCACTGTTTGGCACAAAGTTTCCAATCGCACTATTTCTTTTTCCAGCCGACTTTTGGTTTCCGCCAGAGTACGCGCTGTCTCTTCCAAATGGATTTTCTCCTTCGCAATGTAATATTGCTCTCGAAGTTTTTCTCCGCTGGAAGTCCATTGTCGGTTGTTGAAGTCCATTACTCGTTTTTGATGCCCCAACTTTTCCCACTCGTATCTCGCTAATGCTTTTTCATATGCTTTTTGCTCGATACTCAACTTCTTGAATCCGCCTTGAACGAAAATATTTTTTGCTCGACTCAATGCCTTCGCAGAACTTACTCTCTTAAACATCAATGAGTAATACTTAGATTTTGTTTCTTCGTACTTTCTCTTCAAAGAACCATACCTGTGCTGTAAACCATCCCTAACTTCTTTTGCTGTAAAAATCGTTTTTGGTTCTTCGCGCATTTCAAGCTTGTTCCTCAAAGTGTCTACATTTTTTAGAACAGACTCGCTCGCTTTCTTCAGCTCATTTAATACTTCGAGATTTCTCCGCAAAATACCGTGAACGACCAACTCAACATTTTTGCGCCGATACGAGCCTTGTAACTTTTCCTCTATCGTACAATATTGAGTTTTGTTCCTTGAAAGAAAAAGCCGCAAGTCAGAGATTTTTTTCTCCATTACTCGCTTTATCTCTTGAAATTCTGCCTGACTTTCTTTGTACGTTTCTGGTAGTTCGGTCAGCTCTTTCAAAAGTTTCTCCAAATTACATTCTTGTCCTTGTACATTCCTGTAATCGAGGATGAATTTGCGATCGGCTGGCGTCAAATATTGTCCTTTAGCTAGCTCTATGGCTCTATCTACTCCAACAAAATATCTTTTCACTTCCTTGATTCGTTCCAGTCCGGCTAAAATTTCCTGATTCAGATTGCGCAATGATTCGTCTTCCAAATTCGCCGATTTATATGCTTGAGAGTTCATGAGAGCAAAAGTGGAATACTCGGCTTGTCTGACTAACAGTTTTGTCTCAAATTCTTCTGTCATTTTCTGATGAAGGTCGGCTTGAAACAGTACGTGTTGTTTGCTTTGTACATTTCTGCGGTATCTCTTCACGGCTCTGGAATTTTCGGTCTCTTCTTGTACCGGTAGTATCCCAACATACGATTCGGGCATTCTCTTATACAACTGCGCAAGAAAATTATCGCCATCTTTTTCCGCCGTTTCTTGTTGTGCCTTCAAAGTTCTACAGTCCACATGGATTGAAAAACCATTTTGAGTCAGCACTTCGTTCTGAATTCGCGCAAAATCTTCTCTCAGTTCATATAAATAGTTTTTGTCGTGCCACTTTGGGTCTTTAGGTGCTCCGTGTTGGCTACGACGTTCAAAACTGGCGACTTGCTCACCTTTGATTGGTTTGGCGGCTCGGCGAAAATATTTGCAAGCAGGACGTTCTTGGATTTTTTCCACGTCGTCAATAAGTCGCTCGGAAAACATAATGTGAACGTGCGGATGCCGTTCGTTGGATAATTCTCCCGCTTTCTCGTGTATCGCATAGGCATAATAGTGGTTAGCCAGATGATTAGCGATGAACTGGTCAACGATTGAGCGATTTTGCGCCAGAGCCAATTCGTTGGGCAAAGACAATTCAATTTCTTTGTAGCGTCGATTGCCTTTATCCTCGTAGCGGGTTGCCGCAGAGAAAAATTTTTGAGGCGAGCCTTTTGCCCATTTCGGTAACTGACTTCCCTTGAAGACACAATCTGACTTCCCTTGAAGACACAATCATCTCGACCACTCTGGGCTCCTTCGCGATTGATATAATCCGCGTGCGCTTTTCCTTCTTCACGCAAGATATATTCAGCGTGACGTTTCGCAGAAACTTTTTTTCCACTGGGCTTGGAGTCATTCTTAACCCTCAAGTGATATGTAGCCATAAAAAAACCTCCTTGTGCTTATTGTGACACAAAAGGAGGCTCCTAAAATCTTATTTTTTTGCTTTTTTTTCTGGGATAAATATCTTTTTGTATGGTGCAATTTTTACTCATCCATGTTATAATTTTTTAGCTGATAGTGGATAGTAGTTGGTATTTGGAATTTATAATGGTTTTAATTATTTGAAAGGTTGAAATGTTATGCTAATACATAGCATGGAATTCGAGAATTATACTACTGGTCAAAAAATAAAAAAAATAACTTTTGATAAGCTTAATCTTTTAGTTGGTTGTTCTGGCGCAGGTAAAACTCAGATATTGAAAACATTGTCTTCTTATATTGTAACGGCTTCTCGTGATCCTGTAATTTCTTCTATTCAATTTGAAGGATACTTTAAGTTGGAATTCTCTATGTTTCTTCCTAAAATTAACGATGACGATGATTTTAAGGAAAGAGAGGTATCTTGGGAAATTCGTACCGAAAAAATGGAAAATATTGTTAGCGAACCTTATCGGCTTGCTTATGGCGTTTCTGCAGAGCTCCTTTTTATAGATGGTGAAGAAGTTATACATCGGACAAAAGATACCTTATTAATTGGTAAAGAAAAGAATGCTACTATTTCTCCAGAACAGAGTGCTATTAGTGTATTTAAGGTTCCTAAAGCTGTTAGCTATATAAGTGTTGGTCTTTTTTCTGTGGTATCGTACTACTATCAAATGAGTGCACTCAATGATGTTGCTAAAACTGAGGTTGAGCAAATTAGAAATCGAATTGCCAGGTTAAGTAAAGCTAATTATTTCTCTTCCAAAGTACCAATTCAGGCATTTTTTACGTTTTATTCTGGTTTAATGCAGATTGACCTCGTTAAAAAGTACGACCAGTTTTTATTTGATAAATTTTTATCACGTTTACAAGATGTATTTCCTTCGATTGAAGACTTGAAAATTGATTTTTTAGATAATACGAATTATTATACATTATTTATAAAAGAAAACAATAAATGGATACCTAAAGAATCAATATCGAGTGGCATGTTAAAGTCAATATATATATTGGTCGCTATTAGTTTTAATTTAGGTAATACTGTCGTTTTATTGGATGAACTAGAAAATTCGCTAGGTGTAAATTGTCTTGATGAAATAACTGATTATATCGTTGACGAGGCTGAAGGCAATACGCAATTCATTTTGACCAGCCATCATCCTTACATTATCAATCATATTCCAGAAAGATACTGGCGCATTGTATCTCAAAACAATGGTATTATTTCCTCCCAAAAAGCAAATGATGTCGGAATCGGTACTGTAGGCAATCGGCAAGACAAATTTTTCCAACTCATTAATTACATGCAGAGGCAATCGTTATGAACTTGTATTTTTTGCTTGAAGATTCAAAAAGCTTTTTTTATGTTTTTCCGAAATGGATGAAGTTTATTTTACCTCAATTCTCTGAAATAAGTTCACTCCCCAAATTCTGTAATAATGATAAATGTTTTCTAATTGAATCTGGCTTTGGCTATCCTTCAATCAAAAATTATTTTGAACAATCGTTATGCACTATAATTGAAAATAATATTCCTCTAAACTATTTTATTGTCTGTTGGGACACTGATGCGAGAGCCAATGACGAAATAGAACTAGATATTTCGGATTTTAAAAATATTTTTTCAAAATATCCTTCAAATTTTGAACTTAAATTATTAGCTATAAATCGTTGCTTTGAAACTTGGCTTCTTGGAAACCGTCAAACCTATTTATCAAGCTGTACTAAAGAAAAAATGTTACCGTTTGTAAAATTTTATAATGTTGGCAAATATGACCCAGAAAAAATGTATGCTCCTATAAATAACTCGGTTTCAAATTATCACTACAAATATCTTCAAGAGATGCTACGTAATTCTTACACAAAAAAAAACTACAGTAAAGGTAGACCATTGGCTGTTTCTACAAAGGAATACTATGAGGAACTCTATTCTAGAATAAACGATACTGATGACCTGAATACGTTTCGTATTTTTATAGAGTTCTTAAAAAATGTTAATTGTCAATAGATAAAGAAAGATAGTGCAAAAAAGAATGCCAACACTTAATTGGATTGGAAAAGACAAAGTTGTCAATCACGCAAACGCTGTTCCGTTCCATGTCCTTGAACACAAATACAATTTCGGCGGAGAGTCTGGGAACAAAATTATTCACGGTGATAATCTACTCGCGCTAAAGTCGCTCCTGCCCGAATACGAAGGGCGCATCAAGTGCATCTACATTGACCCGCCTTATAACACTGGCAATGAAGGCTGGATTTACAACGACAAAGTCAACTCTCCGCAGATTAAAAAATGGCTCGGTGAAGTTGTCGGCAGAGAAGGCGAAGACCTTTCCCGTCACGATAAATGGCTCGGCATGATGTATCCTCGTCTCAAGCTACTAAAAAAATTGCTTGCTGATGACGGAGCTATTTTTATTTCTATTGACGACAACGAGCAAGCCAACTTGAAACTCATCTGCGACGAAATTTTCGGTGCCCAGAATTTTATCGCTTCATTACCGTGGCAGTCACGGCAGTCTCTTCAAAATGATACCGATTTGAGCATCAATCACGAGTTTATTGTTGTTTACGCAAAGAAACGTCGCATGAAAGACCGTCGATTAAAAACTTCAAACGCCAACCGTTGGTACACGATAAAAGAATTTGCATTCAATCCTTTGCCGATTGACGCTACAAAATTTTCTAATCCTGATAACGATCCGCGTGGCGCGTGGAAAGCCGACCCCTTTGATGCGCCGAACGTTCGACCAAACCTGACTTATCCAATCACCAACCCTAACACTGGAGAAGAATTCTTGCCACCCGACGGTAGACATTGGCGAGTTGAACCTGAAAAATTTGCTACATTATTCGCCGACGGTCGAATAATCTTTGGAAAAACGGGCAAAGCAAAACCTCAGCTAAAAGTTTTTTTGAGTGAACAACAAGAACTTGGCTCGGTTCCAAATTCATGGCTTGATGCCAATGATTGCGGAACCGCTACTGAAGCTACGAAACTTTTACAAACAATCTTCGGCGACAAGAACATTTTTGATACGCCTAAACCACCTCGCCTTGTTGAAAAAATTTTACAACTGGCAACAGACAAAAATTCAATCGTGCTGGATTCGTTCGCAGGTTCCGGCACCACCGCTCACGCCGTCTTAAATCTCAACGCACAGGACGGCGGCAACAGAAAATTTATCCTCGTCGAAATGGAAGATTACGCTGAGACAATCACTGCCGAGCGCGTGCGCCGCGTCATTCAAGGTTACGGACAGACAGCGGGCACAGGCGGCAGTTTCGATTTCTATGAAGTCAGCGAGCCACTTATGATTCAAGGCAACCTCAATGAGAATATCGACGTTGAAAAAATTCATGCATACATGTGGTACACTGAAACACTCTCTCCATATAAAAAGCCTTCCAGCAACAATCCTGCTTACTTGGGCGATTTCAACAACACGGCTATTTATTTTCACTATGACCGAGACCAGCGAACAATTTTGGACGCGACTTTCCTACGCACAATTGAGCAACGAGCTGACAGATACTTAATTTATGCCGACGAATGCGGGCTTGACGAGGAATTCATGCTAAGAAACTCTATCACGTTCAAAAAAATTCCTCGCGACATCAAACGGCTTTGGAGTGACGATTTATGATTCTCAAGGACTATCAAGCTCTGGCAATTAAAAATCTTGAAGACTTTCTGCTGTTGCTCGACACAAATAAATCTATCAGTGAAGCTTTCAAAGAATTTTGGGCGTCGCGTGACGTAAACGCTAGACCGCCTTATCAGAACAATATCCCGCATGTGCCTCAAGTTTGTTTCAAGGTGCCGACCGGTGGCGGTAAAACTTTCATGGCTACGGCAAGTCTCAAAAAAATTTTCGACGCACTGCCCGCCACTCAGAGCAAAGTCGTCGTCTGGCTCGTTCCTTCCGATACTATCTTGGCGCAGACTTATAAAAATCTCAGCGACCCGTCTCACCCTTATCATAGGCGACTGGTCGACGACTTTAACGGGCAGGTTGAAATTTACACGAAGGCGCAACTTCTTGCCGGAGAAAATTTTTCACCAGCCGAAGTCGCTGAGCAACTCTCAATTCTGGTTTTAAGCTACGATTCTTTTCGCACTTCCAACAAGGACGGTCGCAAGGCTTATCAGCAAAACGGGCAACTGTTAAAATTTTCAGCTCAACTTGACGACACAGACGAAATTTCTTTGGTCAATGTCATTCGTCACTATAGACCCGTCGTTATCGTTGACGAAAGTCATCACGCCACTACTGACTTAAGTTTGGATATGTTACAGAACTTCAATCCCAGTTTCATTTTAGAGTTGACCGCCACACCGAAGGACACGAGCAACATTATTGCTTATGTTCCTGCTCTGAAACTCAAACAGGCTGGCATGGTTAAATTGCCCGTCATCGTTTACAACCGACACTCTCAAGACGACGTTATTTCCGACTCTATTGACTTTCGCAACATGCTCGAACGGGTCGGACATTCTGAAAACATTCGTCCTATTATTTTGTTTCAAGCAGAAGCTCACGGTAAAGGCGACCGACTTACCTTCGACAAAATTAAAGCAGATTTGATTCAAAATTACCATATTCCGTCTGAACAAATCGCTATCAAGACCGCCGACATTAACGACCTGCGCGGCATCGACTTAATGTCCGTCGATTGTACAATTCGCTACATCATCACGGTCAACGCTATCAAGGAAGGTTGGGACTGCCCTTTTGCCTACATTCTCGCATCTCTTGCTAATCGCTCTTCTACCATTGATGTTGAACAAATTCTTGGTAGAATTCTCCGGCGTCCTTTCACCAAAAATTTCTCCAACGACCTTCTAAACATGAGCTACGTCTTCACTTCTTTCGCTGACTTTCGGCAAACCCTCGATAAAATTGTCATCGGATTGAATGCCGCTGGTTTTAGCGAACACGAATACAGAGTTGCCGACCAAAACTCTTACGCAGTTGAAGGCACTCAAGCCGAACAAACTAATCCCAAACAACCTAATCTCTTTCAATCTCATTCAGCTAATCAACAAATTACGAAACACGAGGACGTTCCTGTTGAAATCCTTGATACCTTTCCGCCAGATAACTCCGTCAAGGATATGACTCAACAAGCTCTTGTGGCTCACCAAAATTATCAAGCCAATAATGATAGCAACACAACTACTGTTTCTCATGAGGAGTTAGAAAACATGACTTCCTTTCCTATTCGCGATAAATTCAACGACGCTCTCGAACTAACGCTTCCGCAGTTTTTCTGCAGAGAAGATACCGGCAGCCACTTTGAAGGCACGACTGACTTGAAAGTTGATAAAACTATGTTTCGTACCAACTTTTCTCTCGCCGACAAAGATACCGTCATCAACTTCGACAACTTGAATTATGAGATTGTCTCCTTCGACGTTCACGACCGCGAAGACTTTCCTCGTTTCAAATTCCTCTCCGACTCTGAAGTTCAAGCTTTTCTTGAGTATTTCGACGACCTACCTTCTGACGGACAAATTCGCCAATGTGTCGCTAAGTTGGTTACTATCCTCGACAAGGGGAACTATCCTCCCACACAAGAAATCTCCCGCTACGTCACCAAAATCGTTTCCAGTTTTGAAAAAGAACGTTTACGCGAAGCTGTTCAACACTCTGGTGCTTACGCTAAAAAGATTCGTGACAAAATTGAAAGCTTGATGACCGCTCATGCTAAGAAGAATTTTCTCGCTATGGTCGACTCAAGAAAAATTTTCGTCAAGCCCGCCTACAAATTGCCGTCGACCATTTCTCCCACAAACTTTGAAAGGAACTGGAACAATTCGCTTTACGTCGCTGAGGAGAAAGTAAACAACCTTGAATTTCTCATTGCCTCCGCTTTGACTCGTCTTGATAACGTTCTCTGGTGGCATCGCAATCGCTCAAAAAAAGAATTCTGCTTGAACGGTTTCATCAATCACTATCCTGACTTTATCGTCCGCATGAAAAGCGGTTTTGTTTTACTCATCGAAGCCAAAGGCGACGACCGCGATAACTCTGACTCCAAACAAAAAATTGCACTCGGCAAAATATGGGAAGCTAAAGCCGGTTCCGACTCTTTCGGTTATTTCATGGTTTTTGATTCTAATCCTCTCGACGGCGCACTCTCCTTTGATGAATTCATGGCGAGAATGAAAGAACTTTAACGAAATACTTCCTATCAAAACGCCGTAAAGATTGATTCTAAGCCCGCCCCGCTTTATAATGTCTATCAGAATAAACTACAAGAGAGGGAGAAACTATGACTAATGGCGAACTCGCTAAAGAACTTAGCCAATATCCTTTAACTGCTATCGCTACTGGCTTGCTTAACTTTGAACGCTTCAACAAAAAACTTAGCAAATCGGATGAAGAAAGTTTAACGACAACTTATCCGACTCTCCTTGTTACGACAAATCCTCTCAAACTATCGGAAGAAGAACGACGAAAACTCTTTGGCGAACGAGTTAAGATGATACGCAAATTGCGCGGATTCACCCGTGCTGACATCGCAAAAAAACTAGAAGCTTCAATATCTCTAATAGGCGCATATGAAGGAGGAAAGCGCGAACCCAGCATTAAGAATTTAATCGCACTGTCGCAAATACTCAATGTAGAAACAGATTGGCTATTAGGTCTGTCACCTCAGCTATCAGAATTACTGCCGGCGGAGTAAAAAACTTCGCCGGTTTTTTCTTGCTCATTCTCTGACACAGCAAGAGAAACGCTCTTCCAAAAAAGGTAGGATAAATTTCCTCGAAAAAGGTAGGATAAAAAGTAGGATAACTATCCTACCAAAATCAGCCTTACAAGTGGCGTCAGAACGCTGTTTTTGAGGAGGTAGGATAAAAGGTAGGATAATTATCCTACCTCATGCCTACAGCCACAAATGGCGTCAGAACGCCAATCTTTGAAACGGTAGGATACAGCAGAAATCGAAAAGGTAGGATACAGGCAAAAGTATCCTACCAAATTTTTAGCTATAAATGGCGTCTTGACGCGCTTTATTGGCATGTGGTAGGATAGTAGGACAGGTAGGATACTTTTTTATAAGCATATAGAGAAAAAAAAAGTGCGCGCACGCAAAACAGGTGACTACAGCAACCTAAAGTGCGCGTGCATATTTTTTTTTGCCAGAGGAGCATTTTTTTTTATCCTACTTATCCTACTATCCTACCTATATCTATTTTTGTGCCTATAAATGGCGTCATATCAAGATTCCTACGATGGTCGAGGAGGTAGGATAATGGTAGGATAATCGCTAAAAGTATCCTACCTGCCCAAATTTTATCCTACCTTTTTTATCCTACCCTTTTGCGCACAAAAAAACTCCCGTGTTTCCTTCCCTTGAGAGCGGAAACAGGGGAGTTTTTACTCGTCGCCGTCGAATACATGCCGCTTGATTCTGTAGCAGTCCGTATTGGCTTTGCCGATTTTCTTCTGGACGGTCGTGAGTGGCTTGCGATAACCTTTTTTGATTTTGTCACTCGGAACGAAAAAGCCGTCGTCGACCAAGTCCGCGACAAGTTTTCGATAATCGAATCCTTCATCGGCACAAGCTTTTTTCAACGCCGCGACCGTGATGTAAATGAAATCGGTATCAAGTTTGCCATAAATCATCTGCATTTTGTTTACGTCAACATTGCCGCCAATGAAGCGATTCTGGTTCTGTGCAATGAAGCCGAGAATGAAAACCTTTTCTCTTGCTGTATCGGAAATTTCGGTGGTCGTTGGAATGAGCTTGAAAATTTCTTTCGCATTGAGTACCGCATCATCAATCGCTTTTATTATCCTACCGTCTGCAAGCTTTACCGTGTTGCCGAACAGTGCAGAGTTCAGGAGAGTATCGGCAAGAGTGATAATTGCCATGTATCGGCAATACTCGTTGAGCAATTCGGGATATTTTGCGGTGAAAAGGTCTACAAGGTTTTGATACACTTCGCGGAGCTTGTCAAAACCGACCTCAAAAATTTTGTCGATGATAGGCATAAAGGCAAGTCCGTAATTGCC
>JAFYIE010000006.1 GCA_017538795.1 Bacteroidales bacterium | reverse complement strand
TTACATATTATTTTCTGATTTACAAGGGTTTGAGGTAAATTTTTTATTAAAAAATGGAGGGGGTAACACATTGATTGTCAATTTGTTACAAATATCAATTCATACCTAATCTCTTGATTTGTTCATATCTCAACATGTTGTAGACCAGACACGTGAAGATTATCTGGGCGGCATTTCGGAGAAAACCGACCGCCCGGCTGTGCATCCCGTGCATGCTCTCCTCCATGTACCCGAACACATGTTCCACCCGTGCCCGCATCTTGGCGTTCTTCCGGTTGATGGTTTCCTGCCACTTGCTGATTCTCTTTCCTCTCACATTGCGTTTGATGACCCTGTCCTTCAGGTTGTATTTCCGCATCACCCGCTTCACCCCCTTGCCGATATATGCGCTGTCGGCATGAAGAGTCTGTCCTCTATCACTCTCATCCACAAGTTGTTTTGTGGGCTTTGAGTCGTGCACCGAAGCATCCGTGGCCACGCACTTCTTGATCAACTTGCTCTTGGCGTCTATCTTGGCATGTGCCTTGTAGCCATAGAACTTCTCACCGCCCTTCTTCGTCCATCGCGCGTCCGTGTCCTTGTGGCGCTTCTTGTTGGCCTTGTGTTTTTTGTCATCCTCCGTGTCCCCCTCTTCCGCATTCCAGAGCTCGTCTCCTTTTCCCTCTTTGATGAGCTTGTTCTCCTCACGGCTGTTGCGCTGGCGCGGCACCTCCACAAAACTGCCGTCGATGATAATTCCCTCATTCATAATCAGATTGTTGTCCCTGAGGTGCTGGTTGAACTTGTCGAACAGTGCGTCAAAAAGCCCTTTCTCCGTCAGCTCTTTTCTGAACACCCATATAGTCCGTGCATCGGGCACCCTGTCGCCGCTGGCCAGACCGAGGAAGTCGCGGAACGACAGTCGGTCACGGATCTGGTACTCTGTCTGTTCGTCGCTGAGGTGGTACATCCTTTGGAGCACGAGAATCTTGAACATCAGCACATAGTCGTAAGGTTTGGCACCCACCGTGGTGAATCTCTCCTTGTAAAGTCCCTCTTCCAATTCATCTCTAAACATTTCAAAGTCAATCACTTTTGAAAGTCTCTCCAGAGGATTTCCCAAGGAGTTGAGCTTGTCCAGGGTTTCTTCGTTGTCAAAAAGGCTGACGTTACCCAGTTTTTTGTATGCCAGTTTCTGTTTGTTCATTGTTCGTTCAAATTTTCTGCAAATATACAAATAATTATTTGAATAACAATGGATTACGGTTGTTTTGTTTTATAAAAAAATATGTTTAACGACATATTAACGTAAACGGGGAAAACAGGTGCAAATTTTGGCTGATTTTTGCTTGTATTTATTTGATTGTTAGAGAGAAATAATTAGAAGTCACCAAAACTATAATGATTCCAATCCCGAATTCAAAATAGTCGTTTCTAAAAAAGAAGCATATCATCAATTTGGAAACAGTGTGGCTGTTCCTGTTATTAAAAGAATCGCAGAAGAAATAATTAAACAGTTATTATAATGGACCCTTTATTGGATTTAAAAGATTTGGCAAATGATTTAATAGAAAAATATAAATCATTGTTCTCGGGGAATGATATTGAACTCCCGATCGAATTCAAGCAAAAAGTCAAAAACATTGATACTAGTAATATTTCATATCAAAAATACTCTGCAACGGTTTCAACTAAAGGAG
>JAFYIE010000076.1 GCA_017538795.1 Bacteroidales bacterium | reverse complement strand
GGAGGAACTCGCTGAGACTCTGCAAGTTAACGGCATCAAAGCCTTGCCATACCATGCCGGTCTGGACAGCCAGACACGTAAGGAGAATCAGGATAAGTTCCTGATGGAAGAAGTCGACGTCATCGTGGCTACCATCGCTTTCGGAATGGGTATCGACAAACCAGACATCCGTTTTGTGATCCACCACGACATCCCAAAGAGCCTTGAAGGCTACTATCAGGAGACAGGTCGTGCCGGTCGTGACGGCGGTGAAGGCAACTGCATAGCTTTCTACGACTATGAAGATATTCATAAACTCGAGAAATTCAACAAAGGCAAGAACGTCGCAGAACAAGAGATTGCACGCGAGCTGCTGAACGAGACTGTGACATACGCTGAATCGCCAGTTTGTAGACATAAACTGTTGCTTCATTATTTCGGTGAGGAATACGACAAGGAAAACTGTGGCGCTTGCGACAACTGCCTGAATCCGAAGGTGCGTTTCGATGGTCAGGAGGATATTAAGCTTGTCATCGAGGCCGTTTTGGCAACTAAACAGCTGTTCAAGACTAAGCATATCTCAGAGCTTCTGGCGGGTAAAGAGACTGGCGACATCAAGACAGCGAAGCACGACACTAACGAGTATTTCGGAGCCGGCGACGACCACGATGAGAAATATTGGACTTCGATAATACGTCAAGCCCTTGTAAATAAGCTGCTTACAAAGGATATCGATAATTACGGCATCTTGAAAGTGCCAAAAGAAGGTAAAGACTTCATCAAGAAACCTTATCCAGTGATGGTGGCAATGGACCACGACTACGACAAGGGTGATGAAGACGAATTCGATGAAGAAAGAGTGGCACTTTCGAAGGACTCAGGTACCGACAAGACCTTGTTCTCGATGCTGAAAGACCTTCGCAAGACCATCGCTAAGAAGAAAAACCTGCCGCCTTTCGTGATCTTCCAAGATCCGTCGCTGGAGGATATGGCTATTCAATATCCTATCACGATGGAGGAACTGACGCAGATTGCTGGCGTCGGCGCCGGAAAAGCACAGAAGTTCGGTCAGCCGTTTATCGACCTTATCAAAGAATATGTCGAAGAAAATGAGATTACTCGTCCGAACGACATGGTGGTGAAGTCGGTGGTGAACAAGTCGGCATTGAAAATCAGTATCATACAAAACATCGACAAGGAGATCCCGCTTGAAGACATCGCTTATTCAAAGAACCTCGAATTCGACGAGCTCTTGACAGAAATCGAGAGCATCGTGGCAAGTGGAACGCATCTCGACATAAGCTATTACACTCGCGATAACATTGACCAATATCACCAGGAAGATATCATTCAATACTTCAGAGAGGCTGAGTCAGACAACCTTGAGACGGCGATGAAGACCCTTGGAGAGAATGAGTATGAAGAAGAAGAAGTGAGATTGATGAGGATTCAGTTCTTATCGGAAGTTGGAAACTAATGAAAAAGGCACTGCTTTTATTGTTCGTCATTTGCTTTTTCTTCAGCTGTGACAGCGAGAAGAAAAGACCAGCCCCAGCTGTGTTTCTCTCTGAGTCTCAGATGGTTGACATCCTGATGGATGTTCAGCTTATGGAGGCGACGATAGGCTATAAGAAAAACGCCAACCAGAAGACGGAATATCTGAAACAATATTACGACACGGTTTTCGCGCATTACGGTATTGCCGATTCCGTCTTTAAAGAGAATATGACGTATTACTATGACGTTGAGCCACAGACACTTATGAGGATTATGGATTCGGTGGAGACTCGTCTGGCAAAGATGAAGAATTAGTGAAAATGCTCGAAGACGATTTTCGCCTTTGCGGGACCGATAATATCACTAAGCTTTTGTAAATCAGTAGATTTAATGTTTTTTACAGATTTCAGTTCGAGAAGCAGTTTCTCGGCTGTGGTTTTCCCTATTCCTTTGATGTCGTTGAGTTCGGAGTGCACAAAGCCTTTCTCGAATTTTTTGCGGTGGAAACTAATCGCGAAACGGTGTACCTCTTCTTGAATCTGTGACAGCAGGTGGAATGCGCTGGAGTTGGGTTTCAACTGCACTATGCGAGGCGGGAAACCAAATAAAAGCTCGTTTGTTCGGTGACTGTCGTTTTTGGCGAGACCCGCAATCGGGATGTTGATATGCAGCTCATCTTCAATCACTTGGCGCACCACCT
>JAFYIE010000075.1 GCA_017538795.1 Bacteroidales bacterium | reverse complement strand
TAAAAATTTTATTTTTGTCGCTTCATATAAGAAATATTTGTATTTTTGTAGTTTGAAAAATTAAAATTAGATCGATATGAAAAAGTTGTTTGTTTTAATTTGCACATTGTTTTTGATGGGCACAATGGCATTCGCTCAAAACGAAGAAAGCGTTGAAAAACAAAACGGTCCGGAAATCACATTCAAAGAGACAAGCCACGATTTTGGCAACATACCGTTCAAAGGTAACGGCTCATATGAGTTTGTGTTTGTTAACACCGGCAATGAACCGCTTATCCTTACACAGCCTAAATCATCATGCGGTTGCACAGTTCCGGAATGGCCAAAACAGCCAATCCTCCCAGGCGAGTCAAACGTTATCAAAGTGACTTATAAAAACACCGACCGCTCAGGCAATTTCAACAAATATGTCACAATATTTTCTAATGCTTTGATTAACAAAGAAGTAAAACTGCATATCAAAGGCAACGTCGAAGCTCAGCCAACAGACGCGGCTCCTTTGAAGATGGAAACAATAGGAACTCCATTGAATACGAATAACTAATACCTAATTATATTATGCCGAAAATTTCTAAAAAAGGCCAATTCATGCCGGCTTCGCCAATCAGAAAGCTTGTGCCTTTCGCCGACGAAGCAAAATCAAGAGGTATTCATGTGTATCACCTGAATATCGGTCAGCCAGATATCGCGACAACTCCATATGCTCTTGAAGCTGTCAAGAATTATGACGAAAAAGTTATTAAATACACGCATTCAGCAGGTACCCTTTCATATAGAAAGAAACTTTGCGAATATTATGACAGACTGAACATCAAAGTCACTCCAGACGACATCATCGTTACAAACGGCGCTTCAGAGGCTTTGTCGATCGCTTTCCAGACTATCATGGACCCGGACGATGAGATTATCATCCCTGAACCGTTCTACGCTAACTATAACGGCTTTGCTCAGACAGCAGGAGTGCGCGTACGTCCTATCTATTCTGAGATCAGCAACGGCTTCGCTTTGCCTCCAATCGAGGACTTTGAGAAAGCTATCACCGAGCATACAAAGGCTATCCTTATCTGCAACCCTAACAACCCTACAGGATACCTTTATTCAGAACAGGAAATGGAAAATCTGCGTCAGATCATTCTGAAATATGACCTTTATCTTATTTCTGACGAGGTTTACCGTGAGTTCTGCTACGACGGCTCAGTCCATCATTCAGCGATGAGCCTCAAGGGTGTTGACGATAACGTTATCTTAATCGACTCAGTATCAAAGCGTTTCAGCGCTTGCGGTATCCGCGTCGGTCGTATGGTGACCCGTAACCGTGAGGTCATCAACACTGCAATGAAATTCGCTCAGGCTCGTTTGTCGCCTCCAACATACGGTCAGGTGGCTGGTGAAGCAGCTCTCGACACCCCGGTTTCATATTTCGACGCCATAGTTGCCGAATACGTGAAACGTCGTGATGTTTGCGTCGAAGGTATCAACAAGATTCCTGGCGCTTACTGCCCGACACCAAAAGGCGCTTTCTATATCGTGGCACATCTTCCAATCGACGATTCCGACAAGTTCTGCAAGTGGTTGCTCACCGACTTCAACTATGAAGGCAAGACTGTGATGCTCGCACCTGCAAGCGGTTTTTACTCAACAATCGGTCTCGGCCGTCAGGAAGTGCGTTTGAGCTACTGCCTCAACTGCGACGACTTGAAAGACGCCATGATGATTCTTGGAAAAGCTCTCGAAGTATATCCAGGCAAGAGAATGTACTAATAAATCAGATATTTCTCTCTGATTTTCAGATAGTTGTCAATTCCGGTCTGCCACGATGAACGAATTTCATCCTCCGACATTCCGGAATTGATTTTTTGTTGCATATCGGCAACGCCAACCAATTTTATGAAATAGTTGTTGAAGAATTTATCGTCGTTTTTCAACTGATTTCTCGCATCTAAAATCCAAGAGAGATTAAGCTGTTTCTCGTTGTTTCTATAGCGATGGGCATATTCCAGAAGGTCTTTGCCATGGCATTCTTTGTCGGAATAAAGTGGTGCTCGGTGACCTTCAGCGGTTCTCGGCACAAAAACAAAGTCATCGGCCATATTCGGATGCCCATAAACTTGAAAAGGCGTCTCTGTGCCGCGCCCGACGCTGACGTTTGTGCCCTCAAACAGGCAGAGCGAAGGGTAGAGGTAAACCGATTCCCAATTCGGAAGGTTTGGCGAAGGCTTCACCGGAAGCTTGTAAATGGCGTTTCTGTCGTAGTTTCCAAGCGGAATCACCGTCAAATCGCATTGCAAACCGTCGTTGAGCCATTTTTCTTCATTTATCATCAAGGCGTATTCCCCGATGGTTAAGCCGTAAACAATTGGTACACAATGCATTCCGACGAATGAAGCATTCTCTGACTCGAGCACGGGACCATCCACGTAAAAACCGTTAGGGTTCGGACGGTCAAGGACAATAACAGGAATATTGTTGTCGGCAGCGGCTTCCATAACGTAAGTCATAGTCGAGATGTAGGTGTAGAACCGGCAACCGACGTCCTGAAGGTCGAACACAAGAATGTCGACATCTTTCAGCTGTTCTGAAGTAGGTTTTTTATTCTTACCGTAAAGCGAAACGATAGAAATGCCTGTTTTTTCGTCAACGCCTGAAGCAATGGAAGCGCCTTCGTCGGCAGTGCCGCGAAAACCGTGCTCCGGAGTGAAAATCTTGACAATATTCACGTCATAACTAAGCAATGTGTCGATGAGATGCGTGCCGTTGTCCATTATGCTTGTATGGTTTCCAATCACGCCGACAGCCTTGTTTTTAAGCATCGGTAGATACATTTCCATCCTCGAAGCACCAGAAACCGCATCTTTGGCATCAAGAAGTTTTAGTTCTTGTGCGCTGATATTCAATGGTATATACGATATTATAAGAAATAAAACCAAAAATATTCTCGACATATCCGATATTTTTTTATTTTTGCAATGATAAGAAAAAAATGAACGCGGCGACATTCATATCGAAAAGAATTTTTTCGTTGTCGAAAGAAAATCTGTCTTCGACGGTGATGCGTATTGCTGTCGCAAGTGTGGCTCTCGGCATCGCTATCATGTTGATTTCCATAGCTGTAGTCGTCGGTTTCAAGAATCAGATAAAGGATAAAGTTATCGGTTTCGTGGCTCCGATTCACGTTCAGGCGCTGAACCAGAACGAGTCGATAGAGGAGGCTCCGTTTGTTTTTGACAGCGTTTTAAAAGCGCGTCTCGACAAGCCTTTCATCAAAAATATGCACAAAACGGCAAACAAAGCCGGCATAATCAAGACTGATGATGAGATTCAAGCCGTTGTTTTGAAGGGCGTTGACGTTGATTACAATTGGAACTACATAAATTATTATCTCATTGACGGAGAAACGCCGCAATACATTGAGAATGAGCGTTCTAACGATGTTGTGGTTTCAAATATCATCGCTCATAAGATGAAGTTGAAGGTGGGCGACGATGTGCGAATCTGGTTCGTCGACAACGACATGAAGGCTCGCGGCAGGAAATTTGTCGTGAAAGGTATTTATGAGACCGGACTTCAGGAATGCGACGAGCGTTTCGTTTTTTGTGATTTGAACCAAATCAGACGTTTGAACGGTTGGAAAAACGGCGAAATAGGGCATCTGGAGATTTGGGTTGACAACGAAGATAATATCAGCGATTACAACCACCAGATTTATTATAGCATCCCAACGGAACTCGTTTCTTATTCGGCGATGGAGACATATCCGCAGATTTTCGATTGGCTGTCGCTTCAGGATATGAATGTGGTGATAATCATAGTGCTGATGCTGCTCGTTGCTGGCATCACGATAATCAGTATGTTGCTGATAATCATACTTGAACGAACCTCAACCATAGGTTTGCTTAAAGCGATGGGAGCGAGCAACGGACTCATCAGAAGCATTTTCTTGCGACGTTCGTGCAGCATTTTATTAATAGGTATTTTAATCGGAAATGTCATCGGAATCGGGTTCTGCCTAATTCAAAAATACACCAGTTTTATCTCGCTCTCGCCCGAATCGTATTATCTTTCAGCAGTCCCGATAGAACTTAATATATGGCATATCTTGGCTTTGAACATTGGCACTATGCTTCTTTGGGTGCTGATGCTGCTTTTGCCGACTATGCTAATTAATAATGTAAGACCTTCAAAATCAATAAGATTCGAATAAATAAAAACATAAACATTATGATGGAAAATTTCAAAATAGAACCTTTAAAAGGATACGGCGACCTTCATTTCGGCATGCCAATCGATGACGTGGTTGAATTGCTTGGACAGCCTACAAATCAAGAGGAAATCGATTCGGCTTACGAAGACGAAAGCCATGTTGTGGTTCTCGACTATGAAGACAATGATTTTTCAGCCTATTTCGAGGGCGACACGGAGATGCGTCTATCAAACTTCTACACTTTCAACGAAAAAAGTGAGCTTTTCGGCGCTAAAATCTTCGATTTGAACAAAGATGAGATTGTTGAGCTGATGAAGCAAAATGGCTGTGAAGACTATGTCGAAGACAAGGAAGACGGCGACTGTATTACTTACGAAGAGCTTAATCTCGACTTTTATTTCGATAATAATCAGTTGGTAGAGGTGTTCTGGGAGTGCCAGCGCGGATGAAACTCCATTATCACCTGACGCAGATATTCATCTGAGACGTGAGTATATATTTCGGTTGTCGAAATGCTTGAATGCCCTAGCATTTGTTGGACTGCACGCAAATCGGCGCCGCCTTCGAGAAGATGCGTGGCAAACGAATGTCGCAGCGTGTGAGGGCTTATAGTCTTTTTTATTCCGGCTTTTTCGGCGAGACTTTTTACTAAAAGAAACACACTTTGGCGTGTGAGGCTTGTGCCTCGCGCGCTGATGAACACTTTGTCGGTGAACTTTGGCTTGATGTCCTGATGAAGACGCTCGCCGCGAGTGTAAAGCATCAGTTCTTTAAGCGTTTTCTTGCCGATTGGGACGAGTCTTTCCTTGTCGCCCTTTCCGATGATGCGGATGAATTCGTCTTTGGTATATATATCGCTGATATTCAATGAAATAACTTCCGATACACGAAGCCCGCATCCGTACATCACCTCAATGATCGCTTTGTTGCGATGCCCAAATTGCTGACTCAAATCGATGCTGTCGAGCATTGCCACGATTTCCTCATAACTCAAAACCTCCGGGATGTGCCGCCCGATCGACGGAAAGCTGACAAGCAGGCTAGGGTCTTCCTCGCAAATCTTCTCCTGAATCAGATATCTGTAAAAGCTTTTGATTCCCGATAAAATCCTAGCCTGCGATGATGCCACGATGCCCAAATCATAAAGCTTGGCGAAGAAATCCTCGATGTCGCGATGCGTGATTTCTGTTACTGAAAGAGAATGTCCGCTATCTTCAAGATGCTCCCTAAACAATTCAATATCATGGCAATACGCATCGATTGTATTGTCAGACAGCGACTGTTCAAGGCGGAGATAATCGCTGAAATGCTTTATCAGATTCTTATCTAATATCATTCTAAATTTTATGCAAAAATACAAATTTAGTTTAATAGTTTAGTAGTTTAAAAGTTTAATAGATATGAAAATTTTTCATATCTTTGCAGTGTAAAATATTAATAAGCAGTTAAATTTTAAAAAGATGAAAAAGATATTATTATCAATTGCAGCCTTTATGTTATTAGGCTCATTATCAGCGCAAAACGTAGCACGTGAATGTGTTTTGTTTGAAATTTTCACAGGTGTCAATTGTCCTTATTGCCCTGCAGCGGCCAATGCCATCAACCAGATGATGGAAGAAGGTCTTGCGGTTGCTCCGGTGGCAATACACACAAGCGCATTCTCAACTCCTGAATTTTACACTACAGAAACTAATGCAAGAGCTAATTTTTATGGTATTAGCAGCTATCCTACAGCAAAAGTCGACGGCACTCTTACTATGTCTGGTGGCGGTAGCGCAAGCCAAACAAATTATTCTCAATACAAAAACATGTACAACAATCGCATCAATGTGACAAGCCCGTTCACAATCGATTTGTCGTATAATTATCTTGAAGGCTCGATTTGTCAGGTGAATGCTGTGGTTAACAAAGTGGGCGATTGCAGTGCGGCAAACCTTAAAGTCATGATTGCTTTGACTGAATCACGTATTCAGAAAAACTGGCAAGGCATGAGTGAACTCAATGCTGTTACCCGCGATCTTATTCCAACTCAGAATGGTACTGCTTTTTCAGGAGAGTCAATGACAGTTACCGAAACGTTTGATATGGCAGGATTTCCTAAGGAAAACATGCATCTTGTGGCTTGGGTGCAAAGCTTCTCAACAAAGGAAGTGTTCCAGGCAGTGAGAATCTCACTGGAGCCTGAAAATGTGAGTTATGACGTGGCACTTCGCAAAATAGGTTCGGTTATCACCAAAAACTGTTCAGGAAAAATTGACCCGAGTTTGAAGATAAAAACATTTGGTACTGAGACAGTTACATCAATGGAAATTGAAGTTAAGGATGAGAACAGCAATGTTATAAATACATACAACTGGACCGGAAATCTTCCGCAAGGCGAAACAGCAGAAGTTATTATGCCGGAATTTGATATTCAAGGAGCTAACACTTTGAATTTCAATGTAAAAAAGATCAATAACCATGACGATGCTTATCCATTTGACAATTATTTGTCGATTGGTATTGAATCAGCAGAGTCACATCCTGGTGACCTGTACTTCCAAGTGAAATCAGCTTCAGATCCAGACAGATTCTATATGCAGCTCAAAAACATGGAAACCAATGAGATAGCAGGAGAGTGGCACTTTGATCAAGGTGGTCATGCATACAAGTTTTATGTGTCAATTCCTTCGAATGGTTGCTATCAAATAAGCGCTATCAGCCCTAATGCCGATGGTTGCGGCAACGGTTTGGGTGTTATTAAAGATGCCAACAACGATATTTTCATGCAGTTTGGTTCAAATATGAACGTATTCACCAATAAGTATGCAGTCGAGTTTACATGTGAAAATGCCGGCGTTGAAGAGAATTCATCATCTTATTTGACAATTTTCCCGAATCCCGCCTCAAATCAGATTAACATCGTAGGCGAAGATATCTGTGAAGTAATGATTTACAACGCATTAGGTCAGATTGTATATTCAAAATCGGGTAATGTGGAATCGGTTGACACATCAGCGTTTGAAGAAGGCTTGTATGTTGTTAATGTCAAGAATATCAACGGAATAACAACTTCACAAAGAATTGTCATCAAAAAATAAAATATGAAGAAAGTCCATTTTATTGCAGTAGGCGGAAGCGCGATGCATAACCTTGCAATCGCTTTACACAGAAAGGGTTACGAAGTAACAGGTTCTGACGATGAGATTTTTGAGCCATCAAGAACACGTCTTGAAAAAGAAGGTATTTTGCCGAAGGAATTCGGTTGGCATCCTGAGATTTTAGACGACTCATATGAGGCTGTGATTTTGGGAATGCATGCCCGCATCGACAACCCGGAACTCGTTCGCGCACAAGAACTTGGACTTAAGATTTATTCATATCCCGAATATCTTTACGAGCAAAGTAAAGACAAAATCCGTATCGTGATTGGCGGCAGTCACGGTAAGACGACGATAACATCGATGATTCTGCATGTGATGAAGCAGGCTGGCATCGAGACCGACTTCATGGTTGGAGCACAGCTCGAAGGTTTCGACGTGATGGTTCGCCTCAGCGAGACCGCTAAATATATGGTCATCGAGGGCGACGAATATCTTACTTCGCCTATCGACAGAGTGCCGAAATTCCATAAATATCATCCGCATATCGCAGTAATTTCAGGCATCGGCTGGGATCATGTAAATGTTTTCCCGACATTCGACTGCTATCTTGAGCAGTTCAGAATCTTTGTAAATACCATTGAAAAAGGCGGCTGCCTGATTTACGACAGCAATGATGTCGAAGCTAAGAAAATAGCGGAAAACGCAACAGTTCCAACGTATGGCTACGAGATTCATCCATACAAAACCTACGGCGACGACACCATTTTGATTATGCCTGACGGAAAAGAGGAGAAGGTGCAGATCTTCGGTGAGCATAACATGAAGAATATCAACGCTGCACGTTATGTTGCCAAACAAGTCGGCATCAGCGACGAGCAGTTTTATGAGGCGATAAAGACCTTCAAAGGCGCCGCTCGCAGACTAGAGTTGCTGTTTGAAAACAAAGCCAAAGGCAACCTTGTGTTCCGTGATTTTGCACATGCACCTTCCAAAGTTTTGGCAACAGTGAAAGCTTTAAGGGAACAATATGCAAACAAGAACTTATTGGTTGTCTTTGAGTTGCACACTTACAGCAGCCTCAGCGAGGTCTTCATCGACCATTACGCACATTGCCTCGACAATTGCGACCGTGCAGTCGTCTTCTATGATCCGCATGCAGTCGCCATCAAGAAGTTGGAGATGATGACCGATGAAAGAATAGTTAAAGGCTTCCAACGCCCGGATTTGCAGGTGGTTCACTCAAAAGACGAGCTTGTGACATTTTTAAACGGCTTAGACAGAACCAACATGGTCGGTGGCTTCATGAGTTCCGGCGATTTCAATGGGTTGACGACAGAGGATTTGAAGGGGTTGTTTTAAAACGGGAACACATGCATTCTGACCAAATGTCACAAAGTGCTACAGGTACGACTAGCGGCATACGCATTCAGTATGTCAGCGACCTGCATTTGGAGTTCCCTCAAAATCGTCAATGGATCGAAGAACATCCTCTGGAGGTTACGGGGGATATTTTGCTTATCGCTGGCGATACGGCATATCTTGATTTACCAGACTCGAAAAACGATACGTATTCAGCATATAAATTCTGGGATTGGGCAAGCAAGCACTACAACCAGGTTATAGTGTGCCTGGGCAATCACGACTTTTACGGTTATTACGATCTTCATGCTATGCCTAACGGTTTCCGCAAGCAGATTCGTCACAATATTCATGCATACTACAACAGCGTGGTTAATCTTGACGGCATAGATATAATTGTATCAACATTATGGTCGAAGATAGAGCCGTACGATGCATTCCTGACGGAACGGAATGTCAGCGACTTCTATCGCATCATGTATGATGGACATCGACTAACAGCAGATGAATTCAACAAGGAACATGAGCGTTGCCTCACATTCATCCAACAAGCCATTTCCGAGAGTGACGCTAAAAAAATTATCGTCCTCACGCATCATGTCCCCACACAATTATGCACGGCAGCAGAATTTCAGAACAGCACCATCAATGGTGCATTCACGGTTGAGTTGGCCACGTTTATTTCCAATAACCGCATTGATTACTGGATTTATGGACATTCGCATCGCAACATCAAAGCGCAAATAGGTGACACTCTCATATTATCCAATCAATTGGGCTACATATCTCACAGAGAACATCTGATGAATGGTTTTAACCCTTCGGCTATGATTGAGGTATAATAAGACAAAGGAATACCAACGTTTATCAGACCAGTGGATGTCCATAACTTTCGATGTTAATATCCTTCGACAGATGCAGGAAGTCAGCTGAAAGCAACGATGGAGCGATAAGTTTGTTCATTTTGTCAATTTTTTGTAACTGCAAAAATACACCTTATTTTAATAAGGTGCAAGATTTTTTAATGGCATTTGTATTGAAGATATATTTTAAGAAGATTTAAATCTGTTTAATCTTTATTTGTGTGTTAAAATGTTGATTGTCAGAGAATTGTGATTAAATATTAAATTTAAAAGGGCATTTTTAATAATTAGAATAGAGTATCTAATTAGGTTTTGAAAAAATAAAAACAAAAAATATTTTAAAATAAATGCAATTTTTTATTGCATATATAAAAATATTTTATATCTTTGCGGCATCATTCATTAAACATTTGGGAATTATGGTTTCATTAAACAAAATTTCAATTAAAGGATTTAGGAATATTGATTCTTTTTCAATAGACCTTAAAGATATTACTTCATTATTAGCTCCAAACAACTATGGTAAAAGCAATGCAATGGCAGCTATTGCATTTGCTTTTCAATTCATTAAAACCATACCGGGAGATAGGATTAATATGATGGGCGATAAGTCGTGTATTTCCATAAACAAGGGAATAGCGGGAAAGCCATATGTATTTGTGGAAGAGGGGAAGATTGATGATAATACAGATTTTATTTATGGGTTTAGTTTTGATTGGAAAAGAAATAGGAGGAATGAAAAAGGAGTAGAAACTGAAGGACAGATTATTGAGGAGTATCTGAAAATTAAAACTAAAAATGGAACAAAAGCAAAGTTTACTAAATTGATACAAAGAACTGATAGCAATAATGCAAAATATACTCCCAGCTCATCTGGCAGATGTGACAAGGAGTTATATATTGATTCTAATGAATTAGTTCTAAATAAATTATATAATTATGATGATTTGTTTTACCATAATTATATTGAAACAATTAAGAATATAGAAGTAAGGGGTATTGATACCCTGTCGGATCCTGAAGAACTTTTTGCACCACGAGTGACAGTAAGGGATGGTAAACAAAAATTATTATTAGGATATGACCTCGCTCAATATTTATATGAATTAAAGCAAAAGGACAAAGACACATTTGAGTATTTGATATCATCAATCACGAATCTTATTCCTACAATCGAAACGATTAATCCAATTGTTATCAATAAATTAAACTTGAAAGTTGATAAAGATGCTCCTTTTGAATTACCAGACCAATACGATGTCATTGTAAAAGAAAGGAACAATAATCAACAGACACGGTTCCAATATCTTTCAACTGGAAGTATGAAACTGCTGAATTTGTTGACTAAGATTGTAATGGCTCAGAAAGATGGTGCTCAATTGCTTCTTATTGAAGAATTGGAAAACTCAATACATCCAAGGCTGTTGCAAAGTTTGCTCTCTTCAATTAAAGATTTTTTAGGTGACACCAAATTATTGTTTACTAGTCATTCGCCTAATTTGGTCAAATATTTGACGGCTCCTCAATTATATATAGGCTTACCTTCAGAAAAAGGTTTTGTTGATTTCCATACATTAAAGACGACCAAAGTGTCTCATGTATTGAAAATTGCAGCTGCAGGAGAAATGTCATTGGGCGAATACTTGTTTGATTTAATGTTGGATATGGAGTGCGACCAAGATTTGATATCAGAGTTTTTCGCAAATAATTAATAATAGGAGGTGGATGGTATGACAAAAAAGAAAACAATAGAAAGATCTGACAATATTAAAGTCGTTTTTGTAGAAGGAGATGCTGATGAAATCATAATTGATGGATTAATCCAGTATTATCGCAGTAAAGACTTTAAAAAACAGGTAAAGATAATAAATACACATGGATTTCCGGAAGAAAAGAAAATGAAACAGGGGTTAAAGAGGATAAAATTAACCTCAAAATCTCCTGTTACGTTTGATACTGTTGTCTGTGAATACGATACGGATGTTTTGGAAAAAGGGATAAAGTTGAGACCAGAATGGGATAAGGTTGAAAAGAATTTAAAAGACTACTACGATGTTTCACATTTTTGTCGGATTGAAGCAAAAACAAGCATAGAAGATTGGTTGTTAGACGATTTGAATGGTTTGTTGAAAGCTCTGAATTTGCCGTTGAATACCCTACCCAAAGGTCATGATGGGCAAGAAAAAGTAAAAGGATTGTTTAGAAAGAAAAATATTGTATACGACCGGAATAAGGGTAGAGAAAAAATAAAGCCATATTTAGATAAACTCGACATTGCCAAAATCCGTAATGCGAGGAAAAAGGAGTTGAAGGAGTTTGAAAAATTGTTGGGAGTAAAAAATTTGGATAAGAAAAAATAGGCTTATGGATTCTGATTTCTTCGATATTGTAACCGACCGTGAAAAGATCAGAAAAGAACTGATTTTTTATAGCCTTTTCTTAATGGTATTTGAGAATTTTGTTTCTTATTGGATGGATCAAGTTCGCTCCTTTTATGCCAATAGTTTTTCTTGGGATGAAGAACGAAAGAAACTAATATGTAGTTTTGTTAAGCATATTACGAAAGATGGAAAGATGACGTTTGCTCCAGACAAAGATGCGGAGAAAAAATATATAAATGAAGTACTGCATTTAGAAAGAAATAAGGGTGGAGATTGGAATCCTAAATTATCATTATTTAGATGGATGGTTAATTTGGGGTTGATTGAAAAAGATGATTTTCAAACATTATCGAAGTGTTACGAAAAACGTAATATATATGGACATGAGATAGCTTCTTGTTTGGAAAAAGCAGTTCCGATGGAAGATAAACAATTGCTTAAAGACCTTATCACTATTGCCAAAGAAGCAAGTAAAAATTGGATATTAATGGTTGAAATACCAACTAATCCAGACATAGTTAACGAATCTTTATTTGATGAAAATGGAGAGTATAAAGAGCCGCATGTTATATCAGGATTTGATGTGTTTTATACTTTAGTATTGACCAATCTTAAAGATATCATAGATGAATGAAGTTAAAAAGATAGCTAATACGATTGTTTGCTTTTCAACTCTAATTTCAAGCTGTTAAACATAGTGTTATTTAGATTTTGTTATATGTGTAAATTTATTATTTTTGCGATGTGAATTGGTTGGATATTGATAATAAGAAACAATTTGAGCAAGAATCAATTGATGCGAGATCCAAATACGATACTTTATACATTGGGAGATAGGTATTTGGCGGATGAGGTGATGAAATAAGAATAATAGTATTTTTGTATGGAGAATGTTTTTATAATAGGTAATGGGTTTGATTTGGATTTAGAATTACCCACAAAGTATTCTGACTTTGCAAAATCAACTTTTTGGCCACAGGCTTCACATGTTGTGACTTCATATGTGAGAACAAATAGCAGTGTTATAAGATTAGGCACTTCGACAAGTCCTATATTATTAGAGCATTATCTTGACAGAAAGAAAAATCTTAACACATGGTTCGACCTTGAAAATGAGTTGTTGTTATATTCCCAGGCTGATAATAAAAATAATGGGAAAGAGAGTGATTCTTTCATTGCAAAGAATATAGAATATTTTACACAATTACAGAATTCTTTGTGTGATTATATTATTAGCGTTGAAGATAAAGTCACAAGAAAAGATAGTGTCGCTGGTAGGGTTCTGAAATCAGTAATAGATAATGATTATTTTGAACAAATATACTCGTTTAATTACACTAGTTTAAATAAAATTGCTCGGTCGCTGGGAATCTATCATGATATAAAATACACTCACATGCATGGTAAGGTTGATGACAGGTCTATCATATTAGGTGTTGATGACTCAAAATTGCGTCCGGGATATGAACTGTTTCACAAATCGTCCAGTCATTATTATCGATCACATGATATTTATAATGCATTGACTAATGCACGAGAGATTGTGATATTTGGGTTGTCTTTTGGTAATATTGATTATAGTTATTTTGACCGTTTCTTTAAAAGTTTATCGGATGGAGATTCTATCCATGAAGAAAACAAAAAGAATATTACAATTTTCACCAAAGACGATAAATCAAGATTGAGTATAATAGGTAAGCTAAGAGAAATGAATATTAGTATTCAAAGATTATATGCTCAATCACATTTTCAGATAATATGTACTGAAGACGAAAAAGACAAAAGTTTGTTAGATGTTTTCGTTAAACGATTGAATGACAATAGCCGTGCGGCATATGAACGAAATTTAGATACGATTTCGAATTTATTTTAGTTTTTTTGTAAATTTGCAAAATATAAAACATACATATAAACAAACAATAGACAATTAAACAAAAGAATAGAAGATAACTAACATATTATAAAAGCGTTTTCGCTCTAACTGACTTCTTGAAGTTCCACAAATCAAGCCCCAGTTTAGTAAAGCGGTAGACGTCTACGATTAGTCGTGGGCTTTACTTACTTACTGGGCAGGTCGTGGAACACCTAAGAAGTCGTAAGAAAAGTTCCACGATTTTTTATGCCCAGTAACGAAAACACAAAACAAATCAAAAGCCGCCAACGAGTGGCTGACCATGGCGAGGTGTTCACCAATCCGCGCGAGGTGAACGCCATGCTCGACTTGGTGCGTGACGAGTCGTTCCGTCTCGACAGCCGCTTCCTCGAGCCTGCCTGTGGTGATGGCAATTTCCTTATCGAGATTCTGCACCGAAAACTCTCCCTTTTGCAAGACATCAAATCCCAAACGGAATTGGAGTTCAAGAGCCTGATTGCCGTAGGCTCCTGCTATGGCATTGACATCCTGCCCGACAACGCCGAGGCTTGTCGTGAACGGTTGTTTGCCGAAGTGCTTGGACAGATGGGCAACAGAGGTCGTACAAACGGTTATGAAGAAAGCCTTCGATATATGCTTCAGAAGAACATCGTCTGCGGTGATGCGCTGACCTATCGTACAGCCGAGGATAAGCCCATCACTTTCTGCGAATGGACACCCATTGCAGGCAGCATGCAGTTCTCGCGGCGTGACTTCCAGTTTGATTTCCTTGTCACACAAAGCCACCAATACAGCCTCTTCGACGAGCAAGGCGAAGTGCAGAGCTTCGACGAGCCTGTGCGTACTTATCCACCGTTACATTACACACAAATTTACCGATATGAAGAACACGTATAGCCCTGATATTCTCAATTGCTTGGCAAATCTGAGCAGCGACGAGGTGTTTACTTCGCCCGAGTTGGCCAACCGGATGCTTGATTTATTGCCACAGGAACTGTTTGGCAGCCCCAAGACGCGCTTTCTTGACCCTTGTAGCAAAAGCGGTGTCTTCCTACGTGAGATTGCCAAACGGCTGTTGGCAGGGCTGGAAGAGCAAATACCCGACTTGCAACAACGCATCGACCATATTATGGCCAAACAGGTTTTCGGCGTCGCTTGTACCGACCTCACTGCCGAAATGAGCCGTCGCACACTCTATTGCACCAAGCAGGCCAATGGCGAATACAGCGTTACTACAGCATTCCATGATGTGCAAGGCAATTTGCGATATGTCCGATGCAACCATACATGGAACGCACAAGGTCGTTGCGAATACTGCGGCGCCAGCCAAAATGAGTATCTACGCACAGACTCCCGCGAGACATACGCTTATCCATTTATTCACAAAAGTATCAAAGAAATTTTTCATAAAGATATGCAATTCGATGTAATTATAGGTAATCCGCCGTATCAATTAAGTGATGGAGGGTTTGGTATTAGCGCAATGCCAATATATGATAGGTTTATCACGCAGGCAAAAAAAATTAAACCGAGATACCTTATTATGATAGTTCCTGCGCGCTGGTATGCTGGTGGTAAAGGGCTTGATGAATTTAGAGATGAAATGTTGCACGACAATAGATTGCGTATTATACACGACTATCCTCAAGCGTATGAATGCTTTCCTGGAGTACAAATTAAAGGTGGTGTGTGCTATTTTCTATGGAATAGGGATAATCGAGGAGATTGTATGATTTACACTCATCAAAATGGAAAAGTTGGAGAGCCTGTTTCAAGACCTTTGCTAGAAAAAGGGAGTGATGTGTTTATTCGATACAATGAGGCAATAAGCATTTTGCATAAAGTAGTTTCTTTCAAAGAACCAACATTAGCAGATAGGGTTAGTTCTCGTCAACCGTTTGGTTTGAGTACAAATTTTCATGGTGAGAAAGAATACCATAATGGATATTTGAAATTGTATGAAAATCAAGGAGAGTCTTTTGTTAGTGAAAAACTTATCACGAAAAACAGACAAGACGTGAAATCATATAAAGTTTATATTGCAAGAGCCGGAAGTGGTAGTGATAGTTTCCCTCATCCAATTGTAGGAGTACCTTTTGTGGGTGAGCCAAATACTGTTAGTTCAGAAACATACATCTATATAGGTCCATTTATTTCAAAAGAAGAATGTGAAAATGTTATTAGCTACATAAAGACTCGATTTATGCGGTTTCTAATAATGTTAAGAAAGGTCACACAATCCACAACCAAAGAGGTTTACAAGTTTGTTCCTATACAGGACTTTTCTCACCCCTGGACAGATGAAATGCTATACAAGAAATACAACTTAGACAAAGATGAAATCGCCTTTATTGAAAGCATGATACGACCGATGGAGTAACTACAAAAGACCTTAGATTATGCAAACTATAGACCAAATACTTCCCAACAGTCAGCGTGCAGTGCCGCAGATATACATGTACGACGACATTTCGTTTCCGGGATGGATAAAGATAGGGCAGACGAGCCGTCAAAATGTTAACGAACGCATTGATGAACAGCATCCAATCACTGAACCGCACAAGACTTACCATTTGCTTTGGTACAACAATGCTTTCTATGCCGACGGAAGTGGCGAAAGCTTTAGCGACCACGATCTTCACGATTACCTGCGTCGTATGGGTAAGAAGCTTATTGGTGAGTGGTGCCGTTGTACGCTGAGCGAGGCAAAGGCGGCATATGTGGCAGTGCGTCACCGTGACACAAATGTCGAAACAATGCGTGATCTCGACTACGAGATGCGGGATGAGCAGAAGCAGGCGGTAGGGGATACTGCGGATTATTTTGCCAAAATGGACATAGAGGAGCCAAACCGCCCCAGCCACTACCTTTGGAATGCTAAAATGCGTTTCGGCAAGACCTTCGCTACTTACCAGCTTGCCAAACGCATGGGAGCGAAACGAGTGTTGGTGCTTACATTCAAACCTGCCGTAGAGGATTCGTGGCGCGACGACTTATTACGGCACCGCGACTTTGAGGGGTGGCGTTACTATAGTAGTCGAATGGATGAAGAATTTCCATCGCTGTCCTCGCCAAAGCCGTTGGTGGTATTTGGCTCGTTTCAAGATTACCTCGGCAGAGACCGTTACGGAAACATCAAACCCAAGAACGAATGGGTTCACAGTATCAATTGGGATTTGATTGTACTTGATGAATATCATTTCGGTGCTTGGAACGACAACGCAAAAAGCCTTCTCGACCTTGGTGATGTAGAAGCCAAAAAGCGACAGACGGAGGAGGATGAGGTGATGAGCGAAAGTGGTATTGATGTGGAAAGCGGACGTGCTTGGGACGACAGCGATGTGCCAATCACAGGTAAGCATTATCTTTACCTCAGCGGTACACCATTCCGAGCGCTTGCTACGGGCGAATTCATTGAAAACCAAATATTTAACTGGACTTATCAGGATGAACAGGCACGGAAAGAGTCCGTCGGTAGCCCTTATCTGGAGATGCCTACCATGGTGATGATGACTTACCAGATGCCTCAAGACCTTGGAGCTATGATAGAGCAGTGGGACATGGACGGCTTCGACCTTAACGAGTTTTTCAGGGCGGAAGGGAAGAAGTTTATCCACGAGAAGGCTGTTCAGAAATGGCTTGACATTATCCGTGGCAAAGCGCCAATCTTTGGTGACGGCAGTTCACCGCTCAATGTACGTCCGGCTTTGCCTTTTGAGGACACGCGCCTGCTAGACCTCTGCGCCCACACGATGTGGTTCCTGCCCAACGTGGCTTCGTGTGACGCCATGGAAGCGCTACTGCAACGTCCGGCCAACGGTTTTTATCAGAACTACACCATTATCAACTGCAGCGGCACCAAGGCTGGTATTGGCGTGGAAGCTCTCGGTCCTGTTCGCGAGGCTATGGGCGATAATCCATTGAAAACACGCACCATCACGCTGACATGTGGCAAGTTGACTACTGGAGTAACGTTGCGTCCATTAGGAGGACTGCTTATGCTGCGTAACTGCTCCAGTCCTGAAACTTACTTCCAGACTGCTTTTCGTGTGCAAAGTCCATGGACGGCTACCGATAAGGATGACCCTACAAAGAAAACAATCCTCAAACCGACTTGTTATGTGTTTGATTTTGCCCCCAACCGTGCTTTGCGGGAAGTGGTTACTTACGCTAACCAGTTGGATGTGGATAGTAATCGCCGTATCACTGATAAAGTTGACGAATTCATCAACTTCCTGCCCATACTTCAGTTTGATGGCAGTTCAATGAAGCGTGTTGATGCTACCGAAATCCTTGACTTTGTTGATAACGGCACCAGTGGTACATTGTTGGCGCGTCGTTGGAACAGCGCGCAACTGGTCAATGTGGATAATGCTACCTTGCAACGAGTGCTTGACAACCCTGAAGCCCTGGCCACTATCATGAAAATTGAAGGTTTCCGCGCCTTGGGTAGCGATATTATCGAGAATATTGTCAATCGTGCTGAAAAAATCAAAAAGCTGAAACGCGAAGCTGGCGATAATAACGACCATAAGAAAAAGAAAGAACTCACCGCTGAAGAGAAAGAATATCGCTCCAAGCGTCGTGAGGTGCAGGAAAAACTGATGAAGTTCGCAACCCGAATACCCATCTTCATGTATCTTACCGATTATCGCGAAGAAAGCCTTGAAGATGTGATTCGTAAACTGGAACCAAGTTTGTTTGAGCGTGTTACAGGCCTAACTATTGATGATTTCGACCTGCTTCTGCGTGTCGGAGTATTTAATCGTGCCCAGATGAACGACGCTATCCTTAAGTTCCGTCGTTACGAAGATGCCTCTCTGACCTATACTGGCGTTAACCGCCACGAATCGGATACCAGAATTGGATTGATGAATAGCACCGTGCCTATTGAAGCGTTATTGAGTAAAGACAAGTCATAAAACTACTGGGGAAAATATGTTTTTCTTTTCCTCTTCATAATAATACAAGTATTCAAATCCTTTCATTAACGCCTCGCAGTGTAATAGCGTAATAAACCTTTTATAATATCAAAGAATAAAAGCTAAATAAGATGGTCTTGATATTATCTAATACACCATCTCCCCGTCAATAAACGTGTTCATCACCTTTACCTCAGGAATTTTTTCATCTTCGATGGTCATAATGTCATCTGAAAGTATCACAAAATCTGCTTCTTTACCGATTTCGATGCTGCCTTTGCGGGACTCGGCGAAGTAACCTTTCGCTGCCCAGATGGTCATCGATTTTAAAGCTTCCTCACAAGTTAATTTATTGTCAATCAGATATTCGCGTGCCACGGAGGAATAGAACGTCTTAAGAGGGGAAATGTGCTCGATAGGGAAGTCGGTGCCGTTGATGAGCCAGCCGTTCTGTGCAAGCAAAGTCTTGTAGGCATAGGCGTTTTTAATCCTTTCCGAACCGAGACGATCCTCCGCCCAAGGCATGTCGGATGTGCAATGCGTCGCCTGAATCGATGGGATGATGCTATATTTCTTGTAAAGCGCAAAGTCTTCAGGATGAACGACTTGCGAGTGCTCAATGCGCCATCTTAAGTCGTTTTCGCCTTTCAAAAACTTGGCATATTCGTTGATAATCATCCTCACGCCGCCGTCGCCGATAGCATGGCAGCATACCTGATAGCCGGCGTTATATGCCTTTTCACAAACATGGTCGTAAAAAGCCTCGTTTTCTACAAATAATCCTGATGTCTCAGGTGCATCGGAGTAGGGCTCGAGTAACTTGGCTCCACGCGAACCGAGAGCTCCGTCGGCGTAGATTTTCACTGAGCGTACCGTAAGCCGTTCTTTCTCAATGACTCCAAACTTCATGAAATAATCCATGGTCTCGTCGTCAGGGTTCACCATGGCATTGACTTTCATCTTTAAAACGCCTTCTTGCTGCAAAGAATCAATCAATGCAATGGATTTGATGTCAAGTCCGGCATCGGTGACACCAGTAAGACCATGAGCGAAACAATCTCTTTGTGCGATCTTTAACGCCTTGATTCTCTGAGCGTTATCCAGTGGCGGAATAGCCGTTTTCGCCATATCGGCAGCGTTATCTAGCAGGATACCAGTAGGTTTGCCGTTTTTAAGAATTATTTCACCACCATCAATATGTGATTTGGCATTTAATCCAATGAGTTTCAAGACGTTGTCTGTTACAAGCACGGCGTGGCCATCGACTCTGGTGATGAGTACTTTTTTATCTGGGAAACGTTTGCGAAGTTCTGTATTATCAGGAAATGCCTTAACTTCCCAAAGGTTCTGGTCCCAACCACGGCCAAGAAGCCATTCCGAATCGTTGCCTTCGTTATGTTTTTCAAGCCTTTCCAACACTTCCTCAAACGATTTGCAGCCATTCAAATCGACGAAACGTACTTTTGTCTCACCGTAACCAACAAAATGACAGTGCCCGTCGATGAAACCTGGATAGATGCTTTGTTTCTGAGCGTCAAGCGTTTGCGTGGCGTAATAATGTCTCAGAATATCTCTGTTTGAGCCGATAGCCACGAATTTTCCGTTTTTCACGGCAAAGGCCTCTGCCTTACTGAATTGATTATCAACGGTATACACGTTGGCGTTGTGCACAATCAAATCGACTTTTGTCTTGCTGCACGAAAACATTGAAAGTAACAATATTATTAAGGTTATTCTTTTCATTTTTCACAAATCTGATTTAAAAGATATTGATTATCAGCGTCTTTTAGTCCAAAATATTTTTTTATGACACCGCTTTTCAATAATTCTGAACTGTTTCCTGCGGCAAACGGCTGGTCATTCGCTATAATCCAGAGATTGTCGGTGTAGCGAAGCAGAAGCTCGAGGTCGTGGGAGCTGAAAAGAATGGCTTTCTTCTGCTCCTTGGCAAGTTTTTTAAGCAATGAAAACAATTCTATCTTGCTCGGATAATCCAAGAAAGCAGTAGGCTCGTCGAGCATGATGATTGGAGTGTTTTGGGCTATTGCCTTGGCTATCATAACCTTTTGTTTTTCACCATCTGACAATGTATTGAAAACTCTGTCAATCAAATTATTAATGCCTACTAATTCAAGTGATGCTTTAATTTCTTTTTCGTCGTTTTCGTTGAGTTTTCCGAACATTCCGGTGTAAGGATATCGGCCAGCGGCGACCACGTCGAAGACCTTCAGAAACATGTCGTCCGGACGCTCGGTGAGCACTATTCCGAGGAGTTTTGCACGTTCTTTTGGTGAATACGACTGCAAATCCTTTCCGAACAGCTCGATCTTTCCGTCTACAGGCTTGATATGCGTAGAAAAAGTCTTGAAAAGTGTCGATTTTCCGGCACCGTTAGGCCCCACAAGAGCGATGATGTCGCCTTCGTTTAATGACACGTTGATGTCGGAAACGACTTTTTTGTTGTCGTAACCAATTGATAATGAGTGTGTTTTTAATATTTCCATTTATTTCTTACTTTTCATTATGACAGAAATAACAACCGGTGCTCCAATGAAAGCCGTAACAGCGTTGATTGGCAGGTTGCCGTCGAAGCCTGGCATTCTGGCTATGAGGTTGCAGAAAAGCGCCATATCCATGCCAATCAGCATTGTGGCGGGGATGAGAAGGCGGTGGTCGCTGCTCTTAAATAGGAATCGCGCGATATGCGGCATCGCGAGGCCCACGAAAGCGATAGGACCGCAGTAAGCCGTGACGATGGCGGTGAGATAACCCGAAATTAAGATTATAACGACGCTGTTTCGTTTTATGTTGATGCCTAAATTCTCGGCGTACATTTCGCCTAATAGCAAGATATTCAGGTTTTTAGACAAGAAAAACGTTGCGATCAAGCCAATGATGATGCTGATGGCGAATATTGTCATTTTTGAGGTGCCGACGCCCGAGAAACTGCCCATTCCCCAGATCACGAAGGCGTGGATGTCTTCTTTCAGACTGAAAAATTTGAGTATGTCGGTGACAGAACCAGCCAGGTAAGCGATCATTAAACCTATGATTATCAAGGTTGTCATGTTTTTCATGCGGGAGCTGAAGGCCAACATTACAAAAAGCACCAAAACCGCACCAATGAAGGCTGCCAAACTCACGCCAATTGTCGACCACCAACCGAATGACGATACGGCCGCACCTGAGATTGCGCCAGTTAAAAGTATCACGATACCGACGCCGAGGCTTGCACCGCTACTGATGCCGAGCATGGAAGGGTCGGCGAGAGGGTTGCGGAACAAAGTCTGCATCAACAGACCTGCCACAGCGAGGGCTGAACCTGCTAAAAGAGCTGTCAATGCCTGTGGAAGTCTATAATTAAAAATAATGATACTCAAAGTTTTATCTGTATTTTCTTTAAGTAACACTTTAAATATATCCTCAAAAGGAACCATGACTGAACCGACGAACAGATTCAGCACGAAGAGAATGACTCCAAGCAGTATAATTCCTGCAATTCCGATAATTATCTTGCTATTTTTCATCTTTCAATCTGTAAAAATATTTCGGCATATAATCCTCGTTTTCCATCATTTCCGGATGGAAGGCGTAAACAAAGTCCTTCAGCAGGATGTCTGGCTCGTATTCCGATTTCTCGAAATAGCCGCTTTTGCGAATATCGCACACGATTATGTTACGGTTTTTATATGCTTTGAAATACGTATATAATTCATTTTCAACTGCTAAGCCTTCGTATGTGAATTTGTGATTTGTCGAATTCATCACACGCCAGAAATCAGCGTCGCGAGCTTTTGAAAGCACTGTTTCCGCGTCAACAGGAAGGCTTGCGGTGGAGGTGTTGTCTTTCCAGATGTAGTCGGCACCCGCATCGTGGAAAATCTGAGCGATATAGCTTGCGCCGCCAGGCAAATACCATTGTCCTTCGAATGGCAAATCGGAGAATACCGTAGGCCTTTTTTCGGCGTTTTCGCAGAGCTTTTTCAATGATTCATAACGAGTTACGATATCATTGAACCATTTGTCGGTGTCTTTTTCACGGCAGGTTAGAAAACCTATGACTTTAAGCCATTCGGCACGTCCAAGCGGATGATTTTCAAGGTAATCGGCGAAAGGAAACATCACTGCGCCGGTCAGTTCGCCGATTTCGGTCTTCGGAACGGTCGAATAAGGCGTGTAAAGAATCACGTCGGGATGAAGATTTATCACGATTTCAGTCTTCAAACTCGTTTCAATGCCCACATCCTCAATTTTTTTCTCTGCCAGAAGACGTTTGATTTCAGGATTGTCGGTGTAATTGCTTTCGAGAATGCCTTTCACGCGATTTATTTCTTTAAGTTCAAGAAACACAGACCATTGCGTTGAGGAATAAGCGATTACATTCTTTACCGGAGTACGAATCACGGCCTTGTTTTCAAGTTCATTCGGAAGTTCTAAAGAGTCGGGATACAAGTAAAAATCTCCAAGAGATTTATCGTTCCAGGGATTTGAAATATTTACATAATATCCTGATTTGTAATTAGTTACATCTATATAGCTTGTGTATTTCATCAGATTTTCACTGTCTGAAGACGACTTGTCTTTTGCTTGATTTGCCGGATTCTCGCAAGAAGACAATACGAAAATCATTGATATACAGATAAATAGCAGTTTTTTCATTGCAAATGAATTTAAAATTTCGTAAAGTGCAAAATTAAGAAAAATAGTAATTCAAATTGTTAATAATTTATTTAAAATAATAGGCTGAAATCTCAAAAAATATGCCTATCTTTGCAGTTTAAATATATCGCGATATGGGATTTTTCATGTTTCACAGGCCGGAAATGCCTAAATTTAATTATATTCCAAGATACTACAATCCGGAGAAAGAGGCGTTGGAGAAGAAGAAGGCTGCCATGGGGTTAGATTCAGAACTCTCTGATAGTGAGAAGCTTAGAGTTAAAATGAGAAAGGGTTGGGGAAGGAGCATTGACGACGGAAAGATGGTCAATAAAGGTAATTCTTTCAAAATGCTGCGCTATTCAATAATATTTGGAATCTCGGCGTTTATGATTTATATAATTTTCTTTACACCGTTTGTCGAGAATTTTGTCACCATGTTCCTGAAAATGGGAGGTAAGTAGCTATGTCGTTGGATATCATAAAGTTACTTCCGGATTCCGTCGCGAATCAGATTGCCGCGGGCGAGGTCATACAGCGGCCGGCGTCCGTTGTGAAGGAGTTGATAGAGAACGCTATCGATGCTGGTGCTACGCAAATCGATTTGATTGTGAAAGACGCCGGCCGCACGTTCATCACTGTGATTGACAACGGATGCGGTATGTCGGAGACGGACGCGAGACTTTGTTTTGAGCGTCACGCGACCTCGAAAATAAGTTGTGCCGACGACCTCTTTGCCATAAAAACGATGGGTTTCCGTGGCGAAGCTCTCGCTTCGATAGCAGCAGTGGCGCAGGTTGAACTGACGACACGCAGAAAAGAAGACGAGATGGGTACAAAGATTCGTATCGAAGGCTCGAAGGTGATGGAACAGCTGCCTAAACCGGCGTCGGTGGGCACGAATTTCACTGTGAAGAACCTGTTTTTCAATGTTCCAGCACGACGTAACTTCTTGAAATCCAATGAGGCAGAGCTTCGACATATCAACGAGGAATTTTTCCGCATCACGATAATGAACCCTGAAATCGGGTTTACATTTGTGAGCAACGACAAGGAGCTTTTCCATCTTTATCCTGGCACGTTGAAACAGCGTATCGTCGGACTTTTCGGCAAGGATTACGACGGCAAGCTGCTGCCTGTGAACCAGGTGACGGAGACGGTGACAATCGATGGATTCATTGTGAAGCCTGAGTTTTCCAAGAAGACGAGAGGTGAGCAGTATTTCTTCGTGAACCGCCGTTTCATCAAACATGCGTATCTGCATCATGCAGTGGAAAACGCTTACAAAGAGCTCATTCCGCAGGATTGTTTCCCAGGCTATTTTCTTGATATTCAGATAGATCCGAAGGAAATCGATATCAATATACATCCGACGAAGACGGAAGTCAACTTTATCGATGTTAAGCTGATTTATGCCATAATGCATTCGGCGGTGCGCAAAGCCATTGGGCAGAACAACCTGGCTCCGATGCTTGACTTTGATATCAATCCGAATATGGGCATTGATTTTGGTGAGGCGAGTCGTATGGACAGGCCTGTCATCGCTCCGAAAGTTGACTTTGATCCGAATTTTAACCCGTTCAAAATCAATCCGATACGTCATCAGCAACAAAACTGGCGCATTGCTTACGACGACAGCAACGACACTGTTGCTAACACCAGAATCGATGAGAATGTCAGTGAAAATAAGCCTCTTGATGAGGAACAAAAGAGTCTTTTCATCCAGCTACAGCAGTCGTACATCGTGACAACGGTGAAGTCGGGAATCCTTGTGATAGACCAACATATGGCGCATGAAAGGATACTTTACGAGAAATATTTGAAGGAGATGGAGACGGAAATCATTGCATCACAGCAGGAATTGTTTCCGCATCATATCTCGTTGAATATCAATGACGCATCGCTTCTTAAAGAGCTGAAGCCGGAGCTTGAAAAAATAGGTTTCAGGATTGAGGCGATGAACAACACCACGTTTGTGATAAACGGAACGCCTGTCGATTGCAAAGGCAGTGATGCCGTCCCGATTATTGAGAAGATTTTAGAGGATTACAAGACTACAAGTTCTGGTAATCAAACAGATAGAAAATTAAATTTAGCCCGTTCGTTAGCGTCGCAGATGGCGGTGAAGGCGGGACAGACATTGAGTTCGGTGGAGATGCAGGACATCGTCGACAGGCTTTTCGGCTGCGCGGTGGCTGAAGTGGCGCCAAATGGTAAGAAAATCTTCACAATCATCAGTGCTGACGACATAAAAACACGTTTGAACTAATGGAAAATCAATTTAGACCTCAAGGTTTTTCGATCTTACCCACAGTGGTAAAAAACTTATTGATAATCAATGTGATATTCTTCCTGGCGACATGGGCGGCGGAAGCTACGTGGCGCATTGATTTGTCGCAATATCTCGGCTTGCATTATATCGGCGCGTCTGATTTCAGGCCGTACCAGTTTGTGACCTATATGTTCATGCACGGCGGCTTCACGCATCTGTTTTTCAACATGTTCGCTTTGTGGATGTTCGGAAACAGCATAGAAAATGCGTGGGGGCCTAAACGCTTCCTGATATTTTACTTTGTTTGCGGCATTGGCGCCGGCCTGACGCAGGAACTCGTGCAATACATTCAACTTTCAGATATCATAGAGCATTATCAGTTTGTCAGGATGGGCAACAGAAGCATTCCGGTTGATGAATATCTCAATATGCTCACGACTGTTGGCGCTTCGGGTGCTGTTTACGGCATACTTCTCGCATTCGGCATGATGTGGCCAAACTCAAGGATTTACATCTATTTCGCCATTCCAATCAAGGCTAAGTGGTTTGTGATTTTTTACGGCTTGATAGAGTTGTTTTCTGGCTTCTCATCAGTCGACAACGTGGCGCATTTCGCACATGTCGGCGGTATGATTTTCGGTTTGGCACTCATTTTGTATTGGCGTTACAAAGAAGGTTATTGGAGGCCGAATTTCAGGATAAAATTCAACAAAGATTTTACCGGTGGCAGGCCAAAATCAGACTGGGAATACAACAAAGAACGCCGTGACAATGACAAAAGAACCGATGAAATACTTGAAAAGATAAGCAAAGGCGGCTACAGCAGCCTGACAGAGGAGGAAAAGGATTTTTTGTTTAAGCAGAGCAAGAAAAACTGATGAATTTCAAGCTGTCATCGGAATTTAAGCCTACTGGCGACCAACCGCAAGCCATCGAGCAACTTAAAAACGGCATTTTGGCAGGGGAAAGGTACCAGACTTTGATGGGTGTCACCGGCTCCGGAAAGACGTTTACCATTGCCAATATGTTGGCTGAACTTAACCGTCCTGCGCTTATTTTGAGCCATAATAAGACCCTCGCGGCACAGCTTTACAGCGAATTCAAACAGTTTTTTCCGGAAAATAAGGTTGAGTATTTCGTTTCGTACTACGATTATTATCAGCCGGAGGCGTTCATTCCGCAGACAAATACCTATATTGAGAAAGATTTGTCGATAAATGACGAGATCGACAGATTAAGATTAAGTACAACTTCTGCATTGCTTTCAGGAAGACGCGATGTTATCGTAGTGTCTTCAGTATCATGTATTTACGGTATCGGAAACCCTGAAGATTTCAGTAAAAATGTGATCAATATCGAGCTTGGACAGAAGATTCGTCGCGATGACCTGCTTTTCAACCTGTCGAACGCGCTTTACAGCCGAAATGATATAGAATTCTCGCGTGGACGATTTCGCGTGAAAGGCGATACTGTAGACGTGTTTCCGGCTTATTCCGAGACGCCGTTCAGAATTATCTTCTGGGACGATGAAATTGAAGAACTGGAGTCGTTTGATCCGATAAACGGCACGAGAATTGAGAGTCTGCAAAATATTACTTTGTTCCCGGCGAATATTTTTGTGACTTCGAAAGAGAAGATAAAACAAGCGACGGAGGAGATTTTGCTCGACATGTTTACGCAGGCTGAATATTTTCGTGAGATTGGCAAATATGAAGACGCAAAACGTCTGGAAGACCGTGTAAATCATGATGTTGAGATGATTCGTGAGCTCGGCTACTGTTCGGGTATCGAGAACTATTCGAGATATTTCGATGGACGTGCCGCCGGCACGCGCCCGTTCTGTCTGCTTGATTTCTTCCCTGATGATTTCATCACGATTATCGACGAGAGCCACGTCACTGTGTCGCAGATCCGCGGCATGTACGGAGGCGACCGTTCTCGTAAGCAAACGCTTGTTGAATACGGCTTCCGACTGCCGTCGGCGCTTGACAACAGACCGTTGAAATTTGATGAGTTTGAGGCACTTACGGGACAGACGATATATGTCAGCGCGACACCTGGCGATTACGAGATGCAGCAGACGCAAGGCGTTTACGTTGAGCAACTTATACGCCCGACGGGTTTGTTGGATCCTGTAATCGAAGTGCGACCGTGCACAAACCAAGTCGACGACCTCGTTGACGAGATAATTCATGTGATTAGAAACAGACAACGTGTGCTTGTCACCACCTTGACAAAACGCATGGCGGAGGAGCTGACAAATTATCTTAACAACTTGAATATCAAGACGAGATACATACATTCCGATGTCGACACCCTCGACAGAGTGGAGATTATGATGGGTTTAAGAAGGGGAGATTTCGACGTTTTGGTGGGCGTGAACCTGCTTCGTGAGGGCTTGGATCTGCCTGAGGTTCAGCTTGTTGCTATTCTTGACGCCGACAAAGAAGGATTTTTGCGCTCGGAACGCTCTTTGACACAAACGGCAGGACGCGCGGCGCGTAACGCCAACAGCAAAGTCATCATGTATGCCGACAAAATCACGGAATCGATGCAAAAAACCATCGATGAGACACAGCGCCGGCGCGAGAAACAGATGGCATACAATATCGAACACGGCATTGTGCCGAAGACCATTGTCAAACCACTTGACACGGCATGGAATGATACCATAAACAGCCATAAACTCGTTGAGTATGAGACTGTTGACGAACATGTCGGAGCCGTGGCAGAGGAAAAAACGACGGTTTATCGTTCGCCTAAAGATATAAGAAAAGCTATTCAGGAAGCCAAGAAAGAGATGGAGAAATCAGTCAGGGAACTTGATTTTATGAATGCGGCTAAGTATCGCGACATTATCGTGGCTTTGGAAGAGAAATTGAATAAAATCGATTGATTATGAATGTGTTAATAGTACCATTTTTCGCTACCAAGGAAGTTTGGGGAATAATGATACAGTTTAGTGTCATTGCAATAGGACTTTTGATGGGAAATATTTTACGAACCAAGGTTCCGTTTTTGCAGAAAAGCTTCATTCCCTCAGCATTGATAGGAGGTGTTTTATTATTGATTTTCAAGGCAATACATACTAATTTGTTTGGATGGGAGGACTTGATTGACAAAACTTCGATGGAGGTTATAACATATCACGCTTTGGGACTCGGTTTTGTGGCTTTGGCGTTGAAAAACAACAAAGTAGAGTCGAGGTCGGGTACCATGAAAGTCATTGAAACGGGGGCGTTGACGGCAGGCACTTATATCGTTCAAGGAATTGTGGGACTGTTAATTACGATACCTTTGTTTTATTTCGGAAAGAATATTTTCTACGCCGCGGGTCTGCTTCTGCCGATGGGTTATGGTCAGGGTCCGGGACAGGCGTTGAACTTCGGGGCGATTTTTATGGATAGGGCTTCTGAACAAGAATTTGTTTTCCCAGGCAAGGATTTCGGGCTTTCTATAGCAGCTATGGGCTTCGTGATAGGATGTGTGATCGGGGTCATATATCTAAACATCTTGAAAAAGAAAGGGAAGATTAAGATTTCGGATATAAAAGAGAAGCAGGCAAACAAATTAAGTGACTACGAGGGTAAAAATGAAATCCCTGATACTGAGTCGGTTGACAAGCTTTCGCTGCAGATTTGCTTAGTGCTTTTCACATATTTTTTAGTCTTCGTTTTTAACAATTGGTTGCAAAGTCTTCCGCTTGGTGAGTTCGGCGAAAAAACACTGATGCCGTTGATGTGGGGATTCAATTTCCTGTTTGGTACACTGTTCGGAATCATGATAAAAGGTATCATGAAGGGCTTGAAAAGAGCCAAACTCATGAATCGTGAGTATATTAACAACTATCTTTTGAACCGCATTAGCGGATTCTTTTTCGATATTATGATTCTGGCGGGTACAGCAGCCATAAACTTCAGCGAATTTAAAGGGTTGGCGTTGCCGTATATCCTTATTTGCGTGTTTGGAGCCATCGCCACATTCTGGTTTGTGTTTAAGGTGTGCAAACATATTTATCCGAACTACGTTTACGAAGGCTTTTTCAGCATGTTCGGCATGCTCACCGGCACCGCTTCCAATGGCATGATTCTGCTTCGTGAGATCGACCCGAAGTTTGAGACTCCAGCAGCGAATAACCTTGTGTTACAGTCACTTCCGGCAGTGGCGCTGGGATTTCCGGTGCTTCTGCTCATCGGTTTCGCCCCACAAGGATTCACCCAAACACTCATCACCTTAGGTGTACTGGTTGTCGTTTTCATCATTTTAAATTTATTCCTTTTCAGAACAAAAATCTTTCGAAAAAGACATTAACTGACAGAGATTATTGGTACCTTTTTGCAGCAAAAAGATTTTTAATGCCCTTTTTGAAATGCTCAACAGTACCCTGTGGTAGGTCGCATTTCTGCAAAGGGCATTAAAAATCATCATTAAAATTAGTTTTTTTTTCTTTTTATATAAAAAAATATATTATATTTGCTGACTTGATAATGGTGCAAAAGCCTTTATCATGTCTTTTTATGTAACTTATTGATAAAGAATAATTTATATTATATATGAGCGAAGGATTATATTCAATGGAAGCTAAGGATTTTGACAAAACCTTAGACTTGACGAAAATTAAGCCGTATGGCGACACGATGAACGATGGCAAGACCCAGCTGAGTTTCACATTACCGGTGCCATGCGGCGCAGAAGCTGTTGAGGCAGCAAAACAACTCCTCAAAACTATGGGTTTCGAGAATCCTATTGTGGTGTATTACAAAGAGTTAACACCAGGATTCACGTTCTTTAACTGCTACGGAAGCTGCACACATACCGTGAATTACAGCACGATTTACGTTCCGAAGGTCGAATCGAACACTATGGATATGTACGAGACAGACCAGTACATCAAGGAAAACATAGGCCGTAAGATTGTCATCGTGGGCGCAAGTACAGGTACCGACGCTCATACCGTGGGTATCGACGCTATCATGAACATGAAAGGCTACGCCGGCCACTACGGACTCGAGCGTTACGAGATGATTGAGGCTTATAACCTCGGTTCGCAGGTGCCGAATGAAGAGTTCATCGCTAAAGGCGTTGAGCTTCATGCAGATGCGCTTTTGGTTTCGCAGACAGTTACCCAGAAAGACGTTCACATCAAGAATATGACCAACTTCATCGAGCTGATGGAGGCTGAAGGCCTGCGCGACAAGATGATTTGCTGCTGCGGTGGCGCTCGTATCTCGCACGAGCTCGCGAAGGAACTCGGTTTCGATGCCGGCTTCGGCATGAACACCTACGCCGATGACGTGGCATCATTCGTTGTTCAAGAGATGGTCAAAAGAGGAATGAAATAGCCATTAGCTATTAGCCGTTAGCCATTAGTCGTCATTTCGACCGAAGCGAAGCGGAGTGAAGAAATCTCAAACAAAAAAAAGGAAAATACAAATTAACAATTTAATATTTCAGAATATGGATAAAAATGAAATGAGAGAAGTTATCGCCAAGAGAGCAGCAAAAGAGCTGCATGACGGCGATGTAGTGAACCTTGGTATCGGTATCCCGACATTGATCCCTAACTACCTTCCAAAAGGCGTTTCAGTGACGCTGCAGACCGAGAACGGTGCTATGGGCATGGGCCCAACACCTGAAGAAGGCAAGGAAGACAAGAACCTCATCAACGCTGGCGGCGGTTTCATCACCTTGACACCAGGCGCTTGCACATTCGATTCAGCAACATCATTCGCAATCATCCGCGGCGGTCACGTCAACGTGTCGTTCCTCGGCGCATTGCAGGTTGATGAGAAGGGTAACCTCGCCAACTGGATCATCCCTGGCAAGATGGCCCCAGGCATGGGCGGCGCAATGGACCTCGTGGTCGGTGCAAAACGCGTTATCCTCACCATGGAACACACACAGAAAGGCGCTCCGAAGATCTTGAAGGAATGCACACTGCCTCTCACAGCAGCAGGTCAGGTCAACATGATCATCACCGAGATGGGTGTGATGGAAATCACCAAAGAAGGCATCGTACTCACAGAGATCCATCCTGAATTTACCGTCGAGCAGGTGCAGGAAGCAACAGAGGCTAAGCTCATCATCAGCCCGAACCTCAAATCAATGGTTGACTAATCATGGAATATCAATATTTAAAAAGCGAAAACAGGGAAGACGGTATCTGCATCATGACGGTGTCGGCTCCTAAATCGTTGAATGCACTGAATTCGACGGTTTTGAAGGAAATCGACGACTTTGTGAGCAACCTCGACACAAAGAAGACTCGCGTTCTCATCATCACTGGTGACGGCGAGAAATCGTTTGTGGCAGGCGCAGATATCTCTGAGATGGTGCATCTCTACGAGAAAGAAGGCTACGAGTTCAGTAAACTCGGCGCCATCGCTTTCCGTAAGATAGAATTGCTCCCGATTCCTGTCATAGCTGCCGTCAACGGATTCTGCCTCGGCGGCGGATGCGAGCTCGCGATGGCATGCGACTTCCGTTATGCCTCAAGCAACGCCAGATTCGGTCAGCCGGAGGTGGGACTGGGCATCACACCAGGTTTCAGCGGCACATACCGTCTCGCGAAGCTCATCGGACAAGGCTACGCCAAAGAGATGATCTACACAGGCAAAGCAATCCGTGCCGACGAAGCACTGCGTATCGGCTTGGTGAACGCTGTTTATGAGCCTGAAGTTTTGATGGAAAAAGTCATCGAGACAGCTCAGAAGATCGTAGCCAATGCGCCTTTGGCTATCAAATATGCCAAGGAATGCATCAACGAAAGCTACGACATGAACGCAGCCGACGCCATCGAACTGGAAAACCGCAACTTCGGAAAGTGTTTCGCCACAGAAGATCAGAAAGAAGGCATGACAGCGTTTCTTAATAAAGGAAAAGCTAATTTTAAAGGAAAATAATTTAATTCAAATATCATGAAAGTATACGTTATCGGAACAGGAACCATGGCTAAAGGCATCGTGAAGGCTTTCGCAGCTAAGATGCCAGTCGTCATGAAGAGCAGAACTCAGGCCAGCATTGACAAGGCAATGGGTTCAATCGCAAAAGGTTACGCTAAACTCGTGGAGAAAGGCAAGATGACTCAAGAGGACGTTGACGCTCTGTTGAAGAACATCACCACCACCACCGACTACGCCACATTCAAAGACGCCGACCTCGTCATCGAGGCTGCATCAGAAGATATGGCTCTCAAGAAAGAGGTGTTCACTGAACTCGACAAGATCTGCAAGCCAGAAGCAATCTTCGCAACCAACTCATCATCATTATCAATCACCGAAATCGCTGCCTGCACAACACGTCCGGCACAGTTCATCGGCATGCATTTCTTCAACCCGGCCGACAGAATGGCATTGGTGGAAGTCATCAAAGGACAGCTCACAAGCGATGAAGTGACAAAATGCATCGTTGACCTCGCCACATCAATCGGCAAACAGCCGGTCGAGGTGAAGGAAGCCCCAGGTTTCGTCGTCAACCGCATCCTCATCCCAATGATCAACGAGGCAGTCGGTATCTTGGCCGACGGCATCGCATCAGCAGAGGATATCGACAAGTGCATGATGCTCGGCGCAAATCACCCAATGGGACCTCTCGCATTGGCCGACCTCATCGGAAACGATGTCAACCTCGCCATCATGGAGGTGCTTTACAACGAATTCGGTGATCCTAAGTACCGCCCACATCCGCTCCTCCGCAAGATGGTGAGAGCTGGATTGCTCGGACGTAAAACAGGTGAAGGTTTCTACAAATACTAGAAATTAAAGGAATATTAATTGAAATAACATAATCTAATGGATTTTAGCTATTCAAAGACAGAAGAATTGTTCCTGCAGATGATCAGATCGTTTGCGGAGAACGAGGTCAAGCCTTTGGCAGCCGAAGTTGACGAGACAGAACGTTTCCCTATGGAGACCGTCAAGAAGATGGCGAAATTAGGTTTGATGGGCATCCCGGTACCACGCCAGTACGGCGGCGCCGGCGGATCAGTGCAGATGTACATCATGGCTGTTGAGGAGCTCTCAAGAGTGTGCGCCACCACAGGCGTTATCCTCTCGGCTCACACATCATTGTGCATGGCACCTATCCTCGAAAACGGAACAGAGGAACAGAAGATGAAATATTTGCCGAAGCTCGCATCAGGCGAATGGATCGGCGCTTTCGGTCTCACCGAGCCTAACGCCGGTACCGACGCCGCCATGCAGCAGACAATGGCTGTTGACGCTGGCGACAAATACATCCTCAATGGAACAAAGATTTTCATCACCAACGCAGCTTACGCCGATGTGTTTATCGTCATGGCTATGACAGACAAGAGCAAAGGCACCAAGGGCATCTCGGCATTCATCGTTGAGAAAGGCTTCAAGGGCTTCAGCATCGGTAAGAAAGAGTTGAAGATGGGTATCCGCGGCAGCGCGACCTGCGAGTTGATTTTCGAAAACTGCGAAGTGCCGAAGGAAAACCTCCTCGGACCTCTCGGCAAGGGCTTCAACATCGCTATGAAGACCCTCGACGGCGGCCGTATCGGTATCGCTTCACAGGCTCTCGGCATCGCTCAAGGCGCTATGGATGAGACAGTGAAATACACCAAGGAACGTAAGCAGTTCGGCAAGGCTATCGCCCAGTTCCAGAACACACAGTTCCAGATGGCCGACCTCAAGACTAAGGTCGAGGCAGCTCGTTTGCTCGTCAGAAGCGCGGCATGGAAGAAAGACAAAGGGCTCCCATACTCAGCAGATGCAGCAATGGCAAAACTCTTCGCAGCTGAGACAGCAATGGAAGTGACTACAAAGGCAGTCCAGTTCCACGGCGGCTACGGCTACACACGTGAATATCCGGTCGAGCGCATGATGCGTGACGCCAAGATTACCGAGATCTACGAAGGTACGTCAGAGGTTCAGAGAATGGTTATCGCCGGTCATTTATTTAAATAGGAGGGAAGGATTATGAATATTATAGTTTGTATTAAGCAAGTACCTGATACTACCGAAATCAAAATCGATCCGGTAAAGAATACTCTTATCCGTGAAGGCGTTCCGAGCATCATGAACCCTGACGACAAGGGCGGTCTCGAACTCGCACTCCAGATGAAAGACAAATACGGCGCTAACGTCACAGTTATCACCATGGGACCTCCACAAGCCGACCTCATCCTGAGAGAAGCTTTCGCTATGGGCGTTGACAGAGCTATCTTGTTGAGCGACAGAAAGTTCGCTGGTGCTGATACTCTCGCAACATCATACGCATTGGCAGGCGCCATCAAGACTTTGGACTATGATCTCATCATCGCTGGCCGTCAGGCTATCGACGGTGATACAGCACAGGTCGGTCCTGAGATGGCTGAGCACCTTGGTCTCCCACAGGTTTCATACGTCATCGACGCTGAACGCGAAAAGAACGGCAACTTCATCGTGAAGAAAGAAAACGAAGACAGCGTGCAGACTCTCAAAGTCGAAGGCAAGTGCGTCCTCACAGTGTTGGCATCAGCATTTGAGGCACGTTACATGACAGTCGCCGGCATCGTTGACGCCTACAACAGAGAAGTTGAAGTTTGGGGCGCCGACAAACTCGATGTCGACGAGAACAAACTCGGCTTGAAAGGCTCACCGACAAAGGTGTGGCAGTCATTCCCGAAACAGCTCAAGGCACCGGGCGAGGTGTTCGAAGTTAGCGAGGAAGAAGCAGTCGAAATCATTGTTAAGAAATTGAAAGAGAAACATTTAATCTAAAAGTAAGAGTTATGGATATCAAAGATTATAAAAACGTATATGTGTTCGCAGAACAGCGCGGTGGTACAATCCAATCCGTAGCTTACGAACTTTTAGGTAAAGCACGCGACTTGGCCGACGCTCTCGGCGAGAAAGTCGTGGCAATGTTACTTGGTCACAACGTGAAAGATCAGGCTCAGAGCCTCATCGAGATGGGTGCTGACGAAGTGCTCGTCGCCGACTGCCCTGAACTCAAGGATTACTTGACAGAACAGTATTCACAGGTTGTGTATCAGATGATTACAGCCGGTTGCCCAAGCATCGTCCTTTACGGTGCAACAACCATCGGCCGTGACCTCGCACCACGTATCGCTTCACGTTTGAAGACCGGTCTGACAGCAGACTGCACCAAGCTTGAAATCGGTATCGTCGAGGAGACAGGCGAGAAGCAGTTCCGTTCAACACGTCCTGCATTCGGTGGCAACCTGATGGCAACCATTCTTTGCCCAAACACACGTCCTCAGATGTCGACAGTGCGTCCAGGTGTGATGCAAAAACGCGTCCGCGAGGCTGGCAGAAAAGGCACCATCACGATGTTTGCTCCGAAGTTCGACACAAGTAAGTTCAAAGTGAAAGTCATTGAGACCAAGATGAACTGCAAGTGCGCTGACGACATCGCCGATGCCAAGATTTTGGTGTCAGGTGGCCGTGGTGTTCACGACAAGGAAGGTTTCAACAAGCTTCAGGCTTTGGCCGATGTCCTTGGCGGCATGGTGGCATCATCACGTGCCATGGTCGACGCAGGCATCATGGATCACTGCTTCCAGGTCGGTCAGACAGGTAAGACAGTGCGCCCGGCTCTTTACATGGCATGCGGTATCTCCGGCGCTATCCAGCACCTCGCAGGTATGGAAGAGTCAGACTTCATCATCGCCATCAACAAGGACAAATACGCACCAATCTTCTCAGCCGCTGACCTCGGCATCGTCGGTGACCTCCACAAGATCGTCCCGATGTTGACAGAGAGACTGAAGAAAGAAGTGGAGAAATAATCAACAGCCTTACGGCTGAGTTAAAAAAAATTCCAGCAGAAGTTGCTTCGCTGGAATTTTTTTATTATCTTTGCATCGTCAATAACATAAATATGGGAACTCGTAACGATTATATTGCAAAAATCAGGTCGTATTCTGAAATTCTAAGAAGGGATTTTGGCGTGAGCTCGTTGCGCTTGTTCGGTTCGGTTGCAAGAAATGAGCAGACATCCGATAGCGATGTTGATGTTTGTGCTGTCATGAAACCAAATATGCTTCTTAGAATCAGATTAAAGCATTTTTTGGAGAATTTACTAAATTGTGATGTTGACGTAGTTAGAGAACACAAAAACATGAATGAAACTTTAAAAAGAGAGATTGAGAGAGATGGAATTGAAGTCTTCGCGATTTGGAGCCATTGGCGGAATCAATCAAAAATTTTATAAGAAAAATGGAAAATTAGAGTAGTTTTAGCTGATTGCATTACTTAATTAATAAGGTATAGCCGTTCAATTTTTTTGGGTGGCTGATTTTTTTCTATAATATTATTTTTTTGTTGGAAATTAAAAAATAATTTATATATTTGCGGTTGTAAGATTCATTATAAACACCGACGAGCCTAATGGGATATAACTAGGCAATAATATTATGATTAAAAAAAATACTATTCTTTTTAGTTTTATAACTTTAGTTATGACTTTGTTTGTCTGGGGATGTTCAAAGTCTGGTGGTGGAAGTTCTACTGGTGCCATGATGGATGGCAATTGGTATGATATAACTTCTGCAGAGTATTTTGTTTCTAACAACGATTTAACAATACAATTTGAAACAACAGATCCAACAGTTCTTCTGTCTTTTAAAAACCAAAATTCTATTCCGTTAGGGAATACTAATATATCTTACGAACTCCAGAATAATACTTGTTTAGTAACATATTGTTATGAGGATTCTGATTATCAATCTATAAATGGCTCTTTAACAATATCTCTTGATGGTGAAATTTATACCGTTGATGCAAGTGGATCTCTTGATGTTAACAACGTGGCTAAGCCTTTTGAAATTCATTATGAAGGCCCGATAACGTTTTTGGATAGTAACAATATTTCTGGATATTGGATTAGTTCAACCAATAAAATAGTTGTTAGCCCGGTGTTTTCTTATTTTGAATCATCAGGTGGAACTGGACGTGTAAAGGTTATTTGCAAGGATAATGATATAACTTGGACGGTTACAAGTAACGCCGATTGGTGTCGTATATCTTCTGGTTTAAATGGTGTGGGTAATGGTAATATAAACTATACTGTAGAACAAAATCTAAAAAATACAAATAGATCAGCTACAATTAGAGTCGTTTCCGAAGATGGAAAAATCACAAAACGAGCTACTATATCTCAAAAGCCTGGGTCTTATGATTTGGTTGTTGAGCCAAGAGAATTGGAATTTGGAGCAAATCCAGCACCTAACCAACACGGGGTTATTCATGTATATGTTTACAATGGAATGTATCCACTTCCTTGGACGGCGTCATGTGATGCTAACTGGGTGCATTTATCACAAAGCAGTGGAAACATAAACACAGATATTCAAGTAACTGTAGATAAAAATACTGCAGCAATGGCAAGGACCGCCGTTGTGACGATTACAACTGATAGCAAAACTGTAAGAACTGTAACTATTAATCAAAAACCAGGTAGTGGTGGAAGAAATTATCTTATATATGATGGAGAAGAAAAGAGTATGACTAGTGTACTAAAGAAAGAATATGTTGATTTTGGATGGCTTGGATCTTCAACAGAAATAATTGTTGGGTATGACGGATTAGATAATCATAATCATTATATTTACACTGTTAGAGTTCAGTTCCAGGACGTTGGTAATATTGTTCCTGTTGGAACTTTTATGGGAAGTGGCTATAACCATTGGAATACATATGAGATTGTTGATAAATATGGTACTTCTCATAATGCGTCAAGTGGTTCTGTGGTTACAATAACAAAGGATGGTAACTCGTATTATATTGAAGGTAGCGGAATGGCTGATGGTAAATCATTCACCTTCTACTTCAAAGGAAAACTTTAATAAAATTATATTAAAAGATTATCCCAACGAGCCGATGGGTAATAACCGAGCAATGATTAATATGAAACAATTGGTTAAGAAATCTTTGATTGTGTTATGCATGGCATTATTGGCATTTACATATTCATGCAGTAAATCTTCTTCTGTGGATCCCAATAGTAGTAGTAATTTAAAGGTTACAGATTGTATATATATGCATAATAACAATAATCATGCTTATAAAATAAGGTTTGCACTCCAGAACAAAAGTGATTTAAGACTATATTATTGTAAGGTAACAATTGTGATAAATGATGATTCCAGTGAGGTGTTTCGCCGTACTTATGAAATAGGTTCTAAATATAATCAATCTTGTATATTAGCAGCACATGAAACACAGTGGAGTGATTGGTATGACACTGATTTCTATGTGTTTCATAATGCCTCATATGCAGGATATGTTCAAGAAGCGCTTTTTTATTAGAAAGAATTTATAGTATACTTAATTTAAATTCCCGACGGAATTAATTCTGCCGGGAATTTTTTTTATTTTTTCTTGCACAATCCAAAAATTTCGTATCTTTGCAGCGGGTAAGTCTTATACGACCAGCTCCTGTCGAACTCCCCCAGGGCCGGAAGGCAGCAAGGGTAGATGGTAGAGCGGTGCGATATAAGTAGCTTACCTTTTTTTGTGTGAAATGATTTTTAACCCGACATACACTGGCAGACAGTATTGGACAACAGTCGTTATTGCAGGATTGTTGACAAGTGTCTTATTATCATTGACTTACGTTGTGTTTTACGAACGCCTCTATGTCGAATATTCCTACCTTTTCTCTATAATTTACCTTATCCCGTTCGTTGCCCAAAGCGTGACACTGGCTTTCTTTAAAAACAAATTCGTGTGGAGCGAGTTTTCCTATGGCCAAGCGTTTTTGATGAGTTTCATAACCGGAATTATAGGCGCGATTATCTTCAGTGGCGTAATTTACATACTCTATGCGTATCTCGGGATGGAGAGTAGGATGGAACTTTACGAAAACGGCAAAATGATGCGCGAGCTCTTCTCACCTGTAGCCACAGCAATCTCGATGTTGATAATAAATGTAATTTTGTCGCTGTTTTATTCATTAATTATTGCTATTTTTGCACGTAAAAAAGATTGAAATGGATATATCTGTCATCATACCTTTGCTGAATGAAGAGGAATCGCTGCCGGAACTCGAGACCTGGATTCGTCGCGTCATGACCGAAAACAACTATTCTTACGAAATCGTGTTCGTCGACGACGGGAGCACCGACGGTTCTTGGCATTGCATCCAGAAGCTGAAGGAAAACAATCCTAATATCAAAGGTATCCGTTTCCGTCGTAACTACGGCAAGTCGGCGGCACTCAACGAAGGCTTTAAAATTGTTGAAGGCGACGTCGTCATCACCATGGATGCCGACCTTCAGGACAGCCCAGACGAGATCCCGGAACTTTACAATATGATTGAAAAGGATGGTTATGATCTTGTAAGTGGTTGGAAAAAAGTGCGTTACGACTCAAAAATGTCGAAAAACATCCCTTCAAAGTTTTACAATTGGTCGACACGCCGCATGACAGGTATCAAGCTTCATGATTTCAACTGCGGCCTCAAAGCTTATCGTATCGAGGTTGTTAAAAGCATAGAGATTTACGGCGAGATGCATCGTTATATTCCAGTTATCGCGAAGGCCGCTGGATTCACGCACATAGGGGAGAAGGTTGTTCATCACCAAAAGAGGAAATTCGGTGTCTCAAAATTTGGAATGAGCAGATTCTTAAGAGGTTATCTCGATTTACTCACAATCACATTCATCTCTAAATTCGGAAAGCGCCCGATGCACCTTTTCGGCGGCTTGGGATCACTGACATTCCTCGTTGGTTTTATTATCGGTATCGTATTGGCTGTCAAGAAGTTCGCATTCCACGCTTACGGCATGACCAACCGCCCGTTGTTTTACTTCGCGTTGGTGTGCATAATCGTTGGTGTACAACTGTTCATGACGGGATTCCTTGCGGAACTCGTGCAGTCGTCATCATCTAAACAAAAAGTTTACGGAATCGCAGAAAAGCTCTAATCAGTTAGTAGTTAGCAGTACTGCTAACTTCCAACTTAATATCGGTCATACGGGTCGTCATACGGCTCATCGAAGCCTTCGTCTTCGTAATATTCTTCCTCGTCTTCACCGAAGATGTCTTCCTCTTCGTCAGCAAACATGTTTTCGCCCTCTTCCCAGTCGAAATCCTCTTCGAGTTTGCTCTCATCGAATTCATCGATATCGTTCATCTGGCTCATGAAGTCGCGTAATTCCTCGTCAGACATCTCGTCGAGGTTGGCTGTCAATAACTTATTGTCGCGTGACGATGCCCTCAACTCCTTCAAAACATCAGGGGCGATGTAGAAATCGTCGATGTTTTCCTGGCAATATTTTATGTATTTAGGGTCTTTCTCAAAAACTTCCGCTAATGTTTCACCCTCATATTTACCAAAAGTGAAAATCGAATCAATGTCGTAAAATTTCATATCTTTTATATTTTGAATCTTAAATCTTTAAATCTTAAATTATCCGCAAATATAACACATTTTTTTAAAATGTCATTGGTCTTGTTATTTTTTAAAACAGAAATAAACCGCGAGCACCATAAAACAAAATGCTATCATATGATTCCAGCTGAATTGGCCCATTTTAAACACTTTTATGGTGATAATCATGAAGACGATAAGGCTTACAACCTCTTGAATCACTTTGAGTTGCACAAGATTAAACGGACCGCCGTTCACTTCCGAGCCGATGCGGTTGGCCGGCACCATGAAAGAATACTCAAAAAGAGCCACGCCCCAACTTGCTAAGATGATGAGAATCAATGGCCAATCTTTGATGATGCCCATTTCGCTGAGCTTTATATTGCCATACCATGCAAATGTCATGAAGACATTTGAAATTACCAACATCAGAATTGTGTAAAGTCCTTTCATGCTTTAAAAATTTGCTGCAAAATTACAAAAAGTTTGAAATTATTTAAGGTGAAATTATTAAGATATTAAAATATCAAAAAAACTAAAGTCTAAAGTCTAAAGTCTAAAGTCTTTTTGCTATCTTTGCAAAAAATATGATGAATATGATTTCTGTTGAAAATATTATTAAAGACTCAGTCAATGTTAAGCAATTGATAATCAATGATAAAGAGTTGATAAAAAGGATTAACGACGCCGCGATGATGTGTGTTGAATCGCTGAAAAACGGCGGAAAAATACATTTTTGCGGTAATGGCGGCAGTGCTGCGGATGCGCAACATCTTGCCGCTGAGTTGAGCGGTCGTTTTTACTATGATCGTCCTCCGTTGAATGCTGAAGCTTTGCACGTGAATACGAGCTATCTCACGGCTGTGGCTAACGATTATTCTTATGACGTGATTTATTCGAGAATGTTGCAGGCTTCCGCTAAAAAAGGCGATGTCTTCGTCGGCATCAGCACTTCGGGAAACTCAGCTAACATATTGAAAGCCATTGAAGTGGCGAAGGAAATCGGCGTAAAGACCATCGGCATGACAGGGGAGACGGGCGGCAAAATGGCTGGCGTTTGCGACATTTTACTCAACGTCCCGAGCAAATGCACTCCTCGCATCCAGGAGTCGCACATCATGATAGGACACATCATCTGCGAAATCATAGAAGCCACTATTTTCCCGAAATAATGGATTGGAAAAGTAAAATCGACAAGAGCTGGACTCTGTTTCTCGACCGTGACGGCGTTATCAACGTGCGTCTTATCGACGATTATGTCAAGAATCTTGGGGAATTTGAGTTTATGCCTGGCGTTCTGGACGCTTTTAAAATCTTTTCCGAGAAATTTGGCAGAATCATCATCGTGACAAACCAACAAGGCGTCGGGAAAGGCTTGATGACACTTAAAGATGTCGATGTGGTTCACGATTTCATGGTTAAGGAGATTGAAAAACAGCAGGGTAGGGTGGATAAGATTTACGTCTGCCCACAGCTGAAATCCGACCCTGATAACTTCAGAAAACCAAGTCCGAGAATGGCTTACATGGCTAAGCATGATTTTCCGGAAATCGACCTCGAAAAATCCATTATGATTGGCGATTCAAATTCCGATATCGAGTTTGGCAGAAACGCCGGGATGTATACTATATTAATAGGTAATGAGCCTGTCAAAACAGGTCCGGACGATAAATTCGAGTCGCTTTTAGGGTTTGCTAAAATATTAAAGTGAAACTTTATATAAAATATCTTAAATAATTTATAACCAAGAATATATGTCATCTCTTATTTTGACGGTTTTTGTCGTTTACACTGTGCTGATTTTGTTTATCGCACACATCACGTCGAGGAAGTCGACAAATGAGACTTTCTTCACAGGAAACCGTAAATCGCCGTGGTTTGTGGTGGCGTATGGTATGATAGGCGCGTCGTTGTCGGGAGTGACGTTTATGTCGGTGCCAGGCAACGTCTACACCAGCCAGTTCACGTATTTTGGCATTGTCCTTGGTTATATCATCGGTTATGCGGTAATCGCTCTTATCTTGCTGCCGTTGTATTACAAGCTTAACCTGACATCCATTTATTCGTATCTCGAGATGCGTTTCGGAAAAAATTCTGAAAAAACCGGCGCCGCGTTCTTTATCTTGTCGCGTCTGCTCGGCTCCGCGCTTCGTATGTATCTGGTTGTCTTTGTGTTATATGAATTCGTTTTCAAGGCTTGGGGCATCCCGTTCTGGATTCCGGCGGTCATTTTCATTGCTTTGATATTGGTTTACACCTTCAAAGGCGGCATCAAAACCGTTGTCTGGACCGACACTTTGCAGACCACATTCCTGCTTTTGGCGGCGATAATCACGGTGGTTTGCATACTTAAAGAGCTTAACATCTCAATTCCAGACCTGCTTAAAGCCTCGTCGGAGCAGGGTTATACCAAGCTTTTTGAGACTGATCCAAATCACAGTAGATTCTGGGTGAAACAGATTCTCAGCGGCGCGTTTATCACCATAGTGATGACAGGTCTCGACCAGGACATGATGCAGAAAAACATGACATGTAAAAGTCTGCGCGACGCCCAGAAAAACGTTATGACTTCGAGTATTTTGTTCATTTTCGTGAACATCATCTTTCTATGCCTCGGCGCATCGCTCATTTATTATGCGCAACGCACTGGTTTTCAATTACCTGTGAACGAAAGTGGAGTAGTGGTGAACGACAAAATATTCCCCTCGATAGCATTCTCTTTCAGCAAATTCACAAGTATAGTGTTTGTTATCGGCCTTGTTGCAGCAGGATATTCCTCAGCAGACGGCACTTTGACAGCTCTGACGACCACATTCTGCTTTAATTTTATCGATTTTGACAGCAGAAAAGACCTTTCGGAGGAGCAGAAACTCAGGACAAGAAAGATTATTCACATCATTTTCGCTGTAGTTTACTTGTTGGTAATCATTGCGTTCCGGCCGTTCCACAACCAGTCGCTCATCGACAAAGTGTTTGAAATAGCAGGTTACACCTACGGGCCGTTGCTTGGACTATATTCATTCGGACTTTTCGTTAAAAACCGCAAGCCTATTGATAAATTTGTTCCTTACATCGCAATAGCATCGCCAATTTTGAGTTATATATTAAACATGTATTCGGTTCAGTTGTTCAATGGATACAAATTTGGCTTTGAAATATTGATTATCAATGGGTTAATAACATTTGTCGCATTGTTAATCTCATCTAAGAAAATTGAAAATAAATAATTAAAACATGAAAAAAATATTCTTAATCTTATCATTATTTGTGTCGTTAAGCCTTGATGCTCAATTTGTTACGACATTAGCAAAGAATGTTCCCGAAACACAGGAAGACGGTGTTTTCTATTATCTTCCGAGAAACGTTATAAGACTTGAATTCTTGGTCGAGGAATCGGATTATCACATCGGTCCTTATGCCGAATTTGCCTCAAAGTTGATGGGGATAAACGATTATATTAAAGAAAATAAAAAGGAATACAACATTAAATCGGTTGATATTCAGTTAGTTAATGAGGTGGATCCAAATGCGGCGTATTTCATCTCTTTTGATGAAAAAAGTAAAGAGCCATTGCTGAATGTCATTCTCGACAATGATGGCTTGATTCTGTCAATCGGTTACGAACATGAGCCTGCTAAGCCAAGGATATTGCGCACGTCATTTCTTGACAATGGTTTAAATCTCAATGAAAATAAGGAAATTTCGTTTGTTGAAATTCTTGATAATGAGATAGAACGGGTAGAGGATGATGAAGAAGAGGGTAATGCTCCTAAAAAAATAACCAAGGAAGACAAGGCAAAATACGCTTTGGAGAAGATCAAGAGAGCCAGAAGTGCTTATATGGACATTGTTACAGGCGATCAGGAGGTATCAACTGGCAGTTCATTGCCATTTATGGTCGAAAACTTGAAAAGCATTGAGAATGAATATGTTAGCTTGTTTAAAGGTAAGGTTGCGAAAAGCACATATTCTAAGGTGTTTTATATTACTCCTGAAGAAAACCAGGCAAATGCCTCAGTGTCAGTAGCTAAGCTTTCAAATACCGATGGAATGGTTGAATCGGGTGGCAAAGGCGAAGTAATTAAAATACAGTTCGAAAGCAAGAATACATTGGCCAACATCAAACAATTGAGTGACGAAACGAAAAAAGCCAGCTTAGCCAATAAGATTTTCTATAGGATGCCTGAGGAATCGAATGTCAAAGTGCTTGTCGGAAACAATGTCTTGGCCGAAAAACAGTTGACTATCAGTCAGTTTGGCGTCATCAGGACGATGTCTGTCAAGAACAATAAAATATTGTTTGACCCGAATACAGGTCAAATCATTTCAGTTATTAGATAAGTTAACATTTTAGAATGGCAGATCGTCGCCGTTGTCCGAGGCGAAATATTCCTCGTTCATCGGTGGCAATGGCTGCTGTGGCATCTGTGGAGGCATCTGGTTCATCGGCTGTGCCGCAGGCTGCGCTGTAGGCTGTTCCTGGTCGAATCTGAACGCTCTAACGTCGGTATACCATTTGCCGTTGAATTCACGCGATTCTATGCTGATCTGAGCCTTGATTGTTTGGCCTACGAAGAAGCTGTTGATATCGTTGACGCGTTCGTTCCAGCACATCAAACAGATTTTCTTGGGATATTGTTCAACTGTTTCGATAATCAATTCTTGTTTTTTCCAAGGGCCGCGAGGAGAGTTTCCTTCGGTCAAAGTACCTAACTGTACAACTTTTCCAACGATTTCCATATATTTATTTCTTTTTATTTTCTGACTGCAAATTTATTAAAAAATTCACAATGATTTTTATTTTTAACAATTTTTAACTGAAGTTTCGAAATAAAGAAATATTGCTAAAAAATTAATGATAATAACCTTTTTTTTAAAAACCCCTTTTGAAAAATAATATACATTATGTTAAATAATGTGTTTTAAAAAAAGGGTGGAGCGGTTAAACTCCACCAAAAGTTTTTAGTCAAGAGCCTGAGCTTTGTCGGTCATCTTGAGGCGTGCATAGATGCCTTTCAATGCCTGTTTCACTGCAGGATCATTTGGAAGTAATTCGTAAGTTTTTTCAACGTATGGTAAAGCTCTTTCGTCGTAGCTCTTTGCTTCGTCCATCATTTCGTTTGTAGCTTTAAGATATGCGTTGAAGTTTGAATACTCGCTTGGATCTTTTGCGTTGGCTGCCTCATAGATTTCAGAAGCTTTTTCGATCAGCAAAGCGCCTGCGTTGTAGTATGCGTCAGCGTATTTGTCGTTTTCTTCGATAGCTTTGTTGTAAGCTTCAAGAGATGCTTCGATGTTGTAAAGCTTTGATTCTTTGTTGCCGTAGATTGTACCAAGGATGAAATAATAGATCGGCTGTTGTGGGTTTGCCACTGCCATCTCTCTGATCTGGTCGATGATTTCGTCTTCTCTGTGAAGTGTCAGATAAGCGTTGATCATTTCGTTCATGACGTTCTCATCTTCCGGGAATTTCTCTCTTGCGATCAGGATGGTTTCGAGCATCTTGTCATTGTTGCCAGCTGCACGGTAAGCAGCTGCCATGTTTGAGTAAACTGTTGGTTCTTCAAGACCGTTTGCGATAAGGATTTCGAACATCGCGACGCTTTCGTCATATCTTTCAACTTTCATTGCGCTGAGAGCTGCGTTGAGCAATGCGCTGTTGTCTTTGCCGCCCACGATAGCTGTTGCGTCGTAAGCTTTCTTGAAGTTGATGTAAGCTTCCTCAAAATTGCCTTCATTGTAGCTGTTTGCGCCGAGGTCATAGTAACGGGCGCCGATATTGGCTGCATACTGCTGAAATTCACCACGATTTCTGTTGTAATAGTCTTGGTCGAGATTCTGGATCTTCACGAATGCGTCCAAAGTCTTTACAAAAGCGTCATGGTCGAGGTCGATAAACTCAGGATAAGCACCGATTTTGTAGTAAATAACTGCATAATAGTGCCATGTTTTAGCCTGGTTCATGGTTGATTCGTTCTGTGATGCAATATCGATGGCTTCCTTTGCTTTCTGAATTGTAAGCTTGGCGTTTTGCATCTGTTTCGCTGCTTTTTCAGCCTTGTTCTGAGTCTTCAGACCTTCGGCTTGATCAATGTATTGCTGTGCTTCCTTCTGCTTGTTAAAAGCGTTTTGCACCTGCATGTTTTGAGCAATGGCGAATTGTCCTAAAATTGCTAAGACTAAAGTTAATACGACTTTCTTCATTTTTTATTAGATTTTTTAGTTAAACTTCCTGTTGATTTTCTGTGTTGTTAACGTTCTCTGCATTTTCGTTATTGCCTTCGTTTTCAACGTTCTCGGCGTTTTCATCGAATTCTTCCTCTTCCTCGATGTCTTCAGCCTTTACTTTTGTGACAGCTGCGATCTCGTCGTTGTCGCGGAGGTTGATGAGGCGCACACCTTGTGTTGCACGACCCATAACTCTCAGAGTATCAACGGCTATACGGATGAGGATACCTGACTTGTTGATGATCATGAGGTCATCGCCGTCGACCACATCTTTTATTGCGACCAGCTGACCGGTCTTTTCTGTGATGTTCATTGTCTTGACGCCCTTACCACCACGGTTAGTGATACGGTATTCCTCGAGGTCGGAACGTTTTCCGTAGCCCTTCTCGGACACCACGAGCACGTTGGTTTGTGGGTCGTCGATGCAGATCATGCCGACAACTTCGTCGTTTTCGTCGTCAACGGTGATAGCGCGCACACCTGATGCGGTTCTACCCATTGGACGCACGGTCTTTTCTGGGAATCTGATGGCTCTACCCGACTTCAGCGCGATCAAAATCTCGCTGTTGCCGCTTGTCATCTTGGCTTCGAGGAGCTCGTCGCCTTCGCGGATGCCGAGAGCGATGATACCTGTAGCGCGTGGACGTGAGTAAGCCTCCATCGTGGTCTTCTTGATGATACCCTTCTTTGTGATGAGTGTCAGATAATGGCTCTCGCAGAATTCAGGTGTCATATTCGTCAAGTTGATGTATGCCTTGACGTTGTCATCCGGATCGAGGTGGATGAGGTTCTGGATAGCTCTACCCTTGCTTGCCTTGGTGCCTTCAGGGATTTCGAACACGCGGAGCCAGTAACACTTGCCTTTCTCAGTGAAGAACAGCATGTAGTTATGGTTCGTCGCCACGAAGATCTGTTCGATGAAGTCTTCGTCGCGTGCGTCGGAGCCTTTCGAGCCCTTGCCTCCCCTGCTCTGGCGGCGGTATTCCGTCAGGTTGGTGCGTTTAATATAATTAAGGTGAGATATTGTCACAACCACGGCGTCGTCGGCGATGATGTCTTCCATCTTGAAGTCTTCAGCCGTACGCTCGATGATGCTCTTACGCTCGTCACCGTATTTTTCCTTGACATAACGAAGCTCGTTCTTGATGATTTCGAACTGCAGTTTCGGATCAGCGAGGATTTCCTTGAGATGAGCAATGAGTTTGTGAAGCTCGTCGAGTTCATCCATGATTTTCTTGATCTCGAGGCCTGCCAACTGACCTAAACGATAAGCCACGATTGCTGCAGCCTGCGGGTCGTCGAAGCCGTATTGATCCATCAAAGCCTGTTTAGCTTCCTGTGAGCCGCCTTTACAAGCACGGATTGTAGCGATGATCTGGTCGACGATGTCGATGGCGCGAGCGAGACCTTCCAAGATATGAGCGCGTTTCTCAGCCTCACGAAGGTCGTGCTGTGTACGCCGCACCACGCACTGATGACGGTGCTCGACATAATATTGAATCAACTGCTTGAGGTTCAATGTGTGAGGACGACCGTTCACCAAGCACACGTTGTTAACGCTGAATGAGCTCTGGAGGCCTGTCATCTGGAACAATTTGTTCAACACCACGCTTGACACGGCATCACGTTTCAAATCGTAAACGATGCGGAGACCGTTACGGTCGGATTCGTCGCGGATGTCAGCGATGCCGTCGAGTTTCTTCTCTCCGATGAGGTCGGCGGTACGTTTGATCATATCAGCCTTGTTGGTCTGATAAGGCACCGATGTGGCGATGATACGCTCGTGTCCGTTATGCTCTTCAATTGTAGTGTTTGCACGCAAAACGATACGTCCGCGGCCAGTCTCGAAAGCGTCTTTCACGCCTTCGTAGCCGTAGATGATACCGCCTGTCGGGAAGTCAGGAGCCTTGATATACTCCATCAACTCGCTGACAGTGATGTCGTTGTTGTCGATATAAGCAATGATTCCGTCGACCACCTCGCTGAGGTTATGAGGCGGCATGTTTGTCGCCATACCCACAGCGATACCGCTGGCTCCGTTCACCAAGAGGTTCGGGATGAGTGACGGCAGCACGGTCGGTTCCTGTTCGGAGTCATCGTAGTTGTTCATAAAATCGACAGTGTCCTTGTCGAGGTCGGCAAGCATCTCTTCGGCTATCTTTCTCAGACGAGCCTCGGTGTAACGCATTGCCGCCGGCGGGTCGGCGTCCATTGAGCCGAAGTTACCCTGACCGTCGATGAGAGGATAACGCATGCTCCAGTCTTGAGCCAGACGCACCATGGCGTCATACACTGACGAGTCACCATGTGGGTGGTATTTTCCTAAAACTTCGCCGACGACCTTTGCTGATTTCTTATACGGGCGGTTTGAGAGCACGCCCATGTCCATCATTCCATAAAGGATGCGGCGGTGTACAGGTTTCAAGCCGTCTCTGACATCAGGCAAAGCACGAGCGACGATAACCGACATAGAGTAGTCGATGTAACTCGTTTTCATGTGATCCTCAATGCCTATCGGGACAATTCTTTCGCCTTCAAGTTTTTCACCTTCTAACTGTTCTTCCATGTATCTTTTCTTTAATTTTTATAATCCAAAAAATAATTGACAAAAATACGGATTTTTTTTGAATTGGAAACACTTTTATTTAAAATTTTTAAACACTTTTTTAACAATATTTTAACATTTTATTTGTATTTTTGCAGTTTGAAATTTTTACAAGATGGATCAGAAATTTTCACCAAGGGTACAAGATATCATGCAGCACAGTCGCGAGGAGGCTGTGAAGATGGGTAATGCGTACATCGGATTGGAGCATATTTTCCTTGGCATTGTGGACGACACAGACAGTAACGCTGTGCAGATTTTGAGGAATTTAGAGCTTGATATTGAGGCGTTTAGACAAAAACTTGAGGCGTCGATCAAGACAAATAGCACCGTTCTCGGGAATACCGACAACCTCCCTTTGACCAAGCAAGCGGAACGCGCGCTGAAATTCACGTATATCGTGGCGAAGGACTTCAACAGCGAACAGGTCGCGTCGGAACACCTTATGCTTGCGATACTTCACGATGACAATAATATCGTGTCGCAACGTCTTGAATATGAAGGTATTACGTTTAACAAATACAAGAAAGAAGTGGAGAAATTGATGCCGAATTATCCGGCGAGAAGTAATAATGAAGATATGGTTGCGGAGCCGACCAACGTGTTCCAGGATGAGGATGAAGAAGATGAGGCTCCAGCGCAAACTACTGATAAACAACAGAATAAAAAAAATTCAAAGTCAGCGACACCTGTTCTTGACAGCTTCGGACGTGATTTGACGAAGGCTGCTGAGGAAGGTCGCCTCGACCCTATCGTCGGCCGTGAGACAGAACTTGAACGCATTGCGCAGGTTTTGAGCCGCAGAAAGAAGAACAATCCTATTCTCATTGGCGAGCCGGGCGTTGGTAAATCGGCGATTGTGGAAGGACTCGCACAACGTATCATCGAGCATAAAGTGTCGCGTACGCTTTACAACAAACGAATTATTGTTTTGGATCTCGGTTCGGTGGTCGCCGGAACGAAGTACAGAGGACAGTTTGAGGAACGTATGAAGTCGATTCTCAATGAGTTAGAGAAAAATCCGGACATCATCATCTTCATCGATGAGATTCATAATATCATTGGCGCAGGCAACGCTAACGGATCGCTTGATGCCTCGAATATGTTCAAGCCGGCATTGGCACGTGGCGAGCTGCAGTGCATTGGAGCTACAACTTTGGATGAATATCGCCAATACATTGAAAAAGACGGCGCTTTGGAGCGTAGATTCCAGAAAATACTGGTGGAACCGACCACTCCTGAGGAGACAGTTCAGATTCTGAACAACATAAAAGGTCGTTATGAAGACCATCATTTGGTGAGATATTCAGACGATGCCATCGAGGCTTGCGTGAAACTCACAAACCGCTATATTTCTGATCGTCATCTGCCGGATAAGGCTATCGACGCATTGGACGAAGCCGGCGCGAGAGTGCATATCGGCAACATCCACGTCCCGACAGAGATCGTAGAGATGGAGAAACAAGTTGAGGAAATCCGTCAGCAGAAGAAAATTGCTATAAAAGAACAGCGTTTCGAAGATGCAGGCAAATACCGTGACGAAGAAAAATCGCTGGTTGAAAAGCTCGAAAATGCCAAGAAAGCTTGGGATAACGAGACAGACAGCCATCGTGAGACCGTTACAGAGCAGAACGTAGCGGAGGTCGTTGCGATGATGACCGGCGTTCCGGTTCAGCGCATCGCACAAAACGAAGGCGACCGCCTGATGAGCATGGAGACAGAGCTCGCCGGCACCGTCATCGGTCAGGATGAGGCGATTAAGAACGTGGTGAAGGCCATCAGAAGAAACCGCGCAGGTTTGAAAGACCCGAACCGACCGATCGGAAGCTTCATTTTCCTCGGTCCTACCGGCGTCGGAAAGACATATTTAGCAAAGGTTTTAGCCAAGTATCTCTTTGATTCAGAGGATGCATTGATTCGTATCGACATGAGCGAATACATGGAGAAATTCGCTGTCTCGCGTCTCGTGGGAGCGCCTCCAGGATATGTCGGATACGAAGAAGGCGGCCAGTTGACTGAGAAAGTTCGCAGAAAGCCCTACTCTATCGTTCTCTTGGACGAAATCGAGAAAGCCCATCCGGATGTGTTCCATCTGCTTTTGCAGGTGTTAGACGACGGTCAACTCACTGATTCTCTTGGCAGAAAAGTCGATTTCAAGAATACAATCATAATCATGACGTCGAACATCGGCTCACGTCAGCTGAAGGATTTTGGACAAGGCGTTGGATTTGGCACACAGGCGAAGAAAGATTCGAAAGATAAGTATTCGCGCGCTGTGATTGAAAACGCCTTAAAACGCTCGTTTGCCCCTGAATTTCTTAACAGAATCGATGAGGTGGTGATTTTCGAGTCGCTGAACAAGGAAAACATCAACCAGATCATCAACATCGAGCTGAAGAAGGTGTTGGAGCGCACGAAAGAGATGGGCTACGAGCTGGAACTCACGGAAAAAGCACGCAATTTCATCGTCGAGAAAGGCTGGGACGAGCAATATGGCGCACGTCCGCTGAAGCGTGCTATCCAGAAATATGTGGAAGATGTTTTGGCTGAGGAAATCATCAAATCGAACCCTGAAAAAGGCAGCAAAATCTTGATTGATTACGATTCTGAAAAAGATGAAATGACGGTAGAGACGTGTCATGACGCGTCTGTACAAACGGCGGAATAATAATGAATCTGCAAAAAAATATAGATAATCGTTTTTTCAAGGTAATCACCGCCGCGTCGCGCGAGTTGGGATTCGATTCCTACATCGTGGGCGGCTATGTCCGTGACCTGTTGCTGCATCGCCAATCCAATGATATTGATGTGGTTACGGTCGGCAGCGGCATCGAGTTAGCCAAGAAAACCGCCGACTTGTTACCAGGCAAGAAACACGTGAAATATTACGGTCGCTTTGGCACCGCGATGATCAACGTGGCAGGCCATGAGATTGAGTTTGTGGGCGCCAGAAAAGAGTCGTATACCGCAGACAGCCGCAAGCCTACGTGCGAAAACGGCACTTTGGAAGACGACCAGAACCGCCGTGACTTCACCATCAACGCCATGGCTATCTCATTGAACGAGAACGACTTTGGCGAGCTCGTCGACCCATTCAACGGAGTTCAGGACCTTGAAGACAAGATCATCAGGACACCTTTAGACCCCGACATCACCTATTCCGACGACCCTTTGAGAATGATGCGCGCCATCAGATTCGCGACGCAGCTTCATTTCATGATTGAGACGGAATCGTTCGAGGCAATCAGACGTAACGCTCAGAGAATCAAGATAATATCGATGGAACGTGTCACCGAGGAGATGAACAAAATCATCATGTCGAGTGTGCCGAGCATCGGTTTCAAACTCCTTGACAAATGCGGACTGTTACCATTGATTTTCCCACAGATGGCGGCATTGAAAGGCGTTGAAATTCAGGAAGGCAAAGGACATAAAGACAACTTCTATCACACCTTGGAAGTGCTTGATAATGTGGCTGTTAGCGGTGGTGATTTATGGCTCCGCTGGGCTGCTGTCTTGCATGATATTGCAAAGCCATTGACCAAGAAATTTGAGAAAGATGCCGGCTGGACCTTCCACGGACACGAGGTGAAAGGCTCGAAGATGGTGCATAAGATCTTTGCTAACTTCAAGCTGCCGCTTAACGAGAAGATGAAATATGTGGAGAAGCTCGTTTACCTCCACCTCCGCCCTATCGTGCTGGCACAAGACATCGTAACTGATTCAGCAGTAAGGCGTTTGCTCTTCGACGCAGGCGACGACATCGACGATCTGATGACGCTTTGCGACGCAGATATCACATCGAAAAACGAAGAGAAGAAAGCCCGTTTCCACAATAATTTCCAGATTGTAAGAAGGAAGTTGAAGGAGATTGAGGCGAAAGACCACTTGCGCAACTGGCAGCCGCCTGTCGACGGCACCGTCATCATGAAAACCTTTGGTATTCCTGAGAGTCGCGAGGTCGGAGTGATAAAAACCGCCATCCGTGAAGCCATTTTGGACGGCATCATCGGCAACAACTTCGAGGAAGCCTATCAGTTTATGAAAACTGAAGGCGAAAAACTCGGTCTGAAGGTTGTTTGCGAGGTCACTGAGCCTGTAGAAGTCAAATCTAACGGACCTGTTCCTGTCAAATAATTCGGTTTTGGAAAACAAGCATCTCATAGTATTGGCTGGCCCTACCGCGTCGGGAAAAACGGCGACGGCGATAAAGCTCGCGAAGGCTTTTGATGCTGAAATCATATCCGCCGACAGCCGTCAATTTTACAAGGAATTGTCCATCGGAACGGCCGCTCCTACAGCAGAGGAATTGGCCCAAGTGAAGCATCATTTCGTTCATAATCTTAGCATTGAAGATAAATATGATGTCGCTGATTATGATAGAGATGTATTAAATTATCTAAAGGAATACTTTAAGACTAAAAATGTAGCCATCATGACCGGTGGTTCGGGTCTTTTTATCGATGCTGTGTGCAACGGATTGGATGAGATGCCGGATATTTCGGATGAGATAAGAACCAAGGTTGCGAGGATGCTTGAGGAGGGCGGTTTGGAGACTTTGCAGAAGGAAGTTGAGAAGGTTGACAACGACTATTTCCAGATTGTCGACAAGCAGAATCCGCGTCGTTTGCAGCGGGCGTTGGAGGTCTATTATCAAACCGGCAAGCCCTACTCCACTTTCAGACAGAGAAATGTGGCGAAACGCGATTTTGACATAGTGAAGCTGGCGATACTTTGGGACAGAGACAAACTCATTGAACGCATTAACCTGCGCGTCGACATGATGATGGCTCAAGGTTTGCTTGAAGAAGTGAAGTCTGTGTATCCGAAACGGCATCTAAACTCTTTAAACACAGTAGGTTACAAAGAATTATTCGATTATCTCGACGGAAAATGCACTTTGGAACAGGCTGTGGAGCAGATTAAGATCAACACGCGGCAATATGCGAAGCGGCAGATGACATGGTTAAGAAAAAACAATGATTATCAGTGGTTTACCATTGATGAGGTTGATGAAATTATTGAAAATTTGATGATATAATTATGATTAAGAATATAATCTTTGATTTTGGTGGAGTGTTGGTGGATTGGAATCCGCACTATCTGTTTGATAAGTATTTCAATGATATGGAGGAATCGAACTATTTCATTGAGAATGTGTGCAATACCGAATGGAATGCCGAGATGGACGGCGGAAAGCCTTTTGAGCAGGCGGTGAAGGAACGCACTGCCATGTTTCCGAAGTATGCAGAGCCGCTGAAGCTTTATCAGACCAACTGGATGGATACTATGGGCGATGAAATACCAGGTATGTATGATCTTATCAAGTCGTTGAAAGACAATGGTTTTCCTGTTATTTATGGTCTCACAAACTGGTCGGCAGAGACATTTCCTACGGTACAGAAAAAGTATCGTATCTTCAGTCTCATCGACAAGATTATTGTTTCCGGAGAAGTCAAGCAATTAAAGCCAAATCCTGAGATTTTCCACACATTGCTGAACACTTTCGGCCTCAAAGCTGAGGAAAGTCTGTTTATCGACGATAACATCAAAAACGTCGAAGGTGCTAAAGCTGTAGGAATCAATGCAATACGATTCGAGAACGCCAAAAAGTTGAAAGAAGACCTACAGAAACTTCAGATCCTTCTTCCATAGTTTCCAATCCGGCATCATCTCATCCATCAGTGCGTGGAAACCAGCTTGGTGGTTGAAGTAAACGAGGTGGCACATCTCGTGAACCATCACCTGGCGGATACAGTTTTCATTGAGTTTTATAAGCTGTAAGTTAAGGCTGATATTGCCTTTTCGCGAGCAGCTACCCCACCTCGACCGCATGTCGTGGATGGAGATTTTCGCAGGTGCCACGTTGTATTTGCGGAATTTCTCGATTATTGGCGGAAGAAGTTCGCTGAAGACGATTTTAGCTTGGTTTCTATACCATTTGTTTAATTGAACCTCTAAATATTTCGGGTTTTCCGGATATTTAGAATTGATTATCAATGAATTACCTTCGATAAAAACTGAGTTTTTACCGCTTTCAACCACTTGAAGCGTGTATTGTTTGCCAAGATAGTAATGAATCTCGCCTGAGATATACTTTTTCTGTTGATTACCGGCGTTTTGCAGTCTGTCGAAATGATTAAAAATCCATCGTTTATGTTGGTTCAGGAATACGAGCATGTTGCTTTCGCGGTACAGCAGCGGGGCTCTCACCTCTATCACGCCGTCGCGACGTATTTTAGCGACCACGCTCCGCCGATGCGAGCGTTTGAACTCGTAGCGGATTTCCGAGCCGTCGATGATGGTGGTTTTTATCATTTTAGTTTCGCCATAAAGCGTCCGATGTCAACGATATAGCGGATATGTGTACCTTCGCCGATGATACCTTCGTCGTCGCATGCCGTCACTTTGAAAGTGAGTTTACGGCCGTCGATTTCCTCAAGGATGGCTGTTGCTTTTATCGTCGCGCCGAGTTTTGAAGGCTTGATGTGCGATGTGCTGATATGCGCGCCCACGGTAGACGAGCCTTCCGGCAGGTCGTTCTCGACGGCAGTCATTGCTGCGTTTTCCATGAGGCCTATCATTGCCGGTGTTGCAAACACGTCGAGACCTCCCGAGCCGTAAGTGCGGGCGGTGTTGCTGTTGTTTACAGTGGTTATTGAGGTATGAGATAATCCGATTTGAAGCATAGTTTGAAAATTTTCAATTATTTATTTCCGTTTCAGTTCCTTAAGTGCTTGGCACAGCTGATCCGGGCAAGAAGTAATCTTGTTTCCGCAGCGTATACCTTCCAGTTTGTTGATTACGTCGTCGATTTTCTGTCCTTGCACCAGTCGGCAGATGCCCTGGAGGTTTCCGTTGCAGCCTCCGAGGAACGCCACATTTTGGATGACGTTGTTATCATCGGCTGTAACGTCGATAAGGATTGAGCAGGTGCCTTGAGGGGTGTATTGGAGGTGCTTCATGAGAAATATTTTTTGCAAAGATAAGAATTTTTGCCTTAACAGGCGGTTTTTTTGTCACTTTTCCCTTGATGGAAAAGTAACCAAAAGATCAAGCGCCATCCGAAGCTCTAACCGCCGTCTGGCGCGGGCCCACGCGCCGCGAAGCGATGAGGGGCGAAGCCATGAAAGTTAATCTCCGTAGTCGTATTCTGCTTCAGCGGCCATTGGGACGTCGTCTTCGTCGATGCGAATGTAATCTTTTACCTTATGATTATGGCTTATAGTTGCAAGGTAATAACTATGGAGTTGAACTTCCACTTTCTGCATAGTTGCTTCAAACGACTTCTTTGTGAGTTCGCACTCCCAAAGCACAAGCACCTGCCATCCGTTTTCCTTTAAAATCTGATAGTTTTGACTGTCTCGTTCTCTATTTCTCCGGATTTTCGCTTCCCAAAACTCGACATTTGTTTTCGGCATCTTGAACTTCTCACATCCTTCATGACCATGCCAGAAGCAACCGTTGACAAAGATTGCAGTGCGATAACGACGCATTACGATGTCTGGCTTGCCAGGAACTCCTTTTACATTAAGACGATAGCGATAGCCATGAGACCAAAGCCATTTGCGCACCTTCAGCTCGGGTTTAGTGTTTTTACCATGTATGTGAGACATGCAGACATGGCGTTGTTGAGGAGTAAGCTTATCTGTCATTAACTATTGCTTAGGTACTGTTATATCTCTAGGCCTTGCTTTCTTCAACTCATCATTTATATCATTTGATGCACTTGAAGCAGGTGTCAGCTCTCCGTATAACAAGGGAATGTCAAGTGCGCCATTAAGGTTCATTATTTCCTTTTCAAGCTTTTCAAAAGACACCATTGCTGCCGCATCATTAGGCGATATTAAATCCAATGTATGTTTATTTGCGGCTAAAATGACTGCTTGTTGCATACCCTCTTTTTTACACACCTTAATTGCATCTAAAATGTCCGAGCCCAAACTCATTTGATGTCTGAAAGTAATTCTCACCCAAGTCTTATCTTTAAAAAAATATCCAGCTTCACCCGTCCAACCATTAGAAGTAAAACGCCTTGTAATGACTTCGTTTAGAAACCGTTGCATTCCCTTTGGGGCACTCTTGCCAGATTTAATTTTTGCCTCACGTTCCGCAGCAAACAACACAGATGCCTCCTTCCATACATCATTTTTTAGAATCTCCAAAGCCTCTGCTGTCTCAAGCGTTTTCTGAGTTCTTAACCAAGGGCTTGCAAATAATCTTGTTTTCATAATTATAGTTATTTAATCCAATATATAGGAGCTGGTGTTAATTCACAATCTATTGCATAAGATAAATCCAAACGCTTACCACATGGCAACATTGATGGATAACCTATTAATACATCTTCTCTATCAAGTTTTTCTTTTAAAATAACCTTAGGTATACTTGAATGTTTCAGCTCAACAGTTTTTCCATCCTTGTTTGTGGTAAAACACGCTGGCCTTTGATTCAAATCTTGTACTACATTCAAGGTGTCATCACTAAACGTGAAATAATCCCAGATAATTGATTTCAACGAGATACTTTCAGCCATTCCGCATTTTGAAGTCAGATGATATCTTGCACCATCAGGTGTTTCGAACACTTTAACAATTCCTCCTAAATCAGTGTCAACCTGTTTACTACACATAGAGCATATCCTCAACAGACGCTCTCTCATCAACTCGCTCTCTGTACTATTACCTGATTGACTCCAGAGTTCTTCAAGAGCAGCTACTTGTTTTGAATTCCGTATCTCTAGCAACTCATTTAACCCAAGATTCTCATTATCCTCACCATCCATGATTGCCTTCCTAATTTTTTTGGCTACTATATCGGGGAACTCTCCAATGGCTAGGTTGCTATTCTCAAGGCGTTTCTGTATTCTATGATACATTCGCGCTTCGATACTATGTGGATACCACACATTGTATACGACCACCTCATTGGCAATTTGTCCCAATCGAGCTATACGACCGATTCGCTGTTCAAGCCTAGCAGGAGTCCATGGAACATCCACATTTATCAAGATTCTTGCAGCCTGGAGATTTAGACCTTCTGATGCAGCATCAGAGCAAAATACAATTCTAATCTCTCCAGAAAACAGACCGTGTTTTAAATCGTTCTTACTGCATTGTATTTCTTCACCACCAAATACAATACAAGACTTTGCGCCAGTATAAACACCATATTTATAATATTTATTAAAACCAAGAGTGTTGAATTCATTTATTAGTGCATCAATTGTATCTGTATACCTTGAAAAAATCAGAACCTTATCCATATCGCCAAGACAATTTTTAGCGAGGGCAATAGATTCCATTATTTTAAGATCCTTACGGTCATCCAACAATGAGTTTGCTCTTTTTAATAGTGGTGTTATACATGTTGACTCCAATGCTATAGCCTGTTGTAATGCAGATATATCTATCTTAGATAAGTCTACGTTAAATGTGTCATCATAACCTTCATCGAGTAACTCTTCAAGCTCAATATCGTCCAATCCAGTAGGATTGTACAGTATAGCATCCCTGAAACTTAGATAACGTTCCAATGTTGCTTTCAGGCTTTTTATTTTTTCTAAACGCCTTTCCAAACTCTTTTTGCATGAATAAATGGAAGAGGCAACCCTTTGTTGGTAACTAACGCGCACAAATCCAATGGAAATCTTTCTATCAGGAAATAGGATTTCTTCAATAGAAAAGCATTTTTCACTAAGATAGCCATTCACACTATTATAGAATAGCTCTACTTCCATAGAATTAGGAATAGAAACTGGGGTCAGTTTGCGATTAGGGAACTTATATCCCATCTCTGCTAGAGCACGCCTCGTATTTCTAACAGTTAGCAAATGTGCCGGATGCAATAAGACTAATAACTGACGAATAATTTGCCAATTTTCACGGACAAAGTTGGTAATAATCGTAGAATCCTCATTCTGGAGGTCAACAAGCTGGGCTAAAATATGTTGTTGTTCAACGCTTAATCGTTCAATGGATGGCTTCATGTCTTCTATTGTCTTATAAAGCATTGAAGCAGCACTGTTCAGATCTGACAGACTAGGAAATTCAGAGCAGCCGATTAAATCTAAAGATTTCATATAAACAGAACTCTTTTGCCATGCTTTGGGTAGGCCAAGAAGCTTAAGCAATGAATGATATTCCCCGGCTTCCTTTTGCATAGGAGTAGCTGTCGCCAATATTATGTGCGGAATCTTGTTAGACACTCTTTCTAGCATTGCATAGACTTGTGTTTTTTTACTTCCACCCGAGATGTCCTTGCTTACTCTTGCTGAATGTGCCTCGTCCAAGATAAGTAATTCTGGTAAGCATGCGCCCTCCTTTGAAAATATGTCCAAATTATTTCCAGCGCCTCTTGCATATTGTGCCGACATCAATATTATATCTGGAGACCCCTTTCCAATTGGATTTGGGGTTCCAGCGTATTTTATATTGTCAAAGGCGTCAATGTAAGACTTACTACCAGAATCATATCTCCATACATTCAATTTGAAATACTCTTTAAGCTCATCCTGCCACTGTTTTAAGACAGATTTGGGCGTTAATATCAAAACCCTTTTAACACCGCAGTATTTCACCATGAAGACCATAGTAGACGCAACTTCAAATGTTTTTCCTAAACCAACCTCGTCAGCGAAAAGCACTCTTACAGGCCATCTAGACAAAGCATCTATTACCGCACGCTCCTGATGAACATAAAGAGCTGGAATGTCTCCGGAAACGAAAAAGTTTGACAACATTGAAGAAGACATTTTAATCAAATCACTCTTTGATGAATGATTAGATTTTAAAGTGCAATAGTATTCCCCCAACCCCTGTTTGATAATTTCTGCAGTGCACTCAGTGACATCCAAAGTAACAGCATCTTCAAGCTTATTATTCCACAAAGAGTCAAAGAAGTTCTCTTGAACAGTTACAGCATCTGGTTGCTCCCAAGACTTAGCTACCATAACTTGCTCAAAATTGCCACCCAACCCACAACTTGTCTCATTAGGGCTCCCTATAGCAACAATTTTTTCACTATTCTCATCGACCAATATCAATGTCTTGGGATGAAATATACCTTCTCCTAAAACGTCGGCTGTTTTTATTTCGAGAAGATTATCCTCAATCATCCATGCAATTGTTGCAAGACGTCTTTTTTCTAAGTTATCCTTTATCGATTCTATTCCTAATCTCAGCTGTTCCCTAATTTCTGATATTTGGTTCTCTAAATACTTTTTTCTTGTCACAGCATCGACAAATTCTCCAGGAAAACTATGGATGCCAATAATCAGCCTCATCTTTCCATGTTTCTTGTAAAGGGAATCAATTCCTTGGGAAATTGCCAACAATGATTCGACTGTATAAAAGCTTGTGACTCTATCATAGCGGACACATGCATCTATTGAAGGCAATAGGAAATGTTTTAAAATATCTTCTCCCTTACCTGCATAGCTAACTTTTATGTCTATATCTTTGAGTCCCATAATCATCTATCTATGGCGTCCAACACTTTGTCACACAATTCTTTGTCATTATCGATGCTATTGCGTTGTATGACGTTATTATCCGCCAAGTCTTTAAATATGCTTATCACCACTTCTATTTGTTTTTCGCTCAACACTTTCCCTCTTTTCTTCTGTCCAGCCACGCTATATAAAAATTTAATCTTCTTATCTTCCATATTGAAGTTCTTGGCTTTATTAGCCAAATAGAACAAATCATCTCCAGTTAGTTGAGAGATAATCTGATCAGGAGTATCTCCAGCTATCTCAATCATCTGTTGAAACACATACTCGCTGATAGATTCATTCTTCGGCCTAGATGGAGTTGTCAACGCTTCTAGTGCTTTCTTAATCTCATCATCATTACCACTAGCCAACAGCGGCCAAGTTGTCTTGGGAGGATTTGCTTCTGAAATCATCCTGATTATGTCGTCATCAAGATTACTTAAAGATAAAAAAGCATCAAATTCTGCCGGAGTAGCCTTTATATAGTTTGCAGTAGTCGCTATATCAAGTCCAACCGAATAAAACGCATCAGATATAGTGATTATCTTATCTTCAAGACTAAGATCTTCATTGTCCCAAGTCTTTTTAATTATTACTAAGACATCGATTTTTTCCATAGCTATTTCATTGATTCAGTTCTTTTGGCAACCCATTCATTCCTAATCTTTAACGCTTTCCTTGAATCTACGTCAAAATAGTCAACAAGAGCACGATATATTGCATCAGAGGTGGCTATTATTTTCCTTACCTCGCTATCAATTTTTTTGCGCCAAAGAGGATGATTCTTATATACAATAACTTGCAATTCTTGCGGCTCCCTCATAATGTCATCGAATATAAAATCATATGGACCGACATCATGACCATCTTCCTCCTTCTCTACAAATGTAATTTGTATCTCATTTCCATCTTCCAGCACAAGTGATTTTTCTGTAACAATACTTTTTACAGTGTTGTTAATACTGACAATTGGTTTAGACTCTTCTTCTACAATGTTATCATTAGTGCTTATCGGAGTATTACCCTCTTCGTTTTCAACCGCATATTCTTTGTCCAACTGAGCAATAATTGTATTACGTTCCGAAGATTTATTAACATTACCCTTTCTACTGAGGTCGTACGATGCCGTCACAATTCCTTTGAGGTATTCTCTCATATGGATTTTCACATATTCCCAATCCTCAGAATGTTGCACACCTTGTTTATAGAAAGTCGCATCAAGGAAATCCATGTTCACCTCTCCAATAATACGGCTAGTCATTAAGTGCGCCCTGAACCAAGACTTATCATGTGTAACAACAAGCTGGCCTCTCCTGTATATATTAAAACCGTAAAAACCATCGTTATGTGTTTGGGAATCAATTGCGACCCATCCCGTAATGTGATACTTGCCCTTAGGTCCAAACGTCTCGTCAATTATCACTTTAGTCCCCTTAATGAATTTGTATTTCTTGGGTGTTGCTGGATAACTACCAGTTTCATCTATAATTGTAATTTCATCACCTCCTTCGATATGTCCTTTAAAAGCATTTCCAATATATTCAAGAACGGCGCTCACTGGAAAATCCTTAATCTTCAGCATACTAATTACGAAAGCCGTTCCATGAGTTGCTGTCTTCAGCGGAGAGGAAACATTAGGCCTGCCATCCTCAATGATAATATCCCAAGCATCTGACCCGGAAGGACGGGTACTGTAATCTTTTATATCAAAGGATGTATGATACTCTAAATTCTCACCATATGGTCTTGTATAAATTTCATAAAAATCGCCCAATGTGGAGCAGGATGTCTTGAATCCCATACCGAAGTGTCCTTTTGTTTCTTCACCTCTTTCAAGGTACTTAGACATATCTTCCGCTATACAAACGGCTTTTTCCAGTATCTCTGAAGTCATTCCTCTTCCATCATCCATAACAACAATACGATTGTTCCTCATATCAATGGAAATATGAAGTTTTTCCTTATTGCATCTGGCATCAAAACAATTGGCCACAAGTTCTCCAATAGCTTCTTGTGGAGTTTGATTGGTCGCGCCTATTGTCTCCATCAATCTAGGAGAAGGATAATTTTTGACAACTCTTTTTCCCATATTTATAGTGTTATTGTTATTACTCGCTTTAATAATACTAGTTATTCATCATATATGAAATGATAGAGACTCTTTCCTATCTGTTCTACAACACCACAAACTAAAGCATTACCCATCAAAAACGCACGTCGCCCGTCAGATACTCCTAGACATAAAGTATGGTTATCTGGAAACATATTCAAACGTTCAAGCTCGATAGGAGTTAAGCGACGATATCTACCTGATTTTGTTTGTACTACATGTTTAAAACGTGACGGTGATTTGCCGCCTTCTCCCGTAATAATAGTTCGGGATGGTTGATTAAGATTATCAGGAAAAGTCATACCGCCCTCTGAAAATAAATATCTAAAGCCTCCCTTTGCAACCCGTTCAATCTTTTTTGCCCCCTTTTCATATTTCCATTTTGACAAATCTTCTTCTGAAATAAAGAACTCTTCAGGAACCAGTTCTTCATCAATTAATATATCGCCTAGTGTCATGCGTTGTCCCGTATAGACAGCCTCCGCATCAACTGTATATACGTGGCGATCCATCATCAAACCTGCATTTCTAAAAGGGCCGTCTTTTTTTCCTTTATTAAACAAATCAGAAACTTCCTGAACAGATCCATTAATATCAAATACCGCTTCCGTATTAGCTTTTGGATTGAATTTAAATGCTTGGGCCATTACACCAGAGTTCCTTACCCACTCTTCCATAGTCTCTATCTTCCGAGCTATAACAGAACCTTTTTGATATCCAACAATATATGTTCTACTTCTTTTCTGAGGCATGCCATATTCACCTGCGTTGATTATGCGCCATTCTACCACATATCCCAAATCTGCCAAAGACGCGAGAATGATAGCAAAATCACGTCCTCGTTGATTAGCTGGTGATTTCAAAAGGCGATCAACATTCTCAAAGAAAATGTATTTGGGTCTTTTTTCTCCTTTTTCATTTAAAATACGATAAATCTGCCACCAAAGCACGCCTTTCTTACCCTCAATACCACCTGAACGACTCAAAGAAGCGGCAACTGAATAATCTTGACAAGGGAATCCTCCAACTAACAAATCATGATTTGGAATAATCGATGTTTTAATTGTATTTATATCCTTGTTAGAATGACCTTTTGAGCCAAACCTAGCTTGGTATATTATTGAAGCATCTTGTCGAACAGTTGACGGTTCCCACTGATTATTCCAAATAGTATCATAAGCATCTGAAGCTTTTTCTAGGCCGATGCGAAATCCACCTACACCAGCAAATAACTCTACCACTTTAATATGATGTTTCTTCATCATTGAATCAATACTTACAAAATCAAAATCGAACCAGATATTTATGGCTATATCTATTATTGTTTTACGACACTACAAAATTAAATAAAAAAAGACATTGATTTGCAAGAAAAAGCGAGAAATATTAAAATTTTTTAAGATTTATTGCAAAAATATGCAACTTTTGTAAAAAAATTTAACACTAAAATCCTTAACAAATAAGGTATCATGATATAATATATATGGTTCATAATTAATTAAAATTTTGTCGGACGCACAGCGTGCGTCCCTCCATCATGGCTTCGCCCCCACTTCGCTCTGCGGCGCGATGGCCCGGCCCGATTGCGGGGCAGCGAAGGCCTAAAAGCCGGACTAAGCGGGGGCCGATTAATCGGGCCTTGATCTTTTTGGTTCATTTTCCATCAAGGGAAAAGGAACAAAAATCTCGCCTGATAAGGCATAATAATTGTTAAAAATTTTTAAGATTTCCTCCAAAATCCCGCAACTTTTGTTAACAAAATTTAACACTAAAATCCTTGACACAGAAGGAATTATGACTTAATTTTGCAGCAGAGAATTCGACATTATTTTTGAAATCTTTTAAAATTGTAAAAAATGGATAATCACAATGTTGTTGTTTACAAAACAGAGAGTAGTAACGTTAAACTTGAAGTTAAGGTTTCTGATGAAACAGTGTGGCTGACACAAACACAAATGGCCATATTGTTTGACTGTTCAACAGACAATATAAGTTTACATCTAAAAAACATTTATGAAGAACATGAAATTGACTCCGATTCAACCTCCGAGAATTTCTCGGTAGTTCGACTTGAAGGAAATCGTCGGGTTACAAGAACTGTGAAACACTATAATTTAGATGCAATACTTTCTGTCGGGTATAGAGTAAGCTCTGCAAGTGCAACGAAATTCCGTCAGTGGGCTAATAGTGTCTTAAAAGATTATTTACTAAGAGGCTATGCCGTTCACCAACGTATTGTTTACTTGGAGCAAAAAGTTGCAGAACATGACAAAAAAATAGATTTCTTTGTTAAAACATCGCTACCACCAGTAGAAGGCATTTTCCATGATGGACAAATATTCGATGCCTATAACTTCATCTCTGATTTAGTAAGAAAAGCAAAGAACGAAATTATACTAATTGATAATTATGTTGATGATTCGGTTCTAAAAATTCTAAACAAACGAGAAAACAATGTTTCAGCGACGATTTACACAGCTCATATTTCTGAGAATCTTAAACTGGATTTAAAAAAGCACAATTCCCAGTATCAGCCAATAAACATTAAGCAGTTCAATAAATCTCATGACAGATTTATGATTATTGACAATGAAGTATATCATATCGGCGCCTCATTAAAAGATTTAGGAAAAAGAATATTCGCTTTCTCAAAAATGGAAATCGGAAAAGAGATAATTTTATCAATTTTGTAATTATTTAAAAATAGTTTTTATCTTTGCATCAAATTATGACATTATGGGCTTGACATTATTACTCTTCGGTCTTATCTCTGACACTTTTGTCGCCGCTTTAGTCGGACTGGTAGGCGCAAGACGCCGCATCGGCTTCGGATGGGCATTCTTCCTTTCAGTGTTGTTTACACCGCTTGTGGGATTGATTTTCTGCCTTTTATCGGATAAACTGCCTGATGGCGACCGCAACTGGGGGTGCCTCGGAAGCATACTGGCGATTGTTACAATAGGAATCCTGGCATGGTTGGTGTTGTTTATTCTGGCAGCAGCATAAGTCAGCCTCTTAAACAAAAAACAAACACACTCCAGCAACGCTGATAACAGCGCCTATGACCTCGCGGACAGTGACTTTCTGATTGAAAAGTATCGCGGCCGGGGCGATGATAAGGATTGGCGTGAGGGCGAATAGCGTCTGCGCTATGCCTGTCGAGGTGTACTGCGTGGCAAGCAACGAAGCGCTGACTCCGATAAACGGACCGAAGATGGTCGACGCCAGTGCGCACCACATCGCCTTGCGGTCGTTAACAGCGTGATGCAACTGCTTCAATCCGTCTTTGTTGAAGATAATCAAAGCCAAGAAAAAGCCCGTCAGGCCGATATAACCTCGAATAGTGGTCGCTGCAAACGGCACGCTGATGCTCACTGGCAACGGTAGTATGGCGCCTTCAAAAACAGCGTCTTGCGAAATGTTTAACGCTGCAAGCGCCGCGTCGTAATGCGTCAGGCCGACCTTGCTGAGCACCAAGCCGAATCCTTGACAGATGCCGGCCATCGCTGCATAAAATATGCCTCTCGCAGGAAGCTTGAAATGTAATTTCTGTTTATCGGAACCGTCGCTTTTTGAGAGTATTGACAGCGCGATACCGCTTACAGTTATAATCATGCCAATGACAGCTATCGGGCGCATGTGCTCGCCAAGCAGCAACCTTCCGGTGAGAGCCGCCGTCGGTGCCGACAGCGTCATGAAAAGCTGGCCAAAACGCGAGCCGATATATATGTATCCCTGCATCAGGCAGTAGTCGCCGATGATATAGCCCACTAACCCTGAGAGAATCAGCCACAGCCACGTTCCACCATCAGCATGACGAGGATACGGGACGCCCATCACGAGCCACAGAGTGAGCACAAGAAAAAGCAGCGACATCGTCATGCGGATGGTGTTGAACGGCAGAGAGCCCATGCGTTTCGAGCCGACCTCCGCAAACAAGGCGGTGGCGGTCCACGAAACGGCAACAAACAAAGCTATCAGCTCTCCTATAAACATTCAAAAACAATATTTCGTTACTTCACGTTGGTCTTGTCGGGCCATGCCGGAATTGCCGGTGCCTCAGGCCAATCTTTCATCTGTTTGAGGATGACTTCGATAGCCTTATCAAGCTGAGCGTCAATGCCATTGAACTCGTCGTAAGGGTTGTTGTCGATGACGATGTCAGGGTCGACGCCGTGACCTTCGATGATCCAGTTGCCGTTTTGGTCGAACGGAGCGAACTCAGGACGGTTTAAGGTGCCGCCGTCGATGAACGGGAGGCTTCCACGGATACCTACGACGCCGCCCCATGAGCGTGTGCCGATGGTGGTGCCGAGCTTGTAATGCTTGAACTGCCACGGGAACAAGTCGCCGTCGGATGCAGAATACTTGTTGAACAGCAACACCTTAGGTCCGTTCATCATCTGGTTTGGCTTGATCTCGGCTGCGCTGCCGTTGCGTGTCACGGTCCACATGGAGGCTTCACGACGCAGACGCTCGATAATCATCGGTGAGACGTTGCCGCCGCCATTGCCGCGGTCGTCGATAATCAAAGCTTTTTTGGTGAGCTGCGGATAGAAATATTTCACAAACTCGTTAAGGCCTTCAGGTCCCATGTCAGGGATGTGGACGTAGCCGACCTGGCCGTTTGTGGCCTTGCTAACCTTCTCGATGTTGGTTTGCACCATATTGTAGTAATAAAGCGAGTTCTCGCTTGCTATTGGCTTGACAACCACGTCGCGGGCGCCGGCTTCAGACGCTTTGCCGTTCAGACTCAAAACAATAGGTTTTCCAGCCTTGTCAATCAGCGCTTCGTAGATGTTGTTCATGTCTTTTGTCGACACGCCGTCGATGGCCACGATGAAGTCGCCTTCCTTAGCGTTTACACCGATTTCCGTCAATGGCGAGATAGCGTTTTCGTTCCAGCTCTCCCCTTTCAAAATCTTGCTGATCTTGTAATATCCGCTACCGTCGCGTTCGAGTTCCGCGCCAAGCAAGCCTGTTGTGAGACGACGCACTGGGTTACGGTCGCCGCCGCCTGTGTAGGCATGGCCGATGTTGAGCTCGCCAATCATCTCGCCGATGAGGTAGTTTACGTCGTTTCGGTCGCCGCAATAAGGAATCAAGACAGCGTATTTCTCGTGAATTGCCGGCCAGTCGTTGCCGTGCATGTTTGGCGCATAGAAGAAGTCGCGCATCTGGCGCCATGCCTCGGTGTAAATCTGAGCCCATTCCTCGTGCAAGTTGACCCATTTCTTCATGTTTGAGAGGTCGATAGGATTCTCGATGCCTTTCACCTCACGCGTCGGGGTGTTGATGACTGCCATATCCCAACGTTTTCTGATGGCCATCTTCTTGCCGTCAGGAGTCAGGTAATAACCGTTGAAATCACCGATTTTAGTGACTTCCTTGTCTTCCAGATTATAGTAATACAAGCCGCCGCCACGATTGCCCCAAGTCATGTAATAAAGACCGTTTTCCACTGCCTGGAGGTCGTAATAATATGCTGTTTTGACATCCGGCAGCGGGATGATACGGCTCGTAATGCCTTCAAAATCAATCTTTATCGACTTCTCATCTTCTTTCTTTGAATCTTTTTTCTTGTCTTTCTTACCTGCTTTTTCTGGTTTCTCATCTTTAGCCTCGCCTTTTTCAACAGAGACCTCATCATTCTTTGCAAGGAATGGCGATGGAGTGTCTTTCTGCAATGTGACTAAGTAGATGCGGCTCATCTCGCGATAGGCAAAGTTCCACTCGACGCTGCTGTAAGTCGGGTCGAAATCGCGTGCCGAAACAAAATACAGATATTTTCCGTTCTTGTCGAAAGTTGGATTTCCGGATCTAAACCAAGTGTCGGTGACGGCTTCAGTCTTCTGAGTATCAACATTATAGATGAAGATTCTGCTGAATTCCGACATGTTTTCGTCGGAGTAAGCGATCCATTTGCTGTCGGGCGACCAAGTGAAATCGCTGATCTCGCCGTCCTGGCTCTTCGCCACTTCGGTCACTTTCTTCGATGCGACGTCGATTATCATCAAGCGGTTCATCTTGTCGTACCAAGCAATTTTTTTGCTGTCGGGCGACCATGAAGGCTGATATTTGTATGTCTCCGAAATCTTTTGAGGATCAGTGAGTTGGATGGCTTCTTCCTTGCCGTCTTGTTTCTGGATGTAAAGCTCGTCGTTGCCGGTTCTATCTGAGATGTAAGCGATATATTCGCCGTCAGGTGACCAAGCGACGTTGCGGTCGTGGACGCCGTCAGATTTCGTGAGGTTTCTTGTGATACCTTCTTCTACAGGCAATGTCCAGACGTCGCCACGGGCGCCTAAAACAATACGTTTGCCGTCGGGAGAGACATCGCCTGAGGTGATGAACTTCGACGCGTCGACGTATTTGGTTCTCGATGAGATGCCGTCGCCGATGATTTGCACCGGAATTTTATGTATTGTGTTGTCTTTCAGACTCAAACGGTAAAGCTCGCCTCCGTTTTCATAAACGATGTCGTTGTCGCCGAGCGAAGGATATTTCACATCGTAATAGGTGTAGTTTGTAACCTTTGTAATCTGTTTAGTATCAATATCATAGCAGAAAATATTCATCGTTCTGTCGCGGTCGGAGCAGAAATAAATCTTGTTGCCGGCCCACATCGGGAAGATGTCTTGAGCGACGTTGTTGGTGATGTTGGTGAGTTCTTTGGTGTTGAAATCGAAGATCCACACGTCGTCGGCCATACCGCCTTTGTAGTATTTCCAGGTGCGGAACTCGCGCATCACACGGTTAAAAGCGATTTTTGTGCCGTCTGGCGAGTATGAAATCCAGCCGCCTTCGCTGAAAGGAAGCTGCTCGCCGAGTCCGCCGTTGATGTTAGCCACGAAAAGCTGTCCCACAAAATCATCCCAAGTGATTCTGCGTGAACAATATACGATGTTCTCGTTGTCTTTCCATGTCATCACGATGTTGTTAGGTCCCATACGGTCTGAGAGGTCATCGCGATCCAAGGTTGCGGTATACGTAACTCGTTGAGGCTCACCGCCTTCCGAAGGCATGACGTAGACCTCGGTGTTGCCGTCGTATTGTCCCGTGAAAGCGATGTTTTTGCCGTCTGGAGAGAATCTCGCGAAGATCTCGAATCCCTCAGGGTCGTTGGTTAACTGAAGCGCCACGCCGCCGTTGATGTCGACGGTGTAGAGGTCACCTGCATAGCTGAAGACCACCTGGTTTCCGTGAATAGCCGGAAAACGCAGCATCTTAGCCTCGTTCTGTGCCTGCAGCGACAATGCGCTAAAAGCAAGCAACAAGCTGAAAATCAAAGTTTTAGTTTTCATAGTATAAAAAGTTTAAATGTTAAAATAGTCGGTCCAATTTCACTTCCTCAGCCTTCACCTCATCTCCTATATAAACGAGATAAGCCTTGATTTGCTGCATGGGATTCATCTGAATTATCGCACCCATGTAGTTGCGGAGCTGCTCGTAGTACTCCTCATACGCCTTACCCGTCTTGTAATCAATCAAAATTGTGCCTTGCGGCGTCTCAGCGTAGCGGTCGGGACGGATCATTTTGCCAACTGAAGTGTGGATGTCCATCTCGTTTTTTACGATGGCGTCGTCGGAAAACGCGGGCTTAATTTCTGGTAGTTCGGTTATTTTGCGGAATGTCTCGAGCAGCGATGCCGCCTGTTTTTCATCGATTGTGCCGTCGCTGACGTATGGTCTCAAGGCTTTTTCGGCGTCGGCAATGGTCTGGATCTTCGAGAGAATCTGATGCACCAGCGAGCCCCATTCCTCGGGCATGAACGTGCCTTTCTCAGCCCAAATCATCGTCGGGTCGGCGTCGACTTTCAGCTTTTCAGTCCAATTCAACGCTTTCGGAGCCTCCTCGCCTTTTTTCAGCTCAAGGATTTTGATTTTATCGTCTTTCTTTTTTTTCTCCTTGATTTTCGATATTGTAGAATCGATGTCGCCATAATTGTAAGCGGTCATCTCTTCGCCTTCTTGAATCTTAAATTCATCGTTTTTAGCGAAATAGTCATTGAAACCAGGAGTGTCGTTTTCTGACTTAATATGTTGAATATCAAGATTATCAGCGAAGAAGTCGGTGAAAAGATTGTAGCCGTCGGCGGGCCGTTTGTCGTTGGTGTAAACGAAAAGCATGTTCTTGGCTCGCGTCATCGCCACATACATCACGTCGAGGGTGTCGAGCATGGTTTTCTTCTCTTCGTTGTCGACGAGTGGCTCAAAACTCGTGCCTGCGAGCTTGTCTTTCGACAGTTTTAGCAGGAATGCGTCGAGATATGGAATGTTTTTAGTGTCCTCAAAATCAGCGCATTGCAGCCACAGCTCACTTTGTGTGAAGCCTTTCGACGACTTGAGGCTGGTGTCGGCGTAAGGATACATAACCACCTTGAATTCCAAGCCCTTAGCCTTGTGAATCGTCATAATCTGCACACAGTCGAGGTCGCCTGAGATCTGCACCGCGAGTTTGTTCTTTTTCTTGTCCCAGAACTCAAGAAAATCGCCTATTCCGGCGCTGTGACGGCTCTGCCAGTCGAAGACCATGTTCATGAAATATTGCAGGAACACGTCTTCCGGTAAATTGAAATTGTATTGGTTGCAAATCTGGATGCAAATGTCATACAAACCGCCCGATTGCTCTATTATTGAATCGCTCTTTCGAACGTCTTTAAAACCTGTCTTTGTTGAATAATATTCCACCGCTTTCTGCGTCACCGGATTGTCCTCATCGACCATCAATTTCAATGTGTTGACGATCAACTGCACCTTGTCGGACGACTGCAGCAGAACCGATTCGGCCGACAGAACTTCTATGCCGTTTTCGACGAGATAATTTGCTATGTCGGTGCCGTCACTGTTGGAGCGAACTAAAATTGTAATATCTTTATAATCAATGTTTTGATTGTGTAAATCTATAATTTGCTTTAACATTGATTTTTTTACTTTCTCTTTGAATTCCGTCGCTTTCAAATCACCGTGGAACACCTCGACGGAGACGAAACCGCCTTGTTTTTTCGCGTCGTAAATCTGCTCGGCGTCGTTGAAAACATCAGTAAAGGCGAACCGTGGGTCGCAACTGGCGGCAAACCTGAAAAATGTATTGTTGAATTTTATCACATTTTTCGAGGAACGGTAGTTTGTCCCGAGCGACATCCTCTGGGCTGAATTGACGAACTGCTGCTCGCAACGCTCGCCGAACTCGCCTTCAGGACGCCTGAAAATGTGCGGGAGATTGATGATTTGCTCGACTTCGCCGCTTCTGAATCGGTAAATCGACTGTTTCGCGTCGCCGACAAGCATGTTCATGTTGCCAAAAGCGAGGCTGTTCTCGACAAGTGGAAGGAAATTCTGCCATTGCAGCACTGAGGTGTCCTGAAACTCATCGATGAAATAATGCCTGTACTTCTCGCCTATCCTTTCGTAAATGAACGGCACTGAGCAGTCGTCAAGGATGTCGGAGATGCGTTTGTTGAACTCCGAGATATGCACCTGCGACGTCTCGGCTATGTAGTCGCGAATCAGCTCGAAAATATGGTTCCGCAAGACGTAAAGATACAGGTCTTTCTCAATGTCTGAGAAGATTAACTTCTTGGAATACAGCGACTTGTATCTTTTTATCGCATCGATGTAAACATCAACTATAGTGTCGTCGGAAACTCGACTTTTAGCGTCGTTCCAACGTTTTTCGCCATTCAAAATCTTGTCGATAGTCGCCGTCGTGACGTTGCTTTTGCCTTCCGACATCTTCTTTTTCACCGACGGAAGTCCTGTTTTCGCCTTGCCGTTGTAATCTTGCTCTGAAATGCCTCGTTTCGTTTCTTCTGCTTCTATATCTTTGATAATCAATGATAAAGATTCCTTAAGACTTTCGTTCTCAGAATGTACGTAATCCTTGATTTCCTTGTATTTAGGCTCGTCGATGTTGCTGAAATTCTTGTAGCTGCCTTTGCGGTAGGCGTCTTCCGAGAGCAGTTTCTCGATGTATTCGCCGAGCAGTTTTTTCACGTTCCAAGACGTCTCTTCCGAGAGGTTGTATTCCACAAAATTCGAGAGAATCATGGTGATGAAGTCGTCTTTTCCAATCTCGTCGGAGATGCGTTTTATTATCTCATCCACGAGGTCGTCGTTGTCCAAGATAACGCTGTATTGTCCCGGAAGATTAAGCTCTCTCGCGAATGTCCTGGAGAGCCTTTGCACGAAGCTGTCGATGGTGCATACGGCAAAATCGCTATAATTATGTAAAATATTGACATACAGTCGTTTGGCTCTGTCTATAAGCAAGTTTTCCTCAATCCCGATCGCTGAAATGAGATAATTCTTCATCTGCACGATATCATCTTCTTCAGAGCTTTCAATAATGCCGAGAAGATAACCTAATATCTTGGTTTTCATCTCGTTAGCAGCCTTGTTTGTAAACGTAACGGCCAATATCTCGCGGTAAGCGTCGACGGTGTTGCCAAGGCAAAGCGTCAGATATTCCTTCACTATGGTGAAAGTCTTGCCAGAGCCCGCGGAGGCTTTGTAAATCTTGAACGGCTTATTTTGGTTTTGACTCATTATCCAGCTTCAGTTTTGTCTTTTTTGTCTTTTTGTTTTTGTTTCTGTTGTTATAATGGAAAATTTCCCTTACGTTGTCGAAGCTTTGCGAGAATGAAATACCAACTCCTTGCGTGAAGTCAGAATAGTCCTCAACCGAATAAATATAATAGTTGTTTTTAACATTTGTGTGGTTGTAAGCCTTGAGACTCAATCGTTTAGTCAGTCGGAATGTCAGGTCGACATCACCCACAATGTTGTTGGCGTTGTCGGCATCGTTTTTATTGCCTCGAATCACGCCGAAGTTGCCTTCGATAATAAGTCGGTCGTCGAACAGCTGGGTGGAAAGCGCCACCTCTATCTCTTCGTTTGTGAGCTGGTCGTGAGGTGTGTAGTTTATGCCGACGTCGACGTCTTTTGAGATCTGCGACAGCCAGTTGCTCAGCTGACCTGTGATGACGCTGTAGCCTGCCGTTGTGCCTAAACGTGAGACGTTGTCGCCTGCTGTGTTGGAGAACGAGCCGAGGATTAAGAGCGAGAACACCTGTTGTGCCATCACGGCTTGGTTGGTGGTGTCGATGACGGAATACACAAGGCTCCTTGTATCATCTGTTGCATTAGGAAGCTCTATTCCGAAGTTTATTGTCGGATTCATCAGCTTGTCGGTGAGCCTGATGATACAGTCGACGTTGATGTTGCTTGACATTGCGGTTGAGTCGACAGCTTGTGCTCCGAGTGAGTTTAGCGATGATTTTGTCCTGTAGACGCCAACGATGTTGATATCGGCGTCGGTCGGGTCGCCTGTCCAGTGAAGTGTTCCGCCTTTGCGCAGGTTGAACGTCCTCCTCATCATTTCGAGTTTGAAGACAAACGAACCGTTCGTTATGGTGTAATCTCCGCGAAGTCCGAAGTTCTCGGCGTCCATGTTTATGTAGATGTTGCCGTTGCCTCTTGCGTTGATGTTTCCCATGTTTTGCGGGAGGTAGATGTTCACCTCGGCGTCGGAGTTTATCTCGGCGTCGAGATTCATGGTGAAGTTGCTTTCTTTTTTCGCCACTTCGGGCACGAATCGCTCTGCGATGGTGTCATGGTCGTCGCTTTTTTGCACAAACACAACAAAATTATTGTCGACGCTGCTGGTGCTTGAAAGCGGGACGCTGATCTCGGTGCCTCTCTTTGTCAGGGCGTCGATATTCATGTAAATGTCGTTAAACGGGCCTTTTACATGCACTGTTCCGTCGGTGACTGCTGTCCCGTAAAATCCTTCGGCATGCTCCGCCGGGATGTTGAGTGCGAGGAAATCGTTGCATTCGACGTTTATATCGAGGTCGAAGTCTTTGAGATGCTTGTGGTTGATAACGCCATTGACAACTGCCGAATTTCTTAAAGTATCCGTTATTACAACGTTTTCAAAGATAATCTTGTCTTCTTCGAGTTTTATGTCGTTGTAAAGCGTATAGAATGTGTTCAGATAGTTTATCCTGCAGCCGGCGCCTTTTAGTTTCACGTTTCCGAGGATGTCGGGCTCGTTCAAAGAGCCTCTGAGTTTGAGATTTCCGCTGACAAAGCCGCCTACTCTGTCGACTTCCGACTTGAAGAACGGTGATAGCGTGACGAGATTGAAATCGTTGAAGAACATGTCGAAGCTCAGGCTGTTGTGAGTCTTTCTTGGGTAGTAGAAGCCTAAAGCGCCGATTGACTCCTGCCGCTTGTCGCCAACTGAATCGTTGTAAACGACCATATTGATAAATATCGACTCTTTAGGGTCGTACCATTTCGCGCTTGCGGAGACGTCGCCTACATTTTGGCCGTTGAGCTTGAATTTGCTCAAATCAATGTCTGACGAGAACGACATGTTTTCACTTAAACCTGATATTCCGACGAAGCCGTTGAGTTTCCCGTCAAAGACAAGGCCGCTTCCTGAGGTGATGAAATTAAAATCGGAAATGTCAAGGTTCTTGAACTCCGCGTGCAAGGTGTCGGTGTCGCTGTATGGTAACAGTCCGTGCAACGAAATCATCTGATCTTCAGTGAATAAGTCGAAGTTTTTTATGTCGGTATCTGACTTCTTGAAATCGATGTTGCAGTCAGGATTTATTTTCCACAAAGTGTCGTTTATGAGAATCAGATCTGATTGTATGCTTAGCACACCGCCTGATACCGGATGCGGTACGAATATCGAGTTGATTTTTGCCAAGTTATGGTCTTCAACCTCGTCGTCGTTCCAGTTAAGATTGAGTCTTATCGTGTCGTTGCCAAATCGCGACAGCAGCGAGATGTTTTCGAGTTTAATTATGTCGTTTTGGGTGCCGACGGTGTCGCGGAGGATTATGTTGTCGATGAAGATATTTGATGTGAATTCGTCGAATTTCGCATTGTTTCTGATGTCGACGTTTTGGAATTTCAATCCGTTGAATATAATCTCGTTAGATTCTATCGTTGAGCCGTGATAGGCATAACCGTCTGTGTAAGAGGCGTTTATCATGGTTCCTTTGCTGATGCGAAGCGAAGGCATGAAAAGTTTTGAAAGAGCCTCGGTGTCTTTGAGTTCCATCAAGATGGAGAACTCCTGTTTGTGGGTGTCGGGCACGGTGTTTGAGAACCACGCGGGGATGTTGACATATCTCTTCGCGGTGTTTTTCACGGTGTTGACGAATGTTTTGGCGTTGACGATGCCGTATCCGTAGAAATTGAAGAAATCGCAGTCTATTGAGACATCCTTGATATCGCTTATTTCGCTGACATTTGCCGTGAATTTTTTCATCAGGAACTCTTCGCCGTTGTAGTATCTCGTGCTGTCGATATTCAGTCGTCCGGTGATGTTGTCGATGTCGTCGCCGCTAAACTGAAGGTCGATTTTCGACGAGAGAATCATTATGGAATCGCTGTCGAGAAGGTTCAGATTCACGAGATCGGCCTTTTTAATGTTGGCGATGACGTTATAGCTCGGCTCCTGCCCTTTGAAGTCGATCATCGTCGACAAATCAAGTACGAGGTCAGGATTGTTGATGTTTGTCATCGTGATAAGTTGCTGATTCTCAAGGTCACTGTGGATCTTTAGGTCATCAAGTTGGTCGCCATGGATATTCAGAGAGCTGAAGTGCAAGTCGGCTTCTAATTCAGCGTCAGCGACGTCCAAGCCTTGTCCGCTCATCTCGATGTCGAATGACATGTCGGAAATTTCGTCTGAGTTTAACAACTCGCTTGTTTTCAGGTCTTTAACGTCAAGGAGGAGTGAATATTCAAACTGTTCTTTGGCGTTCAAGTAAAGCTGCGCGTCGATGTCGCCCATCTCGCTTGTGATTTTGAATTGGGTGTTGAAATCTTCGGCATAGCCTTGATAAGAGCCCGATAGCGTGTATTTTCCGAGGCCTTTCAAAGATTCAGGAATCGGCACTGTTTTCGATTCTATTGGGATGGCGAAGTTTTTTGTGTCTTCGTAAGATGTCGACAGCTCACGGATATTCGCGTCAATGTAAGCGTCGAAGAATTCCGTTACGCCTGTAAACGAAAGGTCGGCGTCGAAGTGCGACTCGTTGCCGAAATAAGCGTCGAAGTTGGTTACCGTGAAGTTGTTGACATAGCCTTCAAAATGGGTGTTGAAGTAGAATTTGTCGGGCATTTTTCTCATTATCCAAGAAAAATATTTCAAATCGCTAAGCAGCATCGTCGTCGGGCGAATGTCGCTGATGATTTTCACCGAGTCTTCAAATTCGTCGAAACATTCAGGTCGGTTGTATTCGAATCTCAAATCGAGGTCGAGATGCGACTCGTTGGTGTGCAGCAAAAGGTTGTTGATTGTCAAGCTCTTGTCGCAGAATTCCGTGTTACCGCTCAGGTTGTCGAGGGTGAGTCCGCATCTGTCTTTTCCTTTGAGAGTGAGGATATCGCCGGCTATGGTGTCGTGTCTGATTTCCAAGTTGTTGAACTCGCCGTAGATGCTGTCGATGTCGATATGATACCAGTCGAAGCTGTATTTCTCAATGATGTGTCTGTTTTGATCCCAGTAAACCACGTGGCAGTTGTCGACTTTCAAATTGTCGATCCTCAGGCTGAAATCCGATTCGTCATCGTCTTCTTCAGTTTTTTTCTCGTTGTTTCCGCCGCCGAGCTGCAGCATGACGTCTTTGAAGTTAAGATTCTCATCGCCTTCATATTTCACTATTCTTCCGACCACGTCTTTGACATATATGTCTTTGATTCTGAAGTCGTTGAGACTTATTATAGGACTGAATTTGGCGTCAAGTCGGCCGATCAAAAACAAAGGATAGCCGTTCAAGTCGTTGATTTGCACGTCTTCGACGCACACCGTAAATTTTTCGGTTATGTAAAAAGTCTTGATTTTAACTTCTGTATTCAGCTTCTCCGACAGGTTTCCGGCCAATGAACGCGCTATCATACTTTGGATAGTAACATCTCGGAAAGCCGCTATGAGGCTAGCGAGAAGAGCAAAAATTATCACAAAGATAATTAATATGCCGTGTATTACTTTCTTTTTTGTACCTTTGCGCATTCTTTTATTGCTATGGACGAATACATTTTAGCTATCGAATCATCATGTGATGACACTTCTGCGGCAGTCCTCAGAGGCACGACAGTCTTGTCGAATGTCATTGCTAATCAAGAGGTTCACCGCCAATACGGAGGTGTCATCCCAGAGCTCGCGTCGCGCGCGCACCAGCAGAATATCATACCTGTCGTTGACGCCGCAATTAAGCAAGCAAATATACAAAAAAATCAAATACGCGCAATAGCTTTTACACGTGGACCGGGATTATTAGGTTCTTTGCTCGTAGGTACTTCATTCTCAAAGGCTTTCGCGCTCGCCATGGACATCCCGATGATTGAAATTAATCATACAAACGGTCATGTTTTGGCACTTTTTGCCCAAGAACCGGAAAATCCTACGCCAGTTCCGCAGTTTCCGTTCCTTTGTTTGACGGTGTCGGGCGGTCACACCCAGATCATGAAGGTGAACGACTATTTCGACCTCGAAATCTTGGGCAAGACCATCGACGACGCGGCAGGCGAAGCATTCGACAAGACCGCGAAAATCATGGGATTGGGCTATCCCGGAGGACCTATTATCAATAAGTTGGCCAAGGAAGGCAACCCCGACGCGTTCCAGTTCAGCAAGCCGCACATCCCCGGCTACGACTACAGCTTCAGCGGGTTGAAGACCAGTTTCTTGTATTTCTTGCGCGACAAACTCAAAGAAAACGAGAATTTCATCGAGGAAAACAAAGCCGATTTGTGCGCTTCCATCCAAAAAGACATAATCGACACTTTGATGAAGAAGCTCATCAAGGCGGCGAAAGACACTGGCATCAAACAAGTGGCGATAGCTGGCGGAGTGTCGGCAAACACCGGACTTCAGGACGCTATGCGCGCCGCAGGAAAGAAATATCATTGGGATGTTTTCATCCCGAAGTTCAAGTTCAGCACCGACAACGCCGCGATGATCGGAGTGGCCGGATATCTGAAATATAAACGCGGTGAATTTGGCAGTCAGGACATGACGCCGTATGCCCGCACTGCTACGCAGTAGTTAGCAGTTAGAAGTTGTCAGTTAGAAGTTAACTTGACAACCAACTACCAACTACTAACTACTAACTTGTAACTACTAACTTTAAAAAAATGAATTGGGAACAACTTTTATCAGCAAAGCGTGAGGCTCGGGCACAGAGCGTAGCCGACATCAGAAACGAGTTTCAGAGAGATTATGACAGAATCATCTTCTCGAACATTTTTCACCGACTTCAGAACAAGACGCAGGTTTTTGCGTTGCCTGGAGCCAAGCTTGTGCATAACCGATTGACGCACAGCCTCGAAGTGGCCAGCGTGGGACGCTCGATAGCACGAAAAGTGTCGAAATTTTTAATCGAAAAATATGGCTCGGATTTCCACGACGTCATTTACGACATCGACACCATTGTTTCGACGGCATGTCTCGCTCACGACCTCGGCAACCCTCCTTTCGGGCATTCCGGTGAGGAGACTATGAGCAGCTATTTTAAGTTCGGCGAAGGAAAGTCGTTGCAGAGCCAAATTCCTGAGAATCAATGGACTGACTTAATATCATTCGAAGGCAACGCCAACGCTTTCCGTCAGCTGACGCATCAGTTTGCAGGCCGTCGTGAGGGCGGTTTGTCGCTGACATATGCATCGTTGGCTACGCTGATAAAATACCCATACCCTTCGTTCGGCAAGGGCGACAGAAAGAAATACAACGTCTTCAACTCAGAAATCGAGCAGTTTGAGAAGGTCATGGAAGGCTGCGGAATCCCGCGCATAGACAGCGAGAAACCTATCTACGCCCGTCACCCGCTATCGTATATGATGGAGGCCGCCGACGACATCTGCTACCTGATTTTGGACATGGAAGACGCTCATAAGCGTGGCATCATCCAGACAGCCGACATCGACAAGCATTTCACGGCGTTTTTCAGTGAAGACAGACCTGAAGAGAAATGGTTTTTCGAGAGACGCGAGCATGTGTTCAGAACCGTCACCGACTCGAATGAGAGGATGGCGTTTTTGCGCGCTACGGTCATCAACAAGCTCGTCGATTGCGTGTCGAAGGTGTTCATCGAGAACTATGACGACATCATGGCGGGTACGTTCAAAAACAGCTTGATTTCGCATCTGCCGCAGCTCGAAAAAGACGCTCTCGAAGAATGCAGAAGTTTCTCAGTGCCAAATATTTACAAGCATCCATCTGTAGTAAAGATTGAAGTTACCGGATACAACATCATCGGCAGTCTGATGAACGAGTTTATGGACGCCATTCTGCATCCTGACAGTGGTTATCACAAGCGTTTGATGTCCATTATTCCCGACCAGTTCAAGACAGAAAAAGACGACTTGTATTCGAAAATCCAAGTCGTCCTTGACTACATTTCAAACATGACTGACCTTTATGCGGTGCAGTTATACAAGGATTTGAGAGGGATAGAATAATTACTTTCTCGCAATAACTTTCTTCACCGCCTCCACGATGTCTGGAGTGTCAAGATGATAGTGCTTCAGCAACTCGTCTGGGGTGCCGCTCTGACCGAAGACGTCGTTGACGGCGACCATTTCCATTGGACGAGGGTTGTTCAAGGCCAGAACCTGTGCGATGCTGTCGCCAAGACCGCCGTTGCGCATGTGTTCCTCCGCTGTGACCACGCAGCCTGTCTTAGCCACTGACTTCAACACAGCCTCGACATCCAACGGCTTGATAGTGTGGATGTTGATGAGCTCCGCGTTGATTCCCATCTCCTTCAAGATCGGGAGTGCCTCGATGGCTTTCCATACGAGGTGACCGCAGGCGAAGATAGAGACGTCCTTGCCTTCTTGAATCATCTGAGCCTTACCGATGACAAACGGCTCGTCGGCTGGAGTGAAGTTAGCCACTTTCGGGCGACCGAAACGAAGATAAACAGGACCGTCGTGCTCGGCAGCGGCGATGGTAGCGGCTTTTGTCTGGTTGTAGTCGCAAGGAACGAGAACCGTCATGTTAGGCAACATCTTCATCATGCCGACGTCTTCAAGAGTCTGGTGTGTAGCGCCGTCTTCGCCTAATGTCACACCAGCATGAGAAGCGCAAATCTTCACGTTTTTATTGGAATATGCCACCACCATGCGAATCTGGTCGTAGATACGCGCTGATGAGAAGTTGGCGAATGTTCCGGTGAACGGGATGTAACCGCCGATGGCCAATCCTGCTGCCAATCCCACCATGTTAGCTTCAGCGATGCCTACTTGGAAGAATCTCTCTGGGAAAGCTTTGGCGAAGTCGCCCATCTTCAGCGAGCCGGTGAGGTCGGCGGTGAGACCCACGACCTTCGGGTTACGCTTTCCGGCCTCGAGCAAACCATCGCCGAAGCCGCTTCTTGTATCTTTGTAGTTTTGAACTTCTATCTTCATAATCAATAATCTCCTAATGTTTCTTTAAGTTGTGAAAGAGCGTTTGCGGCTTGCTCGTCGTTAGGAGGCGTGCCGTGCCATTTGTGGGTTCCCATCATGAAGTCGACACCCATTCCCATCTCGGTGTGAGCGAGGATGATTTGAGCCTGGCCTTTATGAGCGTTCTTGCGTGTAACATTCAGAGTATCAACGATTTGTTGCATGTCGTTGCCATTGCATTCGTAGACTTTCCAGCCGAATGACTTGTATTTTGCCTTGAGGTCGCCAAGGTTCATCACTTCGTCGGTCGGGCCGTCGATCTGTTTCTTGTTGTAGTCGATGATAGCCACGAGGTTGTCGACGTTCTTTGCCGGAGCGTACATGGCGGCTTCCCAGATCTGACCTTCCTCCTGTTCGCCGTCGCCCATGAGGCAGAACACGAGATGGTTGTCGCCGTTGAGTTTCTTAGCTTGAGCAACGCCTGCTGCCACCGATAGACCTTGTCCGAGCGAGCCGCTGGCTACGCGGATGCCCGGGAGACCTTCGGCAGGAGTAGGATGCCCTTGGAGACGTGTTCCCAAGCGACGGAAGGTGGCGAGCTCGGCTACAGGGAAGTAACCGCGGCGAGCCAAAATGCTGTAGAGCATCGGACTGATGTGACCGTTTGAAAGGAAAAACATGTCCTCACCTGCCCCGTCCATCTTGAAGTTCTTCGGGTCGATTTGCATCTGGTCGAAATACAAAGCCGTCACAATGTCGGTAGCGCCCAGCGAGCCGCCCGGATGCCCCGACTGACAGCCATGAACCATTCGGATGATATCACGTCTGACTTGTGACGCAACATCTTTTAATTCATTGATAGTCATGATATTATCAAAGTATTGTAATTAATTCGTTTTCTTCTGCAAATTTAAACATTTTCTGTTTCAGAAATCAAGTTTTTTATTAATTTTGTGTAAAATTATTTTTGTATGCATAATAAAAAAGACAACAAGCCTAAAGATTTGATTTTCAAAGTGTTGGAGAGCGATACCCTTTTGCCTTTCCTGATGAAGAAGATGAACGGCATCAGCAGGACTAAGGCGAAAAACATCCTCTCGGGCTCGGTGAGTGTTGACGGGCGACAGGTGACGCAGCACGATTTCAAACTTGAACCGGGTATGGAGGTGAAAATAGGCCGCAACCACAAGATTGAAAGTTTTGAAAGTCGTTGGGTCAGAATCGTTTACGAAGACCAGTATCTTTTTGTTGTCGAGAAAAAGAGCGGAATTTTATGCAATTCGCCGCATCCCGACGAGGAGACAGTGCAAAGCATTCTGAATCAATATCTTGAGAGAAATCATCAGAGATGTCATGCGCACACCATTCATCGTTTGGACAGAGACACTTCGGGTCTGTTGCTTTTCGCGAAAGACAAAAAAGTGGCGTTGAAATTTGAGGAAAACTGGAAAGAGACGGTTTACGACCGCCGTTATGTGGCCTTGGTTCATGGCGAGATGCGAAAACAGGAAGGCAGCATCAGTTCGTGGCTCAAAGACAACGCGCAGTTTGTGACATATTCGAGCAAGACCGACAATGGCGGCAAGTTTGCGACGACACATTATAAATTAATAAAGGTGTCAAACGGATACTCGCTCGTGGAACTCAGGCTCGACACCGGACGCAAAAACCAGATTCGCGTACACCTTCAGGATATAGGTTTCCCGGTTGTAGGTGACCCGAAATACGGCGACGGTGATGACAAGATAGGACGTTTGGGGCTGCATGCTTATAAACTGTGCTTCATCCACCCTATTACGCATGAGGATTTGAAGTTCGAAACGCCATTTCCAAAAAACTTTGAAATTTAATTGATTATGACAGAGATAAATCACGAATTATCGGAACGACAGAAAAAGGTCGTCGACAAGCTGAACGAGCTGGGCATTCCTTTTAAGTTGATATTTCATCCGGCGTTGCCGACGATTGAGGACGCGCTGCAGTATTGGGGCAAGTTCGAGTGGACGCACTGCAAGAATCTGTTTTTCAGAAATCACAAGGGAAACCGCCATTATCTGGTGATTTTCGATTGCATGCAGCAGCTCGCCATCCATGATCTGGAACATCGTTTGAAGCAAGGAAAGCTAAGCTTTGCGTCGGAAGCCAGAATGGATAAATATCTCGGCCTGAAACCGGGCAGCGTCTCGCCTTTCGGCATCATCAACGACGAGGAACATCATGTGTATCTGTATCTCGACAAAAATTTGCTCGACAGAGAATATATCAGCTTCCATCCGAATGACAATACCGGGACGTGTGTCATCAAAACCAAGGATTTGGTGAAGTTTTTGGATGCGATGGGAAACGGTTACGAGTTTATTGAACTATATTAGACTTTAGTTAATATTATTCTTGCTAAAGACTAAGGTCTAATGACTAAAGTCTAAAAAATTTTATGAAATAAAGTTTTTTTTTGTATTTTTGCAGTCTAATTATAAATAATATTTTATGGATTATTTTCGATGCGTAAAACCATGTGTTGAATCAGAGATTGGTAAATTGGAATATGTCATTTTGCACGCTCCGGGTAAGGAAATCGAGCACATGACACCAGAAAACGCCCACAAATTCCTTTTCAGTGACATTTTAAACTATCGTGAAGCGTTGGAAAACTACAAAGACTTTGAAGGAAGTCTTAAAAAAGTTGCTAACGTATTGTATTTCAAGGATTTGTTGGTAGATGTACTAAAAAACGCCGAAGTTAGAGAAAACCTTATATCCAGAATTTGTGAGAGAGAACAGTTGTCGTATCTCGCCGAGTTGTTTAGTGATTTCGATGAGGAGACATTGGCGACAGTACTCATTGAGGGTTATGACAACAACAGCCTGAAAGAGCGTTATATCTTCCCTCCTATCCCAAACCTTTTCTTTATGAGAGACGCGTCGTTCACGATGTATAACAACGTGATGATCAGCAAAATGGCTACTGACGTCCGTGACCGTGAGACTATGATTCTCGAGGCTATTTTCAATAATTCGAGCATCATCGATGTGAAGGCTATAAATCCTGTCAACCGTTACAGCAATAACGGAATGGGTTCTGTTGAAGGCGGCGACGTCGAGATTGCCCGTCATGACATCATTTTGAGCGGCTGTGGCGCTAGAACGAGCAAAGAAGGCGTGCAGGCGTTGCTGGATCATCTGAGAAGCCTCGGCGGAGTGCGTCATCTCATCACGCAGCAGCTGCCGTTGGAGCCTGACTCGTTCATCCATCTGGATATGGTGTTCACGTTCCTCGACAAAGACCGTTGTATGGCATATAAGCCAGTTATAATGAATGAGAATTTCAAGACCGTGCACTACGAGGTGAACGGCTATGAATATACCAAAGTCAAGGAAGAGAAGAACCTCATCGAGGCGTTGGACGACCTCGGAATGCATCTCGAGCCTATCTTCTGCGGCGGTGGCGACGATTATTTCGGACCACGCGAGCAGTGGCATAGCGGTGCTAACTTCTTCTGCTTCGCTCCCGGTAAGGTGTTAGGATATGCAAGAAACTATAATACCATTGAGGCGTTGAACAAGAATGGCTTTGAGGTGCTGAAGGCCGCCGACGTGGCGTCAGGAAAACTCAATCCGAACGACTATAAACGCTGTGTTGTCGCCTTCGAAGGCAACGAGCTCTCTCGTGGTGGCGGCGGCGCACGTTGTATGACGATGCCGCTGTTGAGACAACAGGTTCAGTGGTAGTTAGTAGTTAGAAGTTAGCAGTTGGCAGGGTTGTCAGCTGCTAACTTTTTATTGTTTTTATGTCTCTCGGAATCTCGATTGGTTTTTTTCTCGAGGTTCTTTCGAAATGCCTCGGTGAGGTCGACGCCGGTTTGGTTGGCTAAGCATATTAATACCCATAGCACGTCGGCCATCTCGTCGCCGAGGTCGTGTTTCTTGTCGGAGTCTTTAAACGACTGCTCACCGTAGGTGCGGGCGATGATGCGCGCCACCTCTCCCACCTCTTCGGTGAGCATAGCCATATTCGTGAGCTCGTTGAAATAACGCACGCCAACGGTCTTGATCCAGTTGTCGACGATCTCCTGAGCTTCCTTAATCGTTATTTCAGCATTCTGATGTTGCATTTTCCAAGCGTTTCATCATTGAGAACATAAATACTGCGGATACCACGCAAAGGATAATCAAGACGCCCCATATCATCACCAGCGAGAGACCTGTGTTCCAAATCGAGCTGATGACTGAGGTGAGATAGTTGCCTATTGCCGTCGCGCCAAACCAGAGTCCCATCATTAAGCCTTTGAGCTTTGGAGGAGCCACTTTAGAGACAAATGAGATTCCCATCGGGCTTAACAGAAGCTCGCCGAAAGTGAGGACTAAATATGTGGAGATAAGCCAGTTTGGAGAAACCAAGATGTTGCTCACGCCTCCTGTCTCGGAGAGCTCTTTTGGTGAAGGGAGGCCGAACGATGCCGCTGCCATCACGCAGTAGCCGAGTGCAGCCACAAGCATTCCCAACGCTATCTTACGCGGTGCCGACGGCTCTTTGCCTTTCTTTGCCAGCGCTCCGAACAACGCCATCGAGACTGGTGTCAGGGCGACCACGAAGAACGGGTTGAAATGTTGGAAAATCTGCGGGAGAAGACAAACGAGTTTGTCAACATTGGCAGCTTTGTACCAGACGCCTGCAGCGCATGCCGCGAGAATCAGTCCTGATAATATCTTTCCTTTCTTGGTGTCGCTTTGGAACACTCCAAACAAGGCGTAGACGCCGACGGCAATCATTGCCAAGGTGAAGACGTCGAAGCCTATTCGCGTCCATCCTGTGGCGACAGATGAGGTGTAGTCGCGGGCAAAGTATGTGAGCGTAAGACCAGCTTGCTGGAACGCCATCCAGAAGAAGATGACGACGGCAAACACAAGGCACAAAGCGATGATGCGGTCTTTTGTCTGCTTCGGTGTGAGCTCGACGACAGCCTCGTCTTGTTTCTTCTCGCCTTTGCGCACGTCGACGTGTTTGAACGACTTACGGAAGCCGAAGTAGATGGCTATTGAGAGGATCAACGAGATGCAGGCGATGCCGAAGCCGTAGCTGTAAGCCTCCGACAGTGAGTCGATGTAGTTGCTGCAGAACGCCGTCATGTCGCCGCTGAAGCTGCTCTGTGCCGATGCCAGCGTCTCAAGTCGTGACATTCCGTCGGGTGTTATCGTCCCGTCGAGGAACTGATGTGCTAACGACGGGATGTTGGCGTCGTATGTCAGGCCGCTCTTTCCCAAGAAAATGTTGGTGACTGCCGTCGCTGTGGTAGGCGCGAACATCGAGCCGATGTTGATGGCCATGTAGAACAGGCTGAATCCACCATCACGTTTCGCGGCGTATTTCGCGTCGTCGTAGAGGTTGCCCACCATCACCTGAAGGTTGCCTTTGAAGAGGCCTGTTCCTATCGCGATGCATAGCAATGCCGCAATCATCATGGTGAACGCCATGCCGCCTGTCGCGTCTTTCTGGGTGAACAGCAGCAGATAACCCGCGAACATCACCAGGATACCGGTGACGACGGTCTTACCGAAGCCCCAGAACTTGTCGGCGATGAAACCGCCAAGGATTGGCATGAAATAAACCGCGGCGAGGAAGATGCCGTAGAACTGTCCGGCAGCCGTGGCTGTGAGACCGAATTTAGCCTGCAAAAACAATACGAAGATAGCAAGCATGGTGTAATAGCCGAAACGCTCGCCGGTGTTGGCTAACGCCAAGGCATACAAACCTTTTGGATGACCTTTAAACATATCTTTAATTTTTAATTGTTATTTCTTGAAAATATTTTCCTGATACAGATTTTCCGGCTTTGTGTCGAGTTTCTTGAACGGACGTAAGCAGAATGTGTATTCGTATACATCGTTCTTAATCAAGTACTTGTCAAGCGCGCCTGGGCCGCAGGTGGCGGTTCCCAATGGAGCCTGTTTGTAGTCGATGTTGACTGTCCAATAGCCAACCGGAACGATTTGATTTATTCTCTCGGCCTTTGTCAGGTCGGCGTCAGAATAGTTATAGATGCTGAAGTTGAGGTGTTCGGCGCCGCTCACAAACAGTCCGTCGCCCACTTTGTTTGTCACGGCGAACCATCTGACCTCGTTGCGGTTGCCGCTTTCCTGTGGTTCTTCATGCATCTCGAAGAACTCGTTGGCGTTTTTCTCGTACACTCCTAACCTACCCGATGCGTTTCTGTCGGGATAGTTCTCGGTGTCTTTGCCGAAATATCTCACCTTGTTAAATTGTGACGGCATGAGCAGCTGTGTTCCGATCTTCGGGAAGGTGACGACTTCTTCTGAAGGTATCACCTTCATCGTCACGACGACGTTTCCTAGGCCGTCGACTTCGTACGACTGGATGGTGCTCAGCACTATGCCGCCGTTTTTGTTTAAGAACTCAAGTTCAACGGTCACTGCTGCACGGCCGGCGTCGATTCTCTTGACGTCGAATTTCTTGTTTTTGCCGATGGTGAGGTCGCTGAGTCCCACTTCATCCCAGAGTCTTCTGCCGTTCCAGTCCACGTCGTCGTTGAGTGTCGGGGCGCGCCAGAAATTAGGCCTCATCGCTCCTTCGAGAAGCTCGTCGCCTTTGTAAACAAACGATGTCGGCAGACCTTTTTTCTTGTCGATCTTAAAGCTGAAGTCGTTGTTACTCAAAATGATGACGTCGTTGTCGTTCTTGACGTTGAGCTTTGGCACATTAGTTATTTCCTTTAGTTTCGCCGACTTGAAATTCAGAGGAATCTGCTCGTAAGCCACCTCGTGACCTTCGTTTATCAAACCGTTGCCTTTCTTGAGCTTGAACGAGAAGTTGATGAAAAACTCCTGGTTTGGCTTGCCGCTGATGATCGGTATCGGCAGCTCGACATTCTTGGTCTCGCCCGGAGCGCATTCAAACTCAAATGTGTTGACGGTCATCTTGCTTTCGTTGGAGAATATGGCGTAGCTGCATTCGAGTTCGCTCAAGTCGGTGAACAGATAATGATTTTCTATTGAAAAAACGCCTCTTTCGATGTCGACAGGCGTGACTTTAATGTTCTGATAGCATTTCCTTACCTCGTCCATGTGGCGGTGAGGCTTTCTGTCGCTGGTTATCAAGCCGTTGACGCAGAAGCTGTCGTCGTTGCCGCAGTCAGGGATGTCGCCCAGATCGCCACCGGCGGCGTACCATCGCGTTTTTGTTCTCTCGTCGAACATCACGAAAGTCTGGTCGACGAAGTCCCAGATGCAGCCGCCTTGAAGCTGAGGATATTTATAGAAAAGATCCATGTAATCCTGGAGACCGCCGCAGCTGTTGCCCATGGCGTGGCAGTATTCCACCATGATGAACGGGCGATTTTTGCTGTCGAGTTTTTTCTCGACGAAATCTTTGAGGTAATCGACGCTTGAATACATCAGTCCGATGAAGTCGGTGTTGTAGTCGTAGATGGCGCGTTCGCATATGACGGGGCGGGTGTCGCGTTTCTTCATCCAGTCGTAGCACGCCATGGTGCAGACGCCGTTGCCGCATTCGTTGCCCACCGACCAGACGATGATAGAAGGATGGTTTTTGTCGCGTTCGAGCATGTTTTTGCATCTGTACAGGAAGGCGTTTTTCCACTCGTTTTTCTTGGCGAGGCTGTTCTCTTCGTAGCCTTGCGGATGCGACTCGTTGTTAGCCTCGTCGATGACGTAGATGCCGTATTTGTCGCAGAGTTCATACCAGTAGATGTCGTCAGGATAATGGCAGGTGCGCACCGTGTTGATGTTGTTTTCGAGCATTATCTTGATGTCGTCGAGCATGGTTTTGCGGTCGACATATTGTCCGGTCTCGCCGCTATGTTCGTGGCGGTTCACACCTTTCACCAAGACAGGCTTTCCGTTCACTCGCAGCAGTCCACCTTTGATCTCGACGGTGCGGAAGCCTATTTTCGAGCCCACGCATTCAATCAGGTTGCCTTTTTTATCTTTGATTTTGATTGTCAGGTTGTAAAGATTAGGTTTCTCGGCCGACCATTGTTTGACGTCGGGGATGAAGAACTTGTCGATTTTAAAAGTATATAACTGCTTGTCTTTGAACTTCTTAAGATCTTTCTTGTGGATGTTTTTGGCTATCCTTTTGTTTATTTCTTTCCCGTTTTTGTCCAAGCCTGATATCGTGACTTCCAAGGTGAACGAGCTCGGGATATTCTTCGCGTCGAAGTTGATGTCGGCGGTCATCTCGAAGGTACCGTTCTCGTAGTTGCTGTCGAGGCCTGCTTTCGCGAAGAAATCGAAGACGTTGAGTTTAGGTTTTGAATAGAGAATCACGTCGCGTGTTATTCCGCTCATGCGCCAGAAATCCTGAGCCTCGAGGTAAGAGCCGTCGCTGAAACGATACACCTGCATGGCGAGGATGTTATGTCCGTTGTATTGCACGAACTTCGTGATGTCGAACTCCGCCGGAGTCTTGGAGTCTTCGGAATAGCCCACGAAATTGCCGTTGATCCAGAGATACATGGCCGATTTTACGGCGCCGAAATTGATGTAGATGTTGCGACCTTGCCAAGAAGCAGGGACATCGAACTCATAGATGTAATGTCCGATAGGATTGAATTCAGTTGGAGCGTAAGGCGGGTTCGATTTAAACTCATTAGCCACGTTCACATAAACGGGATTGTCGTGACCCTGCAGTTCCCAGTTGCCCGGGACTTTTACTGTTTTCCAACGTCTTGAATCGAAATTCGGATCCTGAAAACCTTCTATTTTGCCCTCTGAGTTCTTGCTGAGATAGAAACTCCACTCGCCGTTGAGGCATCTGTAGAAGTCGGAATTATAATATGCGAGCTCGTCGATGTCTTTGTCGTTTGAATAAGGAATCACGTTGACGCGAGGCGCGATTTTGTTGACCTGATACACCGACAAATCATTCCACCAGTCTTTGATTTCAACTTTCTGCGCCTTCATTGTTAATGATAACAACATGACACTTAACAAGATAGCAAATTTATTTTTCATTTTTAAATAGTTTTAAAAATTTAGATACAATCTACAAAAATACACATTTTATTAAAAAATCAGACTAATTTTTATGAAATTAATTTTTTAAGAAATTGAAAAATTTTCCGAAAAAAATCTTATCTTTGCAAGTTAAAGCATATTGAAAATATGAATGTAAAAGAGAAAATTTTGTTTTTCAACATAAAGCACCCGCTGATGCTGATATTGGCGCTGGCTGCGGTTTTAAGAGTTTTGGCGGTGATATTTACCGACGGCTCAATCACAAGTTCAAGAGAGTTCAATTATTACTCGATACCTGAAACCTGGATGGTCAATCCTTGGGTGGTTTATATCGCGAGACTTGTCTTCGGGGCTTTTTCTTTGCTAATCATCACGTTGGCATATAGGATAACTAAAATCATAGCCGACAAGACAACGGCTTTGGAGATTGCCGTGTTATGTTCTTTATTATGGTGCATGCCGTATGCAAGCGTACATCCGATATCTGCTGTGGTGGCTTTGCCATTTTTGCTTTATAGCACACTTCTTATTGTTAAACAACATAACTTGTTGGACAACAATGAGATAGAGAAGTTTCACCGTACCACATTCATCATTGCTGGATTTGTTGTTGGACTTGGGTTCGCCGTTTGTTATCAGAGTTTCATATATTATATAGGTATAGTTATGACGCTTCTTATCCTTAGAAATTGGAAAGGCGCGCTGATGACTTTGATAGGCTATGTTGTGGCTGTAGGCGTCACACAAACGGTTGTTGACCTTGTGATTTATCACAGACCATTTGTGGCGTTGACGGCTTTTTTCAACGAGCCGATGTTTGAAACCATCTTCCCCGCGTGGGTGATTTTCTTCCTGCTTGGAGTGATGGTGCCGCCTCTGTCGTTACTTCTGATATTTGGATTTTTCAGAGTGTCGCGCAAATACATACTGCTGGTGCTTCCAACGCTGATTATCATATTCTGCTCATTGTTCACCTACGATTTTGAGATTCAGCTTATGGCAATACCAACATATGTCATTGCCGGCTACGTGGGATGGAAAGAGTTTTATAAAAATTCAGCTTTTTGGACGAAAAACAAATGGCTGGTGTTGACATGTTACATACTGTTTGCGTTGTTGAACACCGTCATGATATTTTTTTCATTTGCTTATTTGTAGACCATTATGACAATTGACGAGGCGAGAAAACGAATTGCGGAACTGAGCGAAACGATTGATAATCATAACTATAAGTATTATGTTTTAGCGCAGCCGAGCATCAGCGACTACGATTTCGACATGCTGATGAACGAGCTCATTGCGTTGGAGAAAGAGTTTCCGGAGTTGGCGTTGCCGACCTCGCCGACGCAACGCGTCGGCGGGGACATCACAAAGGAGTTTCCACTTGTGAAGCACCGCTACCCTATGCTTTCGCTTGCCAACTCATACAATCGCGACGAGATCATCGACTTCATAAAAAGAATCGAGAAAACCATAGAAGAACCTGTGGAGTTCGTCTGCGAGCTTAAGTTCGACGGCGTCTCCATCAGCCTCACCTACGAAAAAGGAGTGTTGATACGTGCTGTCACGCGAGGCGACGGCACCCAAGGCGACGAGGTCACGGCCAACATCAAGACGATACATTCGATACCGCTGAAGCTTCGCGGCGACTACCCCGATTTTATTGAGATGCGCGGTGAGGTCATCATGCCGCACGAGAGTTTCGAAAAAGTCAACGCCGAACGCGATGAACTTGGGCTGCCAACGTTTGCTAACCCAAGAAACGCAGCCGCCGGCACGATAAAACTACAAGACTCACGTGAAGCTGCAAGCCGGCGGCTCGACAACTTCTGCTACTACATGATGATGGATAACCTGCCATATACCTCTCATTATCAAAGTCTTATGTCAGCCAAAGAATGGGGATTCAACATCTCGCCTCACATGAAAGTGTGCAAGAACATCGACGAGATCGAGGACTTCATCAACTATTGGGACGAGAAACGCAAGAATCTGCCGTTCGACATCGACGGCATAGTGATAAAAGTGAACAGCTTCGCGCAACGCGATGAACTCGGTCTGACGGCTAAGTCGCCACGCTGGGCTATTGCATATAAATTCAAGGCCGAGCAGGTTCGCACCAAGCTGTTAAGCATTGATTTTCAGGTTGGAAGACATGGTACCATCACTCCTGTCGCCAACCTCGAGCCGGTGCAACTTGCCGGAACCACGGTGAAACGCGCCACCTTGAACAACGCCGATTTCATCTGTCAGCTCGGTCTGCATTACGATGACGTGGTTAAAGTTGAAAAAGGCGGCGAGATAATCCCGAAAATCGTTGGCATCGACCTTGAGAAACGCAAAGACGGCAGTCGTGAGGTACAGTTTATCACCAAATGTCCGGAATGCGGAACGGAACTGATTCAAAAAGATGGCGAAGCGGCGTGGTACTGCCCCAACAGTATGGGATGTCCGCCGCAGATCAAAGGACGCATCGAGCATTTCATCAGCAGAAAGGCTATGAATATCGAGAGTCTCGGCGAAGGAAAAGTTGAGGTTATATTCGATAACCACTTGATTAACAACTACGCCGACCTTTACGATTTGACTTACAACCAGCTTTACGGACTTGAAAAAACGGAGACATTTGTCGATGAGTCGAGCCTGTTCCCTGAAACAGTGACGCGAAAAGTTTCTTTTAAAGAAAAAACCGTCAACAACATATTGAATTCGTTGATAAAATCGCGCGAGGTGCCATTTGCCAGAGTGCTTTATGCCTTGGGAATCAAGGAAGTAGGCGAAACGACAGCGAAGACGATAGCCAACACTATGGGCAATATCGACAACCTTATCAACGCTTCTTTGGCGGAGCTGCAGGAGATAAAAGACGTGGGCGGAACCATAGCGCAGAGCATCAGAAATTTCTTCGACGACGAGCGTAATATCCAGATTATCAACAGATTAAGAGCTTTTGGATTGCAATTCTCGCAAGAGAAAAAGACGAAGACTGAAAACCAGGTTCTTGCAGGAAAAACGATAGTCGTGAGCGGCGTTTTCGTCAACTTTTCGCGCGACGGCATCAAGCAGAAGATTGAGGATCTGGGAGGCAAAAACTCGAGTTCCATCTCGTCGAAAACCGACTTTGTGGTGGCAGGAGATAAAATGGGGTCGGAGAAACGGAAGAAAGCTGAAGCGTTGGGAATAAGAATTATTGATGAAACAGAGTTTATAAATATGATTAACAACTCATGATGAAAACATTATAAATATGTTAAGAAAACTACGAATTCTTTTAGCGACGATCAGTTTCATATTGATTACGTTGCTTTTTTTGGACTTTTCAGGAGCGCTTCATGCCTGGTTCGGCTGGATGGCGAAGCTGCAGTTTGTGCCTGCGATACTTGCTTCGAGCATCGTCGTGCTCATTGGTATCGTTGTTGTCACCTTGCTTTTCGGCCGTGTCTACTGCTCCATCATCTGCCCTCTCGGTATCTATCAGGACGGCATCGCACATATCGCCGAGAAACGGAAGAAGAACCGTTATCGCTTCAAAAGACGCAAGAGATACCGTTATTACATAGGCTTGGCTTTCTTTTTGCTGATTGCTTTCGGCTTCACTTCTATCGCCATCTTCATCGAGCCATACAGCATCTTCGGGCGATTTGCGTCGAACCTTTTCGCGCCTGTTTATGAGTTGATTAACAATGTGTTAGCATATTTCGCTGAGCGTTGGCACAGCTACGCATTTTATCATGTCGATGTCTATATCAAGAGCATGCCGATTTTTATAATTTCAATCGCTTACTTTCTGATAATCACCATATTAGCTCTTGTAAACGGACGTTGGTATTGCAACAGCATCTGCCCTGTTGGAGCGTTGCTGGGCTCATTGTCGAAATTTTCAATTTTAAAGCTACATTTCAACACTGAAAAGTGCAACAGCTGCGGACTTTGTGAGAAAAACTGCCGTTGCTCGGCGATTGATGCCAAAAATCATATAATTGACTATTCGAAATGTGTGATGTGCTTCAATTGCGTGAGCGGGTGCAAGAAAAGTGCGATGGTTTATAGCGCGAGTAAAAAAAACACAGAGAGTTCTGAGAACTTTGAGAACTCTGGCAAAACCTCGCGAAAAACATTTTTAGCAACCGTTGCCACCATTGCAGCGGCTTCTACTTTGAAAGCTCAGGAAAAAGTTGTGGATGGTGGCCTCGCGACCATAGAAAAGAAGAAAGCACCGAAGCGTGAAACGTCTTTGAAACCTGCGGGTTCGGTGAGCTTGGAAAACTTCAGCTCGCGTTGCACAGGATGCCAGTTGTGCGTGCAGGCATGCCCGAACGACGTGCTTCGAGCTTCGTCGAAACTTGATACTTTCATGCAGCCTGAGATGTCGTTTGAGCGCGGCTACTGCCGTCCGGAGTGTACTGCATGTTCGGAGGTCTGTCCCGCTGGCGCCATTCGCAAGATAACGCGTGAGGAGAAGACAGCCATTCAGATCGGTCATGCCGTGTGGATCGGACGTAACTGCGTGCCATTGCGCGACGGCGTATCGTGCGGCAACTGCGCGAAACATTGTCCTTCAGGCGCAATCACCATGATGCCTTACGATTCGGATGATGCCGCGTCGCCGAAGATACCTATTATTAATGAGGAACGCTGCATAGGATGCGGTGCATGCGAACACGTTTGCCCGGCACGTCCGTTCAGTGCGATTTATGTGGAAGGCAATTTAATTCATAGGAGTGTCTAATCATGGAAAACAATATATCAAGAAAAGATTTCTTAAGGGTCATCGGGGCTACGGCAGCAGTGTCGGCGGTGGCATTATCTAGTTGTAAATCAGATAGTTTAGATAAAGAAACGACATATTCTGTGGGCGACATCCCGAAGGATAAAATGACGTATCGAGTAAACCATAACACCGGCGACAAGGTGTCGATTCTCGGATACGGCATGATGCGTTTGCCAAACAAAAACGACGCGATAGATCAGGAAATGGTGAACAAATTGGTGGATTATGCCATGGAACACGGCGTGAACTACTACGACACCTCCCCTGTTTATTGCCGCGGAAATTCTGAAACTTCTACAGGCATCGCGTTGAGCCGCTATCCTCGCGACAGCTATTATCTTGCAACCAAAATGTCGAACTTTGCGCCACAATTCTGGAGCCGCGAGGCTTCGATAAAGATGTATCATGACTCTTTCGAGAAGTTGCAAACCAACTATTTCGACTATTATCTTTTGCATTCAGTGGGCAACGGCAGCAAGGATTTGGATGGCTGGGAGACGTTTCAGAAGCGTTACATCGAGAACGGCATGATCGACTTCGTGCAGGACGAACGTAAGGCTGGACGCATCCGCAACCTCGGCTTCTCGTTTCATGGCGACCAGCGCGTCATCGAATGGCTTCTCGACAACCACGACAAATATCACTGGGATTTTGTGCAGATCGAGATGAACTACGTCGACTGGGAGCATGCGCATGACCTCAGCAAACACAACGTCAACGCCGATTATCTCTATAAACGCCTCACCGACTTGAATATCCCTGTCGTCATCATGGAGCCGCTTCTTGGCGGAAGGTTGTCGAACCTCCCGGATGTGCTCGCCAACACCCTGAAGCAACGCACTCCGCAGAGCAGTGTGGCATCGTGGGCGTTTCGTTTTGTGGGCACCTACCCTAACGTGCTTACAGTGTTGAGCGGGATGACGTATATGGAGCATCTGCAGGACAACCTGAGAACTTATTGCCCGCTGCATCCTTGCACCGACGAAGAACTTTCGCTTTTGATGGATGTGGCCGACAAATACCTGAAATATCCTATTATCCCGTGCACGGCTTGCCAATATTGCATGCCATGTCCTTACGGCATCGACATCCCGACGAACTTCGGTTTCTACAACAAATGCGTGAACGAGGGAACAATCGAGACAGACTCGCAGTCGAGTGAATACAGAAGATTGCGCCGTCGTTTCCTGATTGAGTACAATCGTCAGCTGGAGGCCGACCGGCAAGTGGAGCATTGCATCGGCTGCCGTCAGTGTGTGTCGCATTGTCCGCAGCACATCAACATCCCCGAGCAGCTGACGCGAATCAACGATATTGTTGAGACGCTGAAACGAAACTTCTAACAACTAACGACTAAAGTTTTCAAAGCCGCTACAAAGTTCTCGATATCTTCTTCAGTGGTGTCGAACGAGCACATCCAGCGGACGACGTCGTTGTCGAAGTCCCAGTCGTAGAAGAAATACTGCTTCTGCAGCTCGGTCCAAACCTTGCGAGGAAGCTGCACAAACACTCCGTTGACTTGCACAGGATAAACCACTTTCACCTGCGGGATGTCCTTCACCTTATTATATAATAGCTGCGCCATGCGGTTGGAATGCTCCGCGTTGCGACGCCAGAGCTCGTCGTTGAAATATGCCTCGAATTGCACAGCGAGGAAACGCATCTTCGAGCAGAGCTGAAGCCCTTGCTTGCGGCGATATTTGTAATCTTTAGCCAATTCAGGATTCAGAAACACCACCGACTCCCCTATCATCAGGCCGTTTTTCGTGCCGCCGAACGAAACGACATCGACACCGGCGTCGGTAGTCATCGCCTTGAAAGTACAATTTAATGCCACCGCAGCGTTGGCGAGACGAGCGCCGTCCATGTGCAGATACATATTATGCGCGTGAGCCAAATCAGCTAAAGCCTTGATTTCGTTGATAGTATAGAGCGTTCCAAGCTCTGTGGATTGCGTTATCGTGATCGCCTTAGGCTGCGAATGATGCTCGAAGCCGAAGCCATGCATGCGTGTCATCACCAGCTCCGGAGTGAGCTTGCCATCGGGAGTGTCGACGGTGAGCAGACGGCATCCTACGATACGCTGTGGCGCGCCGCACTCATCGACATTGACGTGAGCGGTCTCGGCACAAATAACAGCCTCGTGAGAACGCACCATGGCGTCGATAGCCATAGTGTTGGCGCCAGTCCCGTTGAAGACAAACGACACAACAGCTTGATCGCCAAAGTGTTGCTTGAACAGCTTCTCAACTCTCGCACAATATTCGTCGTCGCCATATGCCAAAGCATGATCCACATTAGCGTCGGCGATAGCCTTCAAAACCTCAGGGCAGATGCCCGAATGGTTGTCACTTCCAAATCCTCGCTTCATATTTTTAAGATTTAAAGATTCAAGATTTAAGAATTAAAATTCAACTCTTTTTGCGGCCAATAAGACAACATAAAATTGAGCCGAGCAACCCGATGTAGATTGAATCGACTGGCAAAGATACTAATTCTCCAAAAATAAGGCATCCGGTTCCGAAAATAATTGAGATGAAGACCCATTTCGACTTGAATCTACCAGGGAAAAACAGCGCCAGGGTGAGCGGCACGAAGGTTGCGGTCGTCCTCAACCCCATCGACAAAAATCCTAAATCGTTGATGTAACGTCCTGAAAATGATGCTGCTACGATGACTGCTACGAGCTGTATCCCAACGATGGTCATCCTAGAAACCAGGAGCTTGTTTTGTGGCTTGAATACATCTTTCACCAAAATCGTCGAAGCGCCTAAGGTGAGCCCCGAGCCGCCGATGATGATGGTTATCAGCAGGGTTCCGAGCACTATTCCGCCAAGGAAATTCGGCATGTGGTTGGTTACGAACATCGGGAACGCCTGAGCGGAACTCTTCATCATGCTGAGACCTTCGGGGATGTCTTTCCCCATGGCTGTCAGTGCGTTAAACTCGTCGCCAGTGATGTAATTGGCTCTCATGTACATACCGACCATCACGCAGGCGAAGCCGATTGGGATCGACAGAAACGCCGAGATCAGTGCTCCTTTGCGGGCCACGCTGTCGGCACGTCCCGCCCAGATAGCCTGAGCGTAAGTCTGAGTCGAGAGAACGCCCAAGATGACCGACAGACAGGAGCCCACGTCTTTTGAGACGCCTCGCGCGAACAGATTCTGATATTTATGATTCACATCCTGAATGGTGCTCAAGCCGTCGATAGATTGGATGTCGGTGTTCAACATGACGTGTTTTATGGTGTCAACCAGGCCGGTGTATCCGTTCGAGAGAGCGAGCACGATGGCGCCCGCCGCCAACGCCGACAATGACAACAGGATGATCTTCACCACGCCGCCGATGCCTGCGCTCCACAAGCCGCCGAAGACCACGTAAAGCGTCATGATTATCGCAGCTATTATCGCAGCAACCCAGAACGGGATGCTGAACAGCGTCATCAGAAGCGCCGAGGCCGACAGCACCTGCGCGATGATGCTGATAAACATGCCGAGCGAGCAAAGCACCGAGCCTGTCATCTCGGCTTTTCGGCCGTATTCCTTACGAACCACCTCGAGGAGCGTGGTGCTTCCACTTCGTCTCAACGGGACAATATAACCGATAGCGAGTGCCACGCATCCGAGCGCCATTCCCATGGTGAACCACCATGCCGAGATGCCGAAACTGAACGCGAGCTGTGCCGTTCCAACCGTCGACTGTCCGCCAACGAGCGTGCCCATGATGGTACCGGCCACGACCCACGTTCCTGCCCTGCCACTGCCAGTGTTGAAGTCGCTCTCGTTTTTCACGCGCCTAACCGACAGAATACCAACGACTTCTATCAAAACGATAGAAAGCACGATACCTAAAATATGATAAAACGAGATTGACATTTGCCGTCTTTAAAATTTGATGCAAAAATAAGAGATTTTTTTGAAAATTATTCATATCTTTGCAAACTGAATTTTTATAAATTCTTTAACTTCTTGAAAATCATATAGCAAATGAGTCAGAATATCTCAAAACTTAGAAACATCGGTATCGCGGCGCATATCGACGCAGGTAAAACAACAGTTTCGGAACGTATATTATTTTTCACCGGCGTAAACCGTAAAGTCGGCGAGACGCATGACGGTCAGGCTACCATGGACTTCATGAAACAGGAGCAGGAACGCGGTATCACCATCGCTTCAGCGGCTATCACGGCGCATTGGAACGACTATCAGATCAACCTTATCGACACTCCCGGCCACGTCGATTTCACCGTGGAAGTGGAACGCTCGTTGCGTGTCATCGACGGCATGGTGGCGGTGTTTTGCGCCGTTGGAGGCGTGCAGCCACAGAGCGAGACGGTGTGGAACCAGGCCGACAAATACCGTGTGCCACGTATCGCCTTCGTCAACAAGATGGACCGTACCGGCGCCGACTTCAACGAGGTGGTGAGCCAGATGAACAAATATCTCGGAGCTAACGCGGTGCCGCTGCATCTGCCTATAGGCGTGGAGAACACCTTCGAGGGCATGATCGACCTTGTCAACATGAACTCTGTGATTTTCAAGGAGAAAGAACGTGTTGTCGGACCTATCCCAGAGAATATGATGGCTCAGGCACAAGCTGCCCGTCAGAACCTCATCGAGCACGTCGCCGACTTCGACGACGACATCGCTGAGTTGTATCTCGCCGAAGAAGAGATCCCGCTCGACAAATTGAAAGAAGCTATCCGCAAGGCCACCATCAAGCTGATGATGGTGCCGGTGTTGTGCGGTTCGGCATATAAAAACAAAGGTATCCAGCTGTTGCTCGACGCCATTGTCGACTACCTGCCCTCGCCGAAGGACCTCGGCGCCATCATTGCGCACGACCCTTACGACGAAGAGAAGACATGCCAGCGCAATCCTATCGAAAGCGAGCCTTTGGCAGCCTTGGCGTTCAAGCTCATCAACGACCCGTATGTGGGACAGCAGACGTTTATCCGTGTGTTCAGCGGTAAGATCACCAACGGAATGAGCGTCTACAACACCAACAAAGGCAAGAACGAACGCATCGGACGAATATTCCGCATCAAGGCGAAGGAACGTGAAGAGATTCAAGAGGCTGGCGCTGGCGAGATCGTGGCTCTCGTGGGCATGAAGATAACTCGTACCGGCGACACCTTGTGCGACGAGAACGCACCGTTGCTGCTCGAAAACATCCACATCCCGCCGGCGGTTATCGAGATGAAGGTGAACCTCGACGACAAGAAGAACCGTAACAAACTCGGCGAGGCGTTGGCTAAGCTCTGTAACGAAGACCCGTCGTTCCGCGCTCATTTCGACGAGGAGACAGAAGAGACCATCATCGCAGGCATGGGCGAGCTGCATCTCGAAATCATCGTAGACCGTCTGAAGGACGAGTTTAAAGTCCCCGTCACCGTCGGCGCGCCTTCGGTGTCGTTCCGCGAGACTATCACGTCGCAGTTCGAGTGCAACTACAAATTCGCGAAGCAGAGCGGCGGCAAAGGGCAGTTCGCGCATACAGTCATCCGCTTCGAGCCTAACCCAGGCAAGGGCTTCGAGTTTGTCGACATCACCAAAGGCGGCGTTGTGCCGAAAGAGTTCATCCCTTCGGTGGAGAAAGGTCTGCTCGCCGCCATGAACAAAGGCCCGTTCGCAGGCTATCCTGTCGTCGACGTGAAATGTGTGCTCGTGGACGGTAGCTCCCACCCCGTCGACTCATCCGACATGGCGTTCCAGCTCTGCGCCCAGATGTGTTTCAAACAGGCGTTCATGAAGGCTAACCCTGTGCTCCTCGAGCCTATGATGAAGGTGGAAGTCAACACCCCTGACGACTACATCGGCAATGTCACAGGCGACCTCAACAAACGCCGCGGACGTATCGAGGCAATGCGCCGTTTCCGCAAAGGCTCGCAGAAACTCGACGCCTTCGTCCCGCTGATGGAAATGTTCGGATACGCCACAGCGTTACGTAACCTCTCTTCAGGCCGCGCAAACTACTCGATGGAGTTTAACAACTACACTCCAATGCCAAAGGATAAACAGGATGAGATAGTGAAGGAGAGAAATAAGTAAATCTTAAAACTTCTTTCTCAGACTGAACACCAACCTTTCAAATCCGGTCTTTTTCAAGGACTCGACATGCCGCTCGAGCTTGTCGATGGCTATGCCTTCGAAAGGTATCAGGATGCCTGAATCGTAGATATCGCCGAACTCATCGTTGATGCCGGTGCCAAAATATTGCATGTATGGCGAGAGGTTCATATACGAATTTACCAACGGCGGAATGTTGACGCCATATTCCATGACAAACGACTTCAAGACCTTGTAATCTTCTCTGAAATCGTTGGTTTTCAAGAGTTTGGAATATTTGAACGGTCGTTTCACTATGAGTTTCTGCTTCAAGTCGATAAGCTTGCGTCTCTTCGCGCCGAACCATTTGTTTAAAAACACCTGTATCATCTCGCGAGCCTCGGTCGGATACTGGCTGTAGATGGTCATCTTGCCGAAGAAAAATTCCATTTGGCCCTTGTGAAGAAGCATCAGGGCACCCAAACCGTCGAAGAGGTTGTCTAAAGCAAAGATGCTCTTCTTTCCTGCCCTTGTGCTCTGATAATCAACGGTTACGAACGACCTGCCGAGCTCGATGGTCTTGTCGATGTAGTTCTTAAGAAACTGTTTTGAAAACTTGAACATATGCGACGAGGTGAGTATCGGCTGACCGAATTTGTCGTAAACTATGTTGTCGCATAGCGCGTATCTGTATCCGCCGATGACGCGTTCGGCCTCAGGATCCCACAAAACAAGTTGTTTGTAGCCGTAGGCCTCGTCGGTGTCGAACTTATCCAGATCCAACGGCTCACCTGTGCCGCCACCGCCGGCACGAAAAGCCTCCTCACGCAATCGGCCTATCTCTCGCACCACATTGGGCGCGTTCTGATATGTCACGACGTAAATCTCGTTGTCGCCATGGTTCGTCTTCCTGAGGAACTTGTCTTCAGTAAGCTCAGACTTCAGCAAATCGACATCAACCGGTGGAATTATATTCTTCATCTTAAATGTTCTCCGCAACAATTTCAGCTATATCTTTGACCGCCACAGGCGATTTCTTGGCAAATGTCTTCAAGCAAAGCGGACAAGCCGTCACAATCTGATCCGGTTTGTTGAACATCAGGTCGATGACCGAGTTTGCTGTTATCTCGTCGCGTTCCTGCTGAGTGAGGTTGAAGCTGCCGAGACTTCCGCCACAGCATATGCTCAGCTCTTTTTCCGACTTCGCCTTGCGTAGATTACCAACATTTTCAATAACTTCACGTGGCTCGTCGTAAACGCCGAACGCTCTTCCAAGCTCGCATGGGTCGTGATAGACATAGTTCACGTCGTTCTTGCTGACCTTGAGTTTTCCGGCCTTCACAAGCTCGTCGATATATTGCGTATGATGCAGAATCTCGATGCCTTCGAGATGATATTCTTCTTTGAAAACCTTGTAGCAAATCGGACACGAGAGCACGAGGCGTTTTGCTCCTGATTTCTTTATCAGCTCGGTGTTCTTCTCGATCATAGCCTTCGCCTCTGCTGGCTTTCCGCTGAGAATCATAGGTCTTCCGCAGCAGATGCCGCCGTCTTTGTCCAAAAACTCGTACTCCTCGCCTGCCGCCTCCATGATTTTCTTCATCGAGCGCATGATTTTCGGAGTAAGTTGGGTCATGCAGCCGGCGAAATAAAGAACTTTAGCGTCTTTTTTCATTTCAGGCGCCACGCTTTCGAGATAGCTATGGTCGCTATTAATATTATAAGGTATATCTGCTCTCTGGCTGAACTTGATGTCGCACGACTCGATGCTGACCGGACACACCATCACACATTTGCCGCACATCAGACAGGTCTCGGCTATGCGTCGTGCTTCTTCAGAGTCTTTGTTTCTCAGTTTCTTCATGAAATATGCTGAGGTGTTGCCGCTGTTTTTGTCGTTGACACTCATCGGACATGCGTCGATGCAGAGGCCGCAGCTCGGGCAAGAATAGATCTGCGCCAAAGCATATCCTTTGCGAGGCTCACGAGCATTCAGCCCGGCGTGACGCAGCAGGATAAACAGCGCCTCCGTCGGGATGTGCATGTATCGGGTGAACGGCAGCATGCACATGAAGATGCACAAGTCGATGGAATAAGCCCACCAGAAGCCTAAAATGCCGGTCTTCTCGGCGATGAGTCGCAACGGGAAGATGGTCCACAAAGCGAAACGTATCATGTTGTCGGCGAAACCGAACTTCGTGACGCGCTTCACTCCCACTATCTTCGAGTGGATTTTCTTCACCACGGCGATGAGGATACCGCTGATAATCATCAGGAGGAAGAAATCCATCAGGAAGCCGAAAACTTTGCCTTCTTCGGCGAAGAACTTGAAGAAAATCGGGTAATAGAAGTTGGTGAACGAGCGCTCGAAACCTTCAACCGCAACGCCTTCGAGTGGTTTCAAGGTGAACAGCATGACGTGTCCTATGGCGATGATCATGAACCAGCCGAAAGCGATGGCTGAGTGCATGTAACCGAGCACCGGGTTGCGTTTCCATATCTTCACGTGCAAGAGGCAGTCACCAACCAGGTCGCGGATGTTAGCCCATGCCGTCTTAGGTGTCACCAACGAACGCCAGAACTTCTTGCGGTCGTCTTTCGGCAGCTGCCAGATAACTCTAAAAAGTCCCACCACGCAGTACGTCAGCACGAAAGCCATGCCGAGCACGAACGGGAGCACAAACGGGTGAAAAATAATATCAGGATTCATCTTGTAATGTCTAATAAAATCTTACGAATATTGATGCCGCGCGGACAAACGAGGGTGCATTTGCCGCAGAGCATGCAACGTTGAATCATTTTCTTTGCCTCGTCTTCTTTGCCTCTCTGAAGCATCAGAAGGAGTCGGCGGAAGCTCATCTCGGTGAAGTTTCCTGCCGTGCAGGTGGCGGTGCATGAGCCGCAGGCGATGCAGGTGTTGACGTCAGGATTGGTCTCCTTCAGACGGTTGAACGTCGTGAGGTCGACGGTGTCCATCTTGACATGCGAGCTTGGTGATAAACAAAAACCGAAATCCATGGCTTATCTGTTAATGTAGTTAAACACTTCGACAGCCACTGAGCGTGCCTCGGCTATGGTGTCGGGCAGCGACTTCGGGGCGGTGCAGGTGCCGGCGACGAAAACTCCGTCTTGAGCGGTGTCGTTCAAGCCCAGATACATGTCTTTGTTCTGCATGAAACCATCGCTGTTGTTGGCGATCCCAAGCTTCTGCTGTATAGCGTCGATGCTCTTGTTTTTCTCCATGCTGCACATCAAAACGAGCAGGTCGAGAGTCATCCTCAAAGGCTTGCCAAACAGGGTGTCTTCCGCCTTGATGACTAATCGGCCGTCCATGTCTTCCGACACTTCACAGACTCTGCCGCGGACGCATTTCACGTCATAGTCTTTCTGCGTCTTGAGATACAAGTCCTCGTAACCCGGGCCGAACATACGCAGATCCATGTAGAACGTGTAAACCTCAGCCTCAGGAAACACTTTCTTCATCTCGCAGGCTTGCTTCAAAGCCGTGGTGCAGCACACCTTCGAGCAATAGGTGTTGCCGACTTTCACGTCGCGGGCGCCGACACAGTGTACGAAACCGATCTTCTTCGGGTTGTTGATACGCTCGTCTTTGCCTGTCCTGAAAAACTTCTCGAGCTCGAGACTGGTAATCACGTTGTTATATATGCCGTAGCCGTATTCCTGCTTTCTCTCAGCCTTGAAAAGGTCGAAGCCTGTTGCCAAGACCACTGCCTTCGCGTCGATGGTTGCGCCGTTGCTTAAAACAGCTTTAAAACCATCTGTGTTGCGCTGAATGTCAGTAACTTCAGTGTTCAAACGCACATCTACATCCTTCACGCTCTCAAGCATCGGAGCGACTACATCTTTTGCAGGATGAAACGCCGGAAACAATCTGTCCCACTGGGCGATGTGACCGCCAAGGGCTTCGCTTTTCTCGACAATAATAGGATTAAGCCCCATTTTTTGTAACTGTGTGGCTGCTTCCATTCCGGCGGCTCCGCCGCCGATGATCAATATATTCTCTTTCATAACGTTGATTTTCAAACTGATTTAATACATGACGGGCACATCGGCTGACCTAAGTCCTTGCCGTTCACACCCTGATATTTCTTCTTCGGGTCGTATGGTATTCCCATCTTCTCAAGCAACGGCTCGATGGCGACCTGATGCATCTGCAAGCCGAGGTCCCACGGGTCGTAACCCATCACCAAGCCTGCCACCTCCTCGTATGTCAAGGCCGGGATACCGTAGCCGTTCTTGCCGTATGTCTTGCCGGTCTGCTCCGCGATGACATATTGCCATCTGTCTAAGAAATAAGGGCATCCCGGACAGTTGGTGATAATCAAATCCGGCTCGTATGGCTCCATCGACTCGAATTTCTTGTGGGTGTTCGACTCTGAATAGCCTCTGTTGGCCTGCACGAAATACTGACGGAATCCGAATCCGCAGCAGTGACGACGCTCCGGGTAGTCGACGACCTCGCCGCCCCATGCCTCAATCATTCCGACAAGGACATGCGGATACTCAGCGCCACCGAAACCCTTCGACGGGAACATCTTCGAATAATGGCATCCGATGTGCTCGACACACTTCAAAGGCTTGCCGGTCTTGACGTTCACGAGCGGGAACTTCATCTGTTTCGCGATGTCATACCTGAACTTATAGATTATGTCGCTGGCATGTGCGAGATATTTTGGCTTCGCGAACTCTTTCTTGCAAGAGTCCCAGAGATATTGTCTTATTTTCGCCTCGAGTTCAGGATATTCGTGCCATGTTTCAAGAGTCTCGGTGTAGCATCCGAACGATGTGATACACGAGCACACATAGTTTTCGTAACCGCTCTCCTTCATCAGCGCAAACTGACGCGCAATGATTGTCATCGCCGTCTCCTGCGGTATTGTGTCGCTGTGATAGGCAATGCCGCCACATGTTGTATGATATGGGTTCTCGTAAAAATCCTTGCCAAGTTTATTCCTCGTAATGTCCAAAAATGTCACCTCCGAACCAGGCCAAAACGCCTGACGTATGCAGCTTCTCACATAAAAATAATGGTCATCGGGAATGTCTTTCTGATAATCAGCCCAGATCTTCTGTTTTCCTTCAATAATCATTTTATATTCAAAGATTTAATATTCAAAATTTAATGATTTAAGTGTTTTTCCCAGTCGTTTTCGGTGTAAACTTTCATGAAATATTCCTCGTCGGAAAGATGTTCCTTTTCCGCCTCTTGATGTGCGTCGTTCAACACCTGCTCCATCAACTCGGTGGCACCTGTCACGTCGAAAATGTTTTTCAGCTGGTCGAGACTTTCCTTCGGAATCTTACGCAGTCCGCCTGGACCATCGCCGTCGAGGTTAGAGCCCATGCGTGCATGCAAGTCATCCAAATTGTCGTTAATCCACTTACCGACAGGACCGAATTCCTTGTGAGTCTCATATGCAAAAGTGCGCGGATAAACGCAATAACCGTAGTTTAAGATATTACTACATAAATCTTTAACCACGATATACTGCTGGCGGCCTTTCTCCGACTGCATGTAAAGCCCGCTTCGCATCGAGAGCTTACGCAACGACATAATCACCAATCCTGGAGCATTAGCTCTTGGACAACGTGTCACGCACGACATGCACTCTCCGCAGTACCAAATCTGATCGCTCTTTAAGAGGTCTTCCAAATCATCCTCGTTTTTGCGAGCCACAATGTTCACTATGTTTTTGGGATTGTATTTGTAGAATTCCGCGGCCGGACAAACAGCCGTGCACACGCCGCAGTTCATGCAAGCCTTCATTCCCTCCTTAATCCTGTAATCCTTATAAAGTTCCTCAACAAGATGTCCCTTAAATCTATATTCCATAAAAGTAAATTAACGTATAGTATACCATTTTACTAACAGCGTGCAAAAATACTAAAAAAATGTCACGTGTTACAAAAATAGTAAAAATTTTTACTAATTTTTTTGATCGTTGTATCATAGAAAAAATTATTTTTGCATGTTGAAAAAAATGTATCAATTAAAATCAATTTAAAAATGTGTGGAATTGTAGCATACATAGGCAAAAGAGACGCTTATCCGATTTTGATTAACGGGTTGAAACGCCTCGAATATCGTGGCTATGACAGCGCAGGCGTAGCGTTGCTTAACGAAAAAGACGAACTCAATGTTTATAAGACAAAAGGCAAGGTCTCTGATTTGGAGAATTTTGCGAAAGATAAAGATATAAGCGGTCATATCGGTATCGCTCATACTCGTTGGGCCACCCACGGCGAGCCTAATGATGTCAACGCGCATCCGCATCTCTCCCGCTCAGGCAACATCGCCTTGATTCACAACGGAATCATTGAGAATTACCTTACAATCAGAAAGGAACTCGAGAATCGTGGCTACGAATTTAAATCGAGCACCGACACTGAGGTCTTGGTTAATCTCATCGAAGATGTGCAGCTCACGCAGAACGTGGATTTGTTTGAGGCAACACGTATCGCCTTGAACCACGTGAACGGCGCCTATGCCATTGCATTAATAGAAAAAGGTCATCCCGACACATTGGTTGCAGCGCGTAAAGGCAGTCCAATGGTCGTGGGTATCGGCAAAAACGAGTTCTTCATCGCTTCCGACGCCACCCCTATCGTCGGCTTGACATCAAAGGTTGTTTACATTGAGAATGAAGAAGTTATGAAGGTGAAACTCGGCGAGGATTTGAGACTCAAGACTATCGACGACGTCGAGATAACTCCTTATGTCCAGAAGCTCAAGCTGAACCTTGAATCTATCGAGAAAGGCGGCTTCGACCACTTCATGCTGAAGGAGATCTACGAGCAGCCTACGACAGTCCGCGATACTATGCGTGGCCGTCTGCACGCCAACCTCGGCACCGTCACCCTCGGCGGTATCTTCGACTATGAAAAAAAGATCCTCAACGCTCGCAATATCATCATTGTGGCTTGCGGAACGTCATGGCACGCTGGTCTGGTGGGAAGCTACCTCATCGAGCTGTATTCAGGCATCAGAGTGAAGGTGGAATACGCATCAGAGTTCCGTTATCGTAACCCTGTCATCTTCCCTGACGATGTCGTCATCGCCATCTCACAGTCGGGCGAGACTGCCGACACTCTTGCGGCTATCGAGATTGCTAAAGAAAAAGGCGCTACAGTTCTTGGCATCTGCAACGTCATTGGCTCGTCAATTTCACGCGTCACCGACGCCGGCGTCTACACCCACGCAGGCCCTGAAATTGGTGTCGCCTCAACGAAAGCGTTCACAGCTCAAGTGGCAGTTCTCACCATGTTCGCTATTCGTCTCGCCGAGCTTACAGGCTACATCCCGAAATCGAGAATTGTGGAGCTTATCCATGAACTCGATATGATTCCTGATAAAATCAAGACGACACTTGAGAGAAGCAAAGACATAGTGAAAGAGATCGCCGAACAGATGAAAGACTGCCACAACGCCTTGTATCTCGGCCGTCTGCAGAACTTCCCTGTCGCTCTCGAAGGCGCTCTGAAACTAAAAGAGATTTCTTACATCCATGCTGAAGGCTATCCGGCAGCGGAGATGAAACACGGCCCTATCGCATTGATAGACAAAGACATGCCTGTAATCTTTATCGCCACAAACAAGAGCACTTACGAGAAGGTCGTTTCAAACGTCCAGGAAGTGAAGGCTCGTCAAGGAAAGATTATCAGTGTGGTGACCGAAGGCGACGTCCTTGTAAAGAACATGTCGGATTACGTCATCGAAATCCCTGACACTGAATGCACCTACGCTCCGTTGCTCGCCACAATCCCGTTGCAGCTCCTCGCCTACTACATCGCGGTGTATCGCGGCTGTAACGTCGACCAACCGAGAAACTTGGCTAAGTCAGTAACCGTCGAATAAAAATGAAGAGGTTTCTCCTTTTTATATTAATAACCTTTGCCAGCCTGATGGCGTTCTCGCAACATACCGTTGTTAAAGGCAAGGTTGTTGATGTTGAAACAGGAGAGACTTTGCCGATGGCAACAATTTCTTATGTCTCCAATGGTGAGACTTTTGGCACGACAACGGATTTAAACGGTAACTACCGTCTTGAGTCTGACAAGATTTTCGACTATGTTACGTTTCAATTCGCCGGCTACAAGCCTTATAAAGTCAAGATAAACCGATTCACAACCCAGACTATCAACGCGAAGATGGAGTCGGAGATGATTTCTCTGCCTAAGGCGGAAGTCAAGGCGAAGCGAAGAATCAAAGAGCGTTACAAGCGCAAGGGAAACCCGGCCGTCGAGCTCATCAAAAAGGTTCAGAAACAGGCTCCTAAAAACAGTCTCACGGGCTTCGACTACTATCAATACGACGAGTACAGCAAACTCGAGCTTGGTCCTTCAAATCTCAGCGACAGCTTGGCTAACAAGCGTTTCATGAAGAACATAAAGTTCGTGTGCGACAACATCTACCCGTCGGAATTGACAGGAAGAAACTATCTCTCGATGTATTTCGTGGAATCGCTTTCCAAGACTTATTATCGCAAAGATCCTTATTTCATAACGACGGAAGTCACCGACACCAAAGACGTGCTGCTCAGCAAGTTCCTCGATTTCACCTCGATGGAGGCTATCATCGACAACTGGATCGGTTTCGTCGATGTCTATAAAAGGTCGGTGAACCTGTTTAACAACGAGTACACCTCCCCTATGTCTCCGATCGCGACCTTGTATTATCATTTTTACATCGTCGACACCGTTCAATATGAAAACGAGAACTGCATAGTCTTGGCGTTCACGCCGTCAAACCAGATGGATATGGGTCTTTGCGGAAGCCTCTGGATTACAAACGACACGTCTTATATGGTGAAGAAAGTGCAGCTGCAGATTCCAAAGCACTCAGGCACAAACTATGTCGAGGCGATGATGTTTGAACAGGAATACAAAAAGGTCGACTCCATCATGATCCCGACGCGCTACAAACTTGTGGCCGACATCTTCTATCTTGGCATCGCCCTGCACGGCAAGCGTTCCGGCGTTTTTACCAACATCGAGATCAACAAGCCTATGCCCGACGACTTCTACGTCGGGAAACCGCAAAAAACCAGGACTAAGGACTTCTATTCTCACCGCGACGATGAGGAATATTGGAAAGACAAACGTACCGACAGCCTGTCTCTGCACGAGAAACTTATCGCTGAAAACAACGAGAAACTGAAAAAAAATCCGAGATTCCGTTTTTTGACAGGATTGGCTTTCGCTATAGGTTATAACTACATCGACTGGGGCGCTCTTGATATAGGCCCGGTGTTCAATATGTTGAGTTATAATGAGATAGAAGGAGTTAGAATGCGTTTCGGCGCGAAGACGAACACGAGATTTCACAAACACATTTTCCTTGAGGGTTATATGGCATACGGCACCCTTGACGAGAGAGTCAAATACCGTGGCCAGTTTATGTATTCGTTCAACGACAAAGTCAACAACCAGTGGGAGTTCCCGATGAACCTGCTGACGCTGTCTTTCACACACGACACCGACATCCCAGGAAGAGAGATCTTCGGATATAACTTCAAATACGCCTACGACTCGTTCGGAAATTCTTTCAACCGTCTGGGAAACAAAAAGATGGCGTTCTTCGATAAATTCAAGATGATGTACGACTATGAGTTCAAATACCAGATGGGACTCAAGTTCTTCGCTGAATATCAGGAACAGGTTCCTCTTGGCGATTTGACTTTTGTAACGAACAGCGGTAAGGTTTACGATCCGTTCACAACCAACTCCATCGGCTTTGAATTCCGATTCGCACATAACGAGAAAGTTCAACAGATACATCAGTATCGTTATCCTTTGGCTGGCTCCGTGGCGCCGGTCTTTACTATCGGTTACAGCTATGTCGGCAAGTTTCTCGGCTCCGACTATGAGTGCCACAAGCTCCAGGCGATGTTCAGCAAACGCTGGTTCTTCAGCATCCTCGGCATCGCCGACATAAACGTTACAGGCGGCGCCGTCATCGGCGACGCCCCATATCCGCTGCTGTTCATACATCGTGCAAACCAAGGCATCTATTATGATGAGAAGGCTTTTAACTTGATGAACTACTACGAGTTCGTGAGCCAGTATTATGTGCAGGGAATGTTCGACTATACCTTTAACGGATTCCTCCTCAACAGAGTGCCGCTGGTCGGAAAGCTCAAACTTCGCGAGGTGTTCGCTTTGAAAGCCATCTGGGGCGACATCTCAAAAGAATGTAACCCTGTGAACGGAAATCCGGATATGTTTGTCTTCCCGAAAAACTCAGCGGGAGAAATACAGACTTACACCTTGGAGAAAGAGCCTTATGTCGAAGGCAGCATCGGCATCGGAAACATCTTCAGCATCTTGCGAATCGACTATGTGCGACGTTTCACTTACCTCGACAACCCGGAGGTTAGCGATTGGGGAATCTTCTTCTCCCTGAAAGTGAAATTCTAAAATTAAATCAAGATATCCTCAAGCTTTACTTTCGGCACGTAATGTACGCCGTCGACGCGGTAGTATGCACGGCTCTCGTCAACCGAAATGGGCTTTATCCTGATGTTTTCAGCGCCTTTTCCTACCGCCAAAATAGCCAATGGCTCGTGTTGCAGCTTGAAGTGTTCCATGATGTTGGCCTTGTTGAAAGCGCAAATCATCACGCAGTTGAGACCCATCTCCGTCGCCTTCAACGACATGCTCTGCAACGATATTCCCAAGTCGATGTCGATGATTTTTGTTTCGGGTGCTGATGTGCAGACGATGATAAACGCCTCAGGTTCAGTTCCTTCGTAAGGCAGATGCAGCTCCGGAAGCATGCCACCGAGCTTTATGTTACTCAAAACGAAATCGGCGCCTTCGCCTTTTGTAACAAGCTTGAAACGAAGCACCTGCTGGTTCTTCCCCGACGCTATCTTAGTGTTCACATTGACGATGCGCTCCAACATGTCGCGCTTCACCACAAAATCCTTCTTATACCCGCGATAACTGCGGTTTTTCTCAAACAAAGTGTCCAACGAAACGTGCTTAATAGTTTTCTTTGCACCGGAAGCAAATTCTTCCATTCTTTTTTCCAGATATCCGTCTGCCATACTTTAATAGTTTGAAGTTTTCAAGTTTATGACGAGACAAAAATACAAAATTTTTTAATACCCTTTGCAGAAATGCGACCTACCACAGGGTACTGTTGAGCATTTCGAAAAGGGCATTAAAAATGATAATATAATAACTTTTTTCGTATTTTTGCATTCAAATTGATCATAATGAATTTTAAAAGATATATATTAATTGTAATACTATTCATTGTAGCAATTACAGCCAACGCTCAGGTTTTCAGCGTAAACGGCACCGTCTCGGATAGCGTGACAAAACAAAAACTAGCCTTTGTGAACGTCATAATAAATAATGCCCAAACCTACGGCACAATTACCGATATCGACGGAAATTTCACCGTAAAAAGCAAAAATGAGATAAAAACCTTGACGTTTTCTTGCGTCGGATATCAGAAAAAGACTGTTCCAGCTGAAGCTCTTAAAAATAAGTCAAACAAAATACTTCTGCGCCCGATAAGCGTTGAATTGCAAGAAGTTGTGGTATATGCCGGCGAAAACCCCGCTCACAGAATCATCGACAGCGTGGTGAAAAACCGCAAGCGCAACAACCCCGAAATGCTCAATTCTTACTCCTACACCATCTACGACCAGATGATCGTAACTCTCGACACAACTAAACTCAACGACTCTTCTCTTATCAACGTAAACAAGTTGGTGCGCGACAACGATATCATGGTGATGGAGACCGTCTCCGAACAATATCACAAAAGACCTAATAAAAATAAACGCGAAATAAAGGCGAATATCATCTCCGGACTGAAAAACCCGATGTATTTCTACGTCATCGACGGCATGCAAAGCACAAGCTTTTATGACGATTTCATCACTGTTTACGAGAAAAACTACGTCAACCCGATAACTCCCGGCAGCAAGTCGAAATATTTCTTCGGACTCGAATCGGTGATGCCGACAGAAAACAACGATAGTATTTATACTATCTCATTCAAACCTCGTCGCGGCACCACTTTCAACGCGCTCAAAGGTGTCATGACAATTACCTCCGACGGCTGGGCTGTGGTCAACGTCAAAGCTGAGGCGGCCGACAAATCGAACACCCTCGACGTGAAAATACAGCAGCTTTACGCGAAAATAAACGATTCCGTTTGGTTCCCGGTACAGCTCAACACCGACATAGTTTTCTTTAGGATGGTCGCTGATAATAGACAACTTATGATCAGTAACAAAACACCTGAAGACGCCAACACATCAATCAATGGCATAGGGAAAAGCTATATCTCCAACATAAAAATCAATCCTGAAATCGATAAAAAAGTGTTTGGCTCGACCGATATCGACATCGCCGAAGACTCTGGCATGAAAGATGAGATATATTGGAGGTATTATCGAAACGACAGCCTGAACGAAAGGATATTGAACACTTACAAGTTCGTCGATACCATCATGGAAAAGGGCGGCATCGACCTTGACAGAGTGATGAACACATTTACCGATATCGTCTCAAAAGGCAGCATCCCGATGGGTTATGTCAATTTGAACCTGTCAGAAATACTTAATTATAACATTGCGAATAACTTTTACCTCGGTCTTGGCTTGAGAACCAACGAGAGATTGTCGAAATATCTGGCATTCGGAGGCTACTTGGGCTATTGGTTCGGCCCTAAACACGCCAATTACGGCGGCGATTTCGAGATAAAATTCAACAGAAAACAGGATTTTGGCTTAAAACTGAGCTACGACCACATCTACAAAGCTGTCGGTGATTACGGCTTCATGGGCGCACCTAACCTTCTCGACGAAAGTTTTTTCAGATATTATTACGTGAAATGGACGACCTTAAACACCGCAGCATCCGCCGAGTTGTCGACACGCTTTGCCAAGATTTGCAAGGGTTCCGTGAATTTTAGCCTCAGCGACAAGGAAATGTACGATTGGTACAGCTACGATGTCGGCGACAGTATCTACAACGGAAAATTCCGCCTCTCCACTCTTGATTTCAAATTGAGAATAGCCTTCGGCGAGCGTTACATGCTTTCGCCAAAAGGTCTCGTCACCGTCAGCAAAGGCAAGCCTGTGATATGGCTCTCCTATCAAAAAGGATTGAAAGATGTTCTGGATTGTCCTTTCAATTTCGACAAGATTCAATTCCAGATGACTTATTCGTGGCTAACGCGTTACATCGGAAAGACGACCGTTTCTCTTCAGGCTGGTTGTGTCTTCGGCGACGCCCCGGTTATGGAAACATTCAACATTTTCGGCAACAACGACGAGTTCGGACTTTACGCTACACAAAGCTTCGCCACGATGCTTATCAACGAGTTCATAAGCGACAGGTTCGCCGCTCTCTTCTTCGACCATAATTTCGGTAAGATGTTCAAAACCAAGTACTTGAGTCCAGAATTGATTGTTGTCACCAACATCGGCTGGGGCGACATAAGCGACGTGCAGAAACATCAAGGCGTGGAACTTAAAAGCATGAAAGACGGCTTCTACGAAAGCGGTATCGTTATCGATAATATCCTGAATATCAACTTCATGAAGATGGGATTTGGCTCCTACTATCGCTACGGACCGAACTCCTTGGATGAGGATTCAAAAAATTTCGCTTTCAAGCTTAAAGTCTCGTTCGCATTCTAATTTTTATAAAACTCGACCAACCCATCCATCGGGTTCTTCAAAACTTTCTCACATTTAATATTGTGATTTCCAAGCTGTTGCAAAAGAACAGATTGAAAAGCGAAAGCGACGGAGCCGACAAAAGCCACGTTGTCATTTGCAGAAACCATCAAAGAATATTTAATAAACTCTTCAAAACATCCTCCGACAACATCTCTAATATACTGATTCTCAATATTTTCACTCGCAAATTTAGCAAACTCAGCCAAAAATCTTGACGGCTGCTCGCCATGATAAACTTTCTTTAAAAACTTATCTCTGTCAAGATGGTATTTTTCATCGAATTTAGCTCGCAAATCTGCTGGCATCAAGCCTAAGAAATAATCGTGAACAATGCGCTTCCCGATGTGGCATCCACTCCCCTCGTCTCCTATCATAAACCCAAGCGACGCAACACTTTCTGTGATTTTTTCGCCATCAAATACACATGCGTTTGAACCTGTTCCAAGGATGCAGGCAATGCCTGCTTTCTTGCCAAACAAGGCATGACAAGCGCCTAAAGTGTCAGGATACACTTCAATCTCAGCTTTATTCAAAGCCTTTTTAAAAATAGCTTTTATCTTATCCTGATTTGCCTTGCTTCCACATCCTGAACCGTAAAAAACAACTCTTTTAACATTTTGATTATCAATATTTTGCAAAGAATTTTCTATAATCTCGGAAATCATCTTCTCATCACAGAAATTTGGGTTGAATCCGTTGGAAACAAACCTCAAAACGACATTCTTGCCGTCTAAAAGCGCCCATTCTGCTTTCGTCGAACCGCAATCGATAATCAGTGTCATAGTTGTATTTTTTTGCAAAAATACAAAAGTTTGTAAAGTAAAAAAGTTAATAAAGTTAGAAAGTTAAAAAAATGTTACACCTATTAATATTATAGTTATCTTTGCACTTCAAAATATTGTTTAACTTAAAATTAGCATAGCTAATTCAAATCACTATGGGAAGAAGTATGAGAAAATGGCGTGTTGAGGACTCGGCTGAGCTCTACAACATCAACAACTGGGGTATTAACTATTTCTCTATCAACGATAAAGGCAATGTCGTGGTGACTCCGCGAGAAGGCTGTGCCTCCGTTGACCTTCGTGAACTTGTCGACGAGCTGCAGCTCCGCGACGTGTCGGCTCCTATGCTGATTCGTTTCCCGGATATCATCGACACTCGTATCGAAAAAATCGATTTGTGCTTCAAAGAAGCCGCTAAAGAGTACGATTATAAAGGTAAAAACTTCATCGTCTTCCCTATCAAGGTGAACCAGATGCGCCCTGTGGTCGAGGAAATCGTCAGCCACGGCAAGAAATTCAACATCGGCCTTGAAGCTGGCTCAAAACCTGAGCTTCACGCTATCATCGCGTCGAACACCGACAGCGAATCTCTTATTATCTGCAACGGCTACAAAGACGAGAGTTTCATCGAGTTGGCACTTCTCGCTCAGAAGATGGGTCGCACAATCATCATTGTGGTTGAGAAAATGAACGAGCTTCGCCTCATCGCCAAGTTGTCGAAACAGCTGAAAGTCTCCCCAATGATCGGTATACGCATCAAATTGGCCAGCTCTGGCGCTGGAAAATGGGAGGACTCTGGCGGTGACGCGTCGAAATTTGGTCTTTCTTCATCCGAATTGCTCGAGGCTCTTGAGTTTCTTGAGAAAAACAATATGACGGACTGCCTCAAGCTGGTGCATTACCATATCGGCAGCCAGGTCACTAAAATCAGAAGCATCAAGATAGCTTTGAAGGAAGCCGCTCAGTTCTACGTGCAGCTTCATAAAATGGGCTTCAACGTTGAGTTTGTCGACGTCGGCGGCGGCCTCGGTGTCGATTACGACGGCACACACTCGGCAAACAGCGCGAGCTCAGTCAACTATACGATTCAGGAATACGTCAACGACGCTATCTTCTCTATCGTCGATGCCTGCGACAAAAACAATCTGAAGCACCCAAACATCATCAACGAGTCGGGGCGCGCACTGACAGCGCATCACTCGGTCTTGATTATGGAAGTCTTGGAGACAGCGTCACTTCCGACATGGGACGATGACAACGAGAAAGTTGAAGACACCGACCACGAGCTTATCCACGACCTTTACGAGACCTGGGAAAACCTTACGAGCAAACAGTCATCGATGCTTGAGACTTGGCACGACGCTCAAGAAATTCGCGAGGAAGCCCTCGACTTGTTCAATATGGGTCTTCTCGACCTCAAGACTCGCGCTAAAATTGAGCGTATCTTCTGGTCTGTAGCATTGGAAATCAACCAGTTGGCATCACATCAGAAACGTGTGCCAGATGAGTTGCTCGCATTGCCTAAGTTGTTGGCCGACAAATACTTCTGCAACTTTTCAATGTTCCAGTCGCTGCCAGACGCTTGGGCTATCGACCAGGTGTTCCCGACAATGCCTATCCATCGTTTGAACGAATATCCTGACCGCGAGGCCACTTTGCAAGACATCACTTGCGACTCTGACGGCAAGATGACGACCTACGTCACTGGTCACAGTCTGTCGCACAACCTCCCGGTTCACACCCTCACCAAGAACGAACCTTATTATATTGGTGTGTTCCTCGTGGGCGCTTATCAAGAGATTTTGGGCGACATGCACAACCTCTTCGGCGACACCAACGCTGTTCACGTCTCCGTCGACGAGAAAGGCTATTATATCGACCAACTCATTGACGGTGAGACGGTTGCTGAAGTTCTTGAATACGTGCAATACAGCCCCAAGAAACTCGTCCGTACCGTTGAGTCATGGGTCACGAGCTGCGTGAAGGCTGGAAAGATCACCGTCGAAGAAGGAAAAGAATTCCTGTCGAATTACAGATCTGGACTTTACGGATACACATATCTGGAATAAAGTTTGAAGTTTGAAGTGTGAAGTGTGGAGTTCTGGACTTGCGATCCACTTATCTTGTATTTTTTGTAAGTGCACAAATGTTTTTAAATAATTGACAATGAATTATTTGTACAAAATTTTTCGCAGCGCCGCTTTGATGTTTTTGATGATGGCCTGGATTATGCCGTCGAAGGCACAGCATCCATTTACGTTAACTACCCAAGAACAACATGAGGCGCATTCAGGAGAAGCACTCTACTGGATAGAATCGAAAGGAGCCACGGGCTTCTATATGATTCCAACAGGTGATAATGATGATGCTGGCGTTTCAACATCCAATATGCCTAACGAGATGATGCTTTGGTACTTTATGGATGCCGGTGTCGAAAGCACTAAGCAATACTACTATATCATCAATAAGTCAACAGGTAAATATCTACGACTTAAAGGCGATAATGGTGCTGACGGCTCTATTGGAATTAAGACCTATGCATCTGACGATTCTTATAAATTCTCCATTTCCGGCTCAGAAGGTCAATGGCTTTTTAGCCCAAAATCCGGTAGCACATATTATGTGAACAAAAAAGGTAGTAATGTCAATTATACAAATGGTCTCAAATCAAGTACAGCGAATGATGATAATTCCAAATGGAAATTCGTTGCAAAGAATTCTGTGACATGGGCTCATCCGTTCACCAATTCAACCTCTGGCGACAAGCATTTCTATCTGATTCAAAACAGACATAAAGATTACACATCTTTTTATATGTCCATTGACGATTCCAACTATGTCATCGTTTCGGATGACGAGGATGACAATCGGGCTTGGTATTTTGTGGAAGCATCTTCTGATGCCGCCATCCCCAACATGAAATACTACTACATCGTTAATGATGTGACGGGCAAATATATGTACTTTAACAGCAACAGCGTTTCAGGTGCTTCATTGAGCGACGTTTTCAAGATACAGGATTATCCTGAGGGAGACGAAGACAAATATCAATTTGCCATTGTAAATGCCGTAGGTACAAGTTACAGCGCCTATGCAATTATGCCTAAAAATTTGATAAGTTTGTATCAAGATAAATACACCAGTTTGGGATCCTCCACGATGGAGAACAATGAACACATAGGTACACTTAAAGATAGAGGCCTCGATTATAATGCCGCTCACTGGGTTTTTGTGAGTTATGTCGCGGTAAAAGCACCGACCATTACCAACAACGACGGCACCATCACTTTGAGCACAGCCACCCCTGGCGCCACAATTTACTACACCACCAATGGCGATACCCCCGACAATACTAGCACAGAATATTCTTCGCCATTTTCATTGGGCGATGCAACAGTCATCAAAGCTATCGCTTATCTGGGCTCGGATTGTTCTACTGTGAGCACATACAACGTGCCGTCCGGCCACGATTACTCACAAGATTATCTCACTTTCAGAATATTGACTACTGGTACAATCTGTTGGAAAGCTTTTGGTAGCGGTTATACAAAAACAATAGAGTACAGTATAAATAATGGTTCTTGGACTTCTATAACATCAACAAGTGCTGGTGAAACGTTTGAGGTTAATGCAAATGATGTAGTAAGATTCAGAGGAAACAATACATCATATGCAGGAAGTAAATCTGATTATTCAGGATTTGAAGGCGGAACAGCAACTTTCAACATAGAAGGTAATATTCACAGCTTGTTATATGGAGATAGTTTTACAAATAACAATTCTCTTACAAATTCAACATATCAATTTTGTTCAATATTCAAAAAAGCTCGTGTAATTTCAGCAGAGAACTTGATTCTTCCTGCCACATCACTTACAAATTGTTGTTACAGGGCTATGTTCAGCAAGTGTACAACATTAGTGGTGGCACCTGCCCTTCCGGCAACAACATTAGCCGATTACTGTTATTATTATATGTTTGAGGAATGTGCAATAACTTCTGCTCCTGCCCTTCCAGCAACAACATTGGTATCCAACTGTTATGGAAATATGTTCACAGGCTGTACATACCTTAATTACATCTTATGTCTTGCAGAAAATAAATCAGCATCAGGTTGCTTGACAAACTGGGTAAACAATGTAGCAGCATCTGGTACCTTTGTAAAGGATCCAACCACATCCTGGTCACCAGGTTCATCAGGTATCCCATCTGGATGGGTTGTAAATAACCATCATGTTGCACCTGAAGATCCAGTTATTACCTGTGATGGCGATTTTATACTGATCACCTGTGATACTCATGGTGCAGATATCTATTACAGATTAGGTCAAACAGGAGATTATTCTCCATATTCAACACCTATTGCGATCAATGAAAACACAGTGGTTGAGGCGTATGCGGAAAAATATGAATTACAGAGTAATAAAGTAATTGAAAACTGTATAAAGATCAAAAAATTTGCAGGAATGAAAATAGCTCCCGGTCCGCTTTACTATGGTAGAAATGGATTTGAGATAAAGGACGATTGGAGCTATAATTCATATAATTCAGTTTATGGAAAGACCGTTGGTAGCACCTATTTCAATTTCATTGAACTCGGACAGCTGTTCGAATCGTCAGTGTTCTCAACATCTGACGGCGACATCGAAAAAGTTCTTGATCCACATGATGGCTGGAGAGTCCCTACAAATGCGGAATGGGCTTCCATCATAGGAACAACCCGTAGCGGCTCAACCGTAAATGGCTCTTCCAATAAGCATTATGCAATGATACAACTTACTACAGGTGTCGCAGGATTGCTTATCTTCCCTGATGGAGGAACAATAATCGGTGCTGCACTTTCCAATATGGATAATACTACCTCCAACACGGGTATTACAACATCACAATTGGACAACTATTTAAGTCAAGGTTGTGTATTCCTGCCTGGTAGCGGATCCTATGATGGTAGTACATGGAACAACGAACATCACTACTGGAGCGCCACAGAAAACAATTCGTCAACAGGATATGACTTATACTTTGAACCTTCAAATACGATATCCTCAGATGACAACAAAAACAAGGAATCATATTATTCCCCTGTATATCTCGTAAAGGGCGCCGCCGATGAAGCGACACGACTTCTCAGGACTTGGACATATAACAGCAATGAGGTGGAACTCCCCTATTCTGTAAATGCTATTGACGGTCATTCGGGAAATTATGCAAGGAGTACATTCAACTTTACAACAGATGTCAGGGTAAATGAATCACAACCTACATACCTTTGGTTCCAGCATGCCGACCAGTCGGCCGACATATATGTGAACAACACAAAGGTTGAGACGCACTGGGGCGGTTACAATGCTTTCTTCACTGACATAACCGATGCAATAACGCCAGGCATCAACCACATCAGGGTAACATTGAACAACACATCAAGAAATACTCTGGCTCCCTATGCCGGCGACTTCAACTTCAACGCCACACTTGGTGAAGTGAAACTCATTTCATCGCCTGTTGTTCCTTCTCCTGATTATGGTTATGACGGATTCCATATCACATCAACAGTGACAGAGGAAGAGGCCACCATAACAGTTAAGACAACTGCTCCTACAGGTGCATCACTCACCTGTTCTATAAAGGGTGAAAAATGTGATTATTCAAGCACACGGACAAGTACAGGTGAAGAAATCACATTCGAGACAACCATCACCGATCCACATCTCTGGAACGGCACATTGGATCCATATCTCTATAACGTGACACTCACCATTGCAAAAGATGGTGTAGTTTATCATAAATTCCAGAGAGGATATGGCTTCAGGTTCTTTGAATATGTCGTCGATGGTGAAACCCCTGCAAACTCGCGTTTCTTGCTCAATGGTTCACCTTACCTTTTGAGAGGCGTCTGTATGCACCATGATTTGGAAGGAAAGGCAAATGCTCTTACAGCGGCAGATATCGACAATGACTTCGAACTCTTGAAAGATCTTGGATGTAATTTCGTCCGTCTCGCACACTACCCGCATCCAAAAGAGGTTTATGACCACTGCGACAAGATGGGTATCATAGTTCAGACAGAGGCGCCTTGGGTAAACAAAGCTGAATCAACTCTTCCAAATGATTACTATACTCACCTTGAAGGGCAGTTTAGAGACATGGTTAACCAGCATTACAATCACCCTTGTATAATTTTCTGGGGATTGAGTAATGAAACCACAACAGACGACAAGGTTTTTGCAAAGGAAAAGATCAATGGATACATAACCCTTATCAAAGGTCTTGATTCATCCCGTTTGGTAGGTTATGTGATGTCTCACAGCGTTAGTGATCCAAGTGGTTACTATAATGACCCGGATGCTGATTGGTTCGGTTGCAATATCTATTCAGGATGGTATATCGACCAGAATTCAAACGACCCTACCGGTCGTCTGAATACACGTTTGAACAATACCCTAACCCGCTTAAGTAAACCATTGGCATTCTCTGAATATGGTTGCGGAGGTACACAAAGCTGCCACTCTGATGACTTTATGTCAACAACAACAAGGGGTAACAAGCCAAGACACGATATTGAATATCAGATGTGGTTGCACGAAGGTCATATCGCTGCCATCAAAAACTTCCCGCAATTGTTGTTCACATCACAATGGCAACTTTTCGACATTGCAGTGAAAAACAGACAGGAAGGTTATAAGGTCTGTTTTGATGGAGGAACTGAAGATGAAGGGGCCGTATTTGACAATAATGAACTCAAGTACTTGAACAACAAAGGTCTTGTTGAGAGAGACCACAAGACAAAGAAGGATCCGTTCTACCTTTACAAGGCTTGGTGGAATCAGACCGACAAATTTGTACACATTTGTGGAAAGGACTATAAAAAGTTAAATAGCAGAGTAATAAAGTGTTACACAAACGATGGTAATTCTTTGACACTTTATGTAAACAACAAAGAGATTCAAACTGTCGCAGTTGTAGACAACATCGCAACATTCACAGCAAGAGATTTCAATCCAGGTGATGTGGTCAGAGTAGATGGCGCAACAAAAAATGACACATTTACTTTCACTGCTTACAATAAAGATTATGTCTTCATGAGCGAGGGCTATTGGAACGAAGCCGCCAAATGGAGCGGCAATGCCGTGCCTGACGAGGACAGCGATGTAACCATCATTGCCGATGTGACAATTCCAAGCGAATACACAGCTAATGCAGACGACATCGGTCTTCTCTACGGCAGCACCCTCACCATCGCCGACGGCGGTCAGCTCGTCAGCAACAGCGCAGTGAATGCTACGGTGGAGAAAAACATCTCAGCCTACTCGGTAATCCATAATCAAGGCGTGGAACTTACCGACGACTGGTATTTTATAGCCTCGCCTGTCAGTGAAGACTATACGCCAACAGGCAGCATGCTTGAAAACACCTACGACTTGTATCGCCTCAACAACAACACCTGGCAGAACTTTAAAAACACAGCAGAGCATCCCGACTTCACCACGCTCAACAACGGCGCAGGCTATCTTTACGCCAACAGCGAAGACGTAACGCTTCAGTTCTCAGGAACCCTCAAACCATATGCGGTAAGCGAATCCATGAGCATCAGCGCAGGCTGGAACCTCATCGGTAACCCGTTCGCATACAACGTTTTTGTAAACAGAGAATATTACAAAATGAATCCTGAGGGTACAGGTGTCGTATTAGTTGAAAATTATGATGAAGAAGAAAATGTAATCCCTGTCGGCATGGGAATAGTTGTCAAAGCTACCGAGGAAAGTGAAACTGTGACCTTCAGCAAGGAAGCTCCTGTACTTTCCGGCGACAACAGCAATCTAAAATTGACTTTGACTCACAACATCGCTTCACGTGACAATGCTTCCGAAAGCTCAACTCTCGACAAAGCCATTGTGAGATTCAACGTTGGAACACAACTACAGAAGTTTTATTTCGGCCAGCCTGCTGCCACCCTCTTCATCCCTCAAAATGGTGAAGACTACGCTATCGTGCTCTCCGACCACCATTGCGATGTGCCGGTATATTTCAAGGCAAACGAATTGGGAACATATACAATCAGCTTCGCTGGCGAGGAGATTGATCTCAACGGCATCTATCTCATCGATATCATTGAACAGCGTGAAATCGACCTGAGCACCAACCCAAGTTACACTTTCATCGGCTCACCTACCGACAGATATGAGAGATTCAAGATTGTTTTCAGAAACACTGACGATAACGGTACCTTTGCTTTCATCAACAACGGCAATATCATCATTACGGCTGATACTGAAGGTGCAACCTTGCAGGTGATTGATATGATGGGTCGTGTGATTGTTTCACGGAAAGGTGACATTTCAGGAAAGGTCTCAACAAGTGAAATGACACCAGGAGCGTATGTCCTGCGTCTCATCAGCGGTGACAAAATAATGACACAGAAAATCGTGATAAGATAAAAAAAAGACCTTCGTTGAAGGTCTTTTTTTTATCTCTTGTGTCGGGGTAGCAGGATTCGAACCTGCGACCCCCTGCTCCCAAAGCAGGTGCGCTAGCCGGACTGCGCTATGCCCCGAATCCACATTTTTTGTCGGGGTAGCAGGATTCGAACCTGCGACCCCCTGCTCCCAAAGCAGGTGCGCTAGCCGGACTGCGCTATGCCCCGATTCTGCGGAGAAGGGGGGATTCGAACCCCCGGTAGCCTTAGGGGCTACGACAGTTTAGCAAACTGTTGGTTTCAGCCACTCACCCACCTCTCCGTGTTCTGTGGTTTTGCGGGTGCAAAGATACAACATTTTTA
>JAFYIE010000005.1 GCA_017538795.1 Bacteroidales bacterium | reverse complement strand
CTTGTACATGTTTATCATTCGGACCTACAAAAGAGAAGGGAATTAAAAGGGTTGAGGAGGCACTCAGCCGACATAGTCTCTTCCACCCATTGTCCTTCTAATCAAATTCTGCTCATTCTAGAAAACCCAAACTGAGCTCAAAATTCCCTTCTTCCTCTATTCAGACCTTCTACCTAATGCGTAGGCACTTCAATGCTTTGGAAGCTGCTTTTGTGTAAATTCAAAGGAAGGACTCCTTTCTTTATGCTTCTTATATAGCTCAATACAGTCTAGATATGCTGTAGACTCTTTAATTCTAGGTGTACGTGTGAGTATCTGTTGAAAGGCAATGCTGAGTTTAATTTACAGCCTACATGATCTACATGATTTATATCTTCCAGATGCTTTGGCAAGAGAAGACCATACACTTTCAAACATGAACATATTAAAGTTTGTTTAACTAAAACTTATAATTAGGATGAAAATCCAATTAAAAAAAAAATTCTATCTCAGGACGTCTGAAGCACCGAGTAGAATTCTTTCTGAATTCCCAGATCTGAACTGGCAACGAAGGCTGTTCGTCACCAGTTTTTGAGAACAAAAGGTCAAGTGCCTCACATTCCCCGCTGACAACATTCTCAGCAATTAGGGCTGGCCACTCTCCAAGCTGACAGGAGCCATTACAGACCTACCTTCTTCCCATCTTCCCCTCCCCAAATTCCCAGATCATTATAAAAGGAGAACTGGATGTTAGTGAGCTGTTGAGAGAAGGTGATGTTTTCAAGGATGGCTCCTCTCCCCTCTATATTCCCTGGGGATGAAGGGAGGGCATTTGCTGATCCTCCTCCGAGGGCTACCAATGTGCCAGAATATCTGGCAAAGAGGCTGTGGTGAGATGGCCAGGAAGGGAGGGTCAAGGGCCCCCCACAAGTTCAAAACAGAAAGATGGCTCCTGCCTATGGACCCAGACTCTAGTGCTGGGCCGGGGGAGGGTAGGAGGAGATGGATGCACTGGGGACCTGGGCTTTCCATGCAGCAGCGGGCAAGGAGGCAGGGGCTTCAGGGATGAGGTGAGGTGCCAGCTGAGGATCAGTTGGAAATTTAATCCTCACAGGGAACTGTCCATTTCTAAGAGAGCTGGCAGAAAGGGAGCCCAGAGATGGGCTCAAAGATATACTCAAAGAGTGGCTTCAACTAACCAAGAAGAGGACCGAGAGCTTACTAGGAGAAGCCAGTGGCAGAAATGCTGTCTGTTTGCCCTGGTTCTCCTCCTCCTCCCTGCCCAACACCTGAGCAGAAGGCACAGGGGAGGTGAAGGGGGCAGAGAGCGCACCATCTTCCCACCCTAACACCACGCCAGGATCCTGGGAACGGAACTGAGCTTGCGCATGAATGAATATTGGCCCAAGACTTACAGAACCTAAAGAAGACCATTGAAGTCATTGAAATGACGCAAATGACAGCTGCCTGGGATGTTAAGGAAGTGAGGAAAGAAGGCTTTGACAGAACTTGTCGGTAGCAATTATACCCCCAACCAATAGAGACTTCTCACTCCCAATGAATCCAGTGCTCATGCCTCAGTACCTTCTCCCATGACTTCTGAGGAGGAATCTGAGTAAGACAAGGACCCCTGAACTCTAGAGTCCTGCTCTGTATTAACCAGTCAGCTGGGTTAACTCCAGCAAATCATGTAGCCCCCGTGGACCTCAAATTCCTCAACATGAAGACCTCCAATGGCCCTCCCTCCTCTAAAATTCACTATCCTTTGTGAGACAAATTCAGCATTACCTTCTCAGGGGGCAACCCACATTTGGCTGCCACTTCTGTGATACAGGCTTCGGTGATCAGCCCTGCCTGGGGAAAGCCAAACCCTCGCAAAGCCGTGTTGGATGGAAGGT
>JAFYIE010000074.1 GCA_017538795.1 Bacteroidales bacterium | reverse complement strand
ATGACCCTATCATGGCATCACCTGACGCCGGCGGTACACGTCGTGCCTCATCATACGCCAAGATGCTCGGCACAGTGTTCTGCATCTGCCACAAACAGCGTTCAAAACCGAATGAGATCGAGAAGATGCTCCTCATCGGCGACGTTCAGGATCGTGACGTCATCCTCATCGACGACATCATCGACACAGCAGGCACCATCACCCGCGCCGGTCAGCTGCTGAAAGACAACGGCGCTCGCAGCGTCCGCGCCTTCGCGACACACCCGATTTTCTCAGGCTCGGCAATGGAAAAAATCGACAACTCAGTATTCGACGAAGTGGTCGTAACAGATACCATCCCGTTAGGACCTAACCCAAGCAAGAAGATCCACGTGCTCTCAACAGCCGAGCTCTTCGCACAGGTTATCCAAAAGGTGGAGAATTACGAATCACTTAGCGAATTCTTTAATAAAAAATAACTAACTTAATAACAAACAAAATGAATTCAGTATCATTGAGCGGTTCTCTTCGCGAGAACGTAGGGAAAAAAGATGCTAAAGCATTGCGCGCAAAAGGTCTCGTACCATGCGTCATTTACGGTAACAACATCGAACAGGTGAAGTTTGCAACAGATGCAAGAAGCTTCAAGAAGATTCTTTACACACCTGAGACATTGATTATCGACTTCGAAATCAACGGTAAAGTTTACCACACAATCCTCCAAGACATTCAGTATCATCCTGTTACTGACGAGGTTCTTCACGCCGACTTCCTCGATGTGAACGAAGACAACCCAATCACAGTTATGCTTCCAGTGCGCACACAGGGCACATGCCCAGGCGTTATGCGTGGTGGCCGCATGAACATGAACATTTCAAAATTGAAAGTTCGCGGTTATGTCAACGACCTCCCAGATAACATCATCGTTGACGTTACAAAGCTTCAGATGAACCAGTCAATCAAGGTGAAAGATCTTAACCTTGAAAAGATGCAGGTCCTCGTCGCTGAAAACACCATCGTGGTCGACGTCAAAGCTCCACGTAACGCAGCAGCTGAGGAAGAATCAGAAGAGGCAGCAGCTCCAGCAGCAGAGGCAGCTCCAGCAGCAGAAGCAAAATAATGTAAATTTTAAGAAATTTATATGGAAAAAGCCTTCGTTTGAAGGCTTTTTTTTATTTTTGCAGCATGAAATATCTGATTGCTTGTCTGGGAAATATCGGCGCCGAGTATGCCAACACGCGGCATAATATCGGTTTTATGGTCGCCGACCATCTGGCGAAGAACCTCGAGTGCAGTTTTACCACCAGCCGACTGGCAATGGTGTCGGAGATGAAATACAAAGGTCGCCAAATGATTGTAATCAAACCCACGACATACATGAACCTCTCCGGGAAAGCCGTGAAATACTGGGCTACACAGGAGAAAATCCCGATGGATAACATCCTGGTGGTTTGCGACGACCTCGCACTGCCCGTAGGCACATTGAGAATGCGCAAAAAAGGCAGCGACGGCGGTCATAACGGCTTGAAAAACATCATCGAGGCGCTCGGTAGCAGCGATTTCTGCCGTCTCCGCTTCGGCATCGGCAACGACTTCGCAAAAGGAAAACAAATAGATTTCGTCATAGGCGAATGGAAACAATCGGAAATCGACGAGATTCAACCCCGATTGGATGTCGCCGTCGAGTTCGTCAAGAGCTTCGTCGCCATCGGTCCAGATCTGACAATGAATCAGTTTAATAACAAATAACCCCAACCCGTCATTTCGACTGGAGCGAAGCGGAATGGAGAAATCCTTTTTAATACGAAGAATCTGAAAAGAAAGGATTTCTCGACTCCACTACGTTTCGCTCGAAATGACAAGTCGCTCTAAAAGCTCTTTCATTCCTTCCGATGCACCTTTTTTAATATGTGTTATCGGTCGGTGTGTGTTGATGTTAACATCTTTAGGATCAATAAGATAGACATCAGCGTTGGCTGGTACATAATAAAGTAGACTTGCTGCCGGATACACGTTCATTGATGTT
>JAFYIE010000073.1 GCA_017538795.1 Bacteroidales bacterium | reverse complement strand
GAATTCAATTCCGCGCTGATGCGAATCGAGTTCGCTTCGGCTTGCACAGCATTCTTTATCAGATTGTTAAGCACCTGTACAATCTGACTTTCGTCGATATAGATTAGCAAATCAGGCGTTTTTTGAGTATATGAAATCGTAACTCCCTGCTCTCTCAAACGTGTTTTATTCAAGTTTAAAACGCGCTCCATCATTTCATCGACCATCACAGCTTTTCTAACCGGTGGGGCCTGTTTCATCATGCTGCGGTACGACTCCACAAATCTTATCAGGTCTTTTGAAGATGATGATATCGTTTCCAGTCCGGCTTTAATGTCCAGACTGTCGTCTTGCGCCAACGCCTCGCTCAGCGAGGCGATTGGCGCCACTGTGTTCATGATTTCGTGCGTCATCACGCGAAATAACTTGCTCCACGATGCGGCTTCATCCACTGCTGTGCGCCTTGTAAAAATGCCACGGATACGATTCAATGCTCGGTTCAGATTCGAGTTGTCACGAAAACGGAAATTCATCTCGCCGTCTTCGAGCGAGTCCATCATAAACGACACCTTTCGGGTGTCCTGTTTCCTGACGAGCCACGTAGTAACCACTGCAGTCAAAACTACAGCTGCCACAACTATCAATATCCACAGCCACACACTCATATTCCGTATTTCTTGAGGCGGTTATATAATGTTGGGCGACTGATATTCAATGCTTTAGCTATAAGCGAAAGGTTGCCGTTGTATTTCTTCATCGCATTGCGAATCACCTGTTCCTCAGCATCATCAAGAGTCTGGCTTTGAGTCTTGTTTTGCACATCAACCAATTGTGAATCACTGATTTGCAGGTCGTCTTTTCCGATAATCTCATTATCCGACATGATGACGGCTTTCTCAATGCAGCCTTGCAGCTCGCGGATGTTGCCGCTCCATTTGCAGTTCAAAAGCAGAGTCTTCGCGTCATCTGACAACCCATTAGCCTGACGGTGATATTTCTCGGCATATCTCTCAACGAAAAGCATTGCCAACGTGACGATTTCGTCCTGTCGTTCGCGCAATGGCGGCAAATGTAGCGACACCGTGTTGATACGGTAATAAAGATCTTCACGGAAACGGCCTTGTTTCACCATCTCGGCAAGATTCATATTGGTTGCGCAAATCAAACGGATATCGATAGGGATGTTTTTCGTGTCGCCGACCCTGTTGACACTGCGGTTTTGCAGAACTCTCAGCAGTTTCGCCTGCTCGCTCAGCGGAATGTTACCGATTTCGTCGAGGAAAAGCGTTGTGCCATTGGCTTGCTCAAACTTTCCTATATGGTCGGCATGGGCATCGGTAAACGCGCCTTTCACATGACCGAACATCTCGCTTTCAAAAAGAGTCTCGGTAATGGCACCGATGTCAACGCTAACCATCTGTTTTCCAGAGCGTTGCGACAGCCTGTGAATCTCGTTGGCAAGCACGTCTTTTCCTGTTCCGTTCTCGCCTGTGATAAGCACAGAAGCCTCGGTAGGCGCAATCTTCTCAACCATGTTACGGAGGTTCTGCATCGCTTCGCTGTTGCCCCAAATCATCTGCGGCTTATCCTGTTCCACATCATCTGATGCCACATGGCGGTGTTTCTTCGATGCCTCTTCAAGAATGGCAATGAGTTTGGCGTTATCCCATGGTTTCACCACAAAGTCGAATGCTCCGCGTTTCATGCCTTCCACGGCAAGTGCTATATCGGCGTAGGCGGTGAAAAGCACAACTTCCACATCCTGAAAGCGTTTCTTCAGCTCAGCAAGCCAAAACAGTCCCTCATTGCCGGTGTTGATGTCGGTCTCAAAGTTCATATCAAGCAGCACCACATCGGGCTTAAACGTCTGCATCGTGCTGATGAGCGATTTAGGCGATGCAATGAGCTCCACATCCGAAAACCTCGTCGGCAGTAGAATCTTCAGTGCCGAACGGATTCCGGCATTGTCGTCAACAACTAATATTTTTGATTTGAGCTTGGGCATAATCTATACATTTTTCCTGTCAAGCCATAAGTTAAATAATGGGTCGGAAATGGAATAGATCTTCTCTTTACGAGTAATCATGTCGTATTCCAGCAACTTTATAGAAGCCGATTGCGTTGAACTCGGTGAGCGAAGACGATATTTTTTGTTGAATTCTGATGAAGTTATGCTTTGCACATGTTGCTCTGCATGAATCGCATAGAGAAGCTCTTTCTGTGACTCGGTGATAAAAGATAGTTGTTCACGAAGGCGTGAGTCGTTCTCATCAATATAATCTTCAATGAGTTGTTTTACCATATTGATATCACATGTAGCACCAACACTAGTTTCCGCAAAAGCGTCCTTCATAATTCGTTGTATATAGAAAGTAACAGCCCAAAACGTATTATAAACGTGTGTAAAAGCTTCAGGTGTAATGTGTTTGCCAGATTTCTCGAAATTATTTGTCGCAAAATCGAGATAGATATCATGATCAATCGGCTCAAGCCTTAAAGCTTTTGCACTTTGGTAAAACGGCCGTTTCGATGAAAAGAATATTTCTTCCATCATACGGCGACGGCTTCCTGAAAAGACAAAGTTTGCGTTCGACAATTTCTGAATATGTGTGCGAAGTATGGCTTCTACATTTTTTTCAGGATAATATACAATCTGCTGAAATTCATCAATTACGACAAGGCATCGTTTATTAACTGATTCAAGATAATGGAAAATCTCAGCAAGTGTATATTCCGGATTTTGAACATCACCCAATCTCACGTCAAATGTCGGAACGTTCAAAATAGGGTCGTATCCAAAACTTGCGCTAAGCGATTTTAGTATTGTAACAAATTGTTTGCGAAGTCTTACGCTGCGTGTAGCTACGCTTTCGAAAACCGCGGTGCCCAATGTCAGAATAAACTCACGAAATGAGGTTGTATGAAGGATATCCACAGAGATTGTGATATAATTATCGCGGATTTCTGGCTTGTCGAAGACAAAATCTACCAATGCTGTTTTCCCGATACGGCGCGACGATGTCAGCACCACATTCAGTTGATTGCGGAGCGATTTTTCCAGTTGTGCCGCTTCTTCAACTCTGTCGCAAAAATATTCCTGCGGAATTTTGCCCGATACAACGAACGGATTTAAACTATCTACCATAATAATCAATATTTTTGCGCAAAGATAAGAAAAATATTTTTTACCAAAATAAAATTACCTAAAAAAAATAATCTATTCTACAACTCCTGTAGCACGTCCTCAACAATCTTTCCATCAAACAAATTGATGATGCGGTCGGCATAGCCGGCATCGCGCTGTGAGTGCGTCACCATCACTATGGTGGTTCCTTCCTTGTGGAGGTCGGTCAGGAGTTCCATCACCTCTTTGCCGTTCTTCGAGTCGAGGTTACCTGTAGGCTCGTCGGCGAGAATGAGCTTCGGATTGGCAACGACGGCGCGAGCTATTGCCACACGCTGCTGCTGACCGCCCGACAGCTGCTGCGGAAAATGCTGTGCGCGGTGCGAAATCGCCATGCGTTTCATGATGGCTGTCACACGTTCCTTGCGCTCGGTGGCGCCGATGTTCATGTAGCGCAGCGGCAGCTCGATGTTCTCATACACGTTCAGCTCGTCGATGAGGTTGAAGCTCTGAAACACGAAGCCGATGTTGCCTTTGCGGAACTTGGTGCGGTCTTTCTCCTTGAGGTCGCCCACCTGCTGTCCGAGCAGCTCGTATTTGCCTTCCGAAGGGTTGTCGAGCAAGCCCAAAATGTTGAGCAAGGTCGATTTGCCGCAGCCCGAAGGCCCCATGATGGCAACAAACTCGCCGTCGTTAATCTCAAATGACACGCCATTCAGCGCCAGTGTTTCAATCTCTTCCGTACGGAAGATTTTTGTAAGGTTTTCTACTTTAATCATAGTTGTAAGATTTTATTTTGTTAAACATTTTTTATTCCTTCTTCAACGATTCCACCGGGTTCATTTTTGCTATTTTACTGCTACTGATGGCCACTACGATAGCCACAATTATTAGGACTATCACTGCACCGCCAATGAAATACCATGGCGAGAGGCTGATGCGGAAGGCGAACTGCTCGAGCCAGCTGCGGGCAACGAAAAATGCCCCGACAGCACCCAAAACAGCGGCGACCAGCGACAGCTTAAGAATCTCCATGGTAAACATCCTCACTATCTCACCCGACATGGCGCCATGCACTTTGCGTAATGCGATTTCTTTGCTCCGACGGTTCAGCTCGTCGATGACATAGCCTATCAAACCGATGAGCGAGACGAATATAGCGAACAATGCCCCCACGAATATGGTGTTTCGCATCTTGCGGTTGTCGGCATACTGGGCACGGACTTCGGCAGAATAAAGCTTCACCTCAAGTTTATTTCCTTCCGTAACCTCATTAACTACATCTTGGATGCGGTCTTTTATCTTTTTATCAGCGTGACGCACTTTAACCAACAGATAACGCATCGGATGTAGGCTGGTTTTACCAAAAAACACACCATCAAACTTGGTGCCGCTGTATAGGTCGCCATGGAAATAGCAACTTGGTTTCAGGTTCGGATCGAGGGCGCTGCCAATACGGATGTTGCGATAAACGCCCGAAATCGTCAGCGGCTCGATATGCAGACTTTTACCATCATAGAAATAACTATGGTCAGATATTAAAATCTGTTTCCCAACAGCACCGTCGCTCCAATCCTCAAACTCCATCATTTTCTCGATGAGGCTTTCGCTGACCGCCACCTGCAACGAATCAGTCGGATAGGTTCCGGCAATGAAAGGAATTTCCATCAGATTGTAAAAACCATCCGATACATATGAACCGTCAGCGAGTTGCACCAAAGTTGTTCTCTCAACAGGTTTTTGCACCACATTGCCTTCAGCATATTGGAACGGCAAAATCGCACAAGCCTCCACGCCTTCAACTTCAGGCATGGCATTAAGCTTATTAACCACCAAATCGCGTGTCTTGACGGTGCTCATATCGATGTAATACAAATCCTTGTAATTATATCCCAAATCTTCGTTGGCAAGATATTCGTATTGCCCAGTAACCACAAGCAACATAGCCATTATAAACACATTTACCGCCACCTGCAGACTCAAAAGGAACAGCTTCCAATGGCGCATGTTCATGCTGAAGTTTTGGATAGCCTTCCAAATAGGAACTCGCGTATAAAGAATTCCAGGCACAATAACCGAAATCACAAATATCAGGACAATAACCGCCACAACCATACGGATGCTCGGTCCGATGAGAGTAGTGGTGAACGATGTGCCCAACAGATTGAGCGCCAAGTTGTTTCCTGCAAGGATAAGCACTACGGCCAGCAACAAAGCCAATACAATATGAACCGCCGCCTCCTTTGTCAGCATCACATAAATTTCACGTCCTCCAGCACCATAACATTTGCGTATGCCTATTTCTTTCGAGCGTTTCATCATCGCTGACACCACAACAAGAATATAATTCATCATGCTTATAAAAAGCAACAGGAAAGCCACAATACCGAGAACAATCACTTTGCTATGCACCTCAGTGTCAGACGTGTGCAGTTTGTCGAATGGAGCAAGGTGATAGCGCACTTGGTAGCCTATCTGCGTCTTCAGTTTTTCAAAGTCCTGATGGGTTGTCTGCATTTTATAGATAGCCTCGTCAAGCGAGTTGGGGTCAACGCCTTCCTGCAGTTTTACATAGCCGGTGTACATATCATTGAACACCCAGTTGTCTCTTGATGCAGCTTGATATAACTCCAGCGATTTCACTATGCCGAATGAAAACGTTCCGTTCTTCGGAAAATCTTCAAAAACCGCCTCAATAATGAATTTTTCAGGACGGTTTTCATTCATAATAACCTTGCCGAGACATTCATTCACTCCTCCAACGTTTTCTGCAAAAGAACGCGATACAGCGATATTATCCTTGTTACTCAATGCTTTAACGATATCTCCGGCGATGATGGGTCGTGAGAACACCTTAAAGAAACAGGTGTCGGCTATGAGCGTCTTACATTTGAACACCAGGTTTTTCTCTTCGTCAAGATAGTTTAAATCACGGGAGCCCATGACAACACGAGTTGCCTCCTCAACGCCCGGCACCTCGGCCTTGAAGCCAGGTGCAACAGCGCCGCTTATTTTGTCGAAATCGTCTTGTTTGTCGCCTAAAACGGTTTCCGCCTTGATGAGATAGATGCGATCAACATCCTTATAAAAACTGTCGTACGACAATTCGAAGCACACTTTGGCAATCAGCACGATACCGATGGCGAGACCTATACCCAGCGATAGGATTTTGATGAGGTTATCAGAGAACTTTTTCATACATTAATAACGTTAAAACATTAATAATGATGCAATAATCATGCCAAAAATGCAAATCATTCTAAATCAATGAAATACATTTTTGGCATTATAAAAAGTGTAAAGAAATTTTACAGTGAGTGTAAAGAAATTTTACAATTTGAAAAACTTTATCTTATTACCAAACGATTGGTGAAGGTGTTGCCATCGGTTGAGGTGATACGCAATAGATAGACTCCTTCGGGGAAATCGCTTATGCTGAGATTGTTGGTGTTGTAGAAGGTTTTCACTGACTGGCCGAGGGTGTTGAAGATTTGAACTTCGGCTGCTTCCGCGCCTTCAATCCTAACAAAATCATTGGCAGGATTGGGATAAAGGCTGATTGATTTATTGCCAATTTCTGTAACAGATAGCAATTCATCGCTTATGGTGACCACAAACTCACGTTGTCCGTCGCTGGAATCGACAATCACTGATGTTATCACCCTATCTTTTACAGGATTTTTGGCGTAAAACATGAAGGTGAACCAATCGGCAGGATTCAGTGTGTATGGCAATGGCCAATCGGGTACAATGTTAAGATAATCAGTGCCCACTTCGGTGGCGGAATAGATTTCAACGGGGATTTGCGAACCGAAATAGCGGTTTTGCAGACAACCTCCAGCACCGTTTTCGTCCTCCACATATTGATAAGGTGAGCCAACGATAACCAAACCATAATCTATCATGGTTTTATTCAGCATTGCGGTAACATGGTACTCACCTATTGAAGTCAAGATTAGTATATCATAATCAAGGTAATCGTTTTTTCCTGGAGCCGGCATAAAAACCACCGTCACGGTCACCGATTGTCCTGCAGGAAGGGTGTAAGACAAGTCGATGCCCTCAATAACAAATCCCATATCTTCAGGAATGATGTCTTCGATGATTACGTCGTTGGCAGTTTCGTTGGTGATGACGAACTCTGGAATGTCTCCCGTTGGCGTTGGTTCGAACCACAGGGTGTCAGGAGCGATGGTAAGACCGTTGTTTTGTGCTTTCGCTAAGAATGCCATGCCGAAAAATGCGAGGCAGAGGCACATTGTTTTAATAGATGTTTTCATATCGGTAGATTTTAAAATGTTTTCCGATTTCAAAATTATAACAAAAAAACATCAAAAAAGCAAGATTGGGACTCAAATATACATTTTATAGGTGTGTATATTTTATAACAAATTGTAATACAACAGATTACAAAATCGACTTATATATGTTTTACGGGTCAAATTAAATCGGAAATCGGATCGGAATCTGCCTTTTTGTTGGCGTTGGAGCGGTACTGGCGGACGGTGTTTTCGCTCAATCCGAGCAGGTCGGCTTCCTCTTTGATGCGGAAACCGAGGAATGACAGCACTATGATTTTCTGTTCGGTGTCGTTGAGCTCTGGACAGGTTGCGCTTAGCTCCTTCAAGACCTCAGGATAAACATTGTTGAATTGTTTGATGATTTGCTGCAGCCGGTCGTCGCGTTTGCTCTTGTAGATTGTGGCAACGCTTTGGGTGAGCGTCTGACGCTGGGAGTTTTTAATCTCCAGTACCTCGATTTCCTTGTTTTTGCGGTATCGCGACACGAAAAACCAAAGCACAAGTAATGCGATGACGAGAATGGCGATAAGCAGATACAGGCGCAAACGTTTCACATGATGCTCGCTTTCAAGCTGCTGTTGCTGCATCTGAAGGTCATATTCCTCCTTCACCTCATCGACGGCAAGCTGGGTGTTGTCGACCTTTTGCATCTTGTTCATGTATTTCTCGGCATATACCATTGCGTTTTCGTGGTCGCCAATGGCATTGTAGGACTTGAAAAGATAGAAGCAAGCATCGGGATTGGATGTGATTTTGGTGCCATAGAATATTGTGGAGTCATATACGCCGAGCTTATAATAGGCTTGGGTCAAGTCGTAATAAGCGGCGTCACTATAAAGCTTTTTCCGATGTTTGTCGTTGGTTCCTTCCAGCAATACAAGGCATTGTTTGTCTAAAGAGATGGCTTTTCTTAACAGTGCGATACCGTCGGTTTTGTCGTTGTAGAGGCCTTTGTCGTAACGATAGAGGTAATATTGTGGAGCCATCTGATAGTATTGGGCTATCATCGCCTTGTCGCCTGTTTTTTCAGCCGATATCAGCGCTTTGTCGTAATAACACAAACAGCTGTCAGGCTCGTGACATCTCAGAAAAGCTAATCCCATCGTAAGAGTTGTCAACGTGTGGTAGTTATAGCTGTCTGTGTTGTTGAAAAAACGTTCCGCTTTACGCAGGCACTCAATGCCTTCGCGATAATGTTTAGCGTCGCAATACTGCAGTCCTAAACGGAAGTAGATGTTGTGTTTCAGGTTTTCGATGTTGTCGGGATTGATGCGTTTGTCCACACTTTTGCACTTTTCTATGCTTTGCATGGCTTTTTGTTTGTAGTCGAGCAGCACATGGGGCGATTTCCCGGTAAGACCTGCTTCAAGAGCCTGTGTCCAGTAGGTTTGTGCCGCAAAATAGTATTCCTTGCTGTTGGCGAAATAGCCTTCTGCCTCGTTAAGGAGCGAGTCGGTTTCGGCGTTGAACTTCAGCGAAATTTGGTTTGTTCGGGCTTTCAGCAGGCAGTAATGCGCACGTTCTTTTTCGGAAAGCACTGATACGTTGAGCGTGTCGAGGATTCGCATTGCGCTGTCGGGGTGCGGTTGGTAGAGCAGCTCTATTTCATAGAGGAGGTCTTCCTGAGGAGGAATATGTTTTTCACACGATGTTGCGATAAGCAGCAAGGCAAAGAATGGTAAAATGGCAAAAAATCTTTTCATTTATCTTATTAAATTGCTTTTTACAGAAATCATTTTTTGAATACCGTGCACAAAAAAGTGAAAATATTTTACAGTTTATTTAAAGAAATTTTACAATTAGGCGGTCACTCCCCTTTGCAGCCACAGATTTAGCAACCGATCGTATATAATATAGCCGTCCGGTTGAGTATAAACGAGCTCTTTATCAACAAGTACATCAAGCGCCGCCTTCACACTGCTAGGACTAGGAAGGTCATTACGTTTGATAAACTCATTGCTTTGCGGTTGTTCCACCTTGCCTTCTTTGGCAATAGCCTTCAGCAGGTTAACCTGATTGGCGGTCAGTAGAGTCATTAGCATCTCATACTGTGGTGTCAACGTGGCAAGAACCGCAATGATGGCATCAGTAGCCTGTTGCAACTGATCAATCTGTTTATTCCCTTCGTACAAACGATTCATCATCAATTGGATATACCAAGTGTAACCGTCAAAACGATGATATATGTCATGAAACACCTCTTGACTCAGACCACCTTTCTTTGCCTCAAAGAAATGCTTGGCGAATTCATAATAGATATCTTCGGAAATTGGCTGAAGGTTCATAAACTCCGTGCTCTGGTAAAACGGGCGTTGTGGTGAATTGAACATTTCAGCCATCAAATGTTGTCGGCTTCCTGAAAATATAAATCCCGCATTGGAAAACTGGACATGTGAGCGCAGCAAGGCTTCTGTGCCTTTTTCAGGATAATATGCAACCTGCTGAAACTCGTCAATGGCTACATAGACTTGTTTTTTACTGCTTTTCAGATAATCGAAGATACTCTTTAACGTGTATTCGTCGCTTGTCGAATCGATATTGAGCGAGAGCGATGGCATTCCTGTCAACACATCAACAGTAACAACCGGTCTCCATGCCTTGAAAGCGTCCAACACCTTTGACATCAAAGACTTCTCGCGTTGCAGAGCCTCATCAACGATAGCAGCCCCCAACACTTGCACAAAATCATGTAGATTTTGGGTGGGAAAAATGTCAACATAGATACAAATCGTGTCTTTTTCGGTTGATGAAATGCGGTCAAAAACATGTTTTATCAACCCTGTTTTCCCTATTTTTCGAGGCGAAAGCAGTGTTATATTGCGTCCATTTTTTAATGCGGAAATCAAATTTTCGGTTTCCTTCTCCCTGTCGCAAAAATACGTTGCACCTTCATAACCTTTGTAAACAAAAGGATTTACAAGTTCTTTTATTTTCTGTTTAGCCATAATCTTATCTTTTTTATCACATAATTATTATCACGTAAATTACGTCACGACTTTTACGTGATGCAAAGATAAATGTTTTTTTGAATACCGTGCACAAAAAAGTGAAAATATTTAATTATTTTTCAACGATTTAACTGGATTCATTCTTGCCACGCGGTTGCTGCTTAAGACGACCACGATGGTCACGATTAGTATCACAAACAACGCTCCGACGAGGAAATACAACGGCGAGAGGCCGATGCGCATGGCGAACAACTCCAACCATTTGTCGGCGAGGAAATAGGCAATCGCCACGCCAAGCATGGCCGCAATCAAAGCCAGTTTCAGCACATCCATCAGGAACATTCTGATGATCTCGCCCGACACGGCACCGTTCACTTTGCGGATGGCGACTTCCTTGCTGCGGCGGTTCGACTCGTCGCGCACAAAGCCAATCAGACCCAT
>JAFYIE010000072.1 GCA_017538795.1 Bacteroidales bacterium | reverse complement strand
GCTTTTCTCATTTCTTAAGCATTTACTGATTTTTACTTCTTTGCTGCTGCTTTTTTAGGACGTTTCGCACCGTATTTTGATCTGCGCTGACGTCGACCATCGACACCGGCGGTATCCAATGCACCGCGGATGATGTGATAACGTACACCTGGAAGATCCTTCACACGGCCTCCTCTAATCATGACGATTGAGTGCTCCTGTAAGTTGTGGCCTTCGCCTGGAATGTAGGCGTTGACTTCCTTCTGATTTGTCAGACGAACTCTCGCGACTTTACGCATTGCCGAATTAGGCTTCTTAGGTGTTGTGGTATAAACACGAACACAAACGCCGCGGCGCTGTGGGCAAGAATCCAAGGCAGGAGATTTACTCTTGTCTTCCAATTTCTGACGTCCTTTGCGAACTAATTGTTGAATCGTTGGCATTCTTTAATTGCGTTTAAATTATTATTTTTTATTGTTTGATAGATAATTTTTTCTCTTATCACCACTAAAAAACGGTAATTCCTGAAGCATTTTACTACATAGTAAGGATTTGACAAGTCACGATACGGACTTTGTTTATCAAAACACACTGCAGTCTAAGAGGTTGAGTTTGAGTGACTTACAGTGCAAGAACCTATAGCGTTTTCTTTATCAGGTCCTTACTATTGGTAAATGAGGCAACATTTACTACCTTTTTCGGGCTGCAAAATTACAACAATTTTCTTTACGTACAACATTTTTTTTAAAAAAAATTAAAATATTTGTTTTTACACCATTAATCATTGATTATCAAATCATAATAACATTATAAAAAAACTTCAAACTTCTAACTTCAAACTTCAAACTATTTTGTATCTTTGCATCGAAAATTTTGAAACGTGTCAGACATCTTAAAGTTTTTGAATGAGCCTCAAAGGGAGGCGGTTACTACGATAGAAGGTCCGGTGATGGTCATTGCAGGCGCCGGCTCGGGCAAAACCCGTGCCCTCACCCACCGCATCGCTTATATGATTGAACAAGGCATCAACCCGTTCTCGATCATGGCGCTGACATTCACCAACAAAGCCGCCAAAGAGATGAAAGAGCGTATCATGCAGCTCGTCGAGCCCGGCGCCGCGCGTAACGTCTGGATGGGCACGTTCCACTCGATTTTTGCAAGAATATTGAGAATTGAAGCGGCAAATCTGGGCTACACCTCCGAGTTTACCATCTACGACACCGACGACTCGAAGACGCTCATCAACACCATATTAAAAGAAAGAGAAATCGACACGAAAGCTTATCCGGCGAAATATATTCTGCATCGCATCTCGATGGCGAAGTCGGCACTCTACACGCCTGAAGATTATTGCGAGAACGCTGAGATTCAGGAGCAGGACCGCCGAGCCAACAAACCACTCATCGGAGAAATCTTCAAGACATACAACGCACGACTGAAACGAGCTAACGCCATGGATTTCGACGACATCTTGTTCAACACGAACGTGCTGCTGCGCGATTTCCCGGATATTTTATACAAATATCAAAAACATTTCGAGTACATCCTCGTTGACGAGTATCAGGACACAAACTATGCGCAATACCTTATTATAAAACGTATCGCCGCCATGCGCGAAAACATCTGCGTGGTTGGCGACGACGCACAGTCGATTTACGGCTTCCGTGGCGCGAATATCCAGAATATCCTGAACTTCAAGATAGATTATCCCGAGCAAAAACTCATTCGCCTCGAGCAGAATTACCGCTCAACGAAGACTATCGTCAAGGCGGCGAACAGCGTGATTGCCAACAACAAAGACCAGATCAAGAAAAACGTCTGGTCCGACAAGGAAGAAGGCGAACTCATTACGCTTCTTAGAGCTACATCCGACAATGAAGAAGGCACGCTTGTAGCAAACTCCATCTTCGGCTATAAGATGTCGCGTCAGCTGGCGAACAAAGATTTCGTGATTCTGTACAGAACCAACGCACAGTCGCGTTCGCTCGAGGAGGCGTTGCGCAAACAGGATATACCTTATAAAATATACGGCGGTCTCTCGTTCTACGACCGCAAAGAGGTCAAGGATCTACTCGCCTACTTCCGTGTGGTTGTCAACCCGACCGACGAGCAGGCGCTGCTACGTATCATCAACTATCCGGCAAGAGGCATAGGCGACACCACAAAACAGAAACTACAGGTCATCGCCGACGAGCGCAAATGTACCGTTTGGGATGTGCTGAAATCGCTCAACGAGCAGTCGACGGAGTTTAACATGGGCACCGTCAACAAGCTGTGCAACTTCGTCACGATGATTCAGAGCTTCCAAACGCAGCTCGACAAGATGAATGCGTTCGAGTTGGCGAAGCATATTACCGAAACCGTCGGAATCATCAAGGTTTTGAAAGAAGACGAGAGTCCCGACGGAGTGATGCGTGTGCAGAATATCGAGGAGCTTTTGAACGCCATCCAGGAATTCAGCGACAAACAAGTCGACGAGGTGACAGGCGAACAAATGACCGTGAACCTGCCCAAGTTCCTTGAAGACGTGGCTCTGCTCACCGACCAGGACGAAAAAGAAGACGAGAACGCCGACTACGTCACGTTGATGACTATCCACAGCGCTAAAGGATTGGAGTTTCCTTACGTTTACATCGTGGGATTGGAAGAGAACCTCTTCCCTGGAATACAGTCGTTGAGCACCCGCGAAGACCTCGAAGAGGAACGCCGTCTGTTCTACGTCGCTCTGACAAGAGCTGAAACGAAGCTCATTTTGAGTTACGCCGAAAGCCGTTACCGTTGGGGCAACATCACCATCAGCGAGCCATCGCGTTTCATCGAGGAAATCGATCCCGAACTGATTGAGAGGACAAAGAAAGCTTCGTTTAGAGGCACTACAATAAAAGAAGACAGAAGCTATAACCCGTTTTCCGGCAGAGGCGCCTGGACGTTTAGCGGCGACAAGAGATACGAAAGGCCAGCTGTACAGCCCCGTCATTCCGAGCGCAGCGAGGAACCTGCCAAGCATTACGATAAAGCCAACCCATCGGACTTTGTCCTCGCTGACGCTGACGAAATCCAAGCCGGCATGCGCGTGCTTCATCAAAAGTTCGGTCAGGGAACTGTGGTCAAAGTGGAAGGTGTCGGACCAAATAAAAAAGCATCGGTCGACTTCGACGAAAGCGGCAACAAGATGCTCATGCTGAAATTCGCTAAATTGAGCATCTTGAAGCAATAATTTATAATAGTTTAGAGTTTAGAGTTTAAAGTTTAGAGTTATGGAATATAATACAGAACGCGAAAAGATAGTGATTTCGGAATACGGCCGCAACATTCAGGTTATGATTCGTCATCTGATGGAGATTGAAGACCGCAAGCAGCGTACCGAGGCGGCTTATTTCATCGTCAACGTGATGGCGCAGATGAACCCGCAGGTCAAGGAGTCGAACGACTACATGCACAAGCTCTGGGATCATCTTTATATCATTTCAGAATACAAGCTCGACGTCGACAGTCCGTATCCTGCCCCAACACCGGAGATGCAGAAAAAGAAACCCGAGCACGTCGGCTATCAGAAAAACAATATCCGTTACGGTCACTACGGACAATATATCTACGACGTTGTGAAGAAGGTGAAAGAGATGGAAGACGGTCCGAAAAAGCAGGCCATCCTCATCAACATCGCCAACCAGATGAAACGCGACTATCTCAACTGGAACCGCGACACCGTGAACGATTTGCTCATCCTCGACGATTTGTATAAAATTTCCGGCGAGGAGATTGCGCTGCCGATGGAAACGAAGCTCATTCCGACGAACGAGATTCTGAACAAGCCGCAAAACCAGCAGCAAAATCAGAAAAAGAAGCAAAACAACAAGAAAAAGAACAACAATCAGCCACAGGCTAAACAAAATAACCCTAATCGTCCTAACAAGAAGAATTAATCATGGCATCATTTAGAGTTACAGGAGGCAACAAACTCAGCGGCACCATTATCCCTCAAGGTGCTAAAAACGAAGCGATGCAGGTGTTGTGCGCCGCACTCCTCACCGACGAGCCGGTAACCATAACCAACCTGCCAGACATCCTCGACATCAACAACCTCATCGACTTGATGCGTGGCATGGGTGTATGCGTCGACCGCAAAAGCAAGAGCGAAGTCGTTCTTCAAGCGAAAAACATCAACCATGACTATTTCGACACAAAAGATTTCCACGAGAGAGCCACAAAGCTCCGTGGATCGGTGATGATTCTTGGTCCGCTCCTCGCCCGCTTCGGCATGGGTTATATGCCACGTCCGGGTGGAGATAAAATTGGCCGCCGCCGTTTAGACACTCACTTGATAGGACTTATGAATTTAGGTGCCACCATGGAGACCGTTGGCATGGAACACGTGTATCGACTGGTTGCTCCAAAAGACGGCTTGAAAGGAACTTACATGCTCCTCGACGAGGCTTCAGTGACAGGTACAGCCAACATCGTGATGGCCGCTGTGATGGCGAAAGGCACTACCACCATATTCAACGCCGCATGCGAGCCGTATCTTGTACAGCTCTGCCGCATGCTCACCGCTATGGGTGCCAAAATCGAAGGCATAGGCTCAAATCTGCTGAAGATTACCGGAGTGGAGAAACTTCATGGCACCACACACCGTTTGCTCGCCGACATGATTGAAGTAGGTTCGTTCATCGGCTTAGCTGCCATGACAGGTTCTGACATCACCATAAAAGACGCCGGAATCAAAGATTTGGGCATCATCCCGAGCACCTTCAAAAAACTCGGCATCAAACTTGAGTTCATCGGCGATGACATCCACATCCCGGCGCAGGAACACTACCAGGTTGAGACATTCCTCGACGGCAGTATCCTCACTATAGCCGACGCCCCATGGCCAGGCTTCACCCCCGACCTCATCAGTATAGTGCTCGTGGTGGCGACACAGGCAAAAGGCACCGTGCTCATCCATCAGAAGATGTTTGAGAGCCGTCTGTTCTTCGTCGATAAACTCATCGACATGGGCGCGCAGATCATCCTCTGCGACCCGCACCGCGCCAACATCATCGGATTAGACAGAAGCCATCAGCTGAAAGCGACAAAGATGGCGTCACCGGATATCCGCGCGGGCGTGGCACTACTCATCGCGGCACTGTCGGCCGACGGCACCTCAATCATCGACAACATCGACCAGATTGACAGAGGCTATCAGGACATCGACGGGCGCCTCAAGAAACTCGGAGCGCAGATTGAGAGATTGTAAAACTCTATCGTAAAAATATTTTCATGCCAAAATGACACAACGCTCGTTTTGGCATGAATTTTGATTACACCTTATTAATATTAATGAGCAAAAGTAAAACAAAATATATTATGGGCGAGAATAAAAAGAATAAAAAGTTTCATCAGAACGTTGATAATCAAGAGATTAAAAACGAAGAGAAACTAAACGAGACTGTTGACAAGGAAGAAACGAAAGAAGAAAATTTCGAGGAAAAGTTCAACGAATTGAATGACAAATATCTTCGTTTGTACTCGGAATATGACAATTATCGCAAGCGTACTGCCAACGAAAAAATCGAGTTGATCAAGACGGCGGCGGAAGGCACTATTTTGGCACTCCTCCCCGTTCTCGACGACTTTGAGCGTGCTTTGCCGACGATGGAAAAAATCGAAGACAAGACCCATTACGAAGGTATAGCCTTGATTTACAACAAGTTAAAACATGCCTTAGAGCAAAAAGGTCTCGAAGAGATTAAAGCCACCGGTGAAACATTCAACACCGACGAGCACGAGGCGCTGACACAAATCCCTGCTCCTTCAGAAGACATGAAAGACAAGGTGATTGACGTCATCCAGAAAGGTTATAAGTTAAATGGCAAGGTGATTCGCTACGCGCGTGTCGTCGTTGGATGTTAAAAACAACGAGCAATGGCAGAGAAAAGAGATTACTACGAGGTGCTGGAGGTTGCGAAGAACGCCACAGCAGACGAGATAAAGAAAGCTTACAGGAAGAAAGCTTTACAATACCATCCTGACAGAAATCCGGGTGACAAAGAGGCGGAAGAGAAGTTCAAAGAGGCTGCGGAGGCCTACGGCGTGTTGAGCGACGAGAACAAACGAGCCCGTTACGACCGTTATGGTCACGCCGGCGTGAACGGACAAGACTTCAGCGGTGCTTCAATGAACGACATTTTCAGTCAGTTCGGCGACATCCTTGGTGACTTGTTCGGTGGTGGCGGCTTCGGCTTCAACTTCGGCGGCTTCGGCGGCGGCGGTCCTCAGCATCAGGTCTATAGAGGCTCCAACCTGCGTCTGCGCGTGAAGCTGACACTCGAGGAGATAGCGACGGGCGTGAAGAAGAAAGTGAAAGTCAACAAATACGTGCCTTGCCAGAAATGTAACGGCAGCGGCTCGGAAGACGGCACCACGGAGACATGCTCGGCATGCGGCGGCAGAGGCCAGCGGGTGATGCGCTCAGGATTCTTCACACAGGTATCCACCTGTCCTACCTGCGGCGGTGAAGGCAAAGTGATAAAGAAGAAATGCTCCGCCTGCAACGGCGACGGCATCGTCAAGGGCGAGGAAGTAATCGAACTCGACATCCCGGCAGGCGTGGCAGAGGGCATGCAGCTCTCGGTACGAGGCAAAGGCAACGCCGGCGCGCGTAACGGCATCGCAGGCGACCTGCTCATCCTCATCGAGGAAGAGAAACACAAAGAACTCGAGCGCGACGGCAACAACCTCATCTACAACCTGTTCATCAGCTTACCGCAGGCAGCGTTAGGATGTAACGTCGACGTGCCTTGCATCAAAGGAACGGTAAACATCAAGATTCCGGCTGGAACACAGAGCGGCGACATCATCCGCGTGAAAGGCAAAGGCCTCCCGGAAGTAAACAGCTACAGAACAGGCGAACTCATCGTCAACGTGAACGTGTGGACGCCGAAGAAGCTGTCAAAAGACGAAGAAGCCATGATGAAGAGCTTGCTCGAGAGCGAGAACTTCAAACCGAAACCGAGCGCCAACGACAAGAGCGTTTTTGACAAGATAAGAGACTTCTTTAGCTAAAAAATATGAATTTTCTTGAAATAAACAACGTCTCGAAGACCTACGGCACGAAAAAAGTGCTCAACGACATCTCGATAAAGGTGCCTCAACAAAGCATCTACGGTCTTCTGGGCCCCAACGGAGCGGGAAAGACGACGCTCATCAGGATTTTGAACCAGATAACGATGCCCGACTCAGGCCAGGTGTTGTTAAACGGTAAACCATTGCAACCCAGCGACATAGCCAACATCGGGTATCTTCCCGAGGAACGCGGGCTTTACAAGAAGATGAAGGTCGGCGAGCAAGCCATCTACCTCGCCCAGCTCAAAGGCCTCGACAGAAGAGAAGCCGAGAAGCGTCTCCGTCATTGGTTTATCAAGTTTGAGATAGCGAGCTGGTGGGACAAGAAAGTCGAAGAGTTGAGCAAAGGCATGCAGCAAAAGGTGCAGTTCATAGTGACAGTGGTTCACGAGCCCAAGCTTCTCATCTTCGACGAGCCATTTTCAGGCTTCGACCCTATCAACGTCAACTTGCTGAAAAACGAGATTTTAGAGCTGCGCGACAAAGGAGCCACGATTCTGTTCTCCACGCACAACATGTCATCTGTCGAGGAGCTTTGCGACAACATCATGCTTATCAATAAAGGCCAAAAAATCCTCGAAGGCAGCGTTTACGACATAAAGCAGCAGTACAAAAATCACAGTTACGATGTCGTTTACAAGCCTTTCGACGGCAATGGCGAGACACGGCTCACTGTCAACACGACGAATCCGAACGAGCTGATCAGCGACATCATCAGCAAAGGCGAGCTCGTGTCGTTTAACAAAATATTACCGTCGATGAACGAAATTTTCATCAACCTTGTATCATCCTCAAACCAATAATCTTATGAAAATAGGCATCATCATACAAAGAGAATATCTGACACGTGTCAGAAAACGTTCGTTTTTGCTAATAACTTTCCTTGCGCCATTGTTTTTCGCAGCTTTGATGTTTCTTCCAGCCATCTTGATGGAAAACTCAGAGAAATTCGACGAGAAGCGCACCATCGCCGTGCTCGACGAGTCGACAATGTTTGTAGGCAAGTTCGAGAGCACCGATTTCAACACCTTTATATATATAGACAAAGAAATCGACGAGGCGAAGAATTTGGTGAAAGAAGGCGTTTACGACGGTGTGCTTTACATCCCGGCCACGACGCTGACAGTGCCGACAAACGCTGAGATTTACAGCAAACGACAGATCCCGATGTCGGTGACATCGCATATCAGGGCGACGATGAAAAACGTGGTGGAGCACCAGAAATTGTTGGCTTCGGGCATCGATCCGGCCATCGTCAAGGCGTCGGCGACGACCGTCAACGTGCAGACGATAAGGATGAGCGATGAAGACGGCACGGAAAAGAAAAGTTTCGGCGAGTTCGAGTTCTTACTCGGTCTGTTTCTCGCGCTCATCATCTATTTCGTGATTTTCATCTTCGGCGCGCAGGTTATGCGTGGAGTTATTGAGGAAAAGACAAACCGTATCATCGAGGTCATCATCAGCTCGGTGAAGCCTTTCGAGCTCATGATGGGCAAAATCATCGGCATCGCTTTAGTCGGACTGACGCAGTTCCTGCTTTGGGGCTTGTTGACATTTACCATTTCAAGTGTGGCATCGATATTTCTGCCTACACAGGACATTGTCTCGACAGGCACAGTGATGAGCGAGCAGGTCACGGAGATGGCAGCCAGCAGCGACGCTCAGGGCACTTTGAAAGAAGTGTTTGACGTAATCCATTCCATCAACTTCAAAGACATTTTATGGTGCTTCCTCCTCTACTTCCTTGGAGGATATTTCTTGTATTCAGCCATATTCGCCGCCATAGGCTCAGCCGTTGACAACGAGACCGACACGCAGCAATTCGTCACACCTGTCTCGCTCATGCTGATAGTCCCGATGGTATGTTCGTCGGTAATAGCATCCGCGCCTGACAGCTCTATTGCGATATGGATGTCGATGATACCGTTCACCTCGCCAGTCGCCATGATGCTCAGGATACCTTTCGGCGTACCGATTTGGCAGATCACGGTGTCGATTTTACTCCTTTACTCCACTTTCGTCGCCTTCACCTGGATTGCAGGCAAAGTCTACCGAACCGGCATCCTGATGTACGGCAAAAAAGTGTCGTGGAAAGAAATCTTCAGATGGATAAAATATTAATAAAAAAATATTTTGGTAGCATTGAAAAATGTCGTATCTTTGCACGCTAAAAATTTTAGTAAGAAATTAAAAGAAAGTTTAATATTATAAAAATTTAATTTACAATGCAGAACAAAGGAGTTATTAAGCTTTTAGCATTATTATTGGCTCTTTTCACTGTGTATCAGTTGTCATTTACGTTCGTGACAAGGCACATGGAAAGTAAAGCAAAAGCCTATGCTGAAAGTCCGAAGACTGTCGCTTTAGCTACAGAGATGGCTAACGGCGACCAAAACGCTTACGAGTACTATCTTGATTCAATCAAGACAGCAAAAGAGACTTACTATCTCGACTCAATCGGCACAATTACAATTTACATGTGGCAAGACTACCGCAAGTGCAAAGAGCAGGAATTGAACCTCGGTCTTGACCTCAAGGGCGGTATGAACGTTATGATGGAAGTGTCTGTTCCGGACATCATCTACGCTCTCGCCGGCAATAGCAACGACGCTACATTTAGAGAAGCAATGCGCATGGCTAACGAGCAGCACCTCAACAGCCAGAAGGACTTTGTCGACCTCTTTGGCGAAGCTTACGCAAAGCTCGACCCTAACGCACGTCTTGCATCAATTTTCTTATATGAATTCAAAGACAAAGGTATCACAGTCAACTCGACAAACGACGAGGTGTTGAAGGTCATCAAAGACGAGACCAGCAGCGCTATCGACCGTTCATACCAGATTTTGAGAACACGTATCGACCGTTTCGGCGTTGCACAGCCTAACATCCAGAAGTTGGAAGGCTCAGGCCGTATCCTCGTCGAGCTTCCTGGTATCAAAGATCCGAAGCGTGTCCGCAAACTGTTACAGGGCACAGCACAGCTCGAGTTCTGGGAGACATACAAATTCAACGAGATTTATCAGCATTTCGACGAAGCCAACGCACGTCTGGCAGAAATCGAGAAAGCCGGAAAGCCAGAGAAAGCTGAAGAAGAGACAGAAGAAAGCGACGTCGCTCTTCTCAACCAGATGTCGAAAGAAGACTCTTTGAAGAAGGCTCAAGACAAGGCACGTGAGGCATTCATGGAGAACAACCCATTGTACGTCCTCCTCTCACCTTCATACTATCAGAACGCTGCAGGTCAGATGGTTCCGGCCGAGACAGCACGCGTTGGTATGGCAATGGTGAAAGATACAGCCAACATCAACAGAATGTTGAAACAGGTTGCTTCAGTGTTCCCACGTAACATGAGATTTGCATGGTGCGTGAAACCTAACAAGAGCGCAAGCGGCAACATCGAATTCATCGACCTCGTGGCTTTGAAAGCCAACCGCGACAACAAGTGCTCACTCGGTGGCGAAGTCGTCACAGAGGCACGTCAGGACTACGACCAGAACGGTCGCGTCGAGGTGACAATCAACATGAACACAGAAGGCGCAAAGGCATGGAAACGCTTGACAGGCGACAACATCGGCCGTCAGGTTGCTATCGTGCTCGACAACTACGTCTATTCATATCCTGTCGTCAACGATGAGATTCCGAACGGAACATCAAAGATTTCAGGTGGCGACATGACAGTGGAAGAGGCTCAGGACTTGGCAAACATCCTCAAAGCAGGTAAGTTACCGGCTCCAGCACGTATCCTCGAAGAAAACGTCGTAGGTCCTTCACTCGGTCAGGAAGCTATCACATCAGGTTTCTGGTCATTCATCATCGCTTTCTGTTTAGTGCTCCTCTACATGGTGTTCTTCTACAGCAAAGCCGGTATCGCAGCCGACATCGCATTGCTCGTCAACATCCTGTTCTTCTTCGGTGTCATCGCATCATTCGGAACAGTTTTGACACTGCCTGGTATCGCAGGTATCGTCCTTACCTTAGGTATGGCTGTTGACTCGAACGTCATTATCTTCGAGCGTATCAAGGAAGAGATTGCGGCAGGTAAAGGCATCCGCCTCGCCATCGCCGACGGTTTCAAGGCAGCTTATTCAGCTATCCTCGACGGTCAGATCACAACCTTCTTGACAGGTTTCATCCTCTTCGAGTTCGGTACAGGTCCTGTCCAAGGTTTCGCAACAACATTGATGATTGGTATCTGCACCTCATTGTTCACTTCAATCTTCATCACAAGACTCATCCTCGAAGGCTGGCTCAATAAGGACAAAGAGATCAAGTTCTCAACCAACATGACACGCAACTTCTTGAAGCACACCAAGTTCGACTTCATCAGATTTGGCAAGACAGCATTCATCATCGGCGGTATCATGATTGTCATCAGCTTCGGTTCGTTGGCAGTGCGTGGTCTCAACCTCGGCATCGACTTCCAGGGTGGTCGCAACTACGTAGTCCGCTTCGACAAGGAAGTGTCAGTCGCTCAAGTTCGTGAGGCATTAGCCAACGTCCCAGAGTTCAAAGACGACGCTCCAGAGGTGAAGACATACGGCCCAAGCCGTCAGGTTAAAATCACTACCAAGTATGAGATTAACAGCAACGACCCAGATATTGACGCTAAGATTCAGGGTATGCTCTATACAGGTTTGAAGAACTTCTTCAACAAAGGCATGACATACGATCAGTTCACATCAGACAGTGAGAAGAGCGATATGATGCTCGGTATCATGTCATCACAGAAAGTCGGTGCAACCATCGCTGACGACGTGACACGCAAAGCTATCTGGGCAGTCGTCATCTCATTGGTTGTCATCTTCATCTACATCGCTATCCGTTTCAAGAGATGGCAGTATGGTGCATCATCAATCGTCGCATTGGCACACGATACAATCATCGTTATTGGTATGTATTCGTTGTTCTACAACATCTTACCATTCTCAATGGAGGTCGACCAGTCATTCATCGCTGCGGTTCTGACAATCATCGGTTACTCTATCAACAACACCGTGGTTATCTTCGACCGTATCCGTGAAAACGTGACACTCTATCCAAAGAGAAGCTGGTATGAGAGAATGAACGACGGTGTCAACAGCACATTGCTCCGTTCAATCAACACATCAGGTTCAACATTGGTCGTGTTGCTCGCCATCTTCATCTTCGGCGGTGAGACCATCCGCGGCTTCGTGTTCGCATTGCTCGTGGGTATCTTCGCAGGTACATTCTCATCACTGTTCATCGCATCTCCAATGGCTTACATCCTCTTCCGTGGAAAGAAAGCCGACGAGAAGCTTCTTGAGACAGCCGACAAGAAGAAAAAATAGTGTTTTACACATATTTCATGTAGAGACGCCATAATTATGACGTCTCTACATTTTTTTATAAAAAATTGCCTTTATTACACAATGATTTTGTATCTTTGTTGTTTAATATAGAAAAGAAAAAATTATGTCGAAAAAACTGTTTTTTATATTATTGGTGATATTACTCGGCGCGGCGCAATCCGTTGAGGCTCAAAGACGTAACCCTGCCAAGAATGCAGACTTAGCATTCGAGAGAGGTCAGTACAACCTCGCCATAGAGCGTTACAAAAAAGCCATCAAGAAGACAAAAAGTAAGAAAATGGCCGACGAGCACACCCGTATCTCGTATCAACTTGCCGAATGTTTCCGTCTCACGGAGAACAACAAGCAGGCTGTGGCATATTACAAGAGAGTTGGGAAAAGCGAGTTTCCGAAGAGCAATCCTATTTTCTACCTGCATTACGGCGACGCGCTGAAACGTAGCGAGAAATACGACGAAGCTCTTGCCAACTATAACATTTACAGTGAGCTTGTGCCGGATGACCCTCGCGGCAAACGTTCCGCCGACGACATCGCTAAGATCAAGGAATGGCTTGAATATCCTTCGAAATATGAGGTGACAAAGGTCAAGGCGCTCAATTCAAAGTCGTCGGACTTCGGCGTGGCATGGATTTCAAACAGTTTCAACGACATCATCTTCACCTCCATGCGTGAAGGCGGCGCGGCAAAAGAGAAAGACGCCATCACCGGACAGCATTTCGCTGATTTCTACTATTCGAGACAAGACAAGAAAGGCGTTTGGGACAAGCCGGAGCTCGTCGACGAGGAAGGCGGTCTCAACAGCAAAGGCAGCGAAGGCATGCCATTTTTCACAAAATCATTTTCCGACGTGTATTTCACACGTTGTCCTAACGAAAAAAGACGTCAGTCGGGATGCCAGATTATGAAGTCGAGACGTACGGGCACCTCTTTCGGAGAGCCAGTAAGGATTGACATTGCCGGTGTCGACACCTTGGAATACATAGGTCACCCGACATTAAACGAAGACGAGAGCATCATGTACTTCTCGGCAGAGCGCCGTGGAGGCATGGGAGGCAAAGACATCTGGGTCACCATGAAAGGCGCCGACGGCAAGTTCGGGCGTCCTTTCAACCTCGGCGAGGTGGTGAACACCCCTGGCGACGAGATGTTCCCGTTCCTGCGTAACGACACCACGCTTTATTTCTCATCCGACGGTCACGGCGGCATGGGCGGCTTGGACATCTTCGTGACGACGACCGACTCATTAGGCAACTGGTCGGAGCCAGTCAACCTCAGGTCACCTATCAACTCGACAGGCAACGATTTCAGCATCCTCTTCCACCCTACCGAGGAACGCGGATTCTTCGCATCCAACAGAGGCAGCCGCAACGGTCTGGACGACGAAATTTATTACTTCATCGAGCCGCCGGTTCTCTTCACTGTCAATGGAAACATCAAAGACAAGAACAGCCTGCAGTTCGTGACGGGCGCCACTGTCAGCATCATAGGAACTGACGGCGCCAAAGCATCGACTTTGACGGGAAACAACGGCGCGTTCCAGTTCAACGAAGGCACTATGAGTGTAGGCAACATCTACGTCATCACTGTTGCGAAGGACAACTATTTCACTTTGACCGACACCATTAGCACCATAGGATTGGAGTTCAGCCGCGATTTCACACCGAGCTATGAGATAGCCATGATTCCAAGCGGTGCCGTGGTTCTTCCGGAGATTCAGTATGAACTCGGAAAATGGGATCTGCAGCCGCAGTTTGAGGATTCGTTGCAAGGTCTCATCGAGATCCTTCAAGTCAACCCGAACATCACCATCGAGCTCGGCTCACACACCGACTTCCGTGGTTCGGAGGCAAGCAACGACATCCTGTCACAGAAACGAGCTCAGGCAGTGTGCGACTACTTGGTTCTCAGAGGTATAGACCCGATGCGACTCACAGCTAAAGGCTACGGCGAGCGTGTGCCAAGAACCGTCAACGGCAAGAAACTCACAGAAGCATATATCAACTCGCTGCCTACAGAAGAAGAGAAAGAGAAAGCCCATCAGCTCAACCGTAGAACCGAATTCAAGGTCTTAAGCAAAGACTACAAGACGAGATCGGATATCGACGACGATCAGATGGCCAACATCAAGCTCAATCCTGAGGACAACAAAGTGCCGTTCTCGCAAGATAAGCAAGGATATTTCTCATTCAAGAGCTATATCAACGCCTATACAGAGAACATCACATACGACCGCGACTCCGATTTCTGCGTGTCACAGCAGAAAGTCATGGAGCTTCTCACCAAAGGCGTCATAACCAAAGACGATTTCATAGGCGACAACATCGACAAGATCATCATGGTGGGTAAGGTTAAAGACCGTGCGCAGTTCACAATCAAGGACATGCGCATCGCCGACCGTACTGTTGAAAATATTGAAGTGACAGTGGTCAACAGTCAGAAATACGACTGGGTGATCGGCCAGAAGGCTTTGAAGCAATTCGGTAATTTTGAATTTGACACCGACGAACATAAATTGATTTTTAAATAAGATGCCAGTAGAAAAACGTTATCAGCTGCGTGGCGTTTCAGCAGAGAAGGAAGACATCCACAACGCCATCAAGAATCTTGACAAAGGCTTGTATCCCAACGCTTTCTGCAAGATCATACCAGATATTTTGGGTGGTGATGATGAATATTGCAACATCATGCACGCCGACGGAGCAGGAACAAAATCGTCGTTAGCTTATCTTTATTGGAAAGAGACCGGCGACCTCTCTGTTTGGGCAGGTATCGCTCAGGATGCAGTCGTCATGAACACCGACGACCTGATGTGCGTAGGTGCCACCGACAAGATGCTTCTCTCCTCCACCATTGGACGTAACAAGAATTTGATTCCAGGCGAAGTGATTTCAGCTGTTATCAACGGAACAGAAGAGTTTTTGGCGAAGCTGCGTTCACTTGGCGTAGGTATCTACCTCACAGGCGGCGAGACAGCCGACGTAGGCGACTTGGTGAGAACCATCATCGTCGACAGCACCGTCACCACAAGGATGAAACGCTCTGAAGTCATTGAGAATCATATCAAACCTGGTGATGTCATAGTGGGATTCGCGTCATACGGACAGGCCACATACGAAGACCGTTATAACGGCGGCATGGGCTCAAACGGCTTGACATCAGCGCGTCACGATGTGCTGGGACATTATCTGGCTGAGAAATACACTGAAAGTTACGACCTCTCGATCCCTGAAGAGTTGGTTTACTCTGGAAATCATACACTTACAGAGCCGACAAAGGTTCCTGGCGTAGACGTCGGAAAGCTCATCCTCGCTCCTACCCGCACCTATCTCCCAATGATGGTGCCGATTTTGGACAATTTGAGACCGAAGATCAACGGTATCATCCATTGCAGCGGCGGCGCACAGACAAAAGTGACACATTTCATCGATAAGTTGCACATTGTCAAGGATAACATGATCGAGTTGCCACCATTGTTCGAGATGATTCAGGAGTCGTCGGGCACCGACTGGCAAGAAATGTACAAGGTGTTCAACATGGGTTCGCGTCTTGAAATCTACACCGACGAGAAATCAGCCGAAGAGATGATTAAGATCGCTAATTCATTCAATATCAAGGCACAGATCATCGGACACGTTGAAGCATCTGACAGAAAACAACTCACAATTAAGAGTAAATACGGAATTTTTGAATACTAATGGAAATTATTGATAAACTTGAAGCGATAAAAGAGCGTTGGGAAGGCTTGCGAGAGCAGCTCAACGACCCGGAACTGATGAACGACATGAAGCGTTACGTAAAGGTGAACAAGGATTATAAAGACCTTGAGCCTGTGATAGAAGCGTTCAATCAGTATAAGACATATCTCGCAAACATCAGCGAAGCAAAGGAATTGCTGAAGACCGAGAAAGACGAGGATATGCGCGCGATGGCACAGGAAGAGCTCGATGAGGCTACTGAAAAAGTGGCTAAACTCGAGGAAGATATCCGCCTGATGCTCATCCCTAAAGACCCGACAGATGGCAAGAACGCCGTGATGGAGATCCGTGCAGGCACTGGTGGCGACGAAGCCGCTATCTTCGCAGGCGACCTCTACAGAATGTATCTCAAATTCTGTGAAGCGAAAAACTGGAAAGTCGAGACTGTCGACGCTAACGAAGGAACAGCCGGCGGATTCAAAGAGATAGTGTTTAACGTCATCGGTGACGGCGCCTACGGAATCCTGAAGTTCGAGTCGGGAGTGCATCGTGTACAACGTGTGCCAAAGACAGAGACACAGGGACGTATCCACACCTCGGCGGCATCAGTCGTTGTTTTGCCAGAAGCTGAGGAATTCGATGTTGAGCTTCTCGACAAAGATATCAAGAAAGAGGTTTATTGTGCGGCGTCAGGACCTGGCGGACAGTGCGTCAACACCACTTACAGCGCCGTGCGTCTCACCCACATCCCTACCGGCGTGGTGGTGAGCTGCATCGACGAACGCTCGCAAGCCAAAAATATGGCGAAGGCGTTGAAAATTTTGAGAACTCGTATTTACGAAGCGGAATATAACAAATACATGGAGGAAGTCTGCTCGAAACGTAAGACTATGGTTTCTACAGGCGACCGCTCGGCGAAGATTCGTACCTATAACTACCCACAGGGCCGCGTCACCGACCACCGCATCGGGTTCACAGTTTACAACTTGACATCAGTGATGGATGGCGACTTGACAGCGTTCATCGAGAATCTGCAGATCGCAGAAAACGCCGAAAGACTTAAAGAAGGATTGGAGGACTAATGAATAAACAAGACATTATCAACCAGATTAGAGCGAAGAAATCGTTTCTTTGTGTGGGTCTCGACACCGACATCAAGAAGATTCCGCAACATTTGTTAAGCAAGAAAGACCCTGTCTTCGCGTTTAACAAAGCCATCATCGACGCCACGGCGAAATATGCCATCGCGTTCAAGCCGAACACAGCGTTTTATGAGGTTTATGGTTCAAAAGGATGGCTAAGTCTCGAAAAGACAATCAATTACATCAAAGAAAAATATCCTGAGATCTTTGTCATCGCCGACGCAAAACGCGGCGACATCGGGAACACTTCGGCGAACTACGCCCGAGCTTTCTTCGAGACGTTGAAAGCCGATGCCATCACCGTGGCGCCTTACATGGGTGTCGACTCAGTGGAGCCGTTCCTCGGTTTCGATGACAAATGGGTTATTTTGCTTGCCTTGACGTCGAACAAAGGCTCGAAAGACTTCCAATATCTCAACGCTAACCGCAAAACACTTTACAAAAATGTGATTTTGAAGTCGAAGGAATGGGCCGATAGCGAGAAAATGATGTACGTCGTTGGCGCCACACATCCTGAGGAGCTCGGCGAGATTCGCAAGATGATGCCTGACAGCTTCCTTCTCGTCCCTGGCGTAGGCGCACAAGGCGGTGATTTACAAGCAGTTGCGAAATTCGGATTGAATAAAGACTGTGGTCTTATCGTGAATTCTTCAAGAGGTATTATATACGCTTCAAACGACAAAGACTTTGCGAAAAGAGCCGCTGAAGAGGCCAAGAAACTGCAAAAACAGATGGCTTCGGTTCTTTAGAAACTGAAACCGAGCATAAATTTATCTGCCTCAGGGATTTCCTTAGGGACGTTTTTCTTGCGGTCGATACAAACAATAACGCTGTGGCAAACGGTAAGAACATCGTTTGTCACAGCGCTTTTTAGATATTGTCTCATCTTAAAGCTCGTGCGCCCAAGCTCGTAAGCCTCTGTCTCGCAGACGATTGTGTCGTGAATTTTTACAGGCTTCTTGAAGTCAAGCTCCACGTGGACGAGCACGTAATCGAATGACAGCCAATCGATATCTTTATTTAAAAGATGCTCGAAAAATTTGCTGCGACCATAGTCGAAGAGATTACACTGCGCTCCGTTGTTGACATGGTCAAACGGGTCGAGGTCGCTCATTCTTATTTGTATAGGGCACGAGAACATATTACTTAACTATTATTTTCTGGGTTTTAACATTATTTCCTATCAATCGCAAGATGTAAACGCCTTGTGATTTAATGTTGACTGTTTGCATGCCATTCACGATTGTCGTCGACACTATGCGTCCTGTAACGTCGAACACCTGCAGTGTACCATTGCCGTTCACGATGACATTATTACCGTTTTGATATGCAAACGTCTCATTATCAGCATCGTTGTAGCTTAATCTCACAATGAAACGAGCGTCGCTGTCCTGTGAAGAAGCCATAAACGAATATTCATTTTCAATAAGCATGTCAACATCCTTACCGGTGAGTTTATCGATGAGATGCAGATAGCTATAGTTGCCTTCCGCTTTGAAGCCAAGGGTATATTTGCCCATTGTCATAGCCTTGAAATTAAGGTTAAACGACTGAACGTCATCGCTCATTGTGGCTATTGCGTAATTCTGACCGTCTTGCTCGATGTAAAGCATCGGGATGTTAGCATTGCGGTGGTCGATTTTGTTAAGACCATGAGCTCTTTCAAACGAAGCATACACGACATCTTCGTACTGATTATTTGAAACCGCGAACATTATGTTGTCGTTTTTAGCCTTGCTTGCGTTTTTCGCGTCGGTGTTAGTGAAGGTCAGCGTACCGGCTGTAACGGCTTGCACGAGGAATCCTTGTCCGGGTTTTATAGCTGTGGTGTTGTCGGTTCCCGCTGTCCATGCGCCTTCGTTTGTCAAGGTGTAGAAGCCTATGCTGAGTTCGTAATCCTCTGACTTAGAGTTAGGAAGAGCTGTTCCATCACCTTTGTAGATATTGTGTGAATATGGGTTTCCGACGAGGTTGAATCCTGCCAGCGTGCCGCCGTTGTTTGTCACGGCGTAGTCGACGTTTTCGGTGTTGACCGATCCTGCATACGATAGCGTCAAATCCGCAGCGTTACGGTAGAGATAGCCGCGGCCGTTTTCCAAAACGTTGTCGAAGTTGTTGTTAGCGGCGTATTTGTAGTTTTCCCACATGTGTGTATCCTCGTTGTAACGATATAGGTCGTATGTGCCGGTGATAAGATTGGTGTTTCCTGTTATGCTCGCCGTATTCACCGGTGAAGATACTGTGTACCACCCCTCCCCGTCTTTCGTGGCTGCCGCTGTAATGGATTTCTGAATTGTGGCAAGAACCGGATTCGGGGTAATGAGTTGGGCACCGTCGTTGATGAGGAGTTGGGAAGCGTCTGTTGTGGCAATTCCATTGGAAACAGTCAAAGTTTTACCATTTGGAACAGTGAGGACTTTATCGTCAGCTGTGAAATAGATATAACGAGCTGTCACATCGGTCGTCAACTCATAAATATTATCGACACTAATCACATCGGTCGCTGTTGGAGCTGTCCATGCTGATGTTTTTATCTGATCTTGATAATTGGTAAACTGGCTCCAACCTGTTGCAGCGCTAAATGATGCAATTGTGCCATTCGGAACATATACAGGAATTGTAAATGTCATCCCAGTAAAACTATAATTTGAAGCAGATGGCGGAGTTGCACGCTCTATAATTATAGTTTTAAAGCCACTACAATTTTGGAATGCATACATACTAAGGTTTGTCACAGCTTCTCCTATAACTAACATACCATCAAATCCGCTACAGCCATCAAAAGATGAGCCAATAGTTTGTACTGATTTAGGAATCACCAGATCTCCTGTAAAACCTGTACCAGCAAAAGCTCTATTTTTAATTGTAACGACTTTCTCACCAAGTATTAGAGTTCCATCAAAGCCAGAGCAACCATTAAAAGCATCAATTTCTATGGAGGTTACCTTATTTGGTATTACCAAAGAGCCTGTTAAACTACTGCAACCATGGAAAGCATCCTGCCCTATAGTTATCAGTTCTGCTGGCAATGACAAAGTGCCGCTCAAGGCGCTGCAACCTTGAAATGCGCTTGTACCTATTGTTGTAACATTCTCAGGTATCACAATCCTCGTGAGATTGGTACAATTTTTAAACGCATTGTTAGGTATGGCAGTCAAACCAATAAAATATCGCAACTCATCAAATGCTGTGATAGTCGTGTTTGCGCTAAACACATCACCAAGATTCGTTACAGCAGCTGCTTCGGCAGTAGAAAGGAATCCATCCTCATTGGTATCCCAATTTGTCACACATAATGTTTCAACGTTGTTGTCCAAGAAACTTATCGGCATATCCGAATAGAAATTAGCCACCAGGTCATGCGCTTCCTTCACATTAAACGAATAAGTAGCATCCGTAGATACTTGAACACCATTTCTGGTCCAATTCTTAAACGCATATTGTTCATTAGGTTCTGCCGTAAGTGTACACAATTCACCAAAGATGAAATCGCCGTCACCACTGACAAAACCAGTGCCTGCAGGTTCAACAGAAACTGTCACTGGATAAGTGGTACTTGCATCAGGGATGATGTTTAAAATAAAACGATTTCTGGAAGAGCTGTTACTTGTAGTATAACTTCCTGCAGTTGGATCCATCGGATCTAAGTTTGCATCTGCATATCTATAGATTGAATGATTTCCAGTAACGCTATACGATTTACACACAACACGACTTCCTGTAGTGGCATTTGTATTGTCATCTATAATAATTGCAAGATTCGACATACCATCATAAGCAAACTTTTTGTCTAACTTAATATATGTCCATTCATTGCCACTTAAGGTTATACTACCACTATAGTATAGATCATCCTCTGTGACAGTTATCCAATCAGTAGTGTTAGCAAAAGTGGTTTTGTCAGTCATCTTCAAATAAATATCCCACAAGCGAGGATTGCTTGTATTTGTATTATACAAAGCAATACTCTCCAAATCACCTCTTTTGTTGATTTCATTTGCTGTAATAATTTGCTGCGAATATGAATACTTATAGTATGAGTTTGTCGGCAAATAATTAAATGTAGCATCACCTGTTCCTATCGCGACGCCTTCCAACTCCTCAAAATGTGCTGTATACTCACCACCTCCAACAACTTTGAATGTATAAGGGTTATGCGATGAAACGACAACATCTTCTTCTCCTTCCTTTTTAGTCCAGTTAACAAATATATAACCATCTTTAGGTGTCGCTGTGATAGTGTGCATCACACCATAGTTAATGTTGATCCCATCACCTGCCGCTGTACCTTGGTCTTCATCTGCAGATGCCGTTGTAATTGTATATGGCGCAGAGAAGACTGCAACCAAGTCTCTATCATATTTAACGTCGAATGTATACTCGGCATTTTCCGACACATTAACTCCATTCAATCTCCAATAGCAGAAACAATAACCTGATTTAGGTGTTGCTGTAACCGTCACATTATTACCATATGCGACTTTTGTGCTCGAAATCGTCACCATGCCGTATGAATCGTTATTTGATGTAACGCTTATGTCAAATATCGTTGTCGTTCCCGCCGGGTGAATGTTGAAAATAGCGTCATTGCATGCGTTATAGTTGGCATTACCGCCATAATTCAAAGCGCCAATTGCATAGAAACCGTTTTTATTACCATCATAACCCCAGTTGATATGGAATTTATCCTCGTCATCATAGCCGTCGCATGCAAAAGCATGCCCCAAAGTACCATGGTCGATACCTGAATAATACATAGGATAACCGTGATCGATACTTGAGCGAAGCTTTACTTTCCAAATTGCTATTGAGTCAGTTCTATAAGTTAGTCTATCGAGTTTAGCCTCATTTGAATAACCAAAATAAGTCATCAATGCATTTGGCACTTTTTCAGATTGAGCGTCAGTACCTGAAAGCTTATAAAAACAATCCACGGCGACTCCTGCATGATGCAGCAAAGTACCGACAGCATAAATTTCATCCGATGTAGGGGTTCTTCCCAAAATCTCAGAATTGAGTGAGACTGGCATATCATCCCAATCATATGTGGTAGCTCCAAAGTCAACTGTCTCATGGTGGCTACCATCAGAAGTATGGGTTCCTGTTCCTTGTGTAGGATGTTTCCATTTGCGCATAATCTGTGACATTGAAACAGGTACACAGCCTGCTGCATAATGGTTTTCTGTATTTGGTATTTGTGGTGTTTGTGTACTGTAAACAGCACTCTGGTTCCATAATATCAAATCTCCAGAGATGTCATCTACCAGCAACGGGCCGACCTGCATGCGTTCATCTCTCTCCTCACTCAACCTTCCCGTCTGCTTCACCATTTCCCACTCTCTCGCTGTTTTTTCGAAATCAACCTGTTTTTCCTCAACTCCATACTGAATCTGCTTGGCATAATCTCCTAACCACCACTGCATGTTCTCAGGAATGTCAGTGGCATCAAACGGACCCTCGTCGGAATAGCCGAGAATAGGCGTCGCCACGTCTTGAGCTGAAACTATAACAAAACCATTCGATGCACTAAAAACATACAATGCCGCATCGCCATTGCTCATGTAATATGTTTTCACCAACGTCAAATCGCCGGCCGTAGCCTTCATGCCCACAGACGCATTCAAAAACTTCGCTCCGATTTCCTTTGCCGCATTCTGGTCAACAGGATTAGCTTTGACAGCAAAAATAATTGAGAAAATTAAAAACAAAGTTAAAACAAAATCTTTCCTCATGATAATAATTATTGGAAGCACAAAAGTACAAAAAAATCCCGACTGGAGATAAGCCAATCGAGATTTTTTTTGACGTTTTCGGTGCGATAAACTAACGTGCTATTGTCACTTTCTTTGTTGTGACGCTTCCGTCGTTTGTGATGACTCTCACGACATATACGCCATTCTTGAATGAAGCCACGTCGACTGATGTGTTGTCTGAGCCTTCAACAGTCAAAACCTTCTGTCCCAACGAGTTGTAGAGCTCAACAACGCTGACGTTTTCACCTTCGACGAAAATCTTGCTATTAGCCGGGTTAGGATAGATATTCAGGCTGTTTGAAGCGTCGTTTTCATCAACATAGGTGTGGTCTCTCTTCAAAGAGAAGAGGTGCGAAGCCATCGAGCCGAAGTCGCCGTCACCATCGATGATATGGTTTCCAGTAGCATCTTTGATGTAATAATATCCGTTACCGTAATTACAGCAGATACCGTTGTTATTACTGTCGTAGATTCTGAACAGATAGCATTCGTCTGTAGGAACATTTTCAATGTTTTCGACATTGGCTTGTGTCGATCCTGAACCGACAAGATGCTGATATGGGCCGCCTTCAGCCACTATCTCGCCTGCTGAGTTGATGATGTCCCAAGTGATCTGCTCACCCCATTGATCCTGAATGATATATACTTTGAGATTTGTAGTCTCACCCAAGAATTCGGCCTCTGCCCATTCCTGAGATTCTGCAGTGAAACCCATCGATGCCTCAAATGGCTGACCGTTAGCTTCAATGATATTCAATGTTCCTGTATATGAACCGAAAGGAATCTCCATCACGAAATCCATTTTGGTATTATCGCCCGACGGAAGTTCGCCTGTCCACTCAAATTCATGTGTCGCGCCTGCAATCTGGGCGTTGAATTTCACCGATGTCAATGCTTCTGTTCCGATGTTTGTGAGCACGAACTTGAAATCTTTGTCCATGCTGCATGATGCCGCGATGACCTGTGACAAATCGCCCATTGAAGGATAAACAGGTTGGTCAGTCATGTAAGTCTTTGTCAGTTCGCAAGCATTCAGAATCGGACGTGCAGGAGTACCTTGGAAGCGTTCTGAAACCCATGCGAGGAAGAAGACATGATCGAGGATGACATCCACTCCGTTAGGATTGCCGATGCTTTCCGGAATCTGATATTCGTAAGTCTTGGTAATCAAAGTGCCTTGTGTGGTTGGAGCAATTTCATCGCCCCATGCGCTCTCTGTAATGACATCGCGAAGGATGTGCATGTGGCAATACTGATTACCGACCACCTGTGCAGGATTGCTCGTCATACCTGACTGTGAACCCAAGATGCTGTCCTGAAGCATTGCGACTGTCAGATAATTCTGGTCATAACCGCTATTTCCAGTATAATAAACCTCCACCGTAATGGTAGCCATACGTGTACCCGGGTTGATTCTCACCACACCGGCCACATTACATTCAGCTGCCTGGCCAAGCTGTTGAGTGGCGAGGCTGTTCCACACGTTACGGCCTTGAGCTGCAGCTGTTGAGCGATTGACAACTCCTGAAGGAAAACCACTCACCGAGAAGCCGCCTAAAATAGTCGCAGAACATGATGTATTGAAATTAGGATAAGAAGTTGGAGCATAGCTACCTGAATGAACGTTGATAGCCCAAACACGGCCAGGGTTGTTAGCCATGATATTGTTTGCGATCAAATGTCCGTCAGGACAATAACCGCAGTTACGGCCTGTGAATTCCTCAAGGATGACGTTTCTGTTGGCTGGCTCCGTTGAGACATATTGCTGAGCATTCATTGTGAAAGCAGCTGCCAGCAATGCCATTAAAGCGAAAGTAAATTTCTTCATAGTTTGATATTTTAAATAATTATTCAATTTTAGACTTACAAAAATACAAAAAATAAAAAACACGCCACTAAAAAATGACGTGTTTTTTAAAATAATTTTTAAGATTATTAAATCTCAACGATGGTGTTCCAGCCGAACTCGTCTTTTTCGAGACCTGTCTGGATGCCGCGAAGTTTATTGTAAAGCTTCTGGCTCCATGGACCTGGCTTGCCGTCACCGAAGGTGTAGCTCTTGCCTGTCTCAGGGTCGTCGATGCGTGAGATAGGGCTGATGACGGCTGCTGTACCGCATGCGCCTGCTTCTTCAAATGTAGCAAGTTCTTCTTCTGCCACTGGACGACGTTCAACCTTCATGCCGAGAGTTTCAGCGATCTGCATCAAGCTCTTGTTGGTGATTGATGGAAGGATTGATGTTGACTGTGGAGTGATGTATGTGTTGTTTTTCACTGCGAAGAAGTTAGCTGCGCCAGCCTCGTCGATATATTTCTTCTCTTTTGCGTCGAGATAGAACTCGCAAGCATACTGACCGCCGTGGCAAGCCTCGGTGTGAGCGCGCAATGATGCTGCGTAGTTGCCGCCGACTTTGTAGACACCTGTTCCGAGAGGAGCTGAACGGTCGTATTTACGTGTGATGACGTATGGGTTAGCCTGGAAGCCGCCTTTAAAGTATGGTCCTACCGGTGTTGCGAACACGATGAACAGATATTCGTCAGCCGGTTTCACACCAACGCGGGCGCCAGTACCTATAATTAATGGACGGAGGTACAATGAAGCGCCGCTTTCGTATGTAGGGATGAATTCCTTGTTGAGCTGCACGCATTTGATCATGGCTTCCTCAAATTTCTCCATTGGGAAACGTGGCATGCAGATACCGTCGCATGACGACTGCAAACGTTTTGCGTTCTCGTCGAGACGGAAGATACGAACCTTGCCGTCAGCGCCGCGGTGAGCCTTCAAGCCTTCGAAAGCTTCCTGACCGTAGTGCAAGCATGTGGCTGCCATGTGGATGTTGATAGTTGTTTCTGAGCTGTACTCTAACTCGCCCCATTCGCCGTTTCTGTAGTAGCAGCGGATGTTGTAATTTGTTGGGTAGTAACCAAATGGGAGTGATCCCCAATCGATGTTTTGCATGATATTTTTTATTTAATGTT
>JAFYIE010000071.1 GCA_017538795.1 Bacteroidales bacterium | reverse complement strand
CAAGGATGATGTCGCTGTCGAGAGGCAATCCGCAGCTCTGGCAGAGGAGCATCTTCGAGAGCGCCACACCATTCTGCACTCTGATGAGCGACAGCTCGGCGTCGTTGAGTTTCACCTTGACGGATAACTTGTCGGCGTTGGTGGCCATGCCTTCAGCAACGAGCTTGTCGACATTGTCCGACATCGTTCTGAGCAGCTCAACGTAGTTCTCGGTGAGTTTCTGTTTGTTAGCCAATGACACTATTTGCCAGTAGGCTTTATCGGTTGCAACTATGACTTCTTGTTGTTCGGTAGTCAGCTGCATCTCGGCGAGGTCTTGTGCATATTGCGCCATCTTGTTGTAAGCGCGGATCTTGCCGCCAGCGTACACAGGCTCCATCACTGTGACCATGCCTGCATATACGTTACGAGTGTCTAGGATGAAGTTTTTCGATACTTCTTGTCCGATGGCGTCGAGCGTCTCTAAAGCTCCAAGGTGGTGCAGATCCTGGATAAGAGCCTGTAACTCCGGGCTGTTCATGATAATCTGATACATCAACGGGTTCTGCATCAAGTTTTGAATGGCAGGGTCTATAAATCCGTTGACGTCGCCCTGTAATGTGCTGCCTACAGTGCTGATGGTGTTGATTTTTTCATCGCTGAGTAGCTGTAGCTGTTTCTCGTTGTGCATATACGTCCCTTGTGCCGAGATGGTCGGGAAGTAGTTAGCCCATGCGATTTTCTTGTCGTAGTTAGCCATATTGACCTTCTCCTGCGAGATCTTGAGATTTTTGTTGTTCTCAAGTGCCATGTCGCGGCAGTTCTGCAACGTCAGGACTTGCTGCGCAACGACAGGAGAGGCCATCGCCAGAAGCAGGGTCAACATCGCTAAAAACCTTTTAATGATTACACTTTTCATTGTTTTTATAATTTATACTTTTATTGTCTGAATTGCGAATGCAAAATAACAACAGATTTTAATATCTGTAAAGGTCAAATTTTGCCTAAAAAGTATCTAAAGGTCGAAATTTTTCAAAAATATTTATATCATATTATAAAAATAGTGTACTTTTGTCGAAAATTTTTCAGAAATGGATAACAAGGCGTTCAACAAGTTCACTCTTTCGAAAGTCAAGGAGCTTTTTTTGAAGGACGATATCATCAGCATTGGCGATGATTTTATCCTGGCGCGGCAGACGAATAACGTTGATTTAGAATTACTTAAGTTCCCGAGTCGCATCGATGGCTTCGTGGCGGCTTATTGCCGTAGAGGTCATTTCAAATGCACCATCAACTTGACGGAATATGAGATTCACGATGGCATGTTGGCGGTGAACATACCTAATAATATTATACAACTCGAACCGGTTGACGGCAACGATGAGCTTGTCGAGCTGACTATCCTTGCAGTGTCGCCAAAATATATGATGACACTTAGTTCCGACCTCAGCAAGATCTTCGTCGACGCCATTAACATGCTGAAAAGCCCTATCATGGAGATGGGTCCGGAAGAGGTGGAGCTGTCGATGCAGTATTTCAAGCTTCTTGATAATGTTATCATTACGGATTCTGAATATCGTAACGACAGTATAAGCTACCTGCTCACATCAGTCTTTTATCTCATCGGAGGCATGTTGAAAAAACGTCTTGACGCGGCAGCCGAAAACGATGAGAAGGCGCCGTCGACAAGACATAAACGAGTGTTTGAACTTTTTGTCGAACTCGTTGAAAAACATCACAATAAAGAGCGCTCGGTGAGTTTCTATGCCGATAAGCTGTGTATCACGCCTAAGTACCTCTCGCAAATCATCAAAAACGTAAGTGGTTTTTCGGCTCCGGAAATCATCAATAAATATGTGATACTCGAAGCACAGCATCTTTTGCGTCATACCGACTTGAGCATCAAAGAGATAGCTGATCAACTTAACTTCCCGAACCAATCGTTTTTCTATAAATATTTCAAGGCGCACACTGGCTGCACACCGAATTCTTACCGACAGAAATAAAAAATTATTATTTTTGCAAAAATTTGAGTTATGTCACTTGTCAAACACATACCTAATACTATCACATGCTGCAACCTTATAAGCGGCTGTGTTTCAATATTTTTACTTTGCCAAGGTCATGTTTTCGGCGCTTCCGCGATGATATTTGTCGCAGCTGTTTTCGATTTCTTTGACGGCTTTGCGGCGCGACTGCTCAACGCGAAATCTCCAATAGGAGGGGAGCTCGACTCCTTGTCGGATGTCGTCTCTTTTGGCGTGGCGCCATCGTTCATCATAGCAATGTTGCTTAGCAAAACGGGCATAAGCTGGATGATTGCCGATGTCAACGTCTTCCCGATGCTGGCGTTCATACTGGCAGCCTTCGCAGCTGTGCGTCTCGCAAAGTTCAACATCGACACACGTCAAACAAGCTCATTCATCGGGCTTCCGGTACCGGCAGTAGGATTGTTCGTCGCATCACTGCCATTTGCGAATTTGTCGTTTGTCGAAAATCCATATTTCCTTCTGGCGATGGTCGCCATCTTCAGTTGGCTGATGATCAGCGAAGTGCCGTTCTTCTCGTTTAAGATTAAAAATTTAAGATTTAAAGATAACATCCTCCGTTATTTTGTTGTGATTTTCGCCATCATCGCGGTGATAATCCTGCAACTGGTAGCGCTGCCGTTCATCTTCCTGTTTTACATCTTGCTTTCAGTAATCTGCTATCGTGGCGAATATTTTGAGTTATGTGGGATAAAATTGCAGATTATATCTTAAAGCACCGCGTTCTCAACCTTACAATAGCGACTTTATTGATGATATTGTTGGGGTTGAAAGCCTTTAACATGAAGATGGGCCATAACATGGCGAACACTTTGCCCGAAAGCGACACCACCATGGTAGTCTATCGGCAATTCCTTGAAAAATATGGTCAAGACGGACGTAGCATCTTCGTCGGGATGTACGATGAGAACCTTTTTACTCTTGAGCATTTTAAAGATTATTACGACCTTAATGCCAAGATTCGTGAAATCACTGGCGTCACTGAATGTCTTTCAGTCACAAGGGTTTACAATCTTAAAAAGAACGATAGTATCAAGAAGTTTGAGCTTACTCAGGTGGTGAAACAACGTCCTGAGACGCAGGCTGAAGTCGATGCCATTCGTGAAGAAATCATGAGCCTCACGATGTACGACGGACTGCTTTTTAACTCAGAGAAACATTCCACTACGATGCTCATCTCCCTTGAGGATGAATATGTTAACTCCAAGAAACGCACCGAGTTGGTGAGCTCGTTAAAGCAGCTAATCAATAATTACGGTAAGGCACACAACATCGAGATGCGCATCTCAGGCATGCCTTATATCCGCGAAGTGACCACTCAGAAGATGGTCAAGGAGATTGTCGGGTTTACAGTGCTGGCAATTTTTGTGGCTGGCCTGATCCTATACCTCTTCTTCCGCTCATGGCGTCCGCTCGTCAGCGTCGTCACAATCGTTTTATTATCAGTGATTTATATGTTCGGCATCATGGTGCTGCTGAACTTCGATGTGACCATCCTCACAGGTGTGCTACCGCCTCTATTAATAATAATAGGTGTCGAGAACTCAATTTTCATGCTCAACAAATACCATCGCGAGTATAATGTTTGCCATGACAAGATGCAGGCTTTGCACAATGTGATAGTGCGCATCGGTCCGGCGAATTTCCTGACGAATGTCACCACGGCGGTCAGTTTTGCCTCGTTCATCATCACGAGAAACGTGTTGCTGGTGCCGTTTGGAATCCTCGCAAGTGTCTGTATCATGCTCACTTACGTCATGACGATGGTGTTGCTGCCGACATTCTTCAGCTACCAGAAAAAACCTGAAGGCAAACTGGTGAACTACATGAACAACCCGAACATCAACTACATCATGGAGAAGGTGTCGGCGTTTGTTTTAAGTAAAAAACGTGTGGTTTATGCAGTGCTGGCGGTGCTTCTTACCCTCTGCGTCCTCGGTGCGATGAGAATGACGACCTCTGGAAGAGTGGTTGACGATATCGCCAAGAACGACAAGCTTTACAAAGACATCATGTTTTTTGAGGATAACGTTGGCGGCGTGATGCCGTTCGAGATATCCATCGACACCCGCAAGCCTAAAGGCGTGATGAATGCTAACTTCATCCGTAAAGTGCAGCAATTACAAGACAATCTGGCGCTTTATCCAGAGTTCAGCCGTCCGCTGAGCATCGCCGAAGTGGTGAAGTTCGCTCGCCAAGGCTTCTTCAATGGTGACCGTAAGCAATACAAGGTGCCGAGCAACAACGAGTTCGGCTTCATCATGAAATATATGCCTGAGACGAAAGGCGGCGAGCTGCCGAAGATTGTGACGCAATACATTGATAGTCAGATGCAAAGCACTCGTGTATCGGTGCAGATGGCAAATGTGACAACGCCGGAAATAGACAATATCAGCAAGTCGCTGAAGCCGCAAATCGACAAGATTTTCCCGAAAGAAAAATACGACGTGGTGATGACGGGCAGTGCCATGGTGACGTTACAAGGCACTAATTATCTGATTGTCAACCTTTCGCATTCGCTGCTTCTGGCGTTCATCGTCATCGCGTTGCTGATGGCAATCACCTTCCATAAGTTCAAGATGGTGATCATCTCGTTGATACCAAACCTCATCCCGTTGCTGTTTACTGCCGGCGTGATGGGTTTCTGCGGCATCCCGCTGAAGATGTCGACAATTTTGGTGTTCAGCATAGCCCTCGGCATCAGCGTCGACAACACCATTCATTATCTGGCGAGGTATCGTTTGCAGATGAAAATCAACAACAACGACATCAAGAAATCAGTGATGGCGGCGATTTTGGAGACAGGTCCAAGCATGATTTACTCAGCCAGCGTGCTCATCTGCGGTTTCCTCATCTTCGCCTTCTCGTCGTTCGGCGGCACGAAGATCGTGGGCTTCCTCGTTCCGTTCACGCTGCTTATCGCATTGATAACCAACATATTGGTTTTGCCAGCTTTAGTTTTGACATTTAATAGAAAAAAGATATGACATCAGTTGAGAAAATTCAGGAAATGATTACTCATTTCATTGAGTCACAGGATTTTATGGGAACTCCGAGCGAGCTATACGCTCCGATAGATTATACTATGCGCCAGAAGGGCAAGCGTATGCGCCCGACCTTGGCTTTGCTTTCGTGCGAGATGTTTGGCGGCGACATCAACGAATGCCTCACACCTGCAGCGGCCGCTGAGATTTTCCATAACTTCACCTTGATTCACGATGACATCATGGACGAGGCGCCGCTGCGTCGCGGTTTGGAGACCGTTTACCACAAATGGAACTCCAACATCGCGTTGCTTTCAGGCGACACCATGCTCATCAAGGCGTTCCAGTATGCACTGAGCACCAACAAAGCCTACTCACAGAAGATTCTCGCCGAGCTTTGCAAGGTGGCGCTCGAGGTGTGCGAAGGTCAGCAGCATGACTTGAATTTTGAGACTCGCGACGATGTCACCCTTGACGAATACATCGAGATGATTCGTCTGAAAACCGCTGTTTTGCTTGGCTCAGTCTTGAAAATCGGTGCCATCGTTGCCGGTGCCAACGAGAAAAACATGAAGGCCGTCTATGACTTTGGCATCGACCTCGGCATCGCATTCCAGTTGCAGGATGACCTCTTCGATTGCTACGGTGATGTGAAAGTTTTCGGCAAGATGCCGGGAGGCGACATCGCCGACAACAAAAAGACATACCTATATCTGAAAGCTCTTGAGCTCGCTTCTGCAGAAGATAAAAAACGTCTCGAAGGCTATTTCTCAATGCCAAAAGGCCGTGACGACAAAAAAATGCAGGCTGTCCTCGACCTCTTTGCCAAATACAACGTCCGCGAAATCGTCAACGGCGTGATGACGGATTATTACAATAGCTCATTGAAACACCTTGACAGCATTGAT